>JAIOZL010000077.1 GCA_021740645.1 Bacteroidales bacterium
TTACCTTACGATCCAGGTATCGGTGGAGGAACAGGTACTACCCCAGTGGGTGGTGGCACTCCAATAGGTGGTGGACTGATTATCCTGCTGTCATTAGCTATCGGATACGGAACTAAAAAAGTGTATGAACTTCGTAAGAAAGTTCTGGACTAGAAATATTATTAATTCTTCAAAAAGCTTTACCAGCCAACAGGCCGGTAAAGCTTTTTTTTATGGTAGACTTTAGGGGCTAAATTCTTATTCCCTGATGAAAATACATTGATATACTTTACGCCTTTTAATATATAATTTATCAGCACGTTTATGAAAAGTCGAATAATAACCCTGCAAGAAGAGATTGAAAGAATTATTAAGAAGTGTGATGTCTGTAACCTTGCAATGATAACTAACGATTTGAAGCCTTATGTCATCCCCATGAATTTTGGATATTCGAAGGGGGAAATTTTCTTCCATTGCTCATCTTCAGGAAAGAAAATAGATGTTTTAAAGAAGAATAATCAGGTAAGCGTATCCTTCAGCACTGATCATGATTTGAAATGGCAAAGTGAAAATGTTGCTTGCAGTTATTCAATGCGATACAAAAGTGTCCTTGCACATGGGATTGTTGAATTTGTGGAAGATTATGATGAAAAAATCGAAGCCTTAAATCATATCATGCAAAATTATACCCGGCGTAATTTCAATTATAATAAACCAGCTGTAGTAGATATTGCTATTTTTAAAGTTGTTGTAGAAAAGTTTGAAGGCAGGGCTTTAGGATATTGAGGGTAGAAATCTTTTCTTCACCAGATCATATATCTTAGCGTAAAAAATACCCAGTAATATTCCTGCCATAGCTCCAGCTAAAACGTCTCCTGGGTAGTGTACTCCTAAATATATTCTACTATAGGAAATTAGTGTAGCCCAAAATAGGATCAGTACAGTGAAATACCTCAATCTTTTCCCCAGGAAAAAAAGTAGAAAAGTTGCAATAGCAAAATGATTGCTTGCATGGGAAGAATAAAAACCATAATCTCCCCCACATTTATTATTGACAATATGAACAAGTCCATTAAGTGCAGGCTCATGACAAGGGCGCAAGCGAAGGAAAACATTTTTAAATGCATGCACTGATAACAAATCACTTGTTGCAATTAATAACGCAACCATGAGCATTATGTACAGGGTTTCTTTATGGTAGAACTTTATAAGAAAATACAATAACAAGAGATACAGTGGAATCCAAACCAATTTGTTACTAATCCAGAACATCGGTTGATCGAGCAAGGAGGAGTGGGCTCTGTTTAGAAACAGGAATAAACTTGTATCCCATTTATTGAGTATTTCTAAAAACGTATCCACAGTTAGATATTAAGGTATTTCCAGATTAAATCTTTTAGTGCTGTTAATCCGGTTTGTGCAACACTCGATATAAAAACACTGGGGATGTCAGGCAAATCAGTTTTAATCTCATCCTTAAGTTCTTTATCAAGCAGATCAGACTTAGAAATTGCGAGAAGTTTTGTTTTGTCAAGTAACTCAGGATTGTATTGTTTTAGCTCGTTAAGTAATATGGCATATTCATTTTTTATGTTATCTGAGTCAGCCGGAACAATGAATAATAACAATGAATTTCGTTCAATATGACGTAAAAACCGAAGGCCTAATCCTTTCCCCTCATGAGCCCCCTCAATGATGCCTGGAATATCCGCCACAACGAACGATCTGTCGTCACGGTACTGGACCATCCCAAGATTGGGTTTAAGCGTTGTAAAAGGATAATCTGCAATTTCAGGACGTGCTGCAGATATTACTGATAACAAAGTTGATTTACCAGCATTTGGAAATCCAACCAAACCGACTTCAGCCAGTAGTTTAAGTTCGAGGATATGCCATTCATCTAAGCCGGGTTCACCTGGCTGGGCATATTTGGGAGTCCGGTTGGTAGAGGATTTGAAATGGTCGTTACCCAATCCACCTCTGCCTCCGCTAACAAGAATTTGAGTTTGCCCATGCTCAGTAATTTCAAACAGAAAGTCTGATGTTTCTCCATTTCTGGCTACTGTACCCAGGGGTACTTCAAGGATTACATCTTTACCATTTGCACCGGTTTTAAGGCTTTCGGATCCAGGGTGGCCGTCTTCTGCTTTTACATGTTTTGTATACTTAAGATGTAAGAGGGTCCAGAGTTGTTCATTCCCTTTTAAAATGATATGGCCGCCACGACCTCCATCTCCTCCATCAGGGCCCCCTCTTGGATTGCTCCTGCTCCTGAAAAAGTGAGCTGACCCTGCACCTCCTTTTCCCGAACGGCAATTGATCTTTACGTAATCAATAAAGTTTGGATTCCCCATTTAAAAGTAAATTATTCGTTATTAAGAATTTTATAGATTTCAGGATAATTTCTCCCATATCCATTATAGTCGAGGCCATAACCTACAATAAAATCATTGGGAATATTTATCCCTATATAATCAATCTTATAATTCAATTGAAATGCATTTGGTTTAAATAGTAAAGTAGCAATCCGAACATCTTTCGCTTCCAGTTTTTTCATTTTATCTATTGTTGCACCCATTGTAAGGCCGGTATCAATAATATCTTCAACAATCACAATAGTGCGCCCGCTAACTACTTCATCCAAACCAATCAATTCCCTGATAATTGAAGTTGATTTAGTGCCTACGTAAGATGAAAGTTTTACAAATGAAATTTCGCAGGGGATGGTTATTTTTTTAAGTAAATCTGAGGCAAAAATGAAAGCCCCGTTTAAAACAACAAGAAATAAAGGATTTTTACCTTTAAGATCCACATTGATCTGCTGTGCAATATTGTCAACTGCTGCCTCTATTTGAGGGGATTTCAGGTAAATTGAAAATTGTTTGTCGTCAACTTGAATAATATCCATAATGTAAATTTTTCTCAACAAAAGTACTAAGATAGTAATCCATCTTTAGAAAAAGTAATAATTTTGCCTAAGATTAAATCAATAAATAAAGTTATGAGTCCAAAAGTTAGTGTTATAATGGGGAGTACTTCAGATTTAAAAGTAATGGAAGCGGCTGCCTTATATTTCGATGAACTTGAAATACCATTTGAGATTAACGCTTTGTCAGCACATCGTACACCCGAAAAAGTAGAAGCTTTTGCCAGGTCAGCGAAAGACAGGGGAATAAAAGTTATTATTGCCGGTGCAGGTATGGCTGCCCATTTACCCGGAGTTATTGCAGCAATGACCCCGATTCCGGTAATAGGTGTGCCCATTAATGCCAGCCTTGACGGTATGGATTCATTGCTCGCCATTGTTCAAATGCCCCCCGGTATTCCTGTTGCCACAGTAGGTATAAATGGGGCAAAAAATGCAGCAATTTTAGCTTCTCAAATTCTTGCCACAGCCGATGATTCTATTGCACAGAAAGTGATTGCCTTTAAAGAGGATCTGAAAGTGAAAATTGTTAAAGCCAATGAAGATCTTTCGAAACTGAACTATAAGTTTAAGGTAAATTAGTTTCAAAGCTGGTAAATTCACATGTTGAATTATTAGGTTTTAATCAAATGATTATAGCCCTGATAATGTATTCACATTTCCTAAAGTCAATCCAATAGAAAAGCCTTGGCTCCTGGTATCAATAAAATAGTTTTACCCAAATAAAGCCTGATTAATTTGTAAATTTGCATTGTGCAAATGATTTCACTAATTTTCAACGAAGGCAGTATATGACCAAAGTAAATCCGCTTAAAGCCCCCAAATATTATTTTAGTGATACTTCCTTCAGTACCTTGATGAAGAAGCGGATTTATCATGTTTTGCTGGTATCAAGCTCTTATGATGCCTTTATGCTGGAAGATGATGGCCGGATTGATGAACAGATTTTCAATGAATATGTTTCGCTCAACCTAAGGTATCCCCCTCAGTTTATCCTTGCCAATTCAGAGCAGGAAGCCTTTGAAAAACTGAACACCGAAAACATCGACCTGGTGATAACGATGCTGAGTGCAGCCGAAAAGGATACTTTTGATCTTGCCCAAGCCATTAAAGCGAAATTTAGTGACATCCCAATTGTGGTATTAACACCTTTTTCAAGGAAAGTCACAATAAAGGTGGATAAAAGTGATTTGAGTGCAATCGATTATATATTTAGTTGGCTCGGAAATGCTGATATTTTGCTTGCCATCATTAAGTTGATAGAAGATAAAATGAACCTGGAGCATGACGTATTTGAAGTGGGAGTTCAAACTATTTTACTAGTGGAAGACTCTATCAGGTTTTATTCAAGTTATTTACCCAACATTTATAAAATCATCTTTAAGCAGTCGCTTAAATTTGTAACTGAAGGCCTCAACGAGCATCAAAAAATGTTACGGATGAGGGGCCGGCCCAAGATCATTCTTGCCACAACTTTTGAAGATGCTGTTTCCTATTATGAAAAATACAAGCATAATATGTTGGGAGTCATTACAGATATGACCTATGAACGGCAGGGCAAACCGGATAAATATGCAGGAATTAAATTATGTGAAAGGATAAAAAAAGATGATAAATTTATGCCTCTTCTTTTGCAATCTTCGGATGCTGAAAGTGAAAATCTGGCTAAAAAAACTAAAGTAGGATTTATCAATAAACACTCAAAGACCCTTTCTTTAGAATTAAGAAATTTCATTTTCGAATATTTTGCATTTGGAGACTTTGTTTTTATTAATCCTTCTGATGGTACTGAAATTCTAAGGGCCTCTGATCTAAAATCTTTCCAGGATGTGCTTTTCAGGGTGCCTGATGATTCCCTTGAATATCATATAACACGTAATCATTTTTCAAAATGGTTCAGGGCACGCGCATTGTTTCCACTGGCTGATTTGATCAGGGATTTGCGATTTCAGGATTTTCATGACCTGGATGATGTCCGTAAGTTTATGTTTGATGCCATCGTAAGTTTCAGGATCAACAAAGCTCGGGGTGTGATTGCAGAATTTTACCGGGAAAGATTTGATGAATATTTTACATTTACCCGAATAGGTGACGGATCAATTGGTGGTAAAGCAAGGGGTTTAGCTTTCCTTGATTCTTTGATTACCCGCAATAAAATCCTTGATAAGTACACTGATGTAGTGGTTACTATTCCCCGGTCTGTTGTTTTGTGTACAGATATATTCGATGAATTCATGGAAGAGAATAATCTGTATTCTGTGGCTTTGGCTGATCAAATTACGGATCAGGAAATACTGGACCGTTTTCTGTCAGCAAGGCTTCCATTCAGGATTCATGAAGACTTATATACATTTATCTCGGTCATAAACAAACCAATTGCTGTTCGTTCATCCAGTTTGCTGGAGGATTCGCATTACCAGCCCTTTGCAGGAATTTACTCTACCTACATGATTCCTTATGTGGCAAACGATGAGCGATTAATGATTGAAATGTTATCAGAGTCGATAAAATGTGTTTACGCTTCCGCATTTTTCAAAGATAGCAAAGCTTATATGGCAGCCACATTAAATGTGATTGATGAAGAAAAGATGGGGATTGTTTTGCAGGAAGTATGTGGTGAAAAATACGATGATCATTTCTATCCTTCCTTTTCAGGCGTAGCTCGCTCTTACAACTTTTATCCGATTGAACCTGAAAAAACGGAGGATGGCATCGCCAACATTGCCCTTGGATTAGGAAAATACATTGTGGATGGAGGAATCACTTTGAGGTTTTCACCAAAATATCCTAAAAAAGTGATGCAATTAACTTCACCTGAAATGGCATTAAGGGAAACCCAGAGAATTTTTTATGCGCTTGACCTGAATGCCTTGCATTTCAAACCTTCACTTGATGATGGCGCCAACTTGAAAAAATACCGCATTAGTCAGGCCGAAAAAGATAAATCTATTTCTAATATTGCTTCCACCTACGATTATAATAATCAAATGCTACGTGATGGTGTGATGTATGAAGGCAAGAAAGTAATCACTTTTGCGAATATCTTACAAAACAATACCTTTCCTTTGGCTGAAATACTTGATCTGACATTGAAAATTGGACAAAAGGAAATGAATAAACCCGTTGAAATTGAGTTTGCTGTAAACCTGAGTAAGCGGAAAGCAGAGCCACATATTTTCAATATATTACAAATAAGGCCTATTGTCGACAATAAAGAAGATGTGGATATAGATTTGGGAAAGGTGAAGAAAGAGGATTCCGTTATCATTTCCAATTCCGCCCTGGGGAATGGAATTATTGAGAATATTTATGATTTGGTTTATGTTAAACCCGAATCCTTTAATCCTGCGCACAGCCTTTCAATTGCTGAACAAGTGGGGATTTTGAACGATGAGTTTTTAAAACATGAAAAAAGCTATATTTTAATAGGGCCCGGCCGGTGGGGTTCAACGGATCCATGGCTTGGAATTCCGGTTAAGTGGCCGCAAATATCAGCTGCAAGAGTGATTGTAGAATCAGGCCTTGAAAACTACAGAATAGACCCGAGCCAGGGCACTCATTTTTTTCAAAACCTTACTTCTTTCAGAGTGGGGTATTTCACTATCAATCCATTTATTAATGATGGTTATTATGATCTTGATTTTTTAAGTAACTTTAACACCGAATTTGAAAATGAATTCATTCGCCATATCCGTTTTTCGAATCCTTTAATCGTAAAAATTGATGGCCGGAAAGGGAAGGGTGTTATTTATAAACCTGTAATTTAAAAATGTATTTATATGAGAAACTTATATATCTTAGTAGCAGTCCTGTTTTTTTCTCTTGGCTCAATGGCCCAGGAACTTAGCCTATCTATTGAGAAAAAAAATTCAGCAGAATTTAAAAAAGGGGATAAAGTAGTTATAGGAGTTTTTGCCACAACCCAGACAAAACCTATAGGAGGATTTCAACTTTATATCCAATACGATAATGAAATTTTATCCTATTCGGATGTATTAAATAAACATAGTGCTTTTAGCAAAGAATGGGTTTCTAATGATAACACCCGATTTTTTTCAGCAAACTGGCTTACTCTTGATCCTAAGGGTTTAACTTTTAAAAAGGGAGATAAACTTTTCGATCTGGAATTTACCTATTTAGGTGGGGAGACTGACTTAATCTGGCAAACAAAGCAAAAGATTGACAACGGAAGTTTAGTTCAGGGAGAAACTATGTTTATTGATACGCAGGCGGGTATTATAACACTAGAACTGATCAACGGTTGTTTTTGCAATAACAAATAGTTCTAACCTTAAAAGAAAAGCCGCTACATGAACTTGAAACGGCAAATACAGTGGATTTATTTATTGGAGACAATGATGCAAATATGCTTTCCATTTGTAAATTATTTCTGACATTAAGTTTAAGATATTGTTAAAATCGTGCAATATCCTTATTGCAAAATATATTCTATTTGGTGGTCCGTTCAGTGACAAGCATTTATAGAATGATTTCCCGAAAATTAGGTTTAAGTAGTTTTAATTGAGTATTTTTGCGTCAAGTAAAGGCTCAATGAAAATTAAATATTTGTTCCAACTTCTGCTGTTGGCAGGGTGGGTAATAGTGTGTAATAATCTTATGGCACAGCATGATACCTTAAGGGTCATGTATTATAATCTTTTGAATTTTCCTGAAAATGGAGACCCTGATCGTGAGGATGATTTCAGAATAGTTAACCGGTATGTGCAACCTGATATTATTTTAGCGAATGAAGTAATAGGCGACGTTGGAGCTCAAGCATTACTTAATAATTCCCTTAATGTTTTTGGTACTAATCACTATAACAAGGCGGCATTTATTGATGGTCCAGACACTGACAATATGCTTTTTTACAATAGTAATAAGCTTGCACTCTATTCCCAGTCTTATATCCCTACAGGACTAAGGAATATAAGCGAATATGTGCTTTATTATAAGTCCCCCAACCTTGCATCAGGGGGTGATACCGTATTCTTTTATTTTTATTCTGCCCACTTAAAATCAACAGAAGCTGCTTCGGATATCAGGCTGGAGGAGGTCAATGAATACATTTCATGGATTAATAATTTAAATTTTACGGAGAATATATTTTTCGGAGGGGATTTAAATCTTTATACCTATCTCGAACCAGCATACCAGGCTTTGATCAGCCAGGGTATACAACCACTTAATGACCCTTTACCTGCAGGCGTTTGGCACGACGATTACGCGCTTAGACAATATCACACGCAAAGTACACGAACCTCCAATATTGGGGGAGGTGCAACCGGTGGATTAGACGACAGGTTTGATTTTATATTATTTTCTGATGATGTCCTTACCGGTGTAAATAAAGTTAAATATCTTAATAATTCGTGCCTTGCCGTAGGAAATGATGCCAATCATTTTAATGCTGCTCTTATTGATCTTCCTGCGAATACATCTGTCCCTGATTCAGTAAATTCTGCCTTATATTATATGTCGGATCATTTACCTGTAATTTGTGACCTTCTTATTGAAAGGCCTCAGGGAAATTCAAACTCAAACCTTGTGATTACAGAGATTATGTATAACCCGCCTGAAGCGGGCCTTGATTCCCTGGAATTTATTGAAGTGTATAACCTTGGATCCAATCCGGATACACTAACGGATTATTATTTTACCGGTATAAATTTTGTCTTTCCTGAACTTGTCCTTGCACCTGGAGAATTTATCGTTACTGCAGTAAATTCCAATGCAATGCTCAGTACCTTTGGAATTAGCGCTTATGAATGGACAAGCGGTGCTTTGCTTAATGGAAGCGAAATAATCATCTTGTATGATAAGTTTGGAAATATGCTGGATTCAGTGCAATACGATGACAATCTTCCCTGGCCTGCTGAGGCTGATGGCAATGGTCCATCCATCACGCTTTGTGATCCGAATGCTGATAATGCATTGGGTGAGAATTGGAGTGTCTCCACAAACTTTGTAGTAAATAATGGAGAGGGGAATGCCATTTATGCAAGTCCGGGTTTCTCAGAATGTGCTTTGCCGCCAAGCGCAGACTTTGTAGGAGTTCCCCAACAAATTCTTCAGGGACAATCTGTGCAATTTAGTGATCTTTCAACAAATGGACCGGATACATGGAACTGGACATTTCCGGGCGGTGATCCCCCTAATTCCTCAGCTCAGAACCCAATAGTAAGCTATAATTCACCTGGCCTTTTTAGTGTTGAGCTTATTGTTTCAAATTCATCCGGAAACAGCACTTTGACAAAAGAGAACTACATTGAAGTGATGGCTGATGAGCCCTTACTCATCATCACTGAAATTATGCAAAACCCAGCGGAGGTAAGTGATACTTACGGAGAATGGTTTGAAGTTTTTAATCCGACTGCAAATGATATTGATTTGCTAAACTGGACTATTTCAGATAATGGGTTAGACCTGCATACAATTAGCAATTCTGTTATAGTTCCGGCCAATGGTTTTGTTGTTTTAGGAAGAAACAATGACCTGGTTTTGAACGGATCCTATCTTTGCAACTACCAATATGCAAACTTTTTTCTTTCAAATACTGACGACGAGATAATATTAAAAAATCCGACAGGTACTGAGATTGACAGGGTGGAATATGATGGTGGCCCTGTTTGGCCCGATCCGGTTGGGAAATCAATGGTATTTACCGGAATTGCTTCAAATGATAACAACAATGGAGCTTTATGGGTAGAATCTTCTCTTCGGGAACCTGAATATATTGGATCGTCAGGAGACTTTGGCTCACCTGCCACTAATGGTATAGAGCAAAATATCCAACAAACAGGATTCGAGCTTAATATTCGTGTATTTCTCGAAGGACCCTTTAATGGAAGTGGAATGAATGAAAATCTTGGTGAATTGATACCTCTTATAAATCCATATTATAATTCTCCATGGAATTATAATGGTACTGAAAATGTCCCATTCCTTCCAACCACGGGAATTGTAGACTGGATTTTAATTGAATTAAGGGATGCTACTTCAGTTTTTGGGGCAATTCCTGCTACCACGTTATCAAGGCAGGCAGCGTTTATCCGGAACGATGGATATATAGTAGGCCTGGATGGCTCATCGAGATTATATTTTGAGGGGTCAGTAACCAATAATTTATTTGTAGTTATTAACCACAGAAACCACTTATCGATAATTTCCAATTTTGCATTGACTGATTCGGATGGGATATATACTTATGATTTTAGCACAGGGAGCAACCAGGCCTATTTATTTGGACAAAAAGAACTAGCCCCGGGAATATGGGGAATGATTTCTGGTGACACGAATGCTTCAGGACTTATAGATATTAATGATAAATCTCCTGAATGGGACGGTAATGCCGGTATTCGGGCTTATCTTCCTTCAGATATAAACCTTGATTCAGAGGTAGAAAACAGGGATAAAAATGATTATTGGTGGCCGAACCTGGGAACAGGAACGAATGTTCCGGATTAATTACCGCAATGCTCTTCAAAAAGATCCTCTGCCTCGCTTCCAAATTTATTAGTAAAGCCCATTTCAATGGATTTATTTAAATTTTCACAGGCTAAATCCAGGCTGTCAAGAGCAATATAAACAAGAGCAAGATTTTTATAGGCGAAGGAATTGTTTGGATCTCTGAGAATTGATTGATTAATATCTTGTAAGGCTTCACTATAAAGTTCCAATTTATATTTTGCAAAACCCCTGTTATTAAGGGCATAGGAAATATCCCCATCTTTATTTAGTTGGATAAATTTATTATAATCTTCTATTGATCCCGCATAATCCCCTTTCTTATCTTTTACATAAAAAGCCCTGTTAAGATAAGCATCTTTATAGTTAGGATCGAGCTCAATCACTTTATTAAAATCTATAGAGGTCATCATTTAGCTGCTTATTAATTGCTGATGCGTAATATTGTCGGCAGCAACCATTCTTCTGATCAAATTATTAAAGATAGTTTCTTTGTTTTGTGAGCGGTTAATCCGATAACAAAATTCATTAAAATAT
>JAIOZL010000036.1 GCA_021740645.1 Bacteroidales bacterium
CATACTTTTCAAGTTTTCTCTGCAAATTTGAAGTTTTAATTTATGTGTATTCACTTAATCATTATATATATATCAGAAATTCAACCACTTCCGCCAAATCCTTCAACAATTCCAAGTTAGATATTTCACCAGTCCCCGCTACTAAAGAGGACTCCTCATCATTTTTGATGGGGAGTCTTTTTTTGACCCCTCTTAAGTCCCTTTAAATTATAATTTTGCGAAGGATTAAGGCCTCACTTTTGAAGTTCGATTTCTGACTAATCCCTTAGCTTAAATTTGTAATGATACATTGAGATAGTATGTTTATATCGCATAATATCAGTTTTTTAAAAGTTGCACGGCAAGTTAGATATACCATTTAGTTAATCTCCATTGCATGTCCGGAAATATTGGTCAGGATTAGCTATAGTTTCATTTCTTCGCCAAGTTTTGTTAATCTGTATCGTTGATTACGACTTTTTGGTTTATCCGGGAATGTCAATTCGATGAACCCAGATTCTATTGCAGGTCGGAGATACATAGTAAGGAAGTTCATTCTATCAGATAGTGAAAGCGAGTCTTGTAATTCCTGTCTTGTCATTTCTCCTCTTGTAATCAAAATCAGTTTCTTAACTTGAGGGGTAACTTGAGGGGTAACTTGAGGGGTAACTTGGGGGGTAAGGTCTCTTTGCGCAGGAAAGGTCATCCTTAAAAAGTTGTCTGAAAATGCAAAACAATCTTCGCCATAGCTCTTAAGTATTCGGGGCACACCAGATCCAAGTTGCTCTACCATACCAAGATCTTTAAAAATCCTCATTAGCTCTTTATTCCTGGGTACAGAAAACCCCAGGAAGAATTCTTCCTGACTTAATCCATCTGGCAACCCACCAGCAGATGTTATTTCAATTCGATCAGGAAATATTTCAAATTTCGGAGGGACTTCATTCGAAAAATCATTATGCACAAAAGCATTTATAATTGCTTCTCGGAGTGCAACTGAATCCCAACGTCTTGTATTAATCCTTTCTTTAAAGGTAATTTGTGTTGCTGTGGGATTTTCTAATTCAATCTTATCAATAACATGCTTGGCTGCTCTTATCAGGCATCCATAACCGTATTCATTATTCTCTGTAAGTTCAACTCTTGTTATGCTACTATACTTTGCAACTTTTATTGAGGTGGAATTATTATCTGCAAGTAAGTAAGCGACATAGTTATATTTGTCTTTATCAGTTAGCAATTCAAGGTTGGAAGCAAATTGTTCATTTAGTGATAGACCAGCAGATTCGTAATAAATCCTGAGTTGTTCAAACTTGAGATTCTGTTTATTTGATACTATTTTCCCCAGTGAGTTTCGTATTCGTTTTGCGAAAAGCTCATCAATCAATTTCTGAGGCATCGGTTCAGCTCCGGTTGCCTTTTAAGATAGTATTGGGGAGACTGCCATTTTGGAGCATCAGGTTGAGCAGAATGAAATTGGAAAGGTAATTTGCAAGGAAAATTTCATCCAGTCCCGATTTTGTCCGGGTCGTTTTGGGAGTGGACAAACCCTAATTCAGAATCAGTAAATCGGTTCTTATTCCATCATTTTCATGGGAGTTCCAGAAGCTATGTATAGAGTCAAGATCAGCCAGGTCAAAATACCGCATGATTACATTACCGGAGCCGGAAATCTGCTTCACCTTTTATCCTGCTCAGGAATCTGGCTCCTGCAAGCCATGATCAAATGGCCACCGCGCCTTGCAAGTTCCACCGTAAGTGCAAAACCCAATCCGGAATTGACCCCTGTAATAACATAGGATCTTCCATCAAAACGATCGGAAACTGACAAGCGTCCAGTTAGTTTTTGCTTCCTGAATATATCAAGGATATCGGTTAGAGTTGCCGTAATCGGATTGTCGAATCGTCCATGTGACATAGATATATATTTTGGAATCTAATGATTCATCGTATTTTCCAAAATAAAGCACCTGGCTAATTCTGCCCTTTTTTCTGCAACCATATCAGGCATAATGAGAGAGCCTGGGATTAGTAACAGTTCTCAACAATGAAAGATCCGGTAAGGAAATTGTTCCCCTTACCGGATTTTTAGAAATCTTGTCTGTCATGCAAAAAACCTATTCAACAACTATCTTTTTAACAACTTCACCTTCATTAAACTTCACTTTTACAAGATAAATACCCTCATTTAATCCTGAAATATCTGCCTGAGCCACATTCTGTTCTGTTTTAACCAGGCTTCCAACCATTGAATAGATATGTATACTCTGTATATGATCAGCACCACGCACGTAAATAAAATCAGAAGTTGGGTTAGGATAAATTATTATTTCTTTCTCAACTACTGACTTGACACTTAATGGATTGGCATTTAATTCAAAAGCACCTGCGTCTGGTGTTTCATCGCGGGCATATCCTCTTGCATCACCTGCTGGCAATGTAATTCCAGTTTCGGCAGTACAATAATCAGAAGAATATGCAGCTTCCAATAAGGCCAATACCTTAACCATTCCTCCTTCATCTGATAATTCAGTTGCAATACCTGCGGAAGAACTTGTTTTACCAGTTACATTATTCTTCGCCCCTTCATCTATCAGGGCTGGTGCTTCATTTAATCCTCCTAGCACACAATTTATTACATCTGTTGTATTACTATTGAAAAAATTAATTGCTTTTTCCGATACATCATCGGCACTTACAACGATGGAATTGTACAAGCTGAAATGGGGTCCTGTTGTAGCGAGACCATTGCCAAAGGTTAGACCCGATTTAGCAACATCACCACAAGTATTATATGCTACAGTGCAGTAAACCATGCTTACAGTTACATTAGTTTCGCCTGTAGCTACCACACCATTGGTACCTGTATAATCAACGCCTAATATAAATCCAGCTCCACCATTAAGTAGGGAATGGTTAGAGGCAATCGTTACGTTCTCGAAATTGGCGGTAATGGTAAATTGGTCTCCATATTGATGGTTACCATCTATGGCGATGCCGCCAGCTCTGTTCTGGGTACTCTGATTATTGTTGATTACAGAATTTTTTACATTAACAACGGCATCAATTGCTGCGCCATTATTTGGGGCAATAAACATACCACCACCATGACCAGCTCCTCCTGCTCCTGTTGCTGTATTATTCTCAATCGTACAATATTCAATGTTCGCATTAGAACCTCCGGTACTAATACCACCACCATTTTTTACTGAAGTATTATTAGTTAATATAACATTTTTCATTGAGAATAAATTCGATACCTTATCTGCGTATACCCCCCCTCCATGATCAGTAGAATTTCCATTTCTTATGGTGAGATTTTCCAGGCTAACCGTTTTGGCACCATTTTTCCCGTCAATGTATATTACGCGAGTAGTTGCAGAAGCCTGATCAGTAGCCGCCTCAATAATATCAGTAGCTGGGTCGGTTCCTCGTAAGGTAACGTTTTTATTAATTAAAATCGATTCAGTATGTATTCCTGTTATATCAATAACATCGTTATCGACAGCAGCAACCAAAGCTTCTCCAATTGTATTGTATGTGGTTTCCCCAATTTGAACTGTCTGAGAAAAAACAGTGCTAAAACAGATAAAAAAGGCGAATAGAGTAGTCGTTATATTTTTCATAGTCATTACATTTTAGTGTTTTGTTTTAATTTAAATATCTTAATTGGTATTTTAGAGCTGATTCAAACTACGGACATTAGAAAAAAAATCATCTTTCAATTTGACTTCACTCATGACGAAACATTTTTTATCCCAAGTTAAATTGCTTTAAAATTTTGATTCGCAATTTTTTAAGCTAAAAAAACGTACATCGCCCATAAAATCTTAGTTTGGCCTTCATTTTGCCCTCCATTCTTTGTTTCTATGTCGCCTTGATGAGCCTGTCAAGCCCCTTCCAACTGGCGTTAAAAAATTAGAAATATCACATTACTATAGATTATTTAGCAGTCTGTTAATGTATGTGATAAAGTATTAGCCTACTTGCGTTTTAGTGAAAACATCCATTCAATTAAATCTACTATTCCATTATTATCTGTGTCTTCTCTATATGCTATTTCCCATGATTCATGCCCAACATTGGGATACTCTGTATATTTAACCTCGGTGCTTCCGGCCTTCTCTAAAGCTTCTATCATGCTTATGGAACCTTCAGGTGGTATGGTTTTATCTTCTGCTCCGTGAAATGCCCATACGGGCACATCTACAATAGCAGATGCTTCAGAAGGCAAACTCCAACCACAAATAGGAGCTATTGCTGCAAACTTATCCGGATTCGACAGGCAGATAAACCAGGTTCCTGCTCCTCCCATGGACTGTCCGGTAAGGTAAATTCTATCGGAATCTATTCCATAATCGTCCTGCAGGCTTTCCAGTAATTCCATTAACATTAAATAGACAGAAGAAGGCTTAATGTCTTCCAATGACTTGACTAATCTTTCTCCGCTGTAGGATGTCCCTCTCCAATTTTCACTTTTTGCACACTGTGGTGCCAGAACGAAAGAAGGATATTTATTTTGGACTGCCGGATTTACAAATGCTAATGGACCTGCCATATTCCTTATTTGGGAAACATTATCACTTCCTTTCTTACCACCGCCATGAAGAAATATAACGAGAGGATACTTTTCCCCTTTCCGGTAATTTTCAGGAACAAACAATCTGTAGGGGAGCTTAGAATTATACTTACTATTGCTATATTCCATGGCTTTATACCCATATAGTTCTTCATCTTCAGCAGCTTCTACTAAAAATGTATCACCTGAGATACCGGTAAAAGATGTATTATCCATAGACAAAGGCATATCCAATGACAGAGTTTGAGCTACAATTGGGATATTGGTATGTAAAACAATACCATTGGAATTGATGGTATTATCGTCTGACTTATTACTTCCCAGTAAAGCAATTGAAAAAATTAAGAGTAGAATAAGGATTCCTGACTGTTTGATTTTTTTCATTTGTATAATTTATTTATGAATATTTTTTTAAGGTTATTATTTGTGAAAGTTTTGATCAGAGTAGTCTGAAGGTTTTTGCCAGGGAATAGCCCCGACTTTACGAATATGCTGTGACTGTATATATTTTAGTGAATCATATTCCTGAACCGAGACGTCAAGTGGATTTTCTTCTTTGGGATCTGTTTCCAGATTGAACAGCTGTAATGGTTCAAAGGGTGAATTCTGCAAGAGTTTGAAATCACCCAGCCTTGCAGCGTAATAGCAAAGTCCACCGTAATGTGCTCCTTCACGGCGCATAAAATATACTGCTCTTTCGGAAGTATTTTGCTCCTTTCCGGTTAAGGTGGGATACAAACTTAAACCATCAATCTGATTTTGTAATGCTACTCCTGTAATATCCAATAGCGTTGGATAAATATCCATAGTCAGACCAAGATTTTCAGTCGTCGTTCCTCCCTGAATATGATCTTTCCATACAAAACAGGTGGGTACTTTTATCCCACCTTCATACATGTCCTGTTTCCCCCCCCGGAGCGGCGCGTTTGATGCACCATGAGGAAGGCTTCCTCCATTATCAGAAGAAAAAATTACAAGCGTGTTTTCCGACAAACCGGTTGATTCCAATGCTGCCAATACCCGCCCAATGCCATCATCCATGTGTTCAACAAAGGCTAGGTTTTTTGCTCTGAGTTCGGAAAGTCCAGGGTTCTGTTGTTTCACCTTTTCCAACCATTCATCAGGTGGTTGAATTGGAAAATGAGGTGCGTTATACGCCAGATAAAGGAAAAATGGATTGTCTTCTTGTTTGACCTCCTGAAAATAATCTATGGCCCAATCAGAAAAAATGTCTGTTGCATGTCCTTCTGGTTGTATTTCTTTCTGATTCAAACGCATGTAATTTTTTCCATGCCGCAAATGCGTCCAATAATCATCCATCATATCGCCAAGGAATCCATGAAAGAAATCAAATCCTCTTTCGTTAGGTGTATTTGGCGATTCCAGACCCAGGTGCCATTTTCCAATAATTGCTGCATTATAGCCAGCTTTTTTAAGCATTTGTGGAAGCGTGGCCAAATCTTCCCGCAAATATCCCCAACTATTTGTTTCGTGTGTTCGAATAACTCCCGGAACACCAGCCATATCAGGATAACAACCAGTAAGAAGACTTGCCCTTGTTGGTGAGCAAACCGTACTGTTGGCATAGAAATTAGTAAACATCATGCCTTGTTTAAAAAGTTGGTCAATATGCGGAGTGTAAATATCGGTACCTCCATTTATTGATAAATCACCATATCCCAAATCGTCCACAAGAATTAGCAGGATATTAGGTTGTTGTTTTGCTTCTTCTGTTGTGGTGGTGCAACTAACTGAACTTAATGCAATCGAACAAGCAATGGCACTTTTAATGAAACCTTTCATTTTTATTCTTCTTTATGCGCAACCAATATTTATAAAACCTGGATGCGGAAAGTTAAAATATAAGCAATTATAGAGCATTCAAACAACTATTATGGGTTCTGCAACCTGGGTACCGCCCAATTCAAATACTCTTCCCTTGTGGGCAAGCGATTTAATTCCTCCTTTTGAGTAGAAACCCAGACTTTAGCATCTTCATAGAAATTAGAGAATGTATAATAAAGCGGCCATTTTTCATTTTTATCATCAATCAACCACAATCCCTGTTGAATTTCATTTACAATCTCATTATTATACATTTCCCAATACAATACAAAAGGAGCTCCCCATTCTATCGCTTTTAAAATATTTGCACGATTTACTGACTCATGTTGTGTTTTTGAAAAGTTAAAAGCCTTGGCCTTAATTCCCATTTCCCCAATAAAAACCCTCTTTCCTGCCAGTTGTGGTTTCGGAGGCAGATTCGTTTCAATATAATCCAGAACAGCACTATATTCCTCTTGCGGCAACTTCTGGGAGTCATAAGAAGAATATGAAACATAGTCAACATAGGTATAAGGGAGCACTTTATTGACAACCCTGGCTTTTCCTTCCATTGCGTCAACCACCCTGTTAACTTCGCAATATGAATATACATTTACATTGTTATGTGCTGTAATTCTTTTAGCTTCTTCAATAGCATTCTGCCTGCATTCGTACCATTGAATCATTCCTTGTATCTGCTCATCTGTTGGTATTGCTGTTACATTCCCGCTTCCCAGGAGCATCCAGTCGCCTTCCCAGTTGCCCAAATAAAATTGTTTGGCTGTATTATTATAATTCGTTAACAGATATGTGGTTAAATCAGCAATCTGAGTCGAATCCGACAATCTTTCAGCAGCTGAATACCCGTCTTTCCAGACTTTTGAATTGTTTGCCCAGAAAAAATAATACGTAAAGGGCATATCCATAACTGTTTTAAATGAAGGATGATCTCTTACCAGCTCAACAGCAGTAGCACTGGGATATTGAACTATATCAGCATATTTTGATGTTGCCAGAGCGATTTTTAAAATATTGCTACCCATTTCAAGGATGGCTTTTGAGGTTTCAACCAGAATATCTTCCTCTGTAAAGCCATAGGATGGACCAATCGTCTGTGTTCCAATTGAATAATTGAAATTCATAACTTCTGAATCAATTATATTATTTTCTTCTTTGACTTCAAAATAATCAGATGAGCTGGCAGTAAGACTATCTACCTGAACTTTTATTTGATATTCACCTGGTGGGATTCCAACGGGAACAACAAATGACAATTGAGTAAAATTTGCAGAAACTAGCGTTATACTGATATCGCCAAGAAAAACCTTAACTTTATTGCGATCGCTACTAAAATTATACCCATCAATAACGACTTGTGTTCCTTCCCGACCGGAAACAGGTAAAAAAGATTTTATAACTGGATTATCTGAGGTTGGCAATAAATCGACATCTTCACCATTGCAGCCAATTAAGCTTAATAATAAAACGATCAAAATACCTTTATTATTAATGAATTTCATACACACAATTATTAATAGGTTTAATCATATCTGTCTATCACAAACGACAGGTGATTTCAAATCAAATCATCGAAGAAAATTTAAATTCCAAAAACCATTATTGATTTAATGGTATTACCACATAGGGTGCATAATTAAATTTAACAGATCCCGAATTTTCCACATCGCTCAGGGATGCCATAGCTCCAATTCTGAAATAGTAATTTTTTGCATAAGGGAAGAATACTTCATTTGAAGACAAATCAATTTTTAAGGTATAAGTAATTGAGTTATCTATTGCAATAGTAGGACTAAACTGTAGCCTGTCTTCTGAGTTTACTAATGCAAATCTTGTATAATTTCCAACATGGATATCTGAGAATGCAAACAGACATATCTCAAAAAGTGTAACCTCCGGCCCTCCAGCTTCAAGAGAAAATGTTGCAATAATTTCATTTCCTGATTTTTGTATAGAAGGGTTAACTATTCTTAAATAAGGTGTTACAAAAAAATCTAAGTTGTTTTCACTCTCATCAAGGCTAAAAATTCCCTCTGTCGGATAGAAATTGCATTCAAACATCTCATACCTGTAGTCACCGGCAAAAACTAAATTGTTGCGGTATTCACCGGAATTTTTAATCAACCAGTCTCTTCTTTGTTCAACTACAAAGCCTTGCTCGTAGGTTCGAATTACATTCCCATTTATTAATTCTGTTTCAACAAGTTCTCCTGTTAAAGCATCTTTAACAGAACCAAACACCTGTGCATTTGGCCCTTCATAATTATCAGGCTCACATGAAAAAAGAGTAAATAATAAACAGGGAAGGAATATGACAATTAATATGTTTTTTTTCATCTTTCAAATATTTTTCAATTATAATTTGGATTATCAATTAGATTATTCGTATTCCTGCCTGGAATCGGACGGTAGTATTGGTGATCATAAACTGTAATGCCTCCGCTTTTTTCATCATGATACTGGTTTGTTCTTACTAAAATATATTTTGGAGGATTTTCACGCAGATCCAAAATAGGAACCAGAGATTTTCTTGTAAAATTTTGAAATAACTCATGAGTATCTCTTCTCCTGTTCAAGTCCCAATATCTGTGCCCTTCGAATGCAAGTTCTACGCGCCTTTCTTTTAAAACGTTTTCAAGAGTGAGGGGAATATAGTCAGTATGACCAGCTCTTTGCCTTAAGGCATTGATCAAATCCTGGGCTTTTGATGCATTACCACTTCCACTTTCCACAACAGCTTCGGCATAATTTAAGTAGATTTCAGCTAAACGGATATCTATCCAGTCGGCATCAGAATTTCGACCCTTTTCAACACCCTCGGTAGACAGATACTTTTTTACACCAAAACCAGTGCTATAATAATTACAATCCTGCCAGAAATTCAATCCATAGAATCCGGAAAATAAGCTATTACCAGCCGCTCCATACACGTAATAAGTATTACCATCGAGTCCCACGGCACTTTGATTAACAAATATCAGTTGTTCTCCAGCAGGTTTAATCAGTCCACCCTGAATTATTATTTCTGTGTTTCTCCAGCTTGAATTTGGCAATATGACACTGGCATTTAAGCGAGCATCTTTGTCTGCAAAAGCATCCAAAGGACTATCGTATTTGATAAAAGGGAGATCCGCGTCAAATCCATCTGAAATATCTGTAAAAGCATAACTCTCATTTCCGTCTGTTCTTGTTGCAACCATTGCTATGCTACCTGATCCATCATCGGTATAATCTTCAAATAAATCAACAATATCAAGACTTACACTATAACGACCATCTACATGGTAACCCTGATTTAACTGGTGAGGGGTATTCAATCCGTCATACCTGTGTCCTTGAGTAGCAGCTGTAGCCTCTGCAATATATCCTTGTTTGAATATAATCTCATTGGCATCAGAAATGTCCTGATGGAACAGATCGAAAAAGTTAATCGCAGCCTCTAAAGGATTTCTTGGATTAGCTTTGTATAATGATTTACCAGAGTTATTAATGATTATTTCGCTGGCACTAATACATTTTTCATAGTATTCAGTTGCCTCTGCAGAGGATATTCCAAAAGCAAGCTTTTTTTCAAATGCCTCCCCTGCCACATTTACGTTAGAGTTATATTTTCCTGTAGATGCAGCAAAAAGCGCTACCCGGGACATTAATCCATAGGCTGCCCATTTAGTAGCCCTGAATTTTCCTTCTTGAACAGAAGGAGTAAATTCCGGCAAATATTTTACTGCTTCGTGAAGATCCGTCAGAATAAAATCGAATGTTTCTTTCTCTGTGCTTCTTGGAATGTAAAGGTTTTCATTGTCACTTCCGGGTTGATATTCATCGTCCAGTGATTTATCAATAACAGGAACTCCGCCATATCTTTTGACTAGGCCAAAATAAATGTATGCCCGAAAAAAATGTCCTTCACTCATAAGTCTGTTATAAGCGTCTATGCTCAGATTATCTTTTGAAGCTTCAACTGTTTCAAGAAAAATATTGGCATAACGTATATCGTCATAAGGCCAATACCCTGCGGTTAAACTCCAATCGGAGCCATGGCTCAAACATGCATCGTCTGTGAGTTGATCAGTCGAGATCATAGCTCCTGCACTTTCAGCATTTTTATTATTAAAACCGGAGAAGTTGCCTGAGGGCCTGTACCAAAAGTTTTCAACAGGAATTCGGCCATACATATCAGCCACAACTGTTTTAATCCCACCTTCAGTTTCGAAAAGTACTTTACCTGAAATCTTATCAAGAGGCTCCAGCTCTAATGTATCGGTACAGGCAAAAAGTGTTAATAATAAACCGAATACTATAAAATTTTTTTTCTGAATATTCATGGTAATTAGATTTTTAGAATTTTAGATTGACACCAAAATTATATGCCCTTAAAAGAGGATAGGTTAGACTTGCTGAGTATGGGCCTTCCCATGTCTCAGGATCAATTTCTTTTAATCTATCATTGGTGAAAGTTGCAAGATTTGTTCCGTTAAAGAAGATACGAAACTGGTTAAATCCAAATTTACTTAAAACAGTCTTTGGAAAATTATAACCGATCTCAAGGTTTTTTAATCTCAAATAAGTAGCCGGAACATACCAGAAATCAGAATTAGCTAAATCTCTGGTTCCAGAAAAATTCTTGCGCAGCGGGCCATAATATCCACTTTCCCACTGGGTTTTCGGATCATAAGGATCTGCTGTTGGATCAGTAGTATGCCAACGATCAAGATATTGTTCATGGACAGAAGGATAACGACCATAACCGTATATATCATCTGCATGATATCTTTTTGAATATAATGAAGCTCCCTGAAACAGAAGGTTTAAGTCAAAGTTTTTATACTCAATGCTCGTAGCAAAACCAAATTGCAATGGAGGATTTAAATTATTCATACTACTTCTTGAACCAGCATAATTCCAATTATTACTGCTCATATCAGCATCATTGATGATACCGTCACCGTTAAGATCTTTCATTTTGTATGTTCCAGGCAATAATCTTGAGTTTCCAAAATGGTTTTGTGGGGTATACAAGACAGAAGTTTCCGCTTCTTCAACAGATTCAAATCTTCCATCAGTCTCAAACAACCAAACAAAATTGTTGTATCGCTCTTCTTGTCCATTTCTCCACTTGTCCCATGAATCATTAAACTCAGCTCTCTCAACATGTAAATCCATGTAACGGGAGAATGTTGCGTTAACTGCAACAGAATATATAAAATCGTTACCTACCTTGTTACGATGAGTAATTTCTAAATCCAATCCTCTGGTTCTTGCTGAATTAATGTTTTCCAGCGGAAATGTTGCCCCAAAGATATTAGGAACTGACTGAACCCTTGAAGCTAAAAGTCCATCATCCACTCTTTGGAAGACATCAACTGCTCCTCCAATTAATCCGTTCCATAAAGCGAAGTCCACACCCAGATTAGAAGTAAGGGTTGTTACCCACGATAATTTGTCATCAATAAGTCCTGATGGAGGGGCATACCCAACCGTTAAGGATTCTGGTGATAAAACATACCCGGTTGTACTGGAGTAGGCAGGTACATACCTAAAGGCAGAACCGGCATCAAATCCACTCTCTCCATAAGAAAAGCGAAGCTTCAAGCTATTTACGAATGAAAGATTATCGGCAAAGAAGGATTCTTCTGATATTCGCCAGGCGATACTCGCAGAAGGAAACAAAGCCCATCTGTTTTCAGGTGCATATCTGTATGAGCCATCGTATCTTACAACTCCTTCAAAAAGGTACTTTCCGGCAAAATCATAATTCAACCTGCCGATATAGGCTGCGAATTTTTGATAATTGCGATATCCTGAATTTGTTGCCGTTGTAGGTGTTCCCTGATTAATAACATCATGAGTGTAAATATCTTCATACAAACGGCTGGCATAAGTTTGTCCTTCTTCAATGCTCCGAAACTCCGCAATCGTTGATGCCCCTATGGTGTGTTCACCAATCTTTTTATTGTAATCAATTTGCCCCATCGCATGCAATCTATTGTAAAGGGTGTACCAGTTTTGGAATTGGTTTGTGCGGTCGGTTTTTACATAAGAATCAGTATAATAATCGTAAAGATCAACGGCTTTTTGCAGGTTCCTGCGATCTGCCTGCCTGCTGTCATAAGCAGTAAGTCCGATTATCTTCAATCCCTTTAGAAATGGCAATTCGTATGTAAGTTTCAAAGTGTTATAATTTCTCAATTCCGTCACTTTGTCATATCCACTAATTTCTTCAGATAATCTTCCTACGGGATTAATACCATCTGGTTGCGGAACAGTTAGATGATCAGGGTTTTCTAATGTATAAGCACCAATTCCCCTGTCGTTGACTACCATATACTTGTATGCCCATATGTAATCGTTTTGAGGCCCTTTCGTGTAGGTATGCCTAAGTGAAGTATTAAAATCAAGTGTTAAATTATCAGTGATTTTTGTCTCAATTCCCCCTCTGAAGTTAATTCTTTCATAATCCTGTATATTACTCTTTAACAACCCGTTATCATCATTATATTCAAAACTTGTGAAGTATTTCGTTTTTTCAGTTCCGCCACTTACAGAGAGGTTGTGTTTTAAGCTGTAAGTAAAATCTTTCATAGTTAAGCCAAGCCAGTCAGTATCAGTGTATCCAGGTTCGCCTAATCTGTATTTCTCTAGTGTTTCGGCATTATAGGTAGGATTTAACTGCGCATTAATATCCATTTCATTCCTTAAAACCCTGTATGTATATGCATCTACCGTTTGTGGTATTCCTGTTGGTTCTTTCAGACTGTAAAATGTTGAGTAAGAAACGGCAGGTTTTCCCACATGGCCTCTTTTGGTGGTGACAATGATAACACCATTTGCCGCATTCATACCATAAATAGATGCAGCAGCATCTTTCAATACAGAAATGCTTTCAATATCGTCGGAATTTAATTGAGCAAAATATGAACTTCCGTCTCTGGGTACACCATCAATAATATACAATGGATCTCCAAACCCACGAACACTAATCAAATTACTAAAATCACCCGGAGCTCCGCTTTTTTGTCTGATAAGAAGACCTGAAACTTTACCTTGTAACATATTGATAAGGTTTTCAGATTTACTTTTTTTTATCTCGTCTGTCCTTATTGTAGTAATTGAACCTGAAAGGGTTTCTTTGTTTTTGACACCATAGCCAACCACAACAACTTCTTCTAGATCCATGATATCTTCAACCAGTTTTATGTCAATAACTGATTGCCCTGACACTTCATTTCTCTCTGTTAAATAACCAATAGCTGAAAATTCAAGTACCGCATCGGGACTTGCGACATTAATAGAATATTTTCCTTCAAGGTCTGTGATAACACCCGTTGACGTACCTTTTATAACAACATTGACCCCAGGTAAGGGTTGATTGTCTGATTCCGAAGCAACGGTTCCGGTTATTGTTATTACCTGTGCCCAAAGACCCAGTGGAACCAATAACAATAAACATAAAATCGCTTTTACTTTTCTCATTCGTTTTAATTTAGATAGTTCGTAGATTATAGTTATTAGTGTTTTATTATATACAGTTATTCTGTGTTTAGTGCGTCAAATCTGACTGCTTCTTGTTGAAAGGTTGATATTTCAGGAAGTTCGCCATATTCTTCAAAATAATCTTTTAGAAATTCTTTTGCCTCACTGTAGAAACTATTATGAGTATGCCAGATTTTTTTCTTAACTCCCTCATTATCAATAAGCCAATAACCACCATGCTCACCAGTTGTTTTGTTGATCTCGTTGTTGTATAACTCCCAATAAAGAATAAAAGGTGTCCCCCATTCCAACCCTGCTTTTATAGTCCAGCGCGAACGGGAATCCTGCATCTCCTCATTATATATTCTCGCAGGATTACCGTATTCGCCAATCCAGACACGTTTTCCTTCTGGCAAACCTGGTTTGGGACTAAGATGCCCTTCGATATAATCCAGTGCTCGTTTTAAATTCGTATTTAATGCTTCCTCAGTTTTAAAAGGATTGGTTGCATCATAAGCAGAATAAGAGACATAATCCGGATTAACCTTATTGACAATTTCGTTTGTAACACATTTTTTGGATTCATTTAAACCAATCATCACCTGGTTAACCTCGATATAATTATACAACTCCACGTTTATATGTTTTACATCCCGTTTGGCATTGTCAATTGCATTTTGCCTTACTTTTCCCCATTTTAACATACCTTCAAGTGTTTTTGGATCAACAGGCGCATTGATATTGTAATTCCAGCGCAAATGCCAATCGCCTTCCCAATTTCCCAGGTAAAAAACTTTTCCCGAGTTATTGTAGGTTGTTAAAAGATAAGAAGCAAAATCGTACAATTCTTCATAAAGTGCGTTGGCATATTTATCAGGATACCCGTTGATAAATTTGATCTGATTGGTGTCAACTTTTTCAGCTTCTCTTTCCGGGGTGTATTGAGAAAAACCATAAGCCCAAATATGATAGTACTTAAAATCCATATTCAATACAGCTTTAACAGAAGGCTCCAATTGAGCTAATTTAGTAAGGGATGTTATTTTATCATTTTTTGGAAGGCCGTAGTTTTCACCGCAATATCTGGAAGTCATTGAAAATTTTAAAAGATTCGATCCCATTGACCTGATCTGTTTTGCTGTTTCAACAAGCATTGTTTCATCAGTAAACTTATATTTAGAACCGACGGTTTGTGTTCCTATTATATAGTTAAACTCATCTATATGTACTTCATAAACCTTGTTGTCTTTCGCTGAGGCTATATAGATAAAGAAACCTGTTACCATGATGGTTCCTATTATTAATAAAACTATCTTAAATACCTTCATTTGTCAGATTGAATTAGCTGTAAATTTAATGCAAGTTCGAAAATAGTTTTTTTTGGGAGGGTGAAATGCTGTTCAAATAGGTTTAATTCTTAGTTATATTTCCTAAAATCATTAATATGAAGCATTTAAATAAGAAGATTTTAAATATTAATTCAATTTTAGAGCATTTTATGCCCCTCGAATTGGGCTAAATGAGTTTGAATGAATATTTTTAAATGGTTGATTTAATTGGTATTATTGAAAATTTAGTGATAATTAATCGCTATTTATTAAACTAAATTTGCGGATAAGAAATTCGTTTTGTTGAATTATTTACATTAACAAGACATCTTCATTGTCAGTCAAATAAATACTATTCAATCAAAGTTTAAATCAGAATCAATTTAGTTGAAAATTAAGCTATTCATATTTTCAAAGTCCTTCGTTATTTCCAATAAAATCTTTTGGGGACTTTCCGTAGTGTTTTTTAAAAAGAGTACTAAAATATTTGGGATCATGAAATCCTGATTCATAAGCTATATCCGCAATTCTTATATCCTTTTGCGATCTTAGTAATTCTTCTGCATGATTAAGTTTAATTTTAATGATTAAATCTGACGGTGTCATTCCTGTTAATCCTTTGAGTTTGCGAAATAAATTGGAACGGCTAAACCCCAGTTTATCGCAAAGGGCATCGATAGAAAAATCATGGTCAGTTAGATTTTCTTTAGTAATATCCACAACTTTTGATAGAAATTCTTCATCCGGAGATTGTTTTACTTTCTTGCCATAAGTATCTCTATCCTTAACTAATCCTAACATTTGACGTGTTCGCAATAGATTATTTATAGTGACCTTCAACACTTCTATGCTAAAAGGTTTCTCGATATAGGCATCAGCACCTACCTTTATTCCCTCAATTCTATGTTGAATGTCAGCTAAAGCGGTAATCATAATGATAGGGATATGACTGGTTTTAAAGTTCGACTTTATAATTTTACAAAACTCTTTTCCACTCAGCACCGGCATCATAACGTCAGTAATAATGACATCTGGATTTTTCTCCAGAGCCAGGACTAATCCATCTTTCCCATTTGACGCTTCTATAATTCTGTAGTGTTTTTCTAAATCATTTCTTATTGTTTGCCTTAAATCATCATTATCATCAACCAACAAAATCAGTTTATCACAACTAAAAGCTTTATCGATATAATTATTTGAATCAACTTGCGCTTCAATTTCTTCAAATTGGTTGTCCGAAAAATGATGTGTGCCTCTTAAAATTGAAACGGTAAAAGTTGAGCCTATATCCTTGCTACTATTAAAATAAATTCGTCCTTTATGCAATTCAACTATATGTTTTACAAGCATAAGGCCAATACCAACCCCTGTATCTTTTACATTACTTGCCCGTGAAAAACGGTTAAAAATTAATTTCTGTTCTTTTTCTGGTACTCCTATTCCATTGTCAATCACTTTTACTTCAATAGTCTCTTCATTGATTCTACTTTTCAGTTTTATTTGCCCTCCTTCTTCGCTATACTTTATTGCATTAGAGATTAGGTTATTAAAAACCCTACTCATTTTCATTTCATCAATCCATACATCAACTTCAGAAACATCGATTGTAAGATCCATCGATTTTTTCTCAAGCAGAGGTTGAAAATCAAGAGCAATTTCCTCCAACATAGGCTTTAAGCCGACTTTTCGAACTGAGATATTTAATTTTTGCCTCTCGGCTTTTTGGAATTCCAGAAGTTGGGTTACATAATTGTTTAAGTTTTTAACATTTCGGTTTATTAATTCTATTTGCTGCGACTCAATATAACCATGTTTTATCTGCTCTACTAAAAGTTGTATGAGTGAAACTGGTGTGCGTATATCGTGTGCAACATTTATAAAAAATTTAATCTTTTCATCTGAGAAACGCTTTTTTTCCGAGGCTCGAATGTATAATATAATTAGATATATTAATATACCTGCTAATAATACATAAACACAATAGGCCCAATAAGTTGAGTAAAAAGGCTGCTTAATTGTAATTCCTAATTGGTAAAGTTGTTTTCCCTCAATGCCGTCAGAGTTTATTACTTTTACCGATAAATTATATTCACCAGGCTCCAATTTGGAGTAAACAGCAGTTCTGTTATCGCTTGAGACTACAGGGTATTCATCGTATCCATCCAATTGCCAAATAAATGTGTTGTGTTTGGAGCCATAAAAATCGAGAACTTCGAAACGAAATAACAAAGAGTTTTGTGTGTACTCCAATTCAATATCATCGAGGAAATTGATGTTGAAAGCTACCGTTGCAGAGTCAGGTTCAACCCCATTAATAAGAAACTCACTTACAAAAATATCGGAAACGGAGCTACCCTTAGGCAATAATTCCGGATTAAAAATAACGGCTCCATTTGGCCCGCCAAAAGCAAACGCACCGTTTTGCAGTTTTGCCGAAGCACCAAATCCAAATTCTTTGATCTTTACCCCATCTTCATCTGAATAGTTACGAAAAAAAAATGTATCGGGATTAAAACTATATAATCCTTTGGAAGTGCTTATCCATAAAATATCGGAATTATCAGCCTGAATTGAATAAATAACGCCTAATTCCAAGCCGCCAGAAGGAATAAATCTCTCTTTTTTATAGCCTTTAGTCAGAGACTGCTTATAGAATTCATTCCCATTTCCTAACCACAAACAACTTCTGGTACTATCAAAATGAACTGCAAAAACATTAGAATACTCAGGTATATTGGTAATTGGATCAATGTAGTGCCTGACACTATTATTTCGGGGATTAATTTCTACCAAACCATTCAAGCCTCCCACATATATCTTACCATTGCCTTCCACAATGCTTCTTACCTCCGATATTGAAAATCTTTCAGTAAGTGTTTTATTTATATAAACAGATAATGGAGAACGATTTCCCCCAACCCATAGTTTATTTTTACTGGAATAAGTAGCGAAAATTAATTCTACGCTATTCTGAGATTCCTCAAAAAAATATGAAACCCTATTTTTCGCTTTATCAATCTCTAAAAGTCCTTCTCCATAAGTACCTAAAATGATGTTGTTAAGATATTGATTGATAGACAAAACCGGTATTCCTTCAAGTCCAAAAGAATTATTATGGTTTGTCCACACCCCTCCAGGTGTTAAACTACTTAATCCATTTTCGGTGCCAAACCATAAGAGACCCTCATTATCCTCAAAAATAGACCGGACGATGTTGCTATGAAGACTGTTTTTCTCGTTTTGAACATGTGAAATATTTAAGAAGGGATTATTTTCTTCTTTGAACAGGTCTATGCCAACTTCACCTACAGCTAACCAATACATATTGCCTTTATCAATATAAATGTGATGTATCCTGTTTTGTCGAATTGAGTTATTGACATCCGGATCATGAACAATTTTTTTTCGAATCCGGAGTGCATGATCAATGATGTATAATCCCATACCATCCACGGCCACAATAGCTTCCTGCTGATTATTAAATGTAACAAACCTGAGTGTATATGATTTTGATTTGTCATCAGATAGGGCTACTTGTTCTGTAGACTTTCCGTCATATAGTAGTAATCCGTTTTTCTCTGTTGCAGCCCAAATACGGTTCATTTTGTCAATTGCAAAATGATTGATGTCTTTTGATACAAAAAGAGTATCCAAATTCTTTAATTTCTTGTTTGAATACTCAAATATTACGAGGCCATTTGAGGATGACGAATAGATTTTCCCATCCTTATATACAATTTTTCGAACAAAGCTTAGATCGGGATGCATTATGTTACTTACACTTCTCTCATTGGTATTTACAATTATCATTCCGGTTGGTAGTCCAATAATAATTTGAGAATCAGTAAGAAAAGAGCAGGAAAAAAATTCAAGATCAGGTAAATGAATTATTTTTTCGAAATCATCAAATTCGTATCTGTATTTAAGCAAGACTCCATCCCTGCCAAGCACATATAACTCTCCATCTTTATTGATGATTTGAGCCACATGGTTATCATTTTTGAATGTATAATTAAAAATGTTATAATGTTTAAAATCGTAGCCCGAATACCGATTTATTCCATTTGAAGTACCAATCCATATAAATCCCAAAGAATCTTTCTCAATATAAGTAATATATCCATTATTTAATCCTTCCTCTACACTTAAATGTCTGATTTCCTGTGATTGAATGTTACAAGGAATAAATAATAGAATAATAAAACCAAACTTAATAAATATATATTTTAGCATCAATCAATATATTTAGACTAGTATTTCAGGGAAATCTCATTTTATGACAAATTCTCTTAAATAGTAAGGTAAATTTAAGATTGGAAAAATGATGAATCTTCAGCCCAATTCAAATATTCTTCTTGTAATGATAACTTAGCATTAGGATGTTTTTATTTCATAGCCAACTCTTAAGAATCCTGATTGAAATACATCCACAAATTCTATTTTACTTACTAAGCTAAGATATAATTAGTTTCTGTTTCACCCAAAAGTACAATATTTTTACTATTACCCTACTTAAATCTTTTTCCTGTAATCGTCACCAAAGTTCCTTTCCTGCGACCGAGAATGGATTTACGGAATAATTATCAATGAATATACGACTAAAAATTATTTCGCATTATTTTAAAAAAGAAAACTAAAAAGCATCTTAATAATCATTGTTTTCATGGCATTTGATTACATTATTCTTTTGCCATTATTTTGCAATAATTTTTCAAAGTATTCACCTACAAAGCTTTTTGTCCCATCAGGACGGATTAGCCAAAAACCTCGCATTTCCTCGGTAGTCCTTTTTTCCATTACACTTCTGAGGCTCTCTTCCTTGGGTTCATTACAATACAATTCCCATTGAATCATGTACGGAATATCCAGTGCAAGGCAAACGCCCATATAGGCATCCCAGCGATCAACAACCGTTTTCTTTTCAGTTAGTCCTTCGTATCGCTGTTCAGGAATTCCTATTTCTCCGAGGAAAACAACTTTTTTGCCATGCATGTAATCGGTCGGTCTTATGTTTTCATATATATACATAATTCCTTTATATAATTTCAGGCCGGTTTCATCTAGTCCATCATAGCACGACCATGAAACCATATCAGTTTCAACCCTAGGTAAAACATAGTTGATAATTCCTGGTATTCCTTCCATGCTATCCATCACCTTATTGGCTTCAATGGCATGGTAGACTTTACACTTACTGTTTTTTACTTCAGCACGAGCTCTTGACACACCCGACTGACGGGCTGTGAACCACTTAACCATAGCATCGACCCGTTGTAATGAATCATTTGGTACTGGAACGGTATACCTGTCACCATCTACAGCATTTACCAACTGTCCTGCACTTCTTGACCAACGGGAATGAATACCGTTTCCACCTCGCATAAGCCAGTCCCCTTCCCAGTTATGCAGAATAAATGTTAAATCCCTGTCTTTGTATTCCTCCAACAAATATTTTGTCAACTCATATATTTCCTTTTCTTCCACCTGCACTGTTTCATCAGTAGTTCTTAAACCAGCTCCACCAACGCTTAATGCAATCGTGGAAAATGGCATTTCGAAACAAGTTTTATAATAGGGATGTTGTGCCAATTCCTTTAAGCTAAGACGGTCTTTTATATCCCATTCAGAATTAAAATGATAGAATCGGTTCTGCGGATTTTTTTGGAACCACAGTTTGATTACCCCATAGCCCATTTCATTTACCTTTTTACATCCTTCTATAAGAAAAGGTTCGTCGGTGAAATAATACTTCCCTGAAACATGAGTGGTTCCGAGACGATGTTTTATATCATTTGGGATTTTTGCACCCTTTAATGGCCGGGAATTATCAATGAGTTCAATGATTTGTTGATCTGACAATTTCTGTGTAGAATTTACCTGACATGATGAACTGCAGGAAATAAATATCATCAATAATGATATAATGCTATTTTTCATGAATGTTAGTTCGGATTTTGTATTACTTGTCTTAACCACCAATCCCGATCAGGGTTGTATTCGTACTCTTTTTTTAATTCAATTAACTGCTCACGTAGTTTTTTCTCTACCTCAGAGTATTTAAGGTCTGAAATCAGGTTATTCATCTCTCCGGGATCTTGCTTCAAATCATACAATTCATCTATATCACCCTCAATAAAGTTATCAACCAGTTTAAAACTGTCAGTTATAACGGCCAACATATCAGGTCCTGCATAGGGATAGGCATCATCAACATAGTATTCAAAAAGTATTGATTTGCGCCAGTTTTCGTCTTTTTGTTCCATTAAGTCAAGCATTGATTTACCTTGCATGTATTCAGGCACTTCTACTCCTGCCATTTCCAGTATTGTAGGAGCCAAATCGATATTCATGCAAAGTGCATCAATTTCAGATCCCTGTTCTATTTTCTGAGGATAGCGAATAATCATAGGAATGCGCATTGATGATTCATATGCGATCCGTTTGTCGTGGTAGGTATGTTCGCCCATAAAATATCCATTATCACTACTGAAAATCACCACTGTATTTTCCAATTCACCTTCCTCCTTAAGCGTTGTCAGTACTTTACCCAAAGATTCGTCAACGGCTAAAAGGCATTCTAACATATTCATGAATTTTTCTTCTTTAATGGGCCAATTCTGTTCGTCTAGTTCATTTGGTATTGGTAAATGTTCCCTCCAGTTTTTTCCGATGGCTTTTCTTCGTTGCCACTCAGGTTTACCTAAAAAAGTTTCTTTGTGCATACCATGGGGCGGTTCGGGAAGATTTTCGCTGGCATATAAACCCTCATGTCTGGGAGCAGGTGTATGCGGCTCGTGAATGGCCTTGTGCCATAAACACAGGCTAAAAGATTTGCTTTTATCGCGCTTATCCCTAAGCCAGTCAATGGCTTTTTCTGTAAGTATATCCGTCATGTAGCCTATTTCCTGGTATTCACTGCCATTATCATTTACCATGGGATCAAAAAAATCACCTTGCCCTATAAAACTGTACCAGTAATCGTACCCGGGGCGTATATGTTTTTCCCCCTTAAAATGAGCCATATGGATTTTCCCAATAAAAGCCGTTTCATATCCGGCATTATGGAGATGTGAGTTATAAGACGGGTAGCTGTTCCAATCGGGATCCACTTTAGGATTGTTTTGATTAACTCCATGAATGTGTGGAAATGTGCCTGTGAGAAAACTGGCACGAGATGGAGAACAAATTGATTGCGTGACAAAATAGTTTGTAAAATTCACACCTTCCATAGCAAGTTTATCCATATTAGGCGTTTTCAGAAATGGATAACGATCATAAATACCTAAAGCATCATAGGGCTGGTCATCAGTTAGGATAAACAGAAAATTAGGTTGTTTCCTGACCGTTTCTTTTTTTTGACTTTGCGGGCATGCAGTTAAAGCCATCGCAGGTAAAGCAACTAAGAATACTCTATTAAGTTTCATTTTAATTATTTTTACGCAAATGTTACTACCAAAATAGAATTAGCACAATAAAACAGATAATTAGTAAAACAAAAGACCAAAACCTATAGCTTTTAAGAAATGACTCCTGACGTAATTGAATTGTTTCCTTTTTAAATTCATCAATTGACCAGGTGTATCCTTCAACCTTGTTTTTTTCTGGCTTCTCTGTTAAAATACTCACAATAGCAATAATTGCAATACTCCATCCAAAATAAATCGGGACTGTCAACAGAAAGTGCATGTCCCCGAATAATGAGGTCCCGGTATTTATCTTGAATAATAAATTAACAATTCCAAGCAATATACCGGCAATTAAACCTGTAAATGCACCCTTGGCATTGGCTCTCTTCCAAAAAATCCCAATGATAAATGCAGCAACAATGGGAGGGGCCATCATAGAAAGCATCTCCTGGTAATATTTTAATAGAGTCCCAAAACGGCTACCAATCTGTGGAGCCCATAATACTGCGATAATTAATACAAATATAGAAGCGATGCGGCCCACGGCAACCCTCCTTTTCGAGGAACTTTCTGGTGACCATTTGGTATAAAAATCCATCGTAAACAGGGTAGCAACAGAATTAAGCAAACCGCTCAATGATGATGTTAGTGCCGCCACCATGGCAGCCATCATAAAACCAATCAACGCATTTGGCAATAGTTTCATTATCATAATGGGATAAACCATATCGGGCTTGGGCAATTCCGGGAACAATTTAACTGACATCACACCCGGAATGATAATAATAAATAAAGTAATCACGGTGAGAAAGCCAACGAGCAATACCCCTTTTCGTCCTTCATCAACTGATTTTGCAGTAAGTACACGTTGTACTAATTGTTGGTTATTGCCCCAAAAAAATAAACCTAGAATTGGGATTCCAACAATCATTCCCAGCCAGGGAACTGATGGATCATCTGAAGGACGAACAAGCTTCATCATAATATCACCACTTCTCATTAATTCTTTTACATATTCAGCGCCTCCATTTTTTGAGGCAAAAATTGTTAATACTACAGCTCCCACTAACAAAAATATGCCTTGCATCAAATCGATGCGAATAGCTGCAGAAAGTCCTCCCGGGATAGTATAAGCAGCCACAATAACAGCGAATATTGCTGCTAACATGATTAATGATGCTTCAGGAAATATTAATTTCATAACCATTGCTGCAGCATATAGCGATCCTGCTGCATCTAAAAAAATGTTAACTATAATAGTGACCGCTGAAAAATAGTAACGGGAATGTACACTGAACCTTCGCTCTAAAAATTCAGGAATGGTGTAAATCCTGGATTTAATATACAAGGGCAATAGGAACCATGCAAAAAACACCATTACAAAAACAGATATCAAATTATAGTTAAATACTGCTATTCCAGTGCTATAGGCATCTCCGGCCTGACCAATCAATGTTGAGCTGGATATGCTTGCCGCAAATAGGGAAAAACCTATTACACCCCAGGTCATGCTTCTCCCTGCCAGAAAATAAGAGTTGGTATCTTTACTCTTACCGTATCTTATCCCAAGAAGAACAATGATAATAAAATATACAAATATGATAATAATATCGACCCATGAAAGACCTATGACCCATTCAGGACCACTGCTCCAAAAACTTAAATTCTCCATTTCTGTTTTTTATAAAGAAAAGCTTGTTGTCATATTTTAAATCAGCCTATTTTTATTGGCCCAAAATGAAATCAATTAAAACATTTACATTACAAGTAGCTAATCCAATATATTTGTCAGCACCACCATAGTAAACATATAGGGTATCATCCACAATAATATTTCCGGTTGGGAACACGCAGCCTTTGTAGAATCCTTCGATTTCATAGTCGAATTCAGGCTCCATTATAAAATCCTTTGTTCGTCCGATTACAATAGAAGGATCATCCAGATCGAGCATTAAGGCTCCAACACGATAATAACCCTTTCCACCGTTCTCAACTCCGTGATAGAGAACCAGCCAGCCTTTATCCGTTTTTAAGGGAGGAGTGCTGCCTCCGATTTTTTCTTCCCAGGTTCCTTTTATACCTGATATCAGCAGTTTACTTGGCTCATTCCAAACCAGCAGATCGTTGCTGTACCGTATCCATATGGCCGGTTGTTCTGTTCCATATTTTTCACCTTTCCATTCCTTGGGACGATGCAACATGGCATATTTGCCATTGATTTTACCGGGAAAAAGTATTACATCACGATCATCGAGATTTGACTGGGTGATACGTCCTAATTTTATCCAGTCTTTGAAATCTTTTGTTATTGCCAGGGCTGAATTTGCAATATTATTAGTAACAAACAGAGGGGCATTATCTCCATAGTCCTTTGTCAATACCACATCATGTTCAAATTTCCAATACTGACCCGGGGGGAATGGCCTGAACGCATAGGTAACATAGTAATAGTCGTCAAACTTAACGATCCGGGGATCTTCTATACACCCGGAATCCGGTCCTTCGCTGCTTGGTTCAAGTACCGGCTTTTCATTAGTTCTTTTAAAATTATATCCATCATTGCTAATTGCCAATCCAATTCTGATGACATGGTTCTCATCATCACCTGCCGCCCTGTAAAGCATGTAGAATTTATCATTGTCATAATACACACCAGGGTTGCATACAGCTAAATTTTCCCAGGCATTTTTAGAATTTGGACTTAAGATGGGATTACCCACAAACTTTTGTAGTATCATTTTCTGATTAATAATATTTTATTAAATGATTATCAATCAAAAATAGTTGTAGAAAAGAAGCAAAGGGTTTGAATATTGGTCAATTAATTTGAAATGGTGGTCAAATAAACAATAAGCCTTTTTGCACGGCTGTATTTATAAACACCAGTACCAAACAATACAATCATAATTGTTAGAGAAAGCATATTGATTTATATAGTGCGTGGGGAACGTTTAAATCATACTAATAATCCTTTTCATCATTAGTCATTTATAGTAGGATTCTTTTTGTCGCCTACCTTTTTAAGGATGATTGAGATGTGTTTCGTGTCAGCAATATTCGAAAAGTACCCTATTAACTAAGTTTATCAATATTTCAGAGATTAGTGAAAATGTGCCGATTAAGAATCAACTAATCTGGCTCAATCCGAATTGCTTAAAGTAGCTTCATTTTCTGTAAGAAATTCAACCACTTCCGCTGAACCTTTAATCAAATCGAAGTTAGATATTTGGCTTCGCGGAGCTAAAGATTCATCTATCCCTGCTACTAAGAAGGACACCTCACCATTTTTGGTGGGGTGTTTTTATTGCTATTTAAACATTAGCCACTTCGGCCCAACCTATATTCATTATTCCATCCTCCAGTTCTTGATTTTCAGTGCTCTGATTGATTAGCATTCCTCCTTCAATTCTATACAATCTCTGAAACCATTTCAGGTTCTTAAGATCAGAACTTTTATACTTCGCTGATGATTTTATTTCAACCGGAATCAGATTGCCATCTTTCTCCAAAACCAGATCAACTTCATTTCCGGTACTGTCCCGCAGATAATACAGTTCACCATTTTGGTTTTTATTGAAGCGGTTTTTCTTTATTTCCGAAATGACCAGGTTTTCAAATATTGCACCATACATATTGCTGTTTTTTATAGCTGTTTCGCTGTTCAGTCCTAATATATTGCACAGCAAACCAACATCGTAAAAATATAGTTTTGGTGATTTGATAATACGTTTATTGAAACTGTTATAATATGGTTGCAAACGATAAACAATGTAACTGCTCTCAAGAACACTAATCCATGCACTTATGGTCTTGTTATCCACACCTGTTTCATTCGCGAGGTTATTTACGTTTAATATTTGCCCTGACCTTGCTGCTGCCAGTTTTACAAATTTTGAGAACAGGTTCAGGTTTTCAATATTCCTGATCATTCGTACATCGCGTTCAATATAGGTTTTCAGATAATTAGGCAACCATCTTTCTGCGGATGACTGTTTGGTAATTATTGAAGGATAAAAACCATTCATCATATAAAAAACGGGGCTTTTTGTATTTCCCCAGTGTTCTTGTAATTCAAGTAAACTCAATGGAAGCAATTCAATATAAGCTGCCCTCCCGGCGAGTGATTGTGAAATGCTTTGCTGTAGCAAGAAATTATTGCTGCCCGAAATTACATACTGATTGTTCCTCCCAACCTTGTCAACCTGAGTCTGCAAATAGTTAAAAAGTCCGGGAACACGCTGTATCTCATCAAAAACCGCTCCATCTTTGTATTTATTAATGAAACTTCGCGGAGAGGATTCTGCCTCTTCCATGATATCTAAATCTTCAAAAGAAACATAGGGTTTGTTTTTAAAAACATGCTTGCATAATGTTGTTTTACCTGACTGACGGGGTCCTGTAATTGCAACAATCTTAAATTCCCGGGCCGTTATTTCCGCTTCCTCAAATAGCAAACGCTTTATCATGATTTCAAGTATTGATTCCAATAATTCAAAAATATGTAAAATTAGAATCGATTCCAAATATGCAAATATTTGCAAAATTGGAATTCACATAATAATGTTGATGAGAAAGACAGGAATTCCATACAGTGAAACGCAATCTGTGAAAAGTAAAATTTTAGAGGTTAATCTGAAAGAAAATGAATCACTTCCGCCAAATCTTTCAACAAATCCAGGTTAGATATTTCAAACCTCTTGTCTACTAAAGAGGACTCCTCATCATTTTTGATGGGGTGTTTTTTATTTGACCCCTCTGAAACCCTCTTGAATTGCGACTTTGCGTGAAAAAGGGAATTCACTTTGGAGGCTAGATATGTCCTCTGGTTTTTTTCACTTAAACCAGCCTTTTTAGCAATTCTATAGCATATAATGGAATATTTACAAAATTACCTGACTGTATTAAGTTCCTTGGAGATGTTCTGAATATTTTGTCAGGATTATTCTTTGAGGCATAGCTCTGAAGACTTTTAGTATTTCTGCTAGTTCCGCTCTTCACTTCCAACGGGAATATATTCTGATTAGATTCTAACAAAAAATCAATTTCAGCATCACTTCTTGAGGTCCAGTAAAACAACTGATTTTTACCGGTCGATGCCAACTCCTGTGCAATGAAATTTTCAATGAACGCACCGTTAAAATCTCTGAACAAAGCATCCGGCATTACAATCTGATCAGAAGAAATATTCAGTTTTGCAGCAAGCAACCCAACATCATGCATGTATACTTTAAACTTGGAAAAATCTGCATATCCTGATAAGGGTATTTTGGGAGTTTCTACATTGTATGCTAAATGAACCAGTCCTGCTTTTCTAAGCCATTCGATAGTTTGTTCATACATAATTGAGCGAGCAGTTTTTTTAATATCCTTGTATTTAAATTTTTTATTCTCTCTTGCTAATTGGTTTGGAATGGAATTCCAAAAATCAGATGTTTTAATAGCTTGATTTTTATCAGTATACTTCGAGAAATCCTTTTCGTAAGCATTCAGAATATCTGTTTGAATACTTCTAACGCTTACAATATTCTTGTTTTGGCTGTAATCGTTTATAACTTCCGGCATTCCCCCAAGAAAAAGATACAACTTTAAATGGGACAGCATTTTATTATGAATGCCTTCAGGAAAAGGGGTGATTATTTCTAATGAACCTAAACTTTCTATAAATAGATCTTCTCCAACTTCTGTCAGATATTCAGTAAAAGACATGGGGTAAAGGGTAAGGAAATTTACCTTTCCTACCGGGAAACTGCTTTCATTTCCTATACTTACTCCCAGAAATGACCCTGCAGCAATTATATGAAAGTCAGGGGCTTGTTCTTGAAAATATTTAAGGGATGTAAGAACACGCGGTGCAATTTGTATCTCATCAAAAAACAACAATGTATCCTCTGCTATAATTTTCACTCCAATATATAGACTGATATTATTGATTATAATTTCAGGATTTAATGAAGGCTCGAAAAGATTAGAAAGGTTTGGATCTTGTTCGAAATTCAGATAATATAAATTTTTGTATTCCCGTTTTCCAAATTCCTTTACAAGGTATGTTTTACCTACTTGACGTGCTCCTTGAAGAACAAGTGGTTTACGCTTTACACTATTCTTCCAGGAAATCAGGTCATTATATGCATTTCTTTTCATAATACTAATTTAATTAAGTGTCAATTCACTTTCAGTATCTCCAATAATATGTTGTAAACATACAAATATATCTCCAATAATATGTGATTTATGCAATATTTAAAACCAAATAAAGGTGTGTTTAGTATTATTAAGTTGAATAATGGAAAGTTTGTTATTTAACTACTTAGTATTCCAAAAATGCCTAAACGGGGTAGTACGTCAAAATTGACGTGGGTGGTCAATTTGCTCCGGTATTAGGTGGTCAGTCTGACCGGTTTTTCCAGTCTACTAAGGAAAAGTCTTCCGACTGAAGATGGATTAAGTTTCGCAACATGCGAAACGCAGAATGTGAAACGCAACACGCGAAAGATCAGTTTAATTTATAATCTATAAGAAAAACAATTACTTCATCTAATCCCTTAAACATTTCGAAGTTCGATATTGCCTTCGCCGAGCTAGAGGTTCAAATTTATAGGCGCAATATAAAAAAAGTTGTAAATCATATTAAACCTTGAGATAGTTGAAGTATCTAAATGACAGTCAAAAGAATTGAGGGTAATCAGCTTTTCACTCGGAATACATTTAAAACTCAATTTAATCCCTAATATTTTTTAATATGCGACACATTCTAACAATAACTTTAATACTTCTGTTATTCACAAATCTCTTTGCCCAATCAACTGAAAAAATTGTTTTAGAGCCTGTTGGCCGATATATTTTTCAAAAATCTGATAGAAATTTTGAAGGAACTGACCATATCCTAGGTACCATAGGCCTTTCTGACGGTAAAATTATGTCTCTTAGCAGTTCAGGAATTGCTATTATAGACCTTAGCACAATGTCGATACCTGGAAGTATTGATTACATTTCAAGATCGGGACGTGAAGGAGGTGGTGGACGTGATGTCGCCATATACAAGGATACCTTTCTCTACATAAATAATCATCAGTCAGAAAGTCGAATTACTACAACAGGAATAGGTATCTCAAAAATTACGGCGGATGGTATTACAAGCATTACGAACTTAACAGAGACCGATGTGTTTTTTGAGAAAGTAAAAGTGTTTGGAGACTTTCTTTATGCGGCTGCTCACGACAAAGGTATCCGAATATACTCACTAGAAAACCCTGAAAATCCAACTTTAGCAGGTTCGCTTTCTGAAGGCTTTACCGATGTTTTTGACATGGCCTTAAGTGGCGACACCTTATATGTTGCTGACGGTGGCGGTGGATTAAAGGTGGTTGACATTTCGGATGTAAGTGCTCCAAAAATTGTTGCTGGAGAAACCACAACAACAGCCATGGGTACGGCACAAGATATCGAAGCAAGAGATGGTAGCGTTTATATGGCCTGTGGAGGAGCAGGTATTTGTGTTTATAAGAATGGTGACTTATCTACACGTGAGGTATATCCTATAATTGGTTGTGTCGAAGATGTTTGTTGGGTAGGTGAATATTTAGCGACCTCAACATTTGGTGGCGTTTCGGTATATGAGGTAGGAGAAGGTACTGAAATTACGCTTGTTGCTTCGGAGAAAACATCAAGGTTTACTGAAAAAGCATATATCAGAACAGCCTTTGGTGTTGGCGCAGCTAACGATAGTATCTTATTGGTTGCAGGTTGGGATGCGGTAGATTGCTACCAAATTAAACCATTGGCTGAATCTAAGGTTCCCGACATAACTTGTAGTACGCAACGTATCCGCTTTCCGGCGGCTGGGGGAAGTGAAGAACATTATCTTGTTAATCAGGGTGGGGCTACTTTAATTATTGATAATGTATCGACTTTAACAAGTGACTTTTCAACTACTTTAACACCTCAATTGCTTGAGCCTGGTGACACGCTTTTTTTTGATATAAGCTATGTAGAAGGTACAGAAAATGAAGGCCAGGTATTATTCATTAATTCAAATGATCCTGATGAAAACCCACTTCCTATACAGTTATTTGGAAAAACTTCATCTTTAGATGCAGGAGAAGAAGTACCAGATTTTACACTGCCAGCCTTTTATACAGATCCTGAAACAGGCGTTTATACAGAAAAAAAGTTTACACTTTCAGAGCAAGGAGGTAAAGTAGTTTGGGTTCAGATGTTTGGTACCTGGTGTCCTGCTTGCCCATCCGCCGAAGCTGATATGCAAAATACCATTGTTAAGGAGTTTGCCGACAATCCGAATGTGGAAACTTATGTAATGAATGAAAATCAATTCGATAGAGATCCGCTGGATTGGGTAAAAACTTGGACGAGTAGATTTTACCAGCGTGGCCCCATGTTGTATGATGCTGACGGAACTGTTGGAGGAGGAATTTTTTCGCAACCTAATGTCGGTGGCATGCCCTTTGGACGTGGTTTTATAATAGACCAGGAGGGAAAGGTGGCTAAGGCATTTTTCGGTCATCAACCACAAATGGCCATTGAAACTATTTATTCGCTTCTGGAAAATGACACAAGTACAACCGCTATCAATTACAAGCAAAATACCGATGAATCAATAACCATTTATCCCAATCCAGTGAATGATAATTGCACGATCTCGTTGGGGAAAGAGTATGAACAAGTTAAAGTTGAGTTATATAATATGGAAGGACAAAAGCTGCTCTCTCATAATCTTGATTATGCTCAAAGTTTTAAACTCAATATCGGAGAAATGATCAAAGGTATTTACTTGGTCCATATTTATTTCGATAATACAACAAGCATTAAAAAGCTTATAAAATTTTAAGAGATGTATAAGAGATTCGCAGGGTTTTTCATTCTATTTACACTGTTTGTGTCAATGAGTTCCAATGCAGAAGAGCGACCAAATATACTATTTATATTAGCCGACGACATGGGGGTTGATGCTCTGAATGCGTTTGATGTAGGCACAGTTTTTCCAAATACTCCACACATAGACGAACTATGCGAATCGGGCGTAACCTTTACCAATACATGGGCATGCCCTGCATGTACCCCCACTCGAGCATCTTTACTAACAGGAAAATATGGAGTTAATAGCGGTGTAAATACCGTGCCTGAAGTTTTAGATACCGGTCAAAAATCTATTTTTAAAGAATTGGATGAACTTACCATGAATGCTTATGCAAGTTGTGTGGTTGGGAAATGGCATGTTTCTAATCCTTCAGATATTGATCATCCGTATGCACTTAGTGTCGATGACTTTATGGGAGTAATGGATTTCGGTGTTGAAGATTATTTCAATTGGGCAAAAGTTGAAAACCACGAAAGTACGACTTGTACTGAATATGTAACAAGCTATTTAACTGATTATGCAGCAAAATGGATCAACCAACAGACAAAACCCTGGTTTATGTGGTTAGCGCATATTGCTCCACACACACCATTTCATGTACCCCCTGAAAAATTGTACACTTCCGATAATGTAAGTACGAACCTTCAGAAGTATATTGCTATGATTGAATCGATGGATTATGAAATTGGACGTTTGTTAGACTCCATTCCCTCAGATATATTAGAAAATACCATAGTTATTTTTTTGGGAGACAATGGGACACCCGGTAATGTCTTGCAAGGCTTTCCAGATAAAAAAGGAAAGAATACGGTTTATCAGGGAGGCATTAATGTCCCATTAATTATTTCTGGCAAAGGTGTAAGTCGAATAAATGAAAAGGAAGATGCAATGATTAATGTAAGTGATTTTTACGCTACCATTGCACAAATTGCAGAGCCTGATGCCTTGCCATCGAACCAAATAAATGACAGTTACAGTTTTAAACATTTGCTAACCAGCCCCAATGGTGAAAAGCGTAGCTACAATTACATGGAGCTTGGAGCCAATCACACTATTCCAACCGATGTATATACGATGCGAGACTCGAAATACAAAATTATTTATGATATAGATGGACGGAGAGAATTTTTTGACTTAAGTGTTGATCCATTTGAGACAAATAACCTTTTGTTAAATAATTTAAGCCCGGAGCAGCTAAATGCCAAACTGGGTTTAGAGCAACAAATGTATGCTATCAATAGTAAATCGTTTGAAGATGAAATTCCCTATGATACTACAATAATTTTTTCAAATACTTATACGATTGTAGGAACAGGTCAAGCCAATTCCTACAATAATTCGGAAGTAATATCATTACCAACACCTGGGGATTCATTCTATGGTCAAAACACTAATCATCCGGGGAATACACCCTCTTATACTGATAATGGAGATGGTACAATTACTGATAATGTGAGCGGGTTAATGTGGGAAAAATCGCCCGACCGAAATGGGGATGAGCTAATTAATTACTATGATAAAATGACTTATGAAGCAGCTCTTGCAAATGCATCGTTGTGTACTACCGGTGGATATAGTGATTGGCGTTTACCCACAATTAAAGAACAATACTCGCTAATAATGTATTATGGAGCAGAGCCAAGCCCAATAGCCACGAGCCAAGGTAATGCTGTGCCATACATAAATACCAATTATTTTGATTTTGCCTATGGCGATATGGATGCAAGCTTACACGGAGCTACATCAGACGAACGCATTATCGATGCTCAATACGCAACATCAACTCTTTATGTATCAACTACTATGAATGGAAATTCAACCATGTTTGGTGTTAATTTTGCCGACGGACGCATAAAAGGGTATCCATCTAATGATAGAAAAAAATACTGTGTACTTTATGTACGTGACAATAGTGATTATGGCAAAAATAGTTTCATGAATAATGAAGATGGAACAATTACCGACCAAGCCACGGGTTTAATGTGGATGCAAAACGATAACGGATCGGCCATTTCATGGGAAGATGCTTTAAGTTATGCTGAAAGCTCTAGCTATGCAGGTTATTCCGATTGGAGATTGCCTGATATTAAAGAATTGCAAAGCATATTGGATTACTCGCGCTCCCCTGAAACTACAAATTCAGCAGCCATTGACGCTGTATTTAATTGTACCCAAATTACTAACGAGGCGGGTAATGCCGATTATGCATGGTATTGGAGCAATACTACCTTTTGCTCACAAACACCCACTAAAGGTAATAATGCTTGTTATATGTCTTTTGGCAGGGCCATGGGTTATATGTCCAACCTGGGTGGATGGATAGATGTGCACGGTGCTGGAGCCCAACGTAGCGATCCAAAAACAGGTAATCCGGCAGATTGGCCAACTGGTTTTGGGCCTCAAGGCGATGCAATTAGAATAAACAACTATGTTAGATTAGTTAGAAATGCAGAGCCAATAACTGGAATTAATAAAATTGAAAATAATTATCAGCTGAGAATTTATCCAAATCCGGCTAAAAATTTCATTGCAATCGAAAATGACAGACAAATTAAAAATATTTCAATCTTTACTATGCAAGGTTTAATGGTAACAAACAACAGAATACAGGCAAGTAGTATTCAGGTAAACACCTCGCACTTAAGTAATGGAATGTATATTATTTCGATTACTGATGATATGGGCCAAAGGCATAGCGAAAAGATTATTATAAACTAAAAACTCTGAGGTAGCCATGCTATCATCCCCACTCAGGAAATTGTGTAGTATATAAATCAAGCAATTCTATCTTTTTCATATCCGATTCATCAAGCTTAAAATCGAATATATTTAGATTTTCTATCATATGGGCTTTTTGAGATGTTCTCGGGATAGCTACTACACCCCTCTGATAATGCCAGCGTAAGCTCACCTGAGCATTGGTCTTATCGTACTTCTTACCAATCGATGCCAGGGTTTCGTTAGTGAAAAGTCCGTTACGCCCCTGAGCAAAAGGAGACCAGGCCTCCATTTGGATACCGTGTTGATTTAAATACAACTTTGCCTCCTCCTGTTGGAAAAATACATGAGTTTCGATTTGATTAACTGCCGGCTTAATGTTCGCATAGCTCATTATTTCATCAAGCTGATTCGCATCGAAGTTACTAACACCAATGGCTTTAATTCTTCCTTCTCTGTATAGTTCTTCCATCGCTTTCCAGCTGCCTTTTACATCACCACGGGGACGGTGAATGAGATAAAGGTCCAAATAGTCGAGTCCCAATTTGTTAAGAGTTGTTTGAAAAGCTTTCTTTGTATTTTCATAGCCTGAATCGTCTACCCAGAGTTTTGATGTCACGAAAAGTTCCTCTCTGCTTATCCCGCTGTTTTTAATTCCTGCACCAACTGCTGCTTCATTGCCATAAATTGTTGCCGTATCAATTAAACGATAACCCAGTGAAATGGCATCGGCTACACATCCTTCGCCTTCAGCTCCATTGAGATACAAGGTTCCGAATCCGAGAATTGGCATTTTTATGCCGTTGTTAAGTGTTATCCATTCAATGGAGCCCTCCGGTCGATCTGATTGATCTGCTCCAAATATTTCTGACACCCCAAAGCTCATTAACAGGGCTCCTGTAGCAAACTTCGCACTGTTTTGTAAAAATTCTCTTCGGTCGATATTTCTCAATTGAATTTTCCTTTTCATGCTATTTAAATTATTTCATTTCATCAAAAATACCTTAAAAACAATTTCCGTGAAATTAATGAGAATTTGTCAATTATCCGACCTGTATAATTACCTTTCCTCGTGGTTTGCCGAATTCGGCTTTATCGAAAGCTTCAGAAGATTTTTCCAAAGGGAATATATTCTCAATTACAGGTTGAAGTTTTTTCTTTTCCATTAAGGCCTCAAGTTCATCGTAATCTTCCGGCCGTTTTCGCATGTTCGAAGAGGTCATCTTCCTGCCATACCTCAACCTGACCCATAATGCAGTGAAAACTGACCAAGGCATAAGCAATGGGGAGGCATACACTCCTTCTGGTTTCAGCAGGCGATGGATTTCTTTGTGAGCCATCATTCCCCATGCATCAAGAATGGCATCGAATTGTATTCCGGCTCCGATTGAATTATCCCCGCTATAGCCGAAAACTTCATCGGCCCCTAATTTTTTGGCCAGCTCAAAATTCCCCTCACTACAAGTGGCTGTAACATGAGCCCCGATTGCTTTTGCTGCCTGAACACCGAAATGTCCAACCCCACCGGTTGCTCCGTTAATAAGTAGCCTTGAGCCCTTCACTACACCACATCTTCGCAGTCCGTTAGTGGCCGTCAAGGCTGCCACAGGTAAAGAGGCTGCATCCTCGAAAGAAAGCCAATCGGGCATAGCCCTGGCATCTTTTGCATCTACATTGGCAATCCCTGCCAGAGCTCCCGGCTTTCCTGAAAAAGCAGAAATAACACCGTACACCCTGTCACCCGGTTTGAAATTCTCAACGCCCTGAGCAACTTCCTTAACGATACCGGAAAAATCGGAACCAATGATTTTCGGAAATTTCGATCCCAGAATAATCTTCAGGAGTCCCTGCCTGACTTTCCAGTCGACCGGATTTACCGATACTGCTTTTACCTCAACGAGTAAAGATTTCTCTTTAATTACAGGATCGGGGAGTTCTCCATATTGAAGTGAATCGGCCTGACCGTATGATTTTAAATAGGATGCTTTCATGATGAATTAACATAAAGATTGTGATATTGTTTTATGCCAAATTTAAAATTTGTTATTCCATGTGAACCTGAAAAAAAATCGTTTTAGTTTTCAAACGCTATGAATTCATTCCATCTAATAAACACAAAACATTAAAAATTACCCTAAATCCTTCCAGACAATTCATCTCCTTTTTTTCCTTTTCTCAGCGTTTCGCTCCTTAAAAAATCTTCGAATAAAGTCAAGGTCTGGCGGACTTTTCCTCCAGAACCGATCCATATAGGTTTCCAGATAATCTTCGCAATCTAATTCCCCTTTCACCTCATCAGGAATTTCGAAGGAAAGGTTTTTCGAATATTTATAAAGAGGATTCTTATATATTTCCTGCATATAACGGGCCCAGACGGGCAAAGCAGCCGCGGCTCCCTGCCCATAACCTCCGTATCTGAATTTCACTTTAGGATTATCGCCTCCTACCCAAACTCCTGTAATGAGCACCGGAGTAAATCCAATGAACCAACCGTCGGTGTTATTTTGGGTAGTTCCGGTCTTTCCGGCTATCTCGTTATCAAACCCATAAATGGTTCGTAAGGATGAAGCGGTACCCTTATCAACCACAGATTTCATCATTTCCGTCATTAACTGAGCCTGATGCGCATCTATTACCGGTTCAGATATCTGAATTTCGTTTTCAAAAATAACATTCCCGAATTTGTCTTCAATCTTAATAAGATAAATGGGTTCAACCACCTTTCCCTCATTGCTAAAAATACTGTAAGCCTGAACCATTTCCTTCAGCGAAACGTCTCCTGTTCCCAGAGCCAGGGAAAGCACCTCGGGCAATTCCCCCTCAATTCCCAATTGATGAGAAAACCCGATTACTTCATCAATACCTGTTTCTTCCAGTAACTTAACGCTTATGGTGTTTACAGAATGAGTGAGGGCCCCCTTCATAGAATAATAGCCACCATAGCCACCGCTGGAATTTTTAGGTGTCCAGTTATCATATTCCTCATAAACCACCGAATCGTTCGGCAGATAGGAACAAGGATCGTGTCCGTTTTTTAGTGCTGCGGAATATATAATTGGTTTAAAGGTTGAACCGGCCTGTCGTTTTGAAGTAACGTGATCGTATTTAAAATACTTCGAATTAATACCTCCTACCCAGGCCCTAACATATCCGGTATGAGCCTCCATGGAAAATAATCCTGAATGCAGAAAATTCTGATAATAAATAAGCGAATCATAAACCGACATTTTCACTTCTTTCATCCCTTTCCAGGTAAATACTTCCATCTTTTGCGCTGATTTCAGCTCTTGTATAATTTCATCTTTTGACAATCCTTTATTCTGAAGATTAATATACGACTGAGTTTTTTCAAGATGATTAATTATAGTAGCATCGCCAGCACCCACGGGTTTTTTATTTCCCCATTGTTTTTCGAAAACACCTTGAAGATGAGCCATTTGTATCTTTACAGCCTGCTCGGCATATTTTTGCAAATCGGCATTAATAGTAGTGTAAATCTTTAATCCGTCGGTATAAATATTGTATTGCTCACCGTCTTTTTTGGGATTGTTCTTTGCCCATTCAAGTAAATCCTGTCGCAAGTGCTCCCTGAAATAGGGTGCCAATCCTTCATTATGCGACAACTTTACATAGTTAAGTTTAATGGGCAGTGAACACAGGGAATCGGTTGTTGATTGATTCAGATAATTATTCTTCAGCATTTGTGTTAAAACCAGATTTCTTCTCGATTTTGCTCTTTCGGGATTTTGTCTTGGATTATAATTATTGGTTGCCTTTAGCATGCCTACAAGTAAAGCCGATTCTTCAACTTTTAAATTCCTTGGCAATTTATTGAAGAACCGTTTCGAAGCCGTTTCAATTCCGTAGGTGTTTTCGCCAAATGAAACCGTATTGAGATACAATTCCAGAATTTCATTCTTTATATAAGCCCTGTGAAGTCTCACTCCAACTATCATTTCCCTGAACTTATTCACTGGCATACTTAACACCGAAAGCTTTTTTCTCGGGTAAAGATTTTTAACCAATTGCTGATGTAAAGTACTTCCTCCCCCGGCACTTTGGTTTTGAAAAAGAATGGATTTAAAAATCACCCTCATGGCACTCCTTTTATCAATGCCATTATGTTCATAAAACCGAATATCCTCTGTGGCAATTAATGCTTCAATTAAATGCTCCGGCAAGTCCTTGTACTGAACATTGGTTCTGTCCTGAAGAAAGTATTTTCCAAGAAGCACTTTTTCATTTGAATAAATCTCAGATGATTCATAATTCTGAATATTCTGTAATTCCTTTACTGAAGCAAGATGTCCGAAAACGCCAAGATATACCATAAAAAAGAGTGCCGCAGTTATAAACAGAACAATTCCGGCAAGCTTCAAGGAATAGCTGATAATCTTCTTCCTGAAAAATTTAATGATTTTCTGTCTTTTTTCCACCGTTTGCTCCTTTTCATTTCCCGGCCACTTTCACGAAAGAGAAAATGGAGATTTTTTCATAACAGATCAACTAGTCACGTCTTCTCCTGTTTTGATCTTCCCAATCTCTGTTATCCTCACGTTCTCTCACGATGTCTTTTTCAATCTCCAGATATTTTTTTAACTCGCTAATAAAAATTGTATTAGGATAAGGATTGTTTTCAAGTAACTCTTCAAGATTCTTAATTTTTTGTTCCGGGTCTTTTTCTTCCAGTTTGCGTTTAGCCAATAACGCAAATGCCAGATCAATAGTATTAGTGCTTATATTTTCCTTTTTTATCCAACCTTCCTTTTCTTTCTTCTCGCCAACCACCTTTATCCAATTATCCCATTCTTCAGTTACAGCCACAATTTCCATAGCATTTATGCTTTTTTCAGAGATGGTTAGCAGATCTGGACGCAAATACAAAGGCACTGCATTAATGATAACAGCAGGTTTTGCATTTAACACACTTGAAAAATCGTAAGCCCATACAATGGAAGAATCAGACAATTGGACCTGAAGAAATTTAGTATTATTATAGGAAGAATCAATGGCAAAAGTATCGAGGTAAATAAATGTTTCGCCCAGACTTAATAAGGTGGTTGAGGCTGATTTTCTCAAGGGCTCGTTTCGTGTTGAAATATTGTCCCATACACTAACACCAATAATCTGGTGTTGTTTGATATATACATTGTCTGATTTTTCAGGGGCACTGTTATTACAAGCCGTTATTATCATAAGAAAAAACAGGCTTGTAAAGGCTTTAAGTATTATTTTCATACTGTTGGAAATAAAAACGTAGGTATTATACTTATGTAAAAAAACAAAAAAATAGAGGATTAACGATTATATAAACTTAAATATTTTATTTAAAGACGACAGTATTAGCAGTTCCACCTCTTTTTCCTATACCTCAATCAGAGATGAAAGTCAGGTTTTCAGCACTCATCCAACCGAGAGAAAAGAAGTTGCTCAGTTGGTTATAAATGGAATCACCATGTTGGAGGCGGTTGGATTAATGTCATCCGATTACAGCTTCACCGCCTCAAATAAAAGTGTTCTTCCTGTAGAAATGCCTATTAAGATTATTTCAACATTATCTATTGAGAAAATTAGCTTTTCAGAAATATGATGGTTTATTGAGTTATTAAATTATAAAATAATCGTATTGCCAGTAATCATCCTAAGTTGTCAGAAATCTAAAGTTTCATTAATTGGGAAAATGTTCGGAATACCATCCCCGAACTTGTCATCACAGGTGTTGAGAAACTTCCCTCCCCCAGGGAGTTAATCCCCAAAAGCTCAAAACTGCTATCGGCACTAAGAACAATTACTTCACCTTCCTTTGTAATACAATAAATATTTCCACCTACACAAACAGGCGAACCGTAAATGGGTCCTGCCGGTCTCTCCTTCCATTTAATTTCTCCTGTAGCCAGATGAAGGCAGGCGACTGTACCATTATCTGTGAATACATAGAGAAACTCTCCGACGATAATGGGCGTTGGAACATAGGGAGACAGGTTACGGGGCAATTCATAGAGAGCAGTATCAGCAGGCTCACTGCCATTCAATGGCAATTCCATTACCAGAGCACCACCCTTTCTGCAAACAACCAAAAATCCATCTGAATATATGGGTGAAGCTACCACCCTTGCCGGCAGCAATTCTTTTCTTTCCCACAGAGGCTCACCATCTTCAGGATTAAGGCTCGTTACTCCATGAGCCTGACTGGCAAAAATCAGCTGATCGGTTTGATTAGTATTTATTATGAGCAAAGGTGTGGCAAATGAATTTGCTTCGGCAGATTCCCGTTCCAGCTCCCAAACCGTTTCACCACTTACTTTATCGACCGCAACCCACGAACTTTTTAAAGAACTGAAATCCTCCTGCTCCCTTGTAAAAATAACCAATTCATCGGTCAGCATCAGAGAACTTCCACCCCCGTGTCTGCTCTCTATCCCTTCAAATTGAGTTTCCCAATTAAGCCCACCGTTGTGATTGAGTGCCATCAATACCGTTTTATTATTGGAATACCAAATAAAATACACTTGAGATTCATCGACTGCCGGTGTGGGTGAAGCAAGATTATTATCCACATGCATTTTCAGATCGGTTACCGTAAATTCCTTCTGCCATACAATACTTCCATCGTGTTCATCAATGGCTATTGCATATCCTAAGTCGTTCTGATCATCTGAACTTGTGACAAAAATTCGGTTTCCCCAAACAACAGGTGAAGCATTTCCCACCCCAGGCAGATTTATTCTCCATGCATAGCTTGTTGAATCCCATTTAACCGGAAGGTTTTCCGTCAAATCAATACCGCTGCCATCGTTTCCTCTGAATCTTGTCCAGGTATTTCCATCATAATCGGCAGCTGAAAAGCTAAGTAAAATGGCAAGGATGATCAATAAAAACATCTTGTTTGAGAAACGCATAGTATTTCTGTTTTCTTGAATTATTAATTTGCTAGATCATTCCAAAGATAATAATACCGATTAATAATTTGTAAATGAATTGTATTTTCAAATTGAATTTCCCCGCTTCTTTTTTTGTGTTAACTTTTTTTCTGACATTGTTAATACAATGAAGATTTCCAACTACCGATTATCATGATGTTTACTTAATTTGGCTGAAAATAATTGAATATGAGATTCTGCCTTATTCTTTTTCTTTCACTTTACCTATCGGTGGCATCAGGACAGTTCTTTAGTATTGAAGGATTTGCCATGACAGCTTCCGAATATATTCCTGTCGATCATCCCAATTTGTACTATGAGATTCAAATAGCGGAATTAAATAAAATAACCTCATTATCTTTATATTACGACGAAAAGGTACAGGCCTACATTCATTTATTCCTCAACGAGAGAGTAGAGGATTTACTCATCTTCAAACAACGTTCTGAGATTTATTTTCCTATGCTTGAAAAACTACTTCACGAACAAAACATTCCTGAAGAAATAAAATATCTGGCCGTACTGGAGTCGGGCTTGTCCCCCACAGCAGTTTCTCCTTCGCAGGCTGTGGGTTTGTGGCAGTTCAAAGAAAATACAGGAAGATCTTTTGGACTGGTAATTGATGGAAGCACCGATGACAGGAATGATGCGGCTTTATCTACCATTGCCGCCTGCAAGTATTTAAATTGGCTGAATTCAGAATTTCAGGATTGGAATTTGTCTTTGGTAGCTTATAATGCCGGCCCTACCTACCTGAGGCACCAGATCAGAACTTTACAAACCAAAGAATATTTCAGCCTTTTACCTCAGCTAACACCGCCTGCTCAGAATTATCTCCCTGCACTTGTTGCCATAATTTACTTGTTTAATAATTTTGAAAATCATTTTTGAAAATATCAGGCACAAAATTTGTACTGAAAAAGAAAACAAATATGAATTAAAAATTTATTTCAAAATCTGCCTTAAAAAAAGCTTTTCGTTACAAACGAATTATAAATGATACCAAAGGAAAAGATATTGTTGTTTTCTTATGTTTTGCAATTACCCTGGAAACCGAATCTGTCTGAAACAGAAAATCTTATTGCCTGTCCCGCTTATAAGAAGGAGAAAGCAAGGAAGACAAAACACTAAATTCATAAAATAATCATTTACTGATGAAAAATACACTTTTTATACTTGCATTCTCTTTCAGCCTGTTCTCATTAAATTCCTGTAACGATTCCACGGTAGCAAAATCCAATGGATCGTCATCGGTTTTACTCCCAAAAATATCGGGGGCCGCAGGTGAAATACTTGTGGTAATGGATAATTTTAACTGGAAAAACAAATCAGGAGACTTAATCAGAGAAACACTGGAACAGGAATACCCGGCTCTTACACAACCGGAACCTATTTTTGACATATCTCAAATTCCTGCCGGAGCTTTCGACGGGCCATTTAAATTTCACCGAACCATTATTCGGGTTGATGTTGGTTCAGAAATAAAAGAATCGACTATAAAATACGGCGAAGACATGTGGGCTACCCCACAGCTTGTTATTACTATTGATGCACCCGACAGCTATGCACTGGAATCCCTGATACTCAGAGAAAAAGAAAATATTCTTCAGAATATACTTAAATACGACAGAAAAAGGTTACAGGATTTGTACAATCAGAGTAAGGATGCTAAAATTAAGGAGGTACTAAATAACTTTAATGTTAGTATGGCAATTCCGCGGGGGTATAATATCGATTTTTCCAACCATGAGTTTGCCTCAGTCTCCATTGAAACACCAAAAACCAGTCAGGTAATTTTCATTTATCAATACCCGCATAAGGGAGAAAGCGATTTTAAAACTTCCATGATAGTTGAAAAAAGAAATGAATTTCTAAAAAAATATACTGTTGGCACCCGTACCGACTCCTATTTAACTACCGCCGAGATCTTTCAACCACAAACCTATGATATTCAGTTTGAGGGAAAAGAAATTGTTGAACTCAGAGGATGGTGGGAAATGTATAATGGTTTTATGGGAGGACCTTTCATTAGTCATACTATGCTCGACAAAAAAAGAAATATGATAGTGGTGGCGGATGCTTACGTATATTATCCCAATAATAAAAAACGCAATATGATGCGTCAGCTGGAAGCCATAGTATATTCAATGAGATTTTTATCAAAATGACAAAAAGCCTGATAAGTAAAGCTGAGATTGAAAAGTCGAAATTAAATGAGCAAATCATTAAAGAAACCGCACAGCAGGTTCTAAAAGACTTTGCCACATTTGGTATCGATATTGAATTACCGGACACTATGGAATTCGCCTATGACCGACTTTTCGAACAGCTGAAAATACATGTTTTGCACCTGCTCGAAGTTCACCCCGAGAAATTATCTGCCCTTCTGTATCAAATTGATCTGGATGAAAATAAAATGAGAAACCCCGATGTTGAATTTTTCCATGAAAACGAATGGATTAGTGAGATGATACTCGAAAGGGAGTTTATGAAAGTGCTTACGAGGCATTATTTCAGGAATAAGGGGTAGGTGGTTTGGTGGTGATGTAGGGACGCACGGGGCCGTGCGTCCCTACATCACCACCACACCACCACACTATACCCTCTCATACTTCTGATTCCTCTGCCGGGGTGTAAAGCCCGCCCCTCGGATAATCTCCTGTATCTCTTCTGTGTGTGTGCTGAACGAATTTCCTGCTGCAGATACAACATTTTCTTCAATCATTATAGAACCAAGATCGTCGGCTCCTCCATGCAGACAAATCTGGGCTGTGCTTTTTCCAACCGTGAGCAGGGAAGCCTGCAAATGATCGATATTATGCAGCACTATCCTGCTTATTGCAACCAAACGAATGTATTCCACTGCCGATCTTCGGTAATTGCCCGGATACAATTCTTTCAATCGTGTGCCTTCGTCCATAAAAGGCCAGGGAACAAAGGTGATGAAGCCATAATGTCCTTCCGGCTTCTTAGCCTGCAAATCACGAAGTTTAAAGAGATGCTCAATCCGGTTTTCCATACTTTCAATATGACCATACATCATGGTGGCTGAGGTGGGCAAATTCAATTTATGGGCTTCCTCCATAACAGCAAGCCATTCATCACTGCCCGCCTTACCCGGGGAAATTTTCTTTCTTATATCGTCGCATAAAATTTCAGCACCGGCACCCGGCAGGCTATCAAGACCACTGGATATTAATTCTTCCAGCGTTTCCTTATAGCTCAGTTTATCCTTTTTGGATAAGAAATGGATCTCCGGCGGACCCAAAGCATGCAGCTTAATTTCAGGATATTCCGATTTTAAACTTCGGAACAGATCGGAATAAAAGCGGATTCCAAGATCGGGATGAAGTCCTCCCTGCAAGAGCAACTGACTCCCGCCAAGCGCCTTCATCTCTTCAATTTTTACTCTGTACTCCGCTAAGCTCGTAATATACGTCCCGTCCTGTTTCATGGTCTTATGAAAATTACAGAACTTGCAACGGGCCTGACAAACATTGGTAATATTTACGTTTCTGTCTATTATCCAACCAACCTCTTTTTCAGGAACTTTCATCTTTCGGATTTCATGGGCAAGCCACATGATACGGGCGAGATCAAAATTCTTATAAACATAAACTGCTTCATCAAATTCTAAATCAGTCAATTGCAATATCTTTTCCTCTATATTCATAATCCTATCCCTATTTTACCGTGCAAAAATAGGAAAAAATAGGCAGATAAAATTTACAATAGCTTAAGGATTGCAGACTATATCAGCCTGATTGAACTACAAATTTCAATAAGCCTGAAAGGATTAAAAATTCCGGACTAGGGTTGAAGCACGTGGTTCGCCCCCAAACAAACTATCATAGAATAAAATTGCTTCCAATATTTCACGATTTTATAAGTCATGAAGCAGAAACGAGCCCTCCCATTAAAAATTAGTTGATGAATATTCCTATATTTGTAATCCAATAAAAAATCTGACATGCTTATATATAAAACCACAAGCCTTGGAAAAAACGATAGTCTCATCCTTATCGGATTAAAAAATTCCGATTTTTCCGCTTATCTAAAAACTGATGATGAAATTAAATACCTGAAAAAGCAGGTAAAAAACGATAAAAAACATATTGTAATCAATCAATTAAACCGTTTCGTTTATATAAACATCGTCGACAGTAAAATTCTTAAGGACAAAGATAAATTGCATGAGACTTTGCGTCGCGATGCTTCAAAATACAAGACAGGATTTAACGATAACAATATTACAGAGATAAAAATTCTTGAAATCGATGGTGAAGCATCCTGGCTTTTAGCTTTTGCCGAAGGTCTCGCTCTGGCAAATTATCAATTTCTAAAATATTTCAAGGATAAAGAGGAAAAGGAAAACAAACTTGGATTGATAGCCATTTACTCCAACAAAATAAATAAAAAGGAGGTTGAAGATTTAAACTACCTTATACAAGGTGTTTATTTGTCACGAAGCCTTGTAAATGAGCCCCTCTCCTATTTAACTGCTGTAAAATTATCTGAGGAAATAAGCGAAATGGGAAAAGAAGCCGGTTTTACGGTGGAAGTTTTTCATAAGAAAAAGATCGAATCGCTTAAAATGGGAGGATTACTGGCTGTAAATAAAGGAAGTGTGGATCCGCCAACCTTCAATATTCTTGAATATAAACCCAAAAATGCTGTTAATAAAAAACCTTATGTTTTAGTGGGTAAGGGGATTGTTTTTGATACCGGCGGATTAAGTCTTAAACCAACAGCTGACTCCATGGATTATATGAAAAGCGATATGGCAGGAGCAGCCGCTGTTGCCGGAACTTTTTATTCAATAGCCAAAGCTGAATTGCCGGTTCATGTTATCGGACTTATCCCTTCCACCGACAACAGACCCGATGGAAATGCCTATGCCCCGGGCGATGTAATTACTATGTTCGATGGAACTACCGTTGAAGTCCTGAATACTGACGCTGAAGGACGAATGATACTTGCCGACGCACTTTCCTGGGCAAAAAAATACCATCCTGAGCTGGTTATCGATCTTGCCACACTTACCGGAGCCGCCTGGGTGGCCATTGGTACTGAAGGAATGGTGGGAATGGGGAATGCCAAACGAAAGGTGATGGACTCCCTGCAAAAATCAGGATACGCCACACATGAGAGAATTGCAGAATTTCCTTTTTGGGAGGAGTATGCCGGACAGTTGAAATCAGATATCGCTGATCTGAAGAACATAGGTGGAAAACTTGCCGGTGCCATCACTGCCGGAAAATTCCTGGAGCATTTTACCGATTATCCCTACATACATCTGGATATTGCCGGCCCTTCCTATTCAAAAACAAAAGAAACTTATAAACCAAAAGGTGGTAGTGGCGTAGGTGTACGATTGCTGTTTAACTTCTTTCAAAATCTTTCCAAATAAATAATCTGATGAAACACGATAAAATTATTCTTGGTATTAGTCATGGTGATATTAACAGCATAAGTTACGAGGTTATCATTAAAGCATTGATGGATCCGAGGATTTTAGATATATGCATACCTGTTGTGTATGGTTCTCCCAAAGTTGCATCCTACCACCGAACTGCACTGAATATCGAAAATTTTAGTTTGAATACCATAAACTCCATCGACGAACTTAGTATTAAAAAACCTGGGATTATTAATTGTGTGGATGAAAACATCAGGGTTGAACTGGGAAAATCGAGTCAGGTAGCAGGACAGGCAGCTAAAGCAGCTTTAGAGCTAGCAGTTAATGATTTAAAAGAAGGTAAAATCGACGCTTTGGTTACCGGCCCCATTAACAAGCACAACATTCAGTCCTCCGATTTTCAATTTAGCGGACATACAGAATATCTTCAATACATATTTCAGGCTGAAGAAGTATTAATGCTTATGGTAAGCGATATTCTGAGAGTTGGCGTAGTTACCGGTCATGTGCCTTTATCGAATGTTCACCAATTGTTGTCTGAGGAAATTATTCTCGATAAATTGCGCTTATTAAATACCTCCTTAAAAGTCGATTTTGGTATCCGCAAACCTACCATCGCTGTGCTCGGATTTAATCCCCATGCCGGAGAAAACGGACTTTTGGGTACGGAAGAAACGGAGATAATCATTCCTGCAATTCAGAAGGCAAATGAAGAAAACATACTGGCTTTCGGACCTTATGCTACCGATGGCTTTTTCGGATCAGGCAGTTTCAAAAAATTTGATGCTACCCTGGCCATGTATCACGATCAGGGACTCACACCCTTCAAGACTCTTGTTTCCGAAACAGGGGTAAATTATACCGCCGGATTACCTATGGTAAGAACTTCCCCGGCTCACGGAACCGCATATGCCCTGGCCGGGAAAAATGAAGCCAGCCATCTTTCATTTTTAAATGCTATGTACACAGCCTGCGACATATTTAAAAATCGAAAATCATACCAGGAATTAGCCAAAAATCCATTACCCCCGGGAATTCCAAAAGAAGTTCAGGGTACCCGCGACCAACCAGGTGAATAACATTGTTGCAAAACATGATGTTGTAAATCATAGCCGGGTATAATCAATACATCTGTTTTATACATTTGTATGTTTATATCCCATTCGAATCATTTAATTTATAAACTCATGTCAAAATTCACAGCGCAAGACGCATTGAATTACCATTCCCAGGGAAGACCTGGAAAAATTGAGGTAATCCCAACAAAACCGCATGCTACTCAACTTGACTTATCCCTTGCTTATTCACCGGGGGTAGCTGAACCGTGCCTCGCTATCGAGAAAAATCCTGAACTGGCGTTTAAATATACCGCCAAAGGAAATTTAGTAGCTGTACTATCTAACGGTACAGCAGTCCTTGGCTTAGGGAATATCGGCGCTCTGGCCGGTAAACCGGTAATGGAAGGAAAAGGATTACTTTTCAAAATATTTGCAGATGTCGATGTTTTCGATATCGAAGTGGATGAAACAGATGTGGAGGCTTTCATTAAAGTTGCCAAAGCTATATCGCCAACATTTGGTGGTATAAATCTCGAAGATATCAAAGCCCCTGAATGCTTTGAAATTGAAGAACGGCTAAAAAAAGAGCTGAATATTCCTGTTTTTCACGACGATCAGCATGGTACGGCCATTATTTCGGCTGCCGGACTCATAAATGCACTTGAATTGGTGAATAAGAAAATTGAAGATATCAAGGTCGTGGTGAATGGTGCCGGAGCCTCAGCTATTTCTTGTTCAAAATTATATATTTCTCTTGGAGTAAAGCAGGAGAACGTTGTAATGTGCGATACCAAAGGCGTGATTCATAAAGATCGTACCGATTTAAACAAGTATAAGCAACAATTCATTACCACTAGAAATCTTCACACTTTGGCTGAAGCATTAGTAGGTGCAGATGTATTTCTTGGACTCAGTGTTGCCGACGTAATGACACCTGAAATGCTTAAATCAATGGCTAAGAATCCGATTGTATTCGCAATGGCCAATCCAAATCCTGAAATTTCATACGAAAAGGCAATGGCCTCCCGAAAAGATCTCATTTTTGCCACAGGGCGATCTGATTATCCAAACCAGATAAATAATGTTCTGGGATTTCCATATATATTCAGAGGAGCGCTTGATATCAGAGCTACTACTATTAATGAGGAAATGAAAATTGCTGCTGTAAAAGCTATCGCTGAATTAACAAAAGAAGATGTTCCTGATACAGTAAACCGTGCCTATAAAGCTAAAAATTTGTCTTTTGGTCGTGAATATATCATCCCTAAACCACTCGACCCAAGACTCATTACAAGTGTGGCTTCAGCAGTGGCTAAGGCAGGAATGGATTCCGGAGTTGCAGGACATGAAATCACGGATTGGAATAAATACCATAATGAATTAAGACAAAGAATTGGAATCGACAATCAATTAATAAGGGATATCAGACAAAAAGCAAAAAATAATCCGAAAAGAATTGCCCTTGGTGAAGCTGCCAATTTTAAAGTACTAAAAGCTGCTCAGGAAATTCTTCACAGCGGAATTGGAATACCCATTTTAATTGGAAATAAAGATGATATTCATTGGTTGATTGCCGAAAACAAACTTGATCTGGGAAATATCGAAATTATCGATCCGAAAAGTAAAGAAGAAGAATACAGAAGAAACCAATATGCTGAAAAACTTTTTGCTAAACGACAAAGAAAAGGACTTACAAAAGGTGAAGCCATTGAATTAATGTATAATCTCAACTATTTTGGCGCTATGATGGTTGAAACGGGCGATTCAGATGGATTCCTCAGTGGTTTTTCGAGTAAATATGCCGATGTTATCAGACCTGCCATTCAAATTGCCGGTACCAATAATACTGAAAATCATATTGCCGGAATGTATATTGTCCAAACAAAAAAGGGCTCATTCTTTTTTGCTGATACCACGGTTAACATTCAACCTTCCATAGAAACTATTGTTGACACAACTATTTTAACAGCCAGAACGGTAGAAAGATTTGGTGTTACCCCTAGAATTGCTTTGTTATCTTATTCTAATTTCGGGTCGAATAAAAGCGGAAGTCCAAGCCGTGCCCATGAGGCGGTTAAGGTACTGCACAGAGATTATCCTAATCTTATTGTTGACGGTGAGATGCAAGCAAATTTTGCTTTTAATAAAGAACTCAGGGATACCAAATTCCCCTTCTCAAAATTAGCCGAAATGGACGTGAACACCATCATCTTCCCAAATCTCAGCTCAGGTAATATTGCATACAAAATGATGCAGGAAATTGGAGGCGCTGAGGTAATCGGGCCTATTTTAATGGGATTAGGAAAGCCAATCCATGTGCTTCAAATTGAGAGCTCGGTTCGGGAAATCGTGAACATGGCAGCTATAGCAGTTATTGATGCCCAGTGCTATCAGGATCCTACCTGTGGGTAGTAAAAAGGAGTTCATATCTCACTGAAAATGTAGGTATGAACTCCCGGAATCGAATTATTTTTTAATACTGCACTTTTTAAAACCTGTCATATTCAATTCAATATCCAGGTTAGGATTATATTCATTGGCATCTGTATATAATACATTACCAAGATCATCAACCCAACGGTTATTCCATTGATTGGAACCTGTTTCTATCTGACCTGTGTGAGGATTCAGATAATCTTCCTTATCTGTGAGCAGCAGGAAAGACTGGCGGTTTATCTCGGCATTGGTTTTTATATGTGCTTGTTGCATTTCCTGATCCATTCTTTCAACCTCCTTCATGGTGCCAGCCATGATTTGACCTCGCTGAATCTGACCTTGAATTTCTTTCCGGACCCACTCCGGATTAAGTATAACCGATTGCAGAATCATGCTGAAAACAGGTTCCCATTTCTGAAAATCCCCGGCTGGTGCCCTGAAGCTTATCGTATTTGAATTTTTCCACATACCCGCAGTATAAGGACCCATGTCAATCAGAACACAAATCACTCTTTCCCTGAAGTTTATCCCTCTTTCGGTATAATTGTAATCGCAAACAAAAGCATCAAAACTCATTCCCATTTGTGGCAATTTATCAAAATCTTTAAATACTTTTTCTAAACTTTCTGCCTCGTGCTCAGTAACAAAACTTAGCTTGCTTATACCGGGGTGTACATATTTTATGAAATCATTCTTTACAAAATATGAAGCCGGTCTTTTTCTTAATACCAACATACCATTATAATTACTCCCTTCAGGAAACATAGCTCCGGCAGGACTTTGAGACGCATCGTAATAATAATTATCGGGGTACCAGTGAATTTCAACACTTCGTTGCGCATCACTGAAAATACTGAAATCCAACTTTGCTTCAATGGCGTTTGCAGGTCCTGAAATAATAGGGTTTACCCGCTCAATACCGCCCGAATAACTCCAGTTTGCAGGAAGCAAAATTGAAAAAGCCTGTTCGCGGGGTTCCTGAATTCTCTTAAGAAATAGGGAGGTTTGTTTTTGACAATGAATGCTGCTCATTGGAACTAAAATGGCCAAAATGAAAAAAAGCTTTCTTTTCATAATTTTAGTTTTAGATTGAATAGTGTCCGGTAAAAATATGAGATTGCTTCGCTACGCTCGCAATGACAGGGTTTTCGCATGTTATGGCTTGGGAGGGGGACGGGGTCCGGCCAAGCTGGAACCCGACCCCCTCCCCAGCCATAGTCAATTGACATTCAGAGTCATTGCGAGCGCAGCGCGGCAATCTTTTTAGGTTTTATAAGTTTTATCGGACACTAATGTTTTAGATTGAATAAAATTATAAAAATCAGACTAAAATTGCATTCTAAAAAAAGAAATAAATATTTCCATAAATCATTCAAAACACGGGTATGAATTAATTCATTCTTTGTTTAAACGAATCATTTCAATAAAAATGGTCAAAACAACTTAATAATTGAATAGTAAATTCTCATCAAATTTCATTATTTTTAGCGCAAAATAAACACTTATGTTCGAATTTATCGAGGGCTCAATTGTTGAGAAAACACCTACATTTATGGTGATACAAACGGGAGGAATAGCCTATTTCATTAATATATCGCTCTATAGCTATTCAGATTTACCCAAAGAAGATTTTGTAAGATTATATATTTACGAAGTAATTCGTGAGGATGCTCATACTTTATATGGTTTTATAACCAGGCACGAACGGGAAGTCTTCAGACAGTTGATTTCAGTAAGTGGAATAGGTGCAAACACAGCCAGAATGATACTTTCATCGCTTACTCCAAATGAAGTGTCTGATGCCATTCAGGATGGAAATATATCAGTTTTACAAGGAATAAAAGGAATAGGTGGTAAAACAGCCCAAAGAATCATTATTGATTTGAAGGATAAAATCGGAAAAGCCGGAAATATTAATGAAATTTTTATTACTGAAAGCAATACTATTCGTCAGGAATCGTTATCTGCTCTGGTAGCACTTGGTTTTATGAGGAAGAATGCTGAAAAGGTTGTAGGTAATTTACTCACCAAACAATCCGGACTTAGTGTTGAAGAAGTCATAAAACAAGCCTTAAAACTACTGTAAACCCTTTTGCTTGAGTAAAATAACAAGATATATAATTGGATTTTCTGTATATGCCATCCTCCTTAACCTTTCCTTTTCTGTTAAGGCAAATGGTCTTATACCTCACATTTTTTATTCAGAAAATGTAACGAGGTCTATTCAGGCTCCACCCGACTCCATCGATCTTAAGTTTCCTTTTAGTGAAGAAAACTATATTATTCCCGGTAGCGAATTAAACAGCTCACCTTTATACGGATCAGAGCCCTCCAATGTGGTTACAACGGTTGAATATGATCCGGTTACCGGTCAATATCACTTCGTGAAAAAAATTGGCAGATTTAACTACCGACTCCCCTCATCCATGTCGAAAGAAGACTATTTTGAATATGAGATGCGTCAATCGAAGCAACAATACTGGCAGGAAAAATCGCAGGCAGATGGAATTGAAAAGCAATCGCGCCTTACCCAGGAAATAAACATCGGCGGGGAGGCTTTCGATAAAGTTTTCGGTAGCAACACCATAAATATTACACCATCGGGTAGTGCCGAATTAATTTTTGGCTTCAACCTTTCTAAAATTGATAACCCAACCCTTACAGAAAAGCTCCGCAAAACGCCTTCATTTACATTTGAAGAAAAAATTTTAATGAATGTTGCCGGTTCCATTGGCGACAAAATGAAACTGGATGTTAATTACAATACGGAGGCCACCTTCGATTTCGAAAATAAAACCAAACTGGAGTATTCGG
>JAIOZL010000037.1 GCA_021740645.1 Bacteroidales bacterium
GATAGAAAGAATAGAAACCTGCCACGGGGAAAATCAGACTGAGACCAGAACATAAGACTTCGTTGTCCGAAGCGTCCCGGCTACGGACCTTTACAAACACCCACTACCGCATGTTTAACGCAGTGTAACTTGTGGCAACTCAGAATAGTAACATTATGAGCAGGAGTTACAAATTCAGAGATCAGGAAAAACCATATTTTATAACTTTTGCAACTGTTAACTGAATTAATGCTCTGACAAGACCAGTTTATAAAGAATTGATTGTTGATAGCATTAAATTCTGCATAAAAAGCAAGGGCCTAATTGATTATGCAGAAGGAAGGGGGTTAATAAATATTGTACTTTTGCAGTGAGCCACAAGTTACGCTATCGCTAAACTTGCGGGGTAATGCATATCATCAACCAACAACTAAAAGCCAACAACTAAAAGCCAAAAACCAACAGCTAGCTATTCACCAAATTCTGATTATAAAAAATTATTATAGCTTTGAGTGGAAGTAACAAAACAACAAATATGGCCGATTTAAAAATTACCCTGCTGCAAACTGACATCGCCTGGGAAGACAAAATCAAAAACCTCCAATCCCTTAGCCATAAACTATCAGGCTTAAAAAACAAACAGGATGTCATCCTTCTCCCCGAAATGTTCAACACCGGGTTTTCGATGAACGTAAATACCCTCTCCGAAACCATGGAAGGCCCTACCCTCATCTGGATGAAAAATACAGCCAAAACTACCAATAGCGCAATTGCCGGAAGCCTGTTAATTCATGAAAACAAACATTTCTACAACCGTTTTGTCTGGATGAACCCAAACGCAACATATGCATATTACGATAAGCGTCACCTGTTTTCCATGGCCGGCGAAGACAGGGTAATGAGTCCGGGTAAAAAAAAGAAAATCATCCAGTATAAAGACTGGAAAATTAACTTACAGGTCTGTTACGATCTGCGTTTCCCGGTATGGAGTAAAAACAACTTTAATAACGGTGAGCATGATTATGATGTAATGATCTTTATCGCTAACTGGCCCGAAGTCAGGAACCAGGCCTATAAAAAACTGCTGCCTGCCAGGGCCATTGAAAACCAGGCTTACGTGGTTTGGGTTAATCGGGTGGGTGTAGATGGAAACGGGGTAAACCATTTGGGCGATTCGGTTGTATATGGGCCGGATGGAAACTTCATTGATCAGGCAAAATCCGGCGAAGAGGCCATACTCCTGGTGGGTTTGAGTAAAAAAGAATTGGATGAAGTAAGAAACAAATTCCACGTTGGTAGGGATTGGGATACCTTTGAAGTCAATCTCTGACCTTAAATTTTCTTTCGAATTTACAACTGTCCAATACTAAGGTTTTATTAATTCGAACAATTAATTTTGTTTGTTTAATTTTATCAACTTATTTCGCACTCGTTTTTGATTTAAATACATGAATATCATTATTGCCGGCGATGGAGAGGTCGGGTTTCACCTGGCTAAAATGCTTCACGATGAGAAGCACGATATCACTATTGTGGATCCTCATGAAGACCTGCTACGAATGTTGGAATCACATACCGATATTCTTACAATTACTGGTGACAGCACTTCTGTAGCCACTCTGAATAAGGCAAAAGTGAATAAGGCTGACCTATTGATCTCTGTTCTCCACGAAGAACATACCAACCTTATTACTTGCATGCTTGGAAAACAATTAGGGGCCAAACGTTCCATCGCCCGGATTACCAATACAGAATATATTTATCCTGCAACAAAGGAAATGTTTAGAAAGCAGGGCGTCGATGAGCTGGTATGTCCTGAGAGTATTGCTGCCGACGAAATAATTGCTTTGCTCAAACAAACGGCAGCCACTGAAATTTATAACTTTTCGCATGGCCTTTTATCGCTTTTTCTCATCAAGCTGGATGAAAACGCCAAAGTATTGAATAAAAGCCTGAACGATATTGCCCGTGAAAACCCTGACTTAAACTTCAGGGCAGTAGCCATTCATCGCAATTCCAAAACAATTATACCGGGAGGAAATGATATTTTTAAAGTCAATGATCTGGCTTACGTAATAACCAAGCCCGATGGAATAAGAAATCTTTTAAAGCTTGGAGGCAAGCAACGAATTGAAATTAAGGATATATTTATTGTGGGAGGGGGAAGAATCGGAAGGAAGACCGCGGCCCGTCTTGAAAAAACAATAGATATTAAATTGGTGGAAGTGGATAAAGCCCGCAGTCAATGGCTGGCGAGTGACCTTGAAAATACCCTTGTAATAAATGGGGATGCCCGTGATATTGACCTATTAAAAGAAGAGGGAATAGAAAATACAGATGCATTTATAGCCGTTACCAATAATTCAGAAACAAACATCCTTACTTGTCTGCATGCTACAAAACTTGGTGTTAAGCGTACCATTGCCCTGGTTGAAAACCTCGACTATATTGATATTTCCCAAAATATAGGGATTAATACCATTATTAATAAAAAGCTTATTACTGCAAGTTATATAGCCCGTTTTACGATGGATGCAGAAGTTACTTCCATTAAATGCCTTTCAGGTATCGACGCTGAAGTTCTGGAATTTGTAGCCCGTACTAAGTCATATGTTACCAAAAAACCCATCTATAAATTGGATATTCCTACCGGTTCCATTATTGGTGGTATTGTTCGAGGTAAAAACAGTTACATTGCTACCGGCGATTTGCAAATCCAGGAGAATGATCATGTGGTAGTTTTTGCACTTCCCGGGGCTATTCATAAACTCGATAAACTTTTCCACTAGATTAAAGAAATCAACTATGCCGAAGTTTACAAAGTTAAACTGGAAAATTGTTGTGCAAATATTGGGTGTGCTGCTCATTCTTGAAGGAATTTTCATGTTTACCGGCATCCCGTTTTCGCTGTACTATTGTGAAAAAAAGTGCGTTAGCCTGCTATACAGTGGAATAATCACCTCATTAAGCGGGGCAACTTTATGGTTTATTACCCGCAAAGCGAACCGGAATATTGGCAAAAGAGAGGGATTTATCATTGTTAGTTTGGCATGGATTATTATTTCCATGTTTGGCACCCTGCCCTATCTTATAAGCCGGTCGATTCCCAATTTTACTGATGCTTTTTTTGAAACAATGTCAGGATTTACTACCACAGGAGCAAGTATTTTATCTGATATTGAGGCCATGCCAAAAGGTTTGCTTTTTTGGCGGGCAATGACACATTGGATTGGAGGAATGGGAATTATTGTTTTGTCTGTGGCTATTCTTCCTTTACTTGGAATTGGAGGAATGCAGCTATTTGTAGCTGAAATGCCTGGCATTACTCCCGATAAGCTTCATCCCAGGATTACCCAAACAGCCAAAAGGCTTTGGTTGATCTATGTGATTCTTACCTTTTCTGAAGTCTTATTATTGATGGCTGGCGGCATGGACTTTTTTAATTCACTTTGTCACTCTTTTGCCACTATGGCCACAGGTGGTTTTTCGACACAGAACGCCAGCATTGCTAATTATTCAGCGTATATCCAATACATTATTATCATCTTCATGATATTTGCAGGAACCAACTTCACCCTTCATTATTTAGCCCTGCATGGTAAAATAAAGGATATTTGGCAAAACGAAGAATACCGGTATTATATCCTTTTTACGTTTGGGTTTGCTCTTATTCTTGGAATTATTTTAGCCCTGTATCATAACACGGGAGTAGAAGAGTCTTTTCGGAGTGCTTTATTTCAGGTTGTGTCCATTGTAACAACCACTGGATTTGTTACCTCGAATTATTTGATTTGGCCGGGATATATCTGGATTGTCATTTTCCTGTTAATGTTTATAGGGGGAAGTGCCGGCTCGACGGGTGGCGGTATAAAAATAGCCAGGCAGATATTGCTATTAAAAAACAGCGCATTGGAGTTCAAACGGATGATGCACCCTCAGGCTGTGATCCCTGTAAGGTTTAATAAAAAAGTAGTATCCCAGGAAATCATTCACCTTGTTACTTCTTTCTTTCTTTTTTATGTGTTGACTTTTTTTGCAGGAACATTTATCCTGAGTTTAATAGGCCTTGATTTTGAAACTTCAGTGGGAGCGACCATAGCCAGCCTGGGGAATATTGGCCCGGGTATCGGAGACGTTGGGCCGGTTAATCATTATGGAGGCTTGCCTGTTACCGCTAAATGGGTCACTTCTATTTTAATGCTTTTAGGAAGGCTTGAGTTATTTACAGTCTTGATTCTATTCTCTCCTGCTTTCTGGAAAAAATAGTATTCAGCGATTGGTTAAAGTATTTTGTCAAGGACTTTTTGTGTTGCCCCTTTTTTCTCATCAATATACTTGAAACATGCTTTTTCAGCATGGTTAAAATGACTGGGGTCAGAAAGTAGTTTGTTAAGAAATTGAATGCACTCACTGGAATTATTTACATGAAACGCACCTCCTGTATCTATCAATTCTACAGCCTCGGCAAATTTTTTAAAATTGGGGCCGAAAATTACTGGTTTACCAAATGCAACAGCTTCAAGGATATTGTGTATACCTTTCCCAAATCCTCCACCAATATAGGCCACCTTGCAGTATTGATATAAGTTTGATAAAAAACCTATCCCGTCAATGATCAAAACGTCAAATGCTGAAATATCCTCATGATCCGCTTTAGTCAAACGTATTGTCCTAAAGGAAGAAAAGCTTTTCTCTATGTTTACCAGGTGGCTTTCATGTATTTCATGGGGAGCAATAACTAACTTAACATCAAATTGAATTTGAGCAATTAGTTCTACCAATAATTTTTCATCTTCCGGCCATGTACTTCCAGCAAGAAATAATTGATTTTGCCCTTTAAAAGCTTCAATGATTGGAAATGCCCTGGGATTAAGTGCAATTTCTGAAACTCGGTCGAACCTGGTATCACCACTAACCGTTATATTTTTTATACCGATAGATTTAAGCAATGATGCTGAGTTATTATTCTGGACAAAAAACCAGGTAATTTTTTTAAGTCCTTTTCTGAACCAGCCGCCATACCATTTGAAAAAATGTTGATTTTCCCTGAAATTCGCCGAAATGATATAAGTTGGAATGTTGGCTGCATGAAGCAATTTCAGATAATTAAACCAGAACTCATATTTAATGAAAACAGCTAATTGTGGCTTAACTATCCTGATGAATTGCTTCGCATTTTTATGGGTGTCGATGGGGAGATAAAATATATAGTCGGCACCTTTGTAGCCCTTTCTTACCTCATACCCCGATGGGGAAAAAAAAGTGAGTACTATTTTTATGTCGGGCTTCTGTTTTTTAAAGGCTTCAATTACCGGCCTACCCTGTTCAAATTCTCCCAGAGAAGCAGCATGAAACCATACCACTTCGTTGTTCTTATCAATTGTATTTGCTATCTCTTTTAAAATATCTTTCCTTCCTTTTACCCAAAGAGCGGCTTTTGGTAGAAATAATGAGGCAATTTTAATTGAAATAGAATAGATGAAAATAGCCAGGTTGTAGAATAATGACATAGTTTGGGATTTAAGCCTTAGAAGTAATATTCTTTATCTGGTAATCGCTGGAATATCGGAACGATCCATCCCAATCGAAATCCAACGAAAGAGTCAAACCTGTTTTGTTTTTCGTCAGGAAGGCGAGTGTCAAAGTTCACTTCCCTCATCGGACTTGTCCATGCCTGATTGAACTCAAACCCACCAAAAAAATTTAGTAGCCGGCTATCGCTTAAATACATATATCCAACAAATTCACTGATTCCAAAACCACCAGTTAATCGGTCGTATCCCCGTTTATAATCCCCTTGTAATTGTGGGGCTGTGTTATTTAAAACTTCAATTCTGATCTTGTGTTGTAAATAACCCGCACTGCCCATGAGTACTATTCCCGAATTTGGATTAGGCGATAAAACGGGAAACATTTTTCCAAATCTTCCAGAAACATAAAACCCTCTTTCATAAAGAGAATAGTCCGCAAAATTTCCCCCCATATCGATAATGTTCCCATTTTCAGTTTTCAAATTAGAAAGTAGTTCATCGGAATTATTAATTTTATTTCCAAAAATGTAGCTGAAATCTGCCCCAAGTATCCAATGTGTTGGGATTTTCCACATAAAGCCTCCCCCAACGGTTGAGTTTACTCCGTACCGATCAGCCATATCTCCCCCGGGAAGCTGCACCGCATAGGAAGCATAGAACATAGGGATACTCAGGCTCGTGTCACTTACACTGTTCTGTCCGAAGGTTGAAATTACCCATAAACTGAATAATAGAAGGAGGTAATATTTCATTGAATTATTTTTTACAAAAATATAAAACCGTAAAAATTGATTAATAGAACAAAAGGTTGATTATTTTTATTGCTTAGTTTGTAAATAACTTAAATATGATGATTGATAATTTCCGGCTAAAATATACTTTTTTTAACATTATACTGGTACTTACTTTGAGTGTGCAGTCCCAATCCAATATGGACTGGTGGAATGAAGCACATAATTGGGATGGTTATACACATTGGACAGATTACATAATTTATTCAGCATATTATTTAGGACCCAATGCGCTACCTGTTCCCGAATCACAAAAAGGTTTGTTGAGGCAGAAAACGGAACTTGAATCGGAATATTTGTATCATTACAGTAGGGGTGACAAAACCCATTGCTTTCAATTGAGTTTGTATTATCCAATAATAAAGAATAAAATAGCACTTGAGTTTTATGGCGTTCCATATGAGTCCTATGCTATGAATTATGAAACCGTCCTTGAAAGGCGATCTCGTTTTAAAGATGGGCAGGGAACAGCCATTGGTGATTTTTACTTTGCTACGATCATTCAAATTCTTAAAAACCCTGCGTATCCTGAAGTGGCCTTCAGGATGGCATGCCGAACTGCCTCAGGTTCTCAGCTTGCTAATGCCCGATACACTGATGCACCTGGCTACTTTTTTGATCTTTCATTCGGAAAAGATTTATTATTTGACCAAACAAAAAAATATAAAATCCGCCTGTCAGGAATGCTTGGTTTTTATAGCTGGCAAATGAATCTTCCCAACAACAGGCAAAACGATGCTATTTTGTATGGGGTAGGAGCCGATATGGGTTTTTGCACCTGGTACATTAACACCGCCCTGGATGGCTATTGGGGATATCTCGGGAATGAACCTGTTGTTGCAGGTAATGCCGAATCCCCGGTTCCTTTTCGTGATCGTCCGATGATACTGCGATTTGAATGTGGAAAAGAGTATGAGAGAGTAAAAGTATTTGCAGGATATCAAACCGGGTTGTATGACTTTTTATACGATACCTTTAGGGTAGGCCTTTCTTTTTATTTGATAAAAGATTAACCGAACAAGTTTTATTGTTAATTAATTAACAAAAGACGACTCAATTCTTTGCTTTTATCAATATTTATCTATCTTTGCCGCCGTAAAAAATGAATTAAAACACCCAACTCCTTATAAATATGGCACAAAAGCAAAAACAAATTGGTTTAATTGGTGCAGGCGCATGGGGTAAAAACCATTTAAGAAACCTTTATAACCTTGGAGTTTTAAATACAGTACTTGAAACTTCTGATGCGATTTCAAAACAACGAAAAGTTGATTTTCCAGACACGAATTATGTAAAGGAATTAGATGTCTTTTTAAATATTTCTGAAATAAAAGGGATTGTAATAGCTGCTCCGGCAGAATTACATTACCAACTCACCAAAAAATGTTTATTGGCAGGAAAAGATGTTCTGGTTGAAAAACCTTTGGCTTTAAATGTTGAGCAGGGAGAAGAACTGGTTAAAATAGCTGCTGAAAACAAACGAGTTTTAATGGTAGGGCATATATTGCAATACCATTCTGCAGTTATAAAGCTCAAAGAAATGATTGATAAAGGGGAACTTGGAAAGATCCGGTACATCTATTCAAACAGGTTAAATATTGGAAAACTCAGGACGGAAGAAAATGTTCTTTGGAGCTTTGCACCCCATGACATTTCGCTAATAGTCATGTTTATGGATGGAGAAGAACCCTCAAGAGTTGAGGCTCATGGTGGGTCATATATTAACAGCAATATCTATGATACTACTATGACTACAGTAGAATTTAATAATGGGGTGAAAGGGCATGTTTTTGTAAGCTGGTTACATCCTTTTAAAGAACAAAAACTTGTAGTGGTGGGTTCTGAAAAGATGGTTGTTTTTGATGATCTAAGTAAAGAAAAGCTATTTATTTATCCTCATAAAATTACCTGGGAAAAAGGGAAAATTCCAGTGGCCCACAAAGAAGAGTTTATCACTTTGGATATTGAACTTAAACAACCTCTTGAAGAAGAATTGAAACATTTCGTTCATTGTGTGGAAACCAGGGAAACTCCAAAAACTGATGGGAAAGAAGGCCTCACAGTGCTGAAGGTTTTAGAACAAGCACAAAAAAAATTACATTAAAACATTCAATAATTTATGGAAAAGAAATTTTTTGTACATGAAAGTGCCTATGTGGATGATCATGTAGAAATTGATGAAGGGACAAAAGTCTGGCATTTCTCCCATGTGCAATCGGGAACCAGGATAGGCAAGAACTGTTCACTGGGGCAGAATGTAAACGTAGGTAATAATGTGACAATCGGTCATGGAGTAAAAATCCAGAACAATGTTTCGGTATATGAAGGAGTTGAATTGGAAGACTTTGTCTTTTGCGGCCCCTCCATGGTGTTTACAAATATAATGAACCCCAGGAGTGAGTTTCCGCAGAGAGGGTCTGAGTTTTACCTTAAAACCCTGGTTAAGAAAAGTGCATCTCTGGGAGCCAACTCCACAATCGTTTGCGGCAATACAATCGGGAAATATGCGTTTGTAGGTGCCGGATCAACGGTTACAAAAGATGTCCCTGATTATGCTTTGGTTGTTGGAAATCCAGCAAAACTCTTAAGCTGGGTTTGTGCATGCGGAAACAGACTGGCCATGTCAATTGATATAAATTCAAATGAATCCGATACATGCAGTAAATGTGGTAGGGAATATTCGAAAAAAGGAATTATTGTAGAACAAGTTAAATAAGACACTATGCAATTCATTGATTTAAACGCTCAACAAGCCCGGATTAAAGACAAAATAGATCAAAACATTCAAAATGTACTGTCCCACGGAAAGTACATCATGGGCCCTGAAATTGGGGAACTCGAAAAAACCCTTGCAGATTTTACAGGTACAAAACATGCAGTAGGATGTGCCAGCGGCACCGACGCTTTACTCATGCCACTAATGGCGTATGAAATTGGTCCCGGTGATGCGATCTTTACTGTTTCTTTTACTTTTATTGCTACTGCAGAGGTGGTACAAATACTTGGGGCTACCCCGGTTTTTGTTGACATTGAAGCGGATACATTTAATATGGATGTGTCAAAATTAGAGGAAGCAATTTTAAAGGTTAAAAATGAGGGCAAACTTACACCAAAAGGAATTATCCCTGTTGATTTATTTGGCCAGCCTTGCGATTATGATGAAATTAACGCAATTGCTAAAAAATATAATTTGTTTGTTTTAGAAGATGCAGCTCAGGGATTTGGAGGTCTTTATAAAAACAGAAGAGCCTGCTCATTAGCGCATAGCGCTGGTACCAGCTTTTTCCCTGCGAAACCCTTGGGAACATACGGTGATGGCGGAATGATTTTTACCGATGACGATGAATTTTATGATAAACTGACCAGCATCCGTGTGCATGGTAAAGGGACAGATAAATATGATAATGTCAGGGTAGGGATAAACGGCAGGCTGGATACTTTAATGGCTGCAATACTTTTACCAAAGGCAGAAATTTTTCCAGAAGAGTTGGAGCTAAGACAAAAAGTTGCCCTTAGGTACAATGAAATGTTAAACGGAATTGTAAATACTCCTGTGGTGAGAGATTATAATCAGTCGGCCTGGGCACAGTACACTTTAACCCATCCCGAAAGAGAAAAGATTATGGCTGGTTTGAAAGAAGAAGGTATTCCAACAGCTGTATATTATCCAAAACCATTGCACCTGCAGGGCGCATTCAAACATTTGGGTTATCAATATGGCGATTTCCCGGTGAGCGATAAAATGGCTGCTGAAGTTTTTAGTTTGCCAATGCATCCTTATTTGTCTGAAAACGATCAGGATAAAATAGTTGCTGCGATAAAAAAATATGCAAAATAGGATTTTTTGAAACAAATTATTCCCCACTTGGGTATTTTACTTTTGTGGGGATTTTTTTAAGAACTTATAAAAGATGGAAATTTATCAAAGATTAATCAATAAAGAAACCAAATTATCTTTAATCGGGTTAGGTTATGTTGGACTTCCGATTGCTCTTGAATTTGCTAAACATGTGCCTGTTATTGGATTTGATATTAGTGAAAAAAGAGTGGAAATGATGCAGAATAAAGAGGACCCCAGTGAAGAACTTCCCTCCGAAGCTTTTGAAAATTGTGACATTACTTTCACTGCAAAGGTGGAAGCCCTCAGGGAAGCATCATTTCATATTGTAGCTGTTCCCACACCTATCGACACCCATAACATGCCTGACTTATCTCCACTTTTAGCTGCCACGCGAAGTGTTGGAAAAGTTTTAAAAAAAGGGGATTATGTGGTTTATGAATCTACAGTTTATCCTGGGGCTACGGAGGAGGAATGTATTCCTATATTAGAAGAACTGTCAGGATTAAAGTTTGTTAAAGATTTTAAAGTAGGATACTCGCCGGAAAGAATCAATCCCGGAGATAAAGTACATACGATTTCGACTATTACAAAAATTGTTTCCGGATGTGATGATATTTCCCTTGATAACATTGCCAAAACATATGAGTTAGTTGTAAAGGCCGGGGTACATCGTGCTCCCACAATGAAAGTGGCGGAAGCAGCTAAAGTCATTGAAAATACTCAACGTGATGTGAATATTGCGCTGATGAATGAACTCTCTATTATTTTTAACCGAATGGGCATCAATACCTACGATGTATTGGAAGCTGCTGGCACAAAATGGAACTTTCTTAAGTTCTTTCCTGGATTAGTAGGAGGCCACTGTATAGGTGTTGACCCGTATTACCTTGCTTTTAAAGCCAGGGAATACAGATATCATCCTCAAATCATTAATTCAGGTAGGTTTGTTAACGATTCAATGGGTTTTTATATCGCTAAACAACTGGTCAAAAAATTAATTGATAAAGGCAAAACTATCCTTCATTCTAATGTATTGGTGATGGGTATGACCTTTAAAGAGAATGTAAGTGATTTAAGGAATTCAAAAGTAGCCGACGTTGTCAGCGAGCTTAAAACTTACGGGGTTAGTGTGGATGTGGTGGACCCTCATGCTTCTTCAAAAGAAGTAGAAAAAGAGTATGGGTTTAAGTTGACAGAAAAGATAAAAGACAATTATGATGCTGTCATTATTGCCGTTTCGCATGATGATTACCTGGGGATTACCGAGGATTACCTGAAAAGTATTTGTGCAGAGAATCCAATTCTGGTCGACATAAAAGGAATCTTTAAAGATAAGATCCATGATATGTCGTACTGGAGTTTATAAATATCGAAATTATGAAAATATTAGTCACAGGCGGGACCGGTTACATCGGCTCGCATACCGTTGTTGAACTCCAGCAAAGCGGTTATGAGGTTATTATTGTCGATAATTTATCCAACTCATACAAAAGTGTTGTAGATAATATTGAAAGAATATCCGGCATCAGGCCTGTTTTTGAAAAGTTTGATCTTACGGATCAGAAGAAAACCTTAGATTTTTTTCAAAAATACAGCAATATTAAGGGAGTAATCCATTTCGCAGCCTTCAAAGCCGTTGGGGAGTCGGTGCAATTTCCGCTGAAATATTATCATAATAATCTTCAGTCTTTAGTTAATCTCTTAAATGGGATGGAACAAAGTAAGGTCGCAAACATCGTTTTTTCATCTTCATGTACTGTTTACGGGCAACCTGATGAACTTCCAGTAACTGAACAAGCCCCTATTAAAAAGGCCTGGTCGCCTTATGGCCACACCAAACAAATATCCGAAGTAATTATTGAGAACACCAGCAAGGTTAATTCAACAAAAGCGATCTTATTGCGATATTTTAATCCGATTGGAGCTCATGAATCGTCCTTAATTGGAGAACTTCCTTTAGGTGTTCCAAATAATCTGGTTCCCTTTATTACCCAAACGGCCATTGGCATCAGGAAGGAACTAAGTGTTTTTGGCAATGATTACAATACGCATGACGGGACTGCTATTCGGGACTATATTCATGTGGTAGACCTTGCAAAAGCCCATGTTATTGCTATTGACAGAATGATCAATACTGAAAACAAAAAAAAGATTGAGATATTTAATTTAGGAACCGGAAATGGATTCTCGGTATTAGATGTAATTAATTCGTTTGAAAAAGTCAGCGGCCAAAAATTAAATTATAATATTGTTGACCGAAGACCAGGCGATGTTGAAAAAGTGTGGGCAGATACCCGTTTTGCAAATGAAGTACTAGGTTGGAAAGCGGAAAAAACTCTTGATAACATGATGCTAAGCGCCTGGAACTGGGAGTTGGCATTAAAAAATAAATAAGAATTACCTTTACGAAAAATTCCATTCATGAAAAAAATACTGATTACCGGAGGGGCTGGATTTATTGGTTCACATGTAGTCCGTTTATTTGTAAATAAATATCCCGATTATCAAATCTTCAATCTGGATAAACTTACCTATGCTGGCAATTTAGCAAATTTAACAGATGTTGAATCGAAGAGGAACTATCGCTTTATTAAAGGGGACATTGTTGAAGGGGAGTTTATTTTAAAACTTTTTGATGAACATCAGTTTGATGGAGTGATCCACCTTGCCGCAGAGTCGCATGTCGACCGGTCCATTTCAAGCCCGATGGAATTTATCTTTACCAATATTGTGGGGACGGTAAACTTGCTAAATGCAGCAAAAGCCATTTGGAAGGACAATACTGGGAATAAACTCTTTTACCATGTATCTACTGATGAGGTTTATGGCTCGCTTGGCGACGAAGGATTTTTTACCGAAACAACAGCCTATGACCCGCACAGCCCATATTCTGCCTCAAAAGCAAGTTCAGATCATTTGGTAAGGGCTTATCATGATACATTTGGCCTTCCTGTGGTTATATCCAACTGTTCGAATAACTACGGTGGATATCAGTTTCCCGAAAAATTGATCCCATTGTTTATTCATAATATTAAAAATAACAAACCCCTGCCCGTATATGGAAAAGGAGAAAATGTTCGTGACTGGCTTTACGTTGAAGATCACGCCCATGCTATTGATGTGATTTTTCATCAAGGCCGAAAAGGAGAAACTTATAACATTGGCGGCAACAATGAATGGAAAAACATTGACCTGATAAAAGTATTGTGCAAAGTGATGGATAACAAGCTTGGAAGAGAATCCGGAACATCTGAAAAGCTGATCACTTTTGTTAAAGACAGGGCAGGACATGATCTTAGGTATGCCATTGACTCAACAAAACTTCAAAAGGAACTTGGCTGGAAGCCTTCCCTACAGTTTGAGGAGGGTATTGAAAAAACAGTGGATTGGTACCTTAATAACCAGGAATGGCTTGATAATGTAACCTCTGGTGATTATCAAAAATATTACGAAAAACAATACAAGGAAAGATAGCAGCAGGTCCACACCCTCCCATTTTTCTAGATGCTACTTTTGTGCTATAGCACTTTCAGTAGGCATTTCCTTATCCACCTTTTTTACCAGCCCCTGAAGTACATTTCCTGGCCCCACTTCAATAAACACTTTTGCACCGTCATGGATCATATTAATTACAGTTTGTGTCCATCTTACGGGTGAAGTAAGTTGACTAATCAGGTTCTTTTTAATATCCTGTGGATTAGAAAAGGCCATCGCATTCACATTTTGATATACAGGGCAAATGGGTTTTTCAAAGGGTGTTTTTTCAATGGCTTCAGCAAGTTCTAATCTTGCGGGCTCCATTAGTGGTGAATGAAAAGCTCCACCTACTTTTAGGGGTAATGCCCTTCGGGCACCGGCCTCTTTTAATTTTTCACAAGCCATATTAATCCCATCTACTGAACCAGAAATTACGAGTTGGCCGGGGGAGTTGTAGTTTGCCGGAACCACAATTTCTTTGATTTCTGAAAGGACTTTTTCCACCACTTCATCTTCTAACCCCAAAATTGCCGCCATAGTGGAAGGTTCTGCTTCACACGCTTTTTGCATAGCCATTGCCCGGGCAAAAACCAGTTTTAATCCGTCTTCAAAAGAAAGTGCCTTGTTCGCTACCAATGCGGAAAACTCACCCAGAGAATGGCCGGCAATCATATCGGGTTTAAACGCCATACCTAAAGTTTGGGCTAATATGGTGGAATGTAAAAAGATGGCTGGCTGCGTAACTTTCGTTTGCCTTAAGTCTTCTTCTGATCCAGAAAACATTAATTCGGTTATATTAAAACCCAATATATTGTTTGCCTTCTCAAACAGTTCCTTGGCAATCGCATGATTTTCATACAAATCCATACCCATTCCAACAAATTGTGCGCCCTGGCCGGGGAAAATATATGCTTTCATATTTTTTGTGTTAAAAAACCAGTCGCAAAAATAGTGATTTAAAGCCAAAAATATCTTTGAACTTTTGGGGTTCGCATATTGAATGTTTTTTCCAGTATTTAAAAAGGGATTTAATCATCAATTACCAACCCTTGAAATGGGCATTCTTTCAAATTCCTCCAGTGGAATAATCATTTTCATTTTCAATGTTTTGGTTAGTATTGAGGGTAGATTTGTTAAAAGAGTTGGCAAATCTGGTTTAAAATTTTCATCCAGTTTAAGAAAATACATTACTTTTGCCCGGTATTTTTAAAAGCTAACATAATTCTAACCAGATGCATTATACGTTAAAAGCTGGAATAAGGGCATCATGGGTATTGCTATTATTAGTAATCATCGCAAGCTCATGTGTCCCTATAAAAAAGAGAGTTTATCTACAGGTAGATCAGGCTGACTCGACTAAAAAATATAGCCTGGATAATACCCCATCTTATAAATTGCAAACAGGCAATAACCTTTATGTGAGAGTAGTAAGTGTAGATGAGGAAGTTTCTGCTTATTTTAATTTTGGAATGGGAACTGCCGGAAATGTATATTATGATGCGGCTGTATATTTAAACAGCTATTCGATCAATGATTCTGGTTTTGTAGAATTGCCTTTTTTAGGAGATATCTATGTAAAAGGCTTGACACTAGAACAAACGAAGTCTGTAGTTCAAAAAGAAATTGAAAATTACTTAAATAATACCATGGTAGTAGTCAGGTTGGTAAATTACAACGTTACCGTTGTGGGTGAAGTGGCGAGGCCTGGGCAGTTTAAAATTTATCAGGACAGGATTAATATTTTTGAAGTCCTCTCCCTGGCTGGCGATATGACAACTTTTGCCAAAAGGGAAGAAGTAGTGTTGGTTAGAAAAACTGAAACGGGCTCTATTATAAAGCGATTAAATGTATTAGACGACAATTTATTAGAGTCAGAATATTTTTATATCATGCCCGAAGATATCCTATACGTGCAGCCTTTAAAAGGAAGGAACTTTGCTTTCGAAGCGTTCCCTTATACCTTAGTGATCTCTTCAATTTCTTTAATGTTAGCATTATTTGCCTTATTTAAATAAAATATCGAAAAGTGGAAAACGTCCAGAATATACCCCAACAAGTTCAGCAACAGGAAGAATCCTTTGATTATAAAGCCTTGTTTTTTAAGCTTTATCGCTATTGGTACTTTTTTGTGCTAACTATATTTATTGCTTTATTAATTGCATTTTTGTTTAATAAATACACCAAGCCCGTTTTTGAAGTTAATACTACTGTGTTGATCAAAGATGATCGCTCATCACCTGATGCACAATCATTGATAGGATTCGGCTTCTCCAATAATATGCAGAATGTAGAGAACGAAATTGGGAAATTACAATCCTACTCCCTTATAAATTCTGCCGTTCGTGAACTTAATTTGGGTATTTCATATTTCCAGGAAGATAACTTTATTACTACGGAATTATATAAAGATTCCCCTTTTGAAGTAGTATTTGATTCTGCTTATCCTCAGCCCTTAACCGTTAAGTTTAAGATGGACATCGTCTCTGATAAAAATTATAACCTTAAAGCTGATGGTACAGGTGTTTCATTATATGACTTTCAAAACTTTGAAATCCTGGAGGATGAAAAAGTCGATTTTTTAATTGACAGTACTTTCCGGTTCGGGCAGTTTATCTATGGCAATGGCTTCCGTTTTAAGCTGGTATTAAATGATAAATATAAACCCGATGAACATAACAACAAAAGTTTCTTCTTTATATTTAATGATATTGATAAACTTACCGGAGCCTTTAAAGCGATAGAGATTGAGCCGATCAAAGAGGAATCATCCATTTTAAAAATCTCTATTAAGGGAAACAATAATACTAAATCAGTAGATTTTCTGAATAAATTAACCGAAGTTTACCTTCGAAGAAACCTGGAACAAAAAAACAGGGCCGCCGAAAATACAGTCCAGTTTATTGATATACAGTTATCCCAAATATCAGATTCTTTGAATATAGCGGAACAATCCTTGCAGGACTTCCGGACAACACGCCAGGTGATGGACTTCGATTTTCAGGCTGCCCAAATATTCGAACAGCTCAAAGAACTTGAAAATGAAAAAGCACAGTTAGGACTAAAAGCGAAATATTACAATACGCTAAAAGAATATATCCGGCAAAATAAAGACCTGGAAGATGTATTGATCATTCCTACAACGATGGGAATTGATGACCCTCTAATCAGTACCCTTACCGCGGAACTTTCTACATTATACATGGAAAAAGGAGAAAAGCTTCTTTATTCAAAACCATCAAACCCAGCTATTCTTGGGATTGATCAAAAAATTAGAACTACAGAAAATACGCTCCTTGAAAGTGTTACAAATATTATCAATAATTCTAACATTGCAGTAAACGATATTAACAGAAGAATAGACCTGCTTGAGGTTCGTATCAATCAGCTGCCCGCTAATCAAAGGGAATTACTGGGCATTGAAAGGAAATTTAAGTTGAGTGATGCCATGTACAATTACTTGCAGGAAAGAAGATCTGAAGCGTTGATTACCAAAGCTTCCAATGAACCCGATAATGAAGTGATTGATATCGCCAGAGATACTGGAGGCTCACCTGTTTTCCCTAAAAAGAGTCTGAACTATATGATCGCTATTATTCTAGGCATTGTTCTTCCCGTAATTTATTTTCTTGGGAAGGATTATTTTAATGATAAAATCATTGAGCGTAAGGATGTTGAAAGCATTACCAAATATCCGATCATTGGACACATAATACACAGTAATAAAGATACACAGGCTGTAGTGGCTGAATCACCCAAATCTTCGATTGCTGAGTCTTTCCGGTCCATCAGGACAAACCTTCAGTTTTTTGCAAAAGGATCAGACAAACAAACCATATTGATCACATCAGATATGGTAAGTGCGGGTAAAACTTTCTGTGCCATTAACCTGGCTTCTATTTTTGCACTTTATGGCAAAAAAACCTTATTAATGGGTTTCGATTTACGTAAACCTAAAATTTATAAAGACTTTGGTCTTACTAATACGGAAGGGATCAGTTCTTATCTGATCAATAAAAGTAGTTTGGAAGACATTATCCAGGTTTCCCCAATTGACAATTTGGATATTGTGATGGCAGGTCCGGTTCCTCCCAATCCCTCTGAGTTGATTGCTTCAGATAAAACAAAAGTACTTTTTGAGGAACTGAAGAAGATCTATGATTTCATCATTATTGATACACCTCCTGTTGGACTGGTAACGGATGCATTCCTTTTAATGTCATATTCCGATGCCAACCTTTTTATTGTTCGTCAGAATTATACTCATAAAAAAGTTTTTGGATCCATCATGCAGGACATCCAGAACCGAAACCTTCCCAATGTGAGCATCCTGATTAATGATGTAAAACTTTCCAGAAACTCTTATGGCTATGGTTATGGCTACGGTTACGGTTATGGTTATGGATACGGTTACGGTTACGGCTACGGTTATGGTTATGGTTATGGCTACGGTTATGGCTATGGCTATTATTCCGACGATAAAAAGAAAGAAAAAGAATCTTCTGTGAAAAGGATCTTTAAAAATTCTTAATTAAAGAAATGCTTATTAACACTATAACCTGCTAGCAGAAGCTTTTCTATTTTCTTATCTTTTGGCTATAAACCATGGGTTTACCAGTGTTTCAGTATTATAGGTAAATTCCTTCCCCGTAGTATAATTAATTATTGAAGCCCCGGCAAACTTCGCAATGGCATGTCCGGCTGCAATATCCCATTCCATGGTAGGTGCAAACCGGGGATAAATATCAGCGGCACCTTCGGCAATCATACATATTTTTAAAGAACTTCCCCGGGATAAAATTTCAGTTTTACCTTTTTTTACCCTGATTTCTTCGATATAATCTTTGGTTTCTGGTGTTAAATGTGATTTACTTCCCACGATAGTGTATGGTCTGTCGGGCAAATGAAGGGGAAGTTTATTGCCTGATGCTATTAATTGATGAATATCTAAATTTACATGATCATGGCAAATGTTATCGATCTTGATAGAACCACAATGTTTACATCCAAAATACAATGTTTTACTTACCGGGATATAAATAACACCCATGATTGGGAGATTATTGCTTATCATAGCAATATTCACCGTAAACTCACCATTCCGTTTAATAAATTCTTTGGTTCCGTCAAGTGGGTCAACCATCCAAAATAGTTTCCATTTTTTACGTTCTTCAAAAGGAATAGACTTCCCTTCTTCGCTTAAGATATGAATATTTGTGGGTATCAGGTATTGATTAATTATTTCGTTTGCGGCCGTATCTGCTGCGGTCAGGGGGGATTTATCTTCTTTATAGTCCACTGAAAAATCTCTGAAATATATCTCCATGATTTTTTGGCCAGCTTCTATAGAAGCTTGAATAGCAATGGGCAAATAGTGAAAGATTTTACTATCATTTAAAGAATTGGAATTTGACATATTTAAGCAATTTTGAACTTAAAGAATGAACGATTTAGATGTGCAAAACAAAAGATGCTAAAGAAAATTTCCATATTTTTGCGCCTCAAAATTAGTGAAATAGGTTAGAACATAGAGATGAAAGACCAGGGAAAAAATATTTACCCCGTTTTTGATCAGATTCTTAAACGATCGGATAAGGAGCAATTGCTTAAACAGCGTTCAAAAGTAGTTTGGATGACAGGTTTGTCGGGTGCCGGAAAAACAACCATTGCTAAATACCTGGATGAGGCCTTGTATAAAAAGGGATACCTGGCCCAGATTCTTGATGGAGATAATATTCGATCAGGGATAAATAGTAACCTTGCTTTTTCAGAAGACGACAGATATGAAAATATTCGAAGGATTGCTGAAGTTTCTAAACTATTTATTAATTGTGGGATTATTATCATCAATAGTTTTATTAGCCCAACTGAGGAGATAAGGAAAATGGCGCTGGAAATAATAGGCCAGGAAAATTTTATTGAAGTATTTATTGATGCACCCATAGAAGTTTGTGAGCAGAGAGACACCAAGGGCCTTTATGCCAGGGCCAGGAAGGGTGAGATTAAAAATTTTACGGGGATTAACTCACCTTTTGAATTTCCAAGTGGAGCAGATATTACAATTAATACTGACAAGCAAGGCATAGAAGAGTCGGTGAATGAATTATTAGACTATATTTTGCCCAAGATTCAATTGTAAAAGAACTGGCCTCGATTAAATTTATTTAGATATTTTGTGCATATGAAAAAATACAATATAAGCCATTTACGTGAACTGGAGTCTGAATCCATTTTTATCATGCGTGAAGTTGCTGCCCAGTTCGAAAACCCGGCCTTACTTTTTTCCGGAGGAAAAGATTCGATCGTGATGGTACACCTGGCAAAAAAGGCATTTTGGCCAGCGAAGATACCGTTCCCTCTTTTACACGTGGATACAGGCCATAATTTTGAAGAAACCCTTGTTTTTCGCGATGAACTGGTGGAAGAACTTGGAGCCCGATTAATAGTTGGGTCAGTACAGGAATCTATTGACAAGGGCCGGGTTACTGAAGAAAAAGGGTATAATGCAAGCCGGAACCTCTTGCAAACGGTTACCCTGCTTGATACCATAGAAGAGCATAAAATTGATGCCGCCCTTGGTGGAGGTAGAAGAGATGAAGAAAAAGCAAGGGCAAAAGAACGCTTCTTTTCTCACAGGGATGAATTTGGCCAATGGGATCCAAAAAATCAACGGCCTGAGTTATGGAATATTTTTAATGGCAGAAAACATTTGGGTGAACATTTCAGGGTATTCCCACTCAGTAACTGGACTGAAATGGATATCTGGCAATACATTTATCTTGAAAACATTAAAATCCCAAGCCTCTATTATACCCACGAAAGAAGGGTTTTTAACCGGGATGGCGTTTGGCTGGCCGAAGCTCCTTTCATGAAAACAAGGGATACTGAAGAAATTGTGACAATGAAGGTAAGGTGCAGGACGATTGGTGATATATCTTGTACAGGTCTGACCCTGTCTTCTGCTGATAACCTTGAAGATATTATTCAGGAAATAGCTGCAACACGTGTTACCGAAAGAGGAGGAAGAGCGGATGATAAACGAAGTGATTCAGCAATGGAGGATAGGAAAAAGGAAGGGTATTTTTAGCAGAGAATGAAAAATGAAGATTTGGGAAAATGCAGGATGAAAGTATAATTTGAGATGATTCTTTGAAACGTCAGGATATTTTTTCAATTAGTTAAAATTTTAATACTACTTTGCCTTCTGTGTAAAATCTAATTTTTAGCAGAATAACAGATAAACGAAAAAAGAATAAAATTATTTACAATGATTAAGCTTTCAATCCTTTTGCTCATCACATTGTAAAACAAACAACTGAAATATAAATCGGAATGGATACAGATAAAGATTTCTCAAGTAAAGCTTACCTTGATATGGAGTTACTCCGCTTGTCGACAGCAGGAAGTGTTGATGATGGAAAAAGTACCTTAATCGGGAGGCTTTTATACGATAGCAAATCAATTTTTGAAGATCAATTAGAGGCGGTACAACGGGCAAGTATTAAAAAAGGAAGTGAGCATATCGACCTGGCCTGGCTTACAGATGGGCTACGTGCAGAACGTGAACAGGGAATCACCATTGATGTTGCATACCGATATTTTGCAACCCCAAAACGTAAATTTATCATTGCAGATACTCCAGGACATGTGCAATACACCCGTAATATGGTTACCGGCGCATCTACTGCCAATGCTGCAATAATTCTTATTGATGCCCGAAATGGAGTAACTGAGCAAACATACCGACACGCATATATCTCATCCCTTTTACAAATTCCGCATTTGATCGTTTGTATTAATAAAATGGATTTGGTGGAATATAAAGAGGAAGTATATGAAAGGATCAAAGAAGAGTTTAGTGCATTTGCTTCAAAGCTTGCTGTAAAAGATATTCGATTTGTGCCCATAAGCGCGCTGAAAGGTGACAATGTGGTGGAGCATTCTAAAAATATGATTTGGTACGAAGGGGGTACCTTAAGGTATATCCTTGAAAATATTCATGTAGGAAGCGATTTAAATCATATTGACCCCAGGTTTCCGGTCCAATACGTGATACGCCCTCAAACTGATGAGTATCATGACTACAGGGGTTATGCCGGACGAATTGCAGGGGGTGTGTTCAGGAAAGGGGATAAAGTAATGGTTCTACCTTCAGGTTTTGTTTCATCTATCGAATCCATTGATTCATTTAACGAAGAATTAGATGAGGCTTATCCTCCAATGTCAGTTACAATAAGGCTATCCGATGATCTTGATATCAGCAGAGGAGATATGATCGTGAAGGAAAACAATGTTCCCCAGGTTAGCCAAGACATCGATGTAATGATGTGCTGGATGAATGAAAAACCCTTACAACCCCGAACAAAATACCATCTTAAACATACCACCCATGATGTGAAATGTATGGTGAAAGAAATTAAATATAAAATTGATGTGAATACCCTTAACCGTATTGAAGATGGAAACGATTTAAAAATGAATGAGATTGCCAGGGTTTCCATCCGGACTACCAAACCTTTGTTTTTTGATAGCTATCGTAAGAACAGACAAACCGGAAGTATTATCCTGATTGATGAAGGAACCAATAATACAATGGGTGTAGGGATGATTGTTTAGGATTGGCTACTGGTTACCTGTTTCTGGTGGCTGGTGTTGAAATTAATTAGAATTAAATCTGTTCACTATTTAAATCTTTTTTTTTGCAAGCTTTAAAAAAACTCTCAAACAAATAGAGGTTATTTTAACTGTAAGATCAGACCTTAATATTACTATTATCAAGATCAAATATAAACAATGACCAGCCAACAGCTATCAGAAACCAGTAACCAGAGTCCGGTTCCCTGCCCTCAGAAATTCTGGTATGCCCTGTACACCCGCTCGCGATTTGAAAAAAAAACCTGGAGGTATTTGCAGGAGGCTGGAATAGAAACCTACTTACCCCTGGTAAAAACGCTTAAACAGTGGAGCGACCGTAAAAAATGGGTAGAGGAGCCGTTGTTCAGATCCTATATTTTTGTTAGAATATCCAAAGCGGAATATTATGATGTATTAAATGTTACCGGGGTTGTTCGCTATATCACTTTTGAGGGGAAAGCGGTTAAAGTTCCTGAACCACAGATCCAGGCGATAAAACTTTTTATCAATGATGAGGAAGAACACAGTTTTTCTTATGAGAATTTAAAAGTTGGTGAAAAAGTTGAAATATTCAGGGGTAGCCTGAAAGGTATTTATGGCCGCCTGGTCGAAATTCGGGGAAAACAAAAAGTAAAAATTGAAATTGAAAGCGTAGGACAATCCATCGTATTAACCATTCCCGGATCCTATCTGAAGGTCATTCACTAAGTAAAATATTGAATAACCCGGATAAAACCGCTAAGTGCAAAGAAGGTATCACTACCCAAACTCATTCGTCGTTGCAAGTCAGGTGAAGGATTCAACGGAGGCACGAAACCTGCTTTACAGCAGGCAGGCATTTTTATTTTTAAACTCTCCAGATAAGGCACTATAAAGTTTTTCCAATCACCATTACCGAGTTTAACTTTGTATATCATTTTCTTTTTGTCCACATACGAACAAAATTGGTTTTCTACCGAACACACTTTTATTATTTCCTGTAACAATTTTTATATTAAAGCGCCTATCTTCCAAAGGCTTATCATTTTTGGCATACATGTAGCAGAATGCTAAGTAACAATGACAATTTAAACCATGAAAATGAGTTTTTTTTAAACAACCTGAAATCTTTCCTTTCCTATCCTCTTCTGAATAGGTTTATGTTGGATTTGACAACGTGCTTCAAGGTCCCGTTTAACGAGCGGGACTTTTTTTTATTTATGTAGTTTTGTCATAAATATGATTTAATGAAAAAACAAGATAAAACCGGGCTTCCCTTATTTTCTACACAGGTACCAGCCGGTTTCCCCTCCCCGGCCGAGGACTTTATGGAAAAACGCCTGGACCTGAACGACTACCTGGTGAAAAATAAAGCATCCACTTTCCTTGTGAAGGTGCATGGACACTCCATGAAAGGCGCCGGCATTTTTGATGGGGATGTGGTGGTGGTCGATCGTGCATTGGAAGCATCAACAGGCAAAATAATTTTGGGTGTCCTGAATGGAGAGTTTACCATTAAAAGGCTGCTGAAAAAGAAAAACAAGCTTTTCCTTGCGCCGGAAAATGAAGATTTTACACCTGTTGAAATTACCCCTGAAACGGATTTTAGGGTGTGGGGCATAGTTACCTTTGTATTACATAAGTTATAAGCCCCTAATGAATAGTTTAACTTCCCTCTAATTTCTTCATGCTAACAGTCAGCCATCTAAGTACTTACAATCTAATATCTTCCTACTTAAAAACCAATGGGCAGCTTGTCGGTTCAAACCACCCATGAGAAAATTTACCCTGCATTTTTATACAGGCAATATTAATATTAAGTTACAATCAGCAACTAAAACTAACCTTAAACCTTAAACTTCGAACCTCGCACTTTACGGAGAATTATACACATGCAACCAGGTGCCATCATAATCAGCAAAGTACTGTTTTAATGGAGCTGTGCTGGGACCACCTGCCGGCATACCATCCACAATATTATATTGCGACATACAACAGGAGTCGACGAACAAGAAGGTGGAAGGATTAACTTCAACCTGTGCACAGTTTGCCGTTGGGTCGTAGGGGCAGGTCCGCTCATAAACCAGGAAATTGGTAGGGTCGAGCCGGTAAATAACGATACCACGATATCCATAATTATCTTCATACCTCCAGCTTCCTGAGGGGATAAAATCAATCGTATTGGGCTGTAGCCAAAGATCAACAGCAACATTGGGTATTAGCCCCTGGTTAAAGGGTTGGTCGTTTTCATTATTTCCACATGACGAAATCATCCCTGTTAAAATACCCAGGACAACAAATCGTAGTGTGAAAAAGTTTTTATATAACATATTCTGTTGTTTTTGCAAAAGTATTAAATTGCTGTCAGTTTTGTATTAACTATAAATGAGGTAATCAAAGTATACTTTATCACTTGAAAAATACAGATTCATTAAAGTTTCGTAAATTTATTCACTATTTGGCCTTTGGGTTGATGCTGTTCTTTTTTGTGTCTTGTAAAGGAATGTTCGTGAACAGCCCGGAGAAAAAAGCGTCTAAGCAAACTGAAAAGGAAGCAAAAGTTGCACAGAAAGAATACCAGGAAACGGTTAAACAACATTATAAAAATCAGGATAAAGCAACTCGCAAGAGGATGAAAAGAAATTTAAAAGCGGCGAAGAAGAAAAATAAAACAAGAAAAAAGTCCAAGTCAAAATGCTATTAATCAATAATGAGTATTTTTTTAAAACATAACATCACGGCATTTATTTTTTTAATAATAAGCCTTTTGAATGTATTTTCAGAAGAAACTGACCCCATGAAGTTCGACCGCTTAAGTTCAGAAAATACGAAGCTTGTGAAAGGGCTGTCTCAAAACTGGGTTTACTCAATAATTCAGGATCGTTATGGCTACATTTGGTTTGGCACCTGGGACGGTTTAAATAAATACGACGGGTATAACTTTACAACCTATAATGTTTCAGCCGGACTTAGCGACCATACGATTTATGACATTGTAGAGGACACTGAAGGAAATTTGTGGCTAGGGACCAATAATGGCCTGAATAAATTTGACAGGAAAACCCAACATTTTACCTATTATGAAAATTTAAGAAAGGATACTTTGTCACTTTTTGGATCAAGAGTGCTTGACCTCCTGCTTTCAAAAGACGGTAGCTTATGGTTGGGGACCGGGGGTGGGCTTGTAAAGTTTGATCAAAAAAATGAAGACTTTGTTAATTTTCTCTCCACTTCGCAGGATTATGACAGTCCTAGAAGCAACTATATATTAAATATATGCGAAGATACTGAGGGGATGCTTTGGTTAGGCACCACCTATGGTCTGGTTGTATTTGACCCAACCACAAGCCGGTCGACTCGGTATTATACAATCCCGGGTGATTCTACCAGCCTGAGTAATAATAACATCAGGTATATACTTCAGGAAAATTCCGGAAATTTTTGGATAGGAACGCGCGAAGGTTTGAATTATTATGATACAGCATCCAGGCAAATAAAGCAATTCTTCCATGAACCGGATAATCCTAACAGCCTGGCATCGGACTATATCAGGGTGATTTTCATGGACAGGGCAGAGAATATCTGGGTGGGTACGGAGGCAGGTGGCCTGAACATGTATAACCGGGAAAATGATCAGTTTTTAAGATTTACTAATCAACTAAATAATACTAACAGTTTAAGCAACGATAAAGTGTATTCCATTTTTGAAGATGCCTCAGGTAATTTGTGGGTCGGGACTTTTAAGGGGGTAAACAAAAATAATAAATACATCAATGAATTTCAGCATCATGAGCAATTACTGGCTGAAGAAAAAGGGTTGAACAACAATTTTATCTGGAGCTTTGCAGAAGATAATGATCATTATATCTACGTGGCAACATCAAACGGAGTAAATATAATAAATAAAAATACCGGCGAATTTTCCTACCTGGTTAATAATCCTTTAGATGAAGGGTCATTAGCTGCAAATGAAGTTAGAACTATTATATACTCAGCTTCAGAAAATTGCTTATGGATAGGATTATACGGTACAGGCCTGGATAGGTACGATCTAGATGACGGAAAAATAATGCACTATTATCCTGATCCGAATAAAAATGGTTTAAGTAATGAATACATTAACGACTTACTGGAAGACAAAGATGGATTAATATGGATTGCCACTGGAAGAGGATTGAGTGTCTTAAATCCTAAAACCAACCAGTTTAGGGTTTATAAAAATTTACCACAAAACGAAAATAGTTTAAGCAATGATGTGGTTGTATCTCTTTACGAAGATCCTGACGGATTTATTTGGATAGGTACCTATGGGGGGCTGAATAAATTCGATAAGAAGAATAAGCAGTTTACCCGTTTTTTCAATGCGGCTAATCATCCGGTAGGAAGGCATGCTATTTTTTATGTGACCCAGGATAAAACCGGCAAACTATGGATTGGGACTTCTGGGGGAGGGATCGTAAAGCTGGACCCAGAAACAATGGATTTTACTTCCTACACTGAAAAAGACGGCCTACCGAACAATATTGTATACGGTATTCTGGAAGATGAAATGGGAAACCTTTGGCTTAGCACAAACCTTGGGCTGGTAAAGTTTTATACTATTGGAGAACGCTTTGTAAACTACGATGTGAAGGATGGGATCCAAAGTTTTGAATTTAATCTTGGCTCATGTTATAAAGACAAATACGGCAACATGTATTTCGGTGGAATGAATGGGTACAATGTGTTTAATCCCAAGGATATCTTAATAAACCCCAATCCGCCAGTAGTGGTTATTTCTGCCTTCAGAAAGTTCAATGAGGTACAGCCTTTTGAACTTTTTAACGGCGACACTATTGTGCTTAACCATGATGATAATTTTTTCTCGTTTGAAATTTCTGCATTGGACTATACCAATCCATATAAAAATAAGTATATGTATTATCTCGAAAATGTAGATAACGACTGGGTAAAAACTGATGCAAATAACCGTATTGCAGAATATAAAAAGGTGACTCCGGGAACCTATACTTTTAAAGCTAAGGGTTCAAACAATGATGGAACCTGGAACGAAGAAGGAATTTCTATTGTCGTGATTATTAATCCGGCCTGGTATAGTACATGGTGGTTTAAATTAGCCCTGGGATTAATTATTGTCGCGATAATCTGGCTTCTAATTTATCGACGCATCCAACAAATAAAAAATAGGAGCGAGGTGGAGAGGAGGGTTCTTGAAATCGAAAAGCAAAAATTTGAGCTGGAACAAAAAGCCTTAAGATTACAAATGAATCCTCATTTTATTTTTAACTCACTAAACTCAATTCAAAGCTATATTGTAACCCATAATACAGAGATGGCCGTTACTTACCTTGGAAAATTTTCACAATTAATGCGCCTTATCCTGACCAATTCTGGAAATAAGTTCATCCCTCTTAAAGAAGAGTTGAAGTCTTTGACCTATTATCTCGATCTTGAAAAACTAAGGTTTGACAATAAATTTGAATACGAAATTGTACTTGAAAAAAACCTCGACCAGGAGTTCATAGAAATTCCTCCTATGATAATTCAACCGTATGTTGAAAATGCCATCATTCACGGAATATTGTATAAAGAAACGAAGGGTTTAATTACTATCGGTTTTGAGCTAAAAGAGAAAATTATTAAATGTATTATTACAGATAACGGGATTGGGCGTGAAAAATCAAGGCAGGTGCGTGAAAGTTCAGGAATAGTAAGAAAATCATCAGGGATGTTTATTACAAAAGCCCGTCTTGAAATGCTGAACCAGGAAATAAATGAACAGTTTGATGTAAAAGTTACCGATCTTTACGATGATCGGGGAACCCCTTCAGGAACTCGGGTGGAGTTGAATATTCTTTTCTTTGAAGATTAATTAATGATCAAATAGTATGATAAAAGCTGTAATAATTGAGGACGAAAAACGCTCAAGGGAAACCCTATCGGGCTTACTAAAACTTTATTGTAAAAATGTTAATGTAGTAGCTGAAGCCGAAGGAATGAGGTCAGGAATTAAGATGATAAAATTACATCAGCCAGACCTTGTTTTTCTTGATATACAAATGCCGGATGGGAGTGGTTTTAACCTCCTTGAATCGTTTGAAAAAATAGAGTTTGATGTGGTTTTTACCACGGCTTATGACCAGTTTGCCATAAAAGCAATTAAGTTTAGCGCCCTCGATTACCTGCTTAAACCAATTTTTCCTGATGACCTGGTAAAAGCCGTAAAAAAGGCCGAAGATAAAAAGCAATCCTTTGATACCAGACAAAATGTGGATGTTTTGCTGGAGAATATTAAAAAGCCTGACGACTTCCCCAAAATTGTGCTCTCCACAAGTGACAGGATCAATGTAGTTAGGATTGATCATATTTTAAGATGTGAATCGGATAACTATTATACGATGTACTTTTTTATGGATGGAACAAAGTTGCTGGTGTCCAAAACCTTAAAAGAAAATGAGGAGTTGCTTAGCGAGTACAATTTTATCCGTCCTCACAAATCACATCTTGTAAATGCAATGTATATTAAAAGCTTTGTGAAACAAGATAATGGATATATTGCCATGACAGACGGAAGTATGGTTCCGGTATCAAGAAGAAAAAAAGAAAAAATGATAGAGATTATAAATAATTTGTAAAATTATACCACATTCAACCTACCTTTTAAAAAGCTTACAGGCAGGGTTTTGTTTCAGTATTACTCTACCGTAAACTGATTTTCTCCAACCGATAACTGATTTCCTCATTCCGAAAGTTAAAAATATAGTATATTTACCGTCACGTTTTAAATCAGCATAAAGAAGCTATTATATGGAAGATTTATTACCCCTGATTATTGGTATAGTATGGGTGGTTTATTCGCTGTATTCAAGAAACCAAAAGAAAAAAGCAAAGGCTGCAGGTGAACCGGTTTCGGAAAGTCGTCGAAAACAACCATCTATTTTGGAACAAATACTTTCAGGGCAGGGAATTACACTTCCTGAACCCGAAGTTATTGATCTGGAAGAACCTTATATTGAACCATCTGTCCAGGAGTATAAGGAGAACAGGGATGACAAAAGAAGATATGACCGCACACCTTTTTTAAGTGAGGAATTACAAAACATAACTGAAGAGGGGCAGACCGGGTTTGAATATCATGAAGCTGGTTCTGAAAGTTTTAATCCTGAATTTGACTATGAAAATTCTGAAGGTTCGCAATCAATTGCAGAGGAGTTTAATCTTAAGAAAGCCGTTGTATACAGCGAAATTCTGAATCCTCCTTATATTGATTATAAATAAGTTTAGAATATGGCGGGGGTACCTAAAAATTTTGGTGTTTACATTTTTTTATTATTAACTTTACCCCCTTTTTGAAGCACAGTATATAATCTAACATAAAAATATATGGTATGTTAAGAAATTTACTATTAACAATTGGGTTTATTTTATCAACAACCCTGATGGTTTTTTCTCAATCAGGATCCTTAAAAGGGAAAATATTTGATAAGGATACAAAGGAACCGATTCCATTCGCAAACATTATTGTTGAAGTTGGAGGAACTCAGGCAGGTGGTGCCACATCAGATTTTGATGGCCAGTTCATTATTAAGCCGATTGATCCGGGTACATATACCCTTAAGGCTTCCTATATTGGTTACAAAACCGTGCAATTAAATGGTCTTGTCATTAACTCTGACCAGATTACCTTCTACAATGTTGATATGGAGTCCACTACGGCTACACTTGAGGAGATTGTTATTGAATCTTATAAAGTGCCGCTGATCGATAAGGATAAAACAGTTTCAGGAGGGAGTGTAACAGCCGAAGACATTAAAAAGATGCCTAACCGTGATGCAAACTCTGTGGCCACATCTGTTGGAGGTGTATTTTCAGAGGATGGAGAAAGGGGCAATGTGAGGGGTGCACGTAACGACCAGACGGTAATGTACATTGATGGTATCCGTGTAATTGGTACCCAAAGTGTTCCGCAATCTGCCATTGAGCAAGTTTCGGTTTACCTTGGTGGTCTACCAGCTCAGTATGGCGATGCCAGGGGAGGTATTATTAATGTAACAACCAAGGGTCCGTCACGAACTTTTGGCGCTGGTCTTGAACTTGAGACCTCAAAATTTCTTGACTCATTTGGACACAGCAGACTTGGATTTAATGTTCAGGGGCCACTAATCAAGGGAAAAAAAGAAGCCCAGACATCACTTCTTGGATTTTTCCTTTCTGGAGACCTGGGTTACCGGGAAGATAGCAGGCCAACAGCAAAAGGTGTATTTGTTGCACAGGATGATTACCTGAATTATTTGCAACAAACTCCATTACGGCCTTCGGGGCTAACTGGTGGAGGTACTTTTTATAATGGTGAGTTTACTTTAAGAGAGGACCTTGAAAACCAAAAAGCAACTCCCAATACCAGCCGGTATAGTGTAAACCTTTCTGGCAAAATTGACGTTAGAACTTCAGATAATACTACATTAACATTTGGAGGTCAATATTATTATACGGATGGTAACACATTTAATTTCAGTCACTCCATGTTTAACTATGACAGGAATGTACTTGATATGGACAATACCTGGAGGGTGTTTGGTAGGTTTACCCAAAGATTCCCAACTGATAAAGAGAGCACGTCTCTGATAAAGAATGTTTATTATAACATACAGGCCGACTACTCACAGGTTCGTTCCAGGACAATGGATCCTCATCATAAAGACGATCTTTTCAAATATGGATATTTGGGAACCTTTACAACGTATAAACGGCCTACCTATGAACTTGGATCGATTGAAATTGGCGGCGAGGAGTACAATAATGTATGGATCCAGAACAGCTGGGATTCAGATACTGCTTATATTTTTAACCCTAAAAGCTATAACCCTTACCTGGCAAATCATACCAGTCAGATATATGAACTATTTCCTGATAAAGGAAATCTAAATGCAGTTAATGGTAACTGGCGTAATGAGGATGACCTTAGGGGTAGAGGAGGCTTACTAAATGGGCAGCAGCCGGATTTCATATATGGTTTATGGGCTCAGCCAGGAATGATCCAGTCCAGGTATCGTGAAAGTGATGACAATCAAATGTCATTAAATGCATCAGCTGCAGCGGATATTGGAAACCACGAGGTAAAATTTGGTTTTATGTATGAACAAAGGTCCGAAACCGGATTTAGCTATAATGCTTCCCGGCTATGGTCCAGAATGAGAGGACTCGTAAATAACCAAATACAGGAACTTGATTTAGATCGCCCCATGATTTTTGAGGACACTATAAAATATGATCGTTTATATGCCGAAACCCTGCAGTTTCGATTCGACAGAAGTTTGCGGGAAAAATTAGGCCTGCCTTTAGATGGACTGGATTTTATCCTGGTTGATTCCTATGATATCGACAATAATACGATTCTGTATTATGATAAAGATGGGGTTATGCACACTACTAAAGTGGATGGGGACTTATACTCTATTGATATGTTCAGCGCAGACGAACTTCTCGAAAACGGACAATATACTGCCTATTACTATGGATATGACTATAAAGGAAACAAATTAACTGAGCGCCCGAGCATCGATGACTTTTTCACTGAAAAAGATGAGCGGGGAGATTATGCCAGGAAAGTAGCAGCTTTCGAACCTATTTATATGGCTGGATTTATCCAGGATAAATTTGCTTTTGAGGATCTTATTTTTAATATTGGTGTTCGGGTTGACCGTTTTGATGGAAATCAGGCCGTATTAAATGATCCTTACCTGTTTTATGAAGCCAGAACTGTGAAAGAAGTTGGTGACCTTGAAGGCCAGGCTATTTCGCATCCCGGTAATATGGGTGGTGATTATGTGGTGTATGTTGATAATTCGGTTAACCCCACAAAAGTGATGGGTTATCGTAATGAGTTTACCTGGTTTAACGCCGCTGGTGTTGAAATACAAGACCCTAATACCCTCGATGCAGGCTCAGGTGTTTCTCCATATCTTGTTAATCCTGACCAGGGAAATATCAACTCAAATGCATTTAAAGATTATGAGCCTCAATGGAGCATTATGCCCCGTATTTCATTCTCATTCCCGATTTCTGATGAAGCCCTTTTCTTTGCTCATTATGATGTACTTACCCAAAGGCCTTTAGGCCAGGTTAGGTCTCATATTGCTGATTATTATTTCATCAATACTTTGGGTGGGACAACCATTAATAACCCTAACCTAAAACCTACTAAAACGATTGACTATGAATTAGGCTTCCAACAAAAACTTAGTTCTAAATCTTCATTAAAGCTGGTAACGTTCTATCGTGAAATGCGTGATGATATCCAGATTTACAGATTTACCGGAGCCTATCCAAGAGATTATACCTCTTATAATAATATAGACTTTGGAACAGTTAAAGGTTTAACCGTTACTTATGACTTAAGAAGAGCAACCAGCAATACCCGTTTAACTGCTAGTTATACACTTCAGTTTGCTGACGGTACCGGATCAAGTTCAACAACAGCGCAATCACTGATTAATTCAGGCTTGCCTAATTTGAGGACTACGAATCCATTAAACTGGGATAGGAGACATAACTTTAATATCTCCCTTGATTACAGGTTTTCAGATGGAAAAGATTATAGCGGCCCAACCATTGTAAGGCATAAAGGGCAGGATAATGAAAAAGCTTTACAACTGCTAAAAAATACCGGTGTGAACTTCCTGGTAACTGGTGGTTCAGGAACACCTTATACTGCCCAGGGCAATATTACAAGCTTTAGGACAGGGGGTGTGCAAGAACTTAAAGGAACAATAAATGGCTCACGGAAACCCTGGCAGTTTAGGGTAGATATGCGTCTCGACAAAGAGGTTTATCTGAACGGAGGCAATTCTGAAAGCAGTTCTTACCTGAATTTTTATCTACAGGTGTTAAATATATTTAACACCCAAAATATTTTGAACGTTTTTTCAGCCACAGGTGTTCCTGATGATGATGGATATTTGGCCGCAGCCGAATGGCAGCGTGAAATTTCCGAACAAACTAACGAAGCTTCTTACAGAAACTTATATGCATTGCGTATCGACCAGCCATGGCATTATAGCACGCCTCGCCAGATACGTTTGGGTGTATTATTTAACTTTTAAACCCTAAATAATTGGTGAATAAAAAAATAAAAAACAATATAACGATGAGAAATTTTTACCGCTTTTTGGTTTTAATGCTGTTCATGTTATCAATCTCTATCCAGGGGTTCTCAGATAAGGTCCAATTTGGAAATTTTAAGGGAACCGAAAATATCAAATCTACTGCGGCAGGATGCCTTGCTCCATCAGGATTTCAGTTCCTGTATGTGAATAACGTACGAGCCCGTATTAATACCGGAGGAGATATGTGGTGGAACCTCGACAATGTTTCACAGTACTATATCCCTGCCAATACATCGAAAACCTCTATGTTTTCGGGATCATTATGGATTGGTGGATTGGATATTAACAACCAGTTGAAGCTGGCAGCATTAAGATATAGGCAGGTTGGACAGGATTACTGGACCGGCCCATTAACAATTGATGGAACAGCTGCTATTGATGAAGAAACCTGTGCCGAATGGGATAAGTTCTTCCAGATCAAAAGAGCTGATGTAGATGAATTTATCCAGTGGTTCAACAGTGATAATAAAGCAGAAGATTTTCCGGGCTATGTTATTCCCAGATCAATTATGGAATATCCCGCACATGGAGTTATTTCAAAAGGACAAAGTTTTTACATGGCACCTTTTAAGGATGTAGATGGAAGTGGGGATTATGATCCTAATATGGGTGACTACCCTTATTATGATATTACTAATGAATTATGTCCTCTTAACTATGTTGGAGACCCCAATTATGTTCCTACTCCTACCCTCGAATCTGAATTATATGAAGATTATTTTGGAGGAATACTGGTTGACCAGGTTTTAAAAGGAGATGAAACTCTTTGGTGGGTATTTAATGATAAAGGTAATATTCATACCGAAACAGAAGGTTCAGCAATTGGAATGGAGATCAGGGCACAAGCTTTTGGATTTTCAACCAATGATGAGATTAATAACATGACTTTTTATAGTTATGAGATTATTAACCGTTCTACTTATGAACTCACACAAACCTATTTTAGCCCCTGGGTTGATACCGATTTGGGTTATGCTTATAACGACTATGTCGGTTGTGATGTACAGCGGGGTTTAGGATATTGCTATAATGGTACCGATGTGGATGAAGGCGGACCTGAAGCTTATGGTGAACAACCACCAGCAGTTGGTGTCGACTTTTTCCAGGGACCATACATGGATGCAGATACTTGTGATAACCCGGCATATAAGGGAGATGGTCTGTTAGGCCCTTCTATTAATAATTGTGAAATTGTAAGTTTTGATGGTAATGAAGTTGAACTACCTTATGGAAGAAATGACTCTCTTACAGGAGTTTTCAAGGTTCAAGCAGAAGCAATCAATGGTATAAATTTCGGAAACGGTATTCAGGATGATGAGCGTTACGGGATGAAACGTTTTGTTTATCATAATAATGGTGGTGCAGCATATATGTCTGACCCAGGTGATGCTCCCGAGTATTATAACTTCTTACGCGGGATATGGAAAGACAATACCAAAATGTATTACGGTGGAAATGCACACGTTACATCAGGAGCTTTAGGCCCTGAGTGTAACTTTATGTTTCCTGGTGACTCTGATCCTTGTAACTGGGGTACCGGGGGTCTTCCTCCCAATGGTGGATTTAATACTGATGGTTACTACTGGACTGAAGAAGTTGTTGACAACAACCCGTTTGACAGACGATTTATGCAGTCTGCAGGACCCTTTACCTTAAAACCAGGTGCTGTAAACTATATTACTGTAGGTATTCCCTGGGCACGCGCTATCGCTGGCGGTCCCTGGGCATCAGTGGAACTCCTTCGGATCGTGGATGATAAATGCCAGGCATTGTTCGACAACTGTTTTAAAGTTATTAACGGACCTGATGCACCAGATTTAACATTCCAGGAACTTGACAGAGAGGTAATTGTTTATATTACAAACAGTAAAAATTCTAATAACTATAAAGAATCCTACAAGGAGCTAGATCCCCAGATTAAAGCTTTAACACCAGATTCTCTTCTTGGAACAGATCAGGAGTTCGATCCTTTTTATACATTTGAAGGATACCAGATCTTTGAATTATCTGATGGTTCAGTTACTATTTCTGATAGTAGGGATGATCCGGATAAAGTGCGTTTAATCGCGCAATATGATGTTAGAAATGGAGTAGGTCAATTGGTTAATTATGAATTTAATCAGGCTCTTGGTGGTAACGTTCCACAGGAAATGGCAATTGAGTCTGACAACGGCGTAGTTCACTCTTTTAAAATTACTTCGACTGCATTCCCGAAATCAAACGATAGCAGGCTTGTCAATAATAAGCAGTATTATTTCAGTGTGCTTGCTTATGGTCATAATAACTATAAGGAATACGACCAAACTGACCCCACGAAATTAAATGGCCAGAAAAAACCCTATTTGGCAGGGCGTAAAAACATAAAAGTTTATACTACTATTCCACATAAAACAGTGAATGGTCTTGTAATGAACAGCAACTTTGGTGACGGTCCACAAATCACACGAATTGAAGGTAATGGAAATGGTGGAGTTGCCCTGGAGTTTACGGATGAAACGATCAATCAACTACTTGCTAAATCACCTGCTGGTCCAACAGCATCTGGAGATACTGTCAAATATGGTGATCCTGATTATCCGATTGCCTATACACCTACTTATAAATATGGGAAAGGCCCTGTTTTTGTAAAAGTTATTGACCCACTAAGTGTAAAAGAAGCAAACTATACACTGAAATTTGATACTGTGTTTAAAAGGGTAACTTATCATAAAGTTTCGATGACAGATGGTATGGCAGAAGGCGGAGACACATTGAGTATTACAGCTTCTCCGGGATGGATAATGATTGATCAGGAGACAGGTAGGGTTTATAACTCTGATACCAGTACCCATTTAGAGTATGAGCAATTATTCCCTGAATTAGGTATTTCTATTACATTTGGTGCTATACTCCAGGCAGGCCCCTATACCGTTGGGAAAATGGCTGACGAAGATAACACACCGGTTAACATTGTGCCAGCCCCTAATAACGGGCTTATCAGTGCAACTATTGAGTTTTCTGATAGTTCGAAATTGTGGTACAGTGGAATGCCCGACCAGGATATTATTGGCTTCCCAATGAACTGGATTCGTTCCGGAACCTATGATGATGATTGGGCAAGTCAAAATAACCCCTGGGATCCAAATGAGGTTTACGAAAAATTGATTGGAGGAACATGGGCACCTTATGCCATGTGTGCTTATAATGGCCAGGATAGCTATGGAGCTGCACCTGCGTTTGGACAAACAGGCGGAACTTCTAAATCATTAGCCAATGAGCTTAAGAATTTATACAGCGTGGAAGTAGTATTTACGCCGGACAAATCAAAGTGGACTCGTTCTCCTGTTGTTGAAATGTGTGCCGATGCTTTACTTGCTGAAGGCGGTGCGATGAAGTATACATTAAGAAGATCAGCTTCGCTTGATAAAGATGGAAATCCATCCGGTTGGCCTGCTGATAATTCTGGCACATTTAATCCGGATGATCCTAATTATATTGCGGCTCATGGTATGGGCTGGTTCCCGGGATATGCTGTAAACCTTGAAACTGGTGAGCGTCTGAACATTATGTTTGGTGAAGATTCTTACTTATCGATGGAAAACGGAAGGGACATGTTATTTAACCCAACTTCATCATTTTTCAAAGAACCACTGGCAGGAAATAATATTGTTCCTCTGTTTGGAGGTAAACATTATGTGTACATTATGGGAAGTGGTGAATTCATCAGATCATCAGGTTCTGATACCCTAAGTTTTAAATTTGGAGCTTATGATGCGGGCCGTACCTTATATAATGCACTTGATACGCTACCATCCGGACCATTTTATCAAATTTACGGAAGCTTAATCTATGCCAGTGCACAGTATGTAAATATTCCTATGTCTGTGCCTGATGTAGAATGGCTGGCTAATGAAGTGAAGGTAAGAATTAATGTAAACAGGCCCTATAAGCGCTATTTCGCTAACAAGCCTTTACCAAAATCCTCAGGAAATGGTCAGAACAATCATTATCCTATGTTTGAATTTACCACTAAGGGAATTGCTGTAACAACCTTAGACCCGGATAAAGTAGAAAAAGACCTCGACTTAATAGCCGTTGTCCCAAATCCATATTATGCTTTTGCTGTGGGTGCTGGATATGAATCTGTACCGCTACAAACGCTGGTAAAAATTGTAAATTTACCTGAAAAGTGTACGGTTACCATTTATAATGTAAACGGTACAAAGATAAGGCAGTTTACAAAAGACGATCCTGTTACATTCCTTGATTGGGACTTGAAAAACCATGCAGGAATTCCTATAGCAGGAGGTATTTACCTTATCCATGTAAAAGATGAAACAACGGGTAAAGAAAGAATCGTCAAATGGTTTGGTTCATTGCGGATAGAAGACTTCAAGGAATTCTAATATTGATAGTAACACACAAAAATATTTTAGCATGAAGAATTTTTATAAATATTTGATTGCAACCTTTACGGTAAGCCTTGTGGTGCTGGTATCCATTCAGGTGGAGGCCGGTAATAAAGACCGGTCAGGGCAAGCCGGGGCATCAGAATTATTGATCAATCCATGGGCGAAAAGTTCTGGATGGGGAGGCGTAAACATTGCCAATGTGAATGGCTTAGAGGCCATGTATAATAATATTGCAGGGATTGCTTTTACACCAAATACTGAGCTGATTTTTGCCTATACCGATTGGATGAAAGGAGCTGATATCAAGTTGATGAACTTTGGCTTAACCCAACGGGTAAGTGAGTCAGGTGTTTTTGGTTTAAGCATAATGTCAATGAACTTTGGTGAAATTGATATCCGTACAATTGAACTTCCAGAGGGAGGTATAGGACAGTTTTCGCCTCGTTATATGACAATAGCCCTTGGTTATGGAAAGGCTTTTTCAAATACTATTTATGGAGGCTTAAACCTAAAAATCATCAATGAATCGATTGCCGATATGACGGCACAGGGTATTGCCATTGATGCAGGTATTCAATATGTTACCGGGGTTAAGGAAAACATAAAATTTGGAATTTCCTTGCGAAATGTAGGTCCTAAGATGAAGTTTTCAGGTGATGGATTTTCTTTAGCCACCTTTGTTCGTGGTAATGATAATGCATTTACCACCACCCAGCGTGGAGCTGCCTTTGAATTGCCAGCGCAATTAAATATTGGTGCCGCTTACGACTTCCTTTTTGAACAGTCGCGTTTTACCCTTGCAGGTAGCTTTATTTCAAACTCATTTAAAAAGGATCAGGTTCTTTTTGGTGGTGAGTATTCTTTTAGGGATTATGTGCAGCTTAGAGCAGGATACACTTATGAAGATGGTATTTATAATGCTGTAACTGATCCTGAAAAAACAAATGTGAACAGGGGCCTAAGTGCAGGCTTTACAGTTCAGGTGCCGATGAATAAAGAAAAGGGCTCTGTTTTTGCCGTTGATTATTCATACAGGCCTACAGATCATTTTCAAAATATTCATTCAATATCAGCTAGGTTTACCTTGTAAGCCAGACCATTATAAGGTATAAAATTATTATTTTTGTAAAGGACCCTTTTAATTAAGGGTCTTTTATCTTTTTTTATTAGACAACATTACTTATAATTTTAATTATGACTAAGGCAACTTATTATACAGAAGAAGGCTTGCAAAAGCTAAAAGATGAACTTGATCAATTGGTTAAAGTGGAGCGCCCGTCAATTTCTAAACAAATTGCTGAAGCAAGGGATAAAGGGGATTTATCTGAAAATGCGGAATATGCTGCTGCCAAGGATGCGCAGGGATTGCTTGAACTGAAAATAGCTAAAATGCAGGATCTTTTACAAAATGCAAGGATTTTTGATGAATCTAAAATTGATGTATCAAAAGTTTTATTGCTGTCGAAAGTTAAAATTAAAAACCTGAAAAATAATGCAGTAATGTCCTACACCCTCGTACCTGAGCAGGAATCTGATTTGAAAAAAGGTAAAATATCCGTTACCTCCCCTATTGCAAGAGGACTTCTGGGTAAAAAAGTAGGAGATTCTGTAGAAATTAAAGTTCCTGCTGGGATAATTCCTTTTGAGGTAATTGAAATAACCAGGTAACGGAAATATAATGGCAAGTATATTTACAAAAATAGTTAATGGTGATATCCCTTCATACAAAATAGCTGAAGACGATAATTACTATGCTTTTCTTGATATAAATCCCCTTGCTAAGGGCCATACACTTGTAATACCTAAATTGGAAGTTGATTATTTGTTTGATCTGGAAGAGGATACCTATAAGGGATTGTTTGTTTTTGTAAAAAAAGTAGCTGCAGCAATAGAATCTACCATTGATTGCAAACGACTGGGAATGGTTGTTTACGGACTTGATGTTCCCCATGTACATGTACATTTAATTCCCTTATTTGGCATAGGGAATGAGATAAATTTCAGTAAATCTAAAGTTAAATTGTCGCCTGAAGAGTTCAAGCAGATTGCAGCCGATATAGCAAGAGCCTTTCAACCGATTTAATACGCCCGAATATTTTTCCCTTCAATAAAATTAATGAATGATTGATTAACCACTCTGTTTCCGCCAGGAGTTGGGTAGTTCCCGGTAAAATACCAATCACCGGTATGACCAGGAATAGCTTCATGTAAATCTTCGATGGTTTGATAAATTATGGAAACATCAGCCTGAATATCTTTCTCCTTTAGCATTTCAGATATTTTCTGAGAGATTTGTTGGCTGGTGAAGGGTTTATATATTTCCTTAACTGAATTTACAATTTTTTCCTTAGGAAGCACTGCTTGCTCTTTGCAATGTTTATATACACGATTAATAACCTCCTGTTGATTGGTTTCTTTGAGTAACTCAATCGTTGCCCTGAAAGCAATGAAATCATTCAGCTTGGCCATATCAATCCCATAACAATCGGGATAGCGGATTTGTGGAGCGGAAGAGGCAATGACGATTTTCTTGGGGCCAAGTCTGTCAAGAATCCGGATAATACTTCTTTTTAGCGTAGTACCCCGAACGATAGAATCGTCGAGCACAACAAGATTATCTGAGCCACTTTTCAGGATACCATAAGTGACATCATACACATGGCCTACCAGGTCATCTCTTTGTGCATCTTGTGTAATGAAGGTTCTGAGTTTCACATCCTTAACTGCTATCTTTTCGATTCGGGGATGAAGAGAAAAGATGTCATCTAATTTTGCTTTTGATACTTTATTTCCCAGCTCAATGATTTTATCTTTTTTTACATTATCGCAAATATGTTCAAGCTCTTCTGCAAGCCCTCTGAAAGCAACGGAAGCGGTATTCGGAATATATGAAAAAACAGTGTTCTCAAAATCAAAGTCAATGGCTTTAAGTATTGCAGGACAAAGCGCCTTGCCTAATCTTTTTCTCTCGAGGTAAATATCCCGGTCAGTTCCGCGCGAAAAATAGATCCTTTCGAACGAACAGGCCCTGTGAACTTCCGGTTTTTTATATTCATGTTCGGCCCACTCCCCATTCTTTTTAATTATTAATGCATTTCCCGGTTTTAGTTCTTTTACTTCATCAAGATGCAAATTAAATGCAGTTTGAATTGCAGGCCGTTCTGAGGTAGCTACTACCACTTCATCATTGGCATAATAAAATGCAGGCCTGATGCCGGAGGGGTCGCGCATGACAAACGCGTCACCATGACCTATCATACCAGCTATTGCAAATCCACCATCCCAATTATGTGCGGAGTTTTTCAGAATATTTAGTACGTCTAATTTGTTGGCAATTTCTTCTGTACTTTCAGCTTTTGTATACCCTTCTTTTTTGAGTGTTTGGTACAATGCTTCGTTTTCTTCATCAATAAAATGGCCAATTTTTTCAAGTATGGTTATGGTATCCGAAGTTTCAACCGGATATTGGCCAATCTCTACCAACTTGTTGAATAACTCCTTCACATTGGTCATATTAAAATTGCCGGCTAATACCAGGTTCCGGGTTTTCCAGTTATTAGAGCGGATAACCGGGTGAAGGTTACTTTTTTCATTTTTACCAAAAGTACCGTAGCGCAAATGCCCCAGGAAAAGTTCACCTGAAAATTCAATGTTTTCTTTCAACCACTGCGTATCATGAATGAGCTTGGGATTGTTGGCTTCTGGATCGCTGATCCGCTTGTTGATGATACTAAAAATGTCTTTTATTGGTGATTCACTGTTTGACCTGACCCGGTTTATGTATTTATTTCCTGGCTTTATATCCAATTTGATACAGGCAACCCCGGCCCCATCCTGACCCCGGTTGTGCTGTTTCTGCATCAGTAGATGCAGCTTTTTCAATCCATAAAAACTTGATCCGTATTTTGCCTGGTAGTATTCAAGTGGCTTTAACAACCGGATAAGGGCAATTCCGCACTCATGTTTTATAATTTCACTCATTATATCGTGTTAATTGCTTTTTAGTATTTTCGCAATTAATGATGCAAAAATAACATTTAATGATTAAGAATCTTACAATAGGAACATATTTGGTTTTATTAAGCCACATCCTTGTAGCTCAATATCAAACACCTGGAACAGGAGTGTCCTGGGATCTGGACGAATTAGTTGAAAACGCAGGCGGAGCTATACTTTATATGGGTTATTACGAAGTTTTGCAGGATATAACCATTTCCTCAAACGATACTCTTAGACATTCCATTAACGGTCTTGTGAAAATGCACAGCTCTGTATTGTTTACCGTAGAGGGAGTGTTGCAATTATTACCGCCTGACAGTATTTTGTTCGAACCATTTGACGAAGGACAGTTTTTCAAAGGATTTGAGTTTGACAACTCATCTGCATCTTATTTAAAAAATTGTATCCTAAAGAATGCCGGGGGAACCAACCTCATATCTTCAGATATGTCCTTTGAGAATTGTTCGTTCCGTTATAATGATAAATCCAATTCAACAGGGGTTATTGATCTCTATCACTCCAGTCCTCAAATCATTCAGTGTAAGTTTTATGAAAATGAAGGCCCTGCTGTGCTATCGGCTGCCAATGGGCAAAGCTCGCCTTATATCTATGGAAATTCCATTATTAGAAACAATACGGCCAATACCAATATGCCCCAATTAAACCTGGGGACATCAGCTCCGGAAATACCTATTCGTATTATAAAAAATACCATTGAAGGCTTTTATGATAAAGCCGGGGGGATTGCCATTACTACCCTGGCAGGTGGTTCGCTTGAATGTGTGATCGATAGCAATATTATTTTTAACAACCGCTACGGGATTACAGCTTATGGTTTTGATATCACCTCAACCATTTCCAATAATATTATTCGTGATAATAACATTGAAAATCTTCCCATGCAGGGCGGAAGTGGGATTAATTATTGGGGCGGGACCAGTAATGTTTCTATGGTTTATGGTAACCGTATCCATGGGAACCTATGGGGGATAACCAATACCGGGGATGCCATGCCCAACCTGGGCCAGGTTGGGACTGACACCATCAATCCCGGAAGAAATAAGTTTTATGAGAATGGAAACGGAGGAAGTGAATATGCATTTTATAACAATACCCCCAATGCCATTTTTGCAGAAAACAATTATTGGGGCTATTCCGACCCTGATTCTGTGGAGGCTGTTATCTTCCATTATCCCGATGATGAGTCACTCGGATTAGTTGACTATAACCCTTATTTGGATTCTCTGTTGACCCGCAGTCAGGTTAATAGAATAAGTAAGTTCAATGTCCTTGCTTATCCCAATCCGGCTGAGAATTTTATTTACCTGGAATTGCCAGATTTTAGGTATCTGAAAGAAGAAGCAAGGCTAAATTTAATTACCAATTCTGGAGAAAAAGTTTTGTCTTTAGCTGTCCCAACTAGGAATAAGTTAATGAAGATCAACTTTTCTGGATTATCAAAGGGATTATATATTTTGGAGATAAATACCGGCAATCAATTATTACGTTCAAAAGTGATCATTCAATAAGGAAAAATTCATACATTTTCAAGGGCGAATCAGTAATTTCCTTAGATTTGCTATTATTGGATAGTTGACAAAATGAAGGTAAAAAAGGCAAATAAAGAGGACAGTGAAGTAATTATTGACTTCCAGCTAAAAATGGCTTATGAGACCGAAAAACTTAAACTGAATAAAGCCATTGTGAGTAAAGGAGTTTTGGCCGTTTTTTCCAATCCGGATAAAGGATTTTACCTGATTGTAAAATCGAATGATAAAACCATTGCCTCAGTAATGTTAACCCCAGAGTGGAGTGATTGGCGTAACAGTACATTTCTGTGGATACAATCGCTTTATGTATTACCTGAATTTCGTAAAAAAGGTGTTTTTAAACGAATATATACTTATGTTCAAAGTCTGGTAAATGATTCTGACGATCTTACCGGAATAAAATTATATGTTGATCAAAATAATAAAATCGCCCAACAGGCTTATGCAAATGTTGGTATGCTCAAAAGTCACTATCAATTATTTGAATGGAACAAATTTGATTATTAAAGAAGAGTAATATGAATAAAAGAAATGTATTAGCACTATTAATGATGCTTTTAGCAACGACCTCCCTTCTATCTCAAATAGAAAAATCCGATTGGATGGGTGGTGTACCCGAGGGATGTACTTCTATAACGGCCGGTAAACTGGCCACGGTTGATGGCTCGGTTATTACTTCACACACCGACGACAGCCACCGAACACGCTCATGGATGGACATTCAGCCAGCCAAAACCCATAAAGCCGGTGCCACCACCACTATGTATAAAAGGGTGGCCAGCGATTCCCTTGCCATGCCTACCTATGCGCACTTGCCCATTGGTGAAATCCCACAGGTGAAAGAAACGTTTGGATTTGTAAACACAGCCTATCCCTGCATGAATACAAAGCAGCTTGCTATTGGTGAATCTACTTTTGGTGGACGTGAAGAATTACAATCGGATAAAGGATTGATTGATTGTCAGCGTTTATGCCAGTTGATGCTTGAACGTTGTTCTACGGCAAGGGAGGCAATAAAAATGGCAGATGAACTCACAAAAAAATATGGCTGGAATGATGCGGGTGAATGTCTGACAATAGCTGATAAAAAAGAGGTTTGGCATTTCGAAATTGTTGGGCCTGGAAAAGATAAGGTGGGCGCTGTATGGGCAGCTCAGCGGGTTCCTGATGAGCATATCAGCGTAAATGCCAATGCCAGTACCATCAAAGAAATGGACTTAAACAATAAAGATTTTTTCATGGCTTCAGAAAATATATTTACCCTGGCTAAAGAAAATGGATACTGGAATGGTAAAAAAACATTCAGGTTTAATTATGTGTATGCCCCCCACAGTCGTGAATCGGTGGCCTCACGAAGAAGGGAGTGGAGGGTATTTGATCTTTTAGCTCCCTCGCTTAACTTGCATCCTGATGATAAGGATTTCCCTTTTTCGGTAAAACCAGATAAAAAACTTGAATTGAACGATATCGTAAATGTGTTTAAAGACTATTACCAGGACACCCCCTATGATATGCGCCGTCTGATCACCGATACGGATGAAGACGGTAAGACCAGGATATCACCACTGGCCAATCCGTTTATGCCCTATGATCACCTAAACATTCAAAATGTAAATGGCGGGTGGTATAGTGTGAACAAAGAAAAAGGGACCATCCGCTTTTTGGGCGAACGTACCATTGCCCGCTGGTATACAATGTATGCTACAATCATCCAATGCCGCGATTGGCTTCCCGATGAAATCGGTGGTGTAGTTTGGCTGGCCCAGGACAATGTGGCCTCTTCCATTTATATTCCCATTTATTGTTCTGTTACCGACCTCCCCGATTCGTATAAAACCCCTGGCCGGCCGGATGGGTTCACCCGCGAGTCAGCATGGTGGGCCTTTAACAGGTTGGGAACACTTGCCGCACAGCGTTGGGGTGATATGCATAAAGATATTGATGCGGTATGGGAACCCTGGCAAAAGGAACTCTTCGATAATCAAAAAATGTTTGAAGCAGAAGCCTTACAAAGATATAATGCTAAAAATCCCGAAGAAACGATCAAGCTCCTTAATGGATATACTATGGAATGGGGCAATAATGTAGTAAACAAAGCCTGGGAATTAGGTGACTTTTTGTGGACAAATTACGACGAAAAGTTTTAAATTTGGTTGATAGATTTTAACCAAATTTATGGCATATGAAAAACCCAAAAACAAGAATTTTATTATTAATTTTTATTCTATTCATCAAGGTTGGGAACAGCCAACCACCTCAGGCATTTAAATATCAAGCTTGTGTGATTGATTCAAATGGGAATGTTGTTGTTAATCAAGACGTTGGCCTCCGGTTTACCTTTGTGGAAGATAGCCTTGGTGGAAATGATATTTACACCGAATCACATATAGTGAATACTTCAGATAATGGAATGGTAAATATTATTCTTGGTGTTGGAACACCAATTGGTGGAAAAATGCAGGATATAGAATGGGGAGTCCACTCTTATTTCCTCAAAGTGGAAATTGATCCATTGAATTTGGGCAACTTTGTTCATATGGGAACCTCCCAGTTGCTATCTGTACCTTATGCACTTTATGCCGAAAATGTTGCTAATGGCAACGAGAATTGGAATTTATCCGGAAATGAGTTGTATGCTATGAATAATGGCTTTGTATCCATTGGTTCTGATGATCCTGAGGAAAAATTACACGTAGATGGAAATATTAAAACTGATGATACCCTCAAATTTAAGGGCTATGTGAATGAAGGAGCCGGATTTAATAATCCAGGACAGCTATTGATTGGTCAAAGAGACATAAAGATAGGTTATAAAAGCGACAATTTCGGAAATATCCTTATCGGAAATAGTTTATATGGTAAATCAGTATTTCAACTTGATTTAACAGGTAATGGCAACATTGGTATTGGAACTGATGTTTTCCATGAAACCACTAGCGGCTATTCAAATCTTTGCATAGGAATGTACACGGGATACAATCTTAGTACAGGAAATAATAATGTATTTCTTGGGCCATCTGCTGGCGAACATATTTCTACAGGCACATTCAATCTTTGCATGGGCCATCAGTCAGGAAATGGACGAAATGGTAGCAATAATATTTTTATTGGCGACAGGGCAGGTTATGCCTGGGGTGGAGGAGGAAACCAAAATATAATGCTTGGAAACTATGCTGGATACCTGTACAATGCTTCCAATTCAAATTGTGTTTTTATCGGTAATTATGCAGGATATGGGGTTAATGATAATGATAATGTTTTTATCGGTCCAAACTCTACGGGCAGGGCATCTTCTGGTACCAATAATATTTTCATTGGAAATCAAGTGGGCATGAATTATAACGGAGATAATATTTTACTGATTGATAATAAAAACGATAATTCTTTGCCTTTTATAATGGGAGATATGGAAAATGACCTCCTTGAATTTAACGCGGATATAGAAATAAATGGAAAATCCAGTCATCAAAGCGTTTCAGTTGGACAAGTGTTGAATTTAAATGAATTAGCAACCTTCCCCGCAAATCCTCAGGAGGGGGATCTCATCTATGTGGACGATACACTTAGGTTTTATACGGGTGCAGTATGGAGAAACTTATGGTAGACTTTTTTGTTTATATGCAATAATTTTTACCAGTTTTCGTCAAGATTACAACGTTTTTCAATTTTATTATGCGTAACATTCAGTTTATTATATTCTTTTCGATTGTTATTACGGTCTTTTCATTGCTAAGTTTCTATATCTATAGCAGAGGCGTACAAGCATTTCCTGCTGGTACCAGTGGCCGTTTTTGGTTCAGGACTGTATTCATTTTTTTATCAGCCAGCTATATTATTGCCCGGGTCCTCGAACGCTTATGGCTTTCGCCGGTATCCGATGCCTTTACCTGGATAGGTTCCTTTTGGCTTGGAGCGTTTTTCTATTTCCTGATAATTGTTTTGGCAATCGATATTGTTCGTTTGTTAAATCAGGTTATCCCCGCCATTCCTGACTATTTTAAAACTCCTGCCGGAATAACTATTTTATTTTGGTCAGCCGTTGGCCTGGTTTCACTATTACTCATAGGGGGCCATATCAATGCACGAAATCCGAGACTTAAAACTGTGGAAGTTCAAATCCCCAAAAAGGTGGAAGGGATGAATGAACTTACCATTGCTTTTGCCTCCGACCTGCATTTAGGCACACTGATCGGACCCAGGCGTACCAAACATTTGGTTGAACGAATTAACGACATGAAGGCAGATATTATACTTCTTGGTGGGGATATAGTGGATGAAGACCTGGCACCAGTTATTCGCAACAACCTGGGGAATAACCTTGAACGATTAACCTCAAAATATGGGGTGTTTGGTATAACCGGCAACCACGAATATATTGGTGGTGCATCTGAGGCGGTAAAATACCTTACCGAACACGGGATTACAATGGTCAGGGACACCTCACTCTTAATTGACAATAAATTTTATATAGTAGGCCGGGAAGATCATGATGGGCAACGATTTGGATCAAAAGGAAGAAAAAGCGTAAATGAAATTATGCAAGGACTCAACCGGAATAAGCCCATTATCCTGCTCGATCATCAACCTTTTGAACTCGATGAAAAAGCGAGGGAAGGTGCTGATTTAACCATGTCAGGGCATACTCATCACGGGCAACTTTGGCCTTTGAATTATATTACTAAAGCTATTTTTGAAGTGAGTTGGGGATATAAGCTAAAAGGGAATACCCATGTGTATGTTTCTTCCGGTGCCGGTGGCTGGGGCCCTCCTATCCGTATTGGCAACCGGCCTGAAATTGTAAAAATCAAAATGCGTTTTTTACCATAAGCTTTTGCAAATAAAGTGCAGGAATTAATCAACCGCACGTTTATTTATCCAGCAAATTGAACCTGCTAGTATTAAAACTTAATATTATGCGATTAGAATGGACACTAAAAATGACTGCGCCTTATTGCTGATTTTTTATCCTGCTTTTCAACCCTATTGGTTTAATCATTAGTTTTGGAGTGATATACATCCCATAATGAAAGTTAAGATACCCGATTTTGAAGTCAATAGTTCAATGGTTTTCATTTTGGTTTCAATACTGTTTCTTCCATTTGTATATACTACAGCGGTTCCTGATCCATCTCTATCGCCCCGCTTACTTGCACTGAATATCATCTTGTTAGTCTTTCTGATAGTTTTTTTAATAAATTATTTTAAAAGCCAAAAGATGTTTCAATTGTCTGTTTTTAAGACACCAATCTACAGGTTTTATATTGTTTATGTTTTGCTGTCAGGTTTTTCTGTATTGAATGCCATTAATATTTCAGAAGCTTTGTTTGAATGGTTAAAATTGATATCGATATTTGTATTTTTTCTATTAGCTACAGTCCATATACAGCAATCAAAAAACAGTATCCTACTGATAGCTAAATCAATAATTGTGTTTTCTCTGTTAATTGGATTACGTGGTTATTATGAAATTTTTACAATAACATCAGAACAAGCTTTTGACCACCAAACATCCTACTTTATCCGGGCTTTTTCATCCAACAGGAACTTATATGCACAAATCCTTTTTTTATGCCTTCCTATTAATTTATATGGTGCGATTACATTCAAAAGGCTTTGGAGGATTGCGGCATTTACAGGGAGCTTGTTGCTTTTTATTCTGATACTGGTATTACTCACCCGGTCGGTTTGGTTAGCCACAATGTTTTCTATTGCAAGTTCATTCTCGGTTTTTGTTTTGTTTCATAAGTTGTTTGGTTTAACAAGCAGAACATTTAAAAAACTGATGTATAGCGTCATCCTCGCAATATTCATAAGTGTTATTACGATTTTCATTTTTTCAGCATTTGGGAATATTGAAGTATTTGGAAAACAATGGTTGTGGGTTCAAAACTATAAATTCGGTTCTTCCCTCGAACGGCTCGATTTATGGAAAAAAACCATTGATATGGGGCTAGATCACTGGTTTATTGGAGTTGGCCAGGGAAACTGGCGGATTGTAATGCCACATTATGGACTAGGAAATCTCCGGTCATCTGAAGGGATTACCTTTTTTCAAAGGCCGCATAACGACTTTTTATGGGTGTTCTCTGAAAATGGAATTTTTGCACTTGTATTTTATCTCTTGATTTTTTTATCAGGTATTTTTTATCTGCTCAAAACCATAAAAATTTCAGCCTGCAAACAAGCCAAATTCCTAGCACTGGCACTTTTATTTGGATTAGCCGGGTATATAATCATAAGTTTATTGAGCTTTCCGAAAGAAAGAATAGAACACCAGGTATTTATACATTTTTATCTGGCGATATCTGTTGTTTTAAATTATAATTTGAAACCCCAGAAGGAAGAAATAAAAACAAAGCTTTTTTTGGTTTTTTTGTTTTTTCTATTCTTGCTCATGGTCACTTCCACCTTCTTTTCGTTTAAGAAAGCAAAATCTGAAAGACATTTAATGAAAGTATATACAGCCCGCGAAGCCAGCGATTGGCAAACTGTAATCAAGGAAATCGAAAGGGCATCAATTTCTTTGACTACAATTGATGTTTATGGAACTCCCCTTGAATGGTATAAAGGAGAAGCCTTATTTAGTAAAAATGAAAAAGAAGATGCCCTTGGGTCATTTATTAAAGCATATAAATACAACCCAAATCATTTACATGTATTAAATAACCTTGCAACCTGCCTTGAATTAAATGGAAATAGTGAAACTGCTAAAAAATACTATCAGGAAGCAATTTTTATTTCACCCAAATTTGAAGAATCATTGCTTAATTTAAGTGCCATATATTACAACCAAAACCTGATTGACTCTGCCTATCTGTACTTTTCTCAAATACCCGATACAACAAGTGGTACACGGTTTATACGGTTTAAAAAAGCCATTTTATGGAAATTATTTGATACTATACTTAAAAACGAAGGTGACCGTTTGTTGAGCAAATCAATTGAGCGTATCAGGAACGATTACAACTGGATGCAAAAAGTACATAGTCAATCGATAGCAAAACAACTTGATATTAAGAACTGTATTTATGAGGAGGTTATTTATTTACTGGAAGAAGTTGACAGCACCATTACACCTGAAATTGCCACAGCCTACAGATTAAAATTTAATGTAAATTAGAAATTTAAAATACTAAATTTGTATTGGTTTAAATTGAAACCATGAAAAAAGAAAATATCCTTTTATTTATCTGCTTACTCCTCGCTCTTTCAATTCAAGCGCAAAGTCTGTCATTATCCAATGAAAACGGATCAGTTCCAAATAATTCTGACCTTTATATTAGCGGGGATCTCACAGTATTCGAATTATTATGTAATGTTTCTTTTACGAATAATAGCACAGGAGCCATTGATGTTGGCTTAAAGAAAACGGAATTATCCATCATCAGCGGCCACCTAAATACATTTGAATATGCCGGATTTATTTTCCCTCCAAATATTTATATATCACCTTTTCAGGTTAACCTCTTACCAGGAAATACAAATAATGAATTTGTAGGGCATTTATACCATAATGACGTGATTGGCGAAAGCATTATCAGGTATACATTTTATGACTTTAGCAATCCGGATGACTCCATTTGTGTAAACGTTCATTACCAGGTAAGTGATGATGAGCCTTTACTAACTGGAATTATACCTGATGAAGCAACAATTCCTGATGAGCTGACGGTTGAAATATCAGGATCATACACCCATTTTACCATGGGTACCGGAACCACTGTTTGGTTATCTTCGGGATCAAATTCCATATATTCATCATGGGTTAATGAAATTAATGATAGCATTTTGCAAGCACAATTTCTGTTTTCGAATACTAAAGTTCCGGATGTTTATGATGTATATACCCATAATTATGTTGATGGAGAATTAAATTTACCTGATGCCTTTACATTAAATCTAAATCCGAACCCACCCTATCTTGAAACCGTTGAACCCCCGTCAGCAGCAGCTGGCCAAATGATTACACTTGTAATCACAGGAGGATATACAAATTTTACACAAGGTGTGGATTATGCGTATTTATTTTCAAACAATACCTGGTTAACTGATTATTCCATAACCATTGTTTCCGACGAACAAATTGAAGTTGAAATACCAATTACCAGTGGTGTGCCATCTGGTTTGTATAGCCTGAAAGTAAAAACCGATTGGGATGGAACAATGTATTTATACGATGTTTTTACCGTTGAGGATGACCCTTCTCCCCAATTCCTCACTGATATCACACCTGATACCGGAACTATTCCCGAAAATTTATCGGTAACCATAAGTGGCAATGGGACCCATTTTATGCAGGCTACCGGAACTATTGTAAAGTTCAGGCAGGGTTCTTCAACAATCTATCCATGGTCCGTCACAGAAATAAGCAATACCGAGGTAACTGCTGAGTTTTCATTTGATAATTTTGATAATCCGGGTTTCTATGATGTGAATACATACAATGCCGTTGATGGAGATCTTTTTCTTGATAATGGATTTTATTTGAATCCAAATCCTAATCCTCCTCAAATCGTTTCTGTGGAACCTGATAGTGCCCTGCAAGGAGAAACCCTGCAAGTTGCCATAAGCGGACAAAATACCAATTTTACGCAAGGAACCGGGACTATTGTATGGCTTAAACAGGATTTTTATATTATTAATCCCTATTCCACAACTGTTGTAAACGATGAATTAATCAATGCCTCATTCCAGATAAGTGATGATGCCTTGTCTAGTCCTAAAATAAGTCTACAGGTTAAAAAATAAATTAGGCGACCAATTTATACACATGATCAGGTGTTTTATAGTTCAAAGATAAATGTAATCTTTTATGATTATATAAATGAATTGCATCTTTAGTAGCTCT
>JAIOZL010000038.1 GCA_021740645.1 Bacteroidales bacterium
TTGACCCACAAGGATTACGGCTAAGATCATATGGGTTTTTCGTTTGGCCTCCTACCCCACTCCATCCACTCGATGACATTTCCCCACGAAAATTAGCCCATTCGCTAAGATTGGCTTTTGCAATGATTACTGCTCCGGCATCTCGCAGTTTTTTTGCAACCCAGCTATCCTGCAAAGGATATGAATCAGCCAGTGCTCTTGACCCTGCTGTTGTTGGCATTTTATCGTGGGTATCTATATTATCCTTTAAGATAACAGGGATCCCATGCAGGGGGCCGCGACTTTTGCCCTCGGAAAGCTCTTTATCCAATTGCCTGGCAATGTTCATGGCATCGGGGTTAATACAAATTATGGAATTGAGTTCAGGGCCGTTTTCGTCAATCTCATTGATCCTGTTAAGGAAAAACCTCACCACTTCTTCTACATTGGATCTACTGTTATACAAGCTACTCTGAACATCCTGAATATTAGATTCAATAAAATCAGGCCCGGTATCTACACGGGAATTATTCCGTTCATCACACGAAACCATACTTAATATTAGTATGCTGATGAGAATGTGGATGGATTTGTTGTAGGACATCATTTGAAGTTTTAAGTGGATAAGTGAACTATATGCAAAAACCAAATATAGTGAAAAGAATCGAGTGTGGGAAAAAGAATCAAATATTAAGAATCTTGAAGGGGTGGCAATTAGCTTTCAATCATGCACAAATTTATAAAATTAGATATCGAGGTGGGATTAATGAATTCCATCACATTGCAAAACCTGCAAATTAATCTCATGTTGGTATTTTCCATAACCATAAATCATGCATTTTAGCCGACCTGATCTTGCAAATTTCTTATTGTAAGAATATATTCTCTACAAATAACTTAATGTTTTATATATCAAAAGGCGTTCATATCCGTACTTTGATATTTTATTTACAATTTCTTAACAAAATATTTATTTCACCTAATAGAAACGCTTGATTTTTAATTCCAAATTTTCGTAACTTGCCAGCTTACAACTAGTCATAGCAGGTTAGGAAAACATCAAGATCATTATTTAGGTAAACTTTACACAAATAAGTATTTTCTAAAACCCTTGTATTGTAATAAAAGCAGGTATGCTACGTAGAGTTTATTTTTGTACATTATTACTGCAGAAAAGCAAAAGTTTATTAAACTTTCAGGCAATTTTTTCCTGCTTGTTTTTAGTCTTTAGTTTAAGTACTTCTGATCTACCGGCACAACTTCATATTAATCTGGATAAAACCACCCGCTTCGAAAAATTGAGTGTCGGTCAGGGATTATCTTCGAGGTACACTACTGTTATTCATCAGGACCAATATGGCTTTATTTGGATAGGAACACAAAATGGCCTTAATCTTTATGATGGTATGGAATTCAAAATTTTTCGTAGCGAAACTGAAAACCCAAATTCCCTTCCCAGTAATTATATCTATAAAATTATTGAGGCTAAAGACAGCACAATCTGGATTTGTACTGAGTATGGCCTGAGCAGGTTTAACAGGGCATCAGAAGATTTTATAAACTTCTACCCGGATACAATCGATTATGATAATCCTATTAACAGCATCCGAGAAATATACAACATAGATAATTCCCTGATATTAAATGCCGGAGGAAGTCTTTATCACTTCAATATTAATACGTTTGCTTTTCATAACACTGGTATTGAAATCATTCCCTTTCCAGTTGAAGTCTGGAACGACCCGGTTACAATGCTTCCTGATTCTTCTGGTATCCTCTGGGTTTTGTCCAAAGAGGGTCAAAATCTAGCTCTATGCCGATACAATTGTAAGAATGGAGAGCGTAAAAAATATTTACCCGTTAGTGAGGAACCAATAAGGTATTCAGACCTCAATGTTACTTCACTATTTAAAGTTTATCCAAATATCCTTTGGATTGGGACTTTTGGGAATGGACTGTATAAACTGGTTGTGAATGAAAATGGATTTTACACCTATGAACATTTTGACAGGTTCATATCAAAAACCATCATTACAGATTACATCACTGCAATATTCCAGGACCGGAATTCAAACATTTGGGTTGGGGCGAAATACGGCTTTTATAAATTATTGGATGGGGGACATAGCATACCAGCATTGAGCGATAAAGAAAATATTTTCTATATTAAGAATTATGGGGTCAGAGATTTTTCGGAAGACAATAGCGGATGTTTTTGGATGACTGCCCTTGATAGGATTTTTTGTTTTAACCAACAAACAAAAAACCTTACTTATTTTATGCATGATCCTGAAAACCCAACCAGTTTAAGTGGGAATCATCCGTTTCAGGCTTATACAGACAAAACAGATCAAACATGGATTTTAACTGAAAATAGTGGCATCAGTCGGCTGAATACCTATGCTAATTCATTTTTGCAAGTGAAAAAAAACAGCAAAGAAAACTCCCTGAGCAATGGTTTTGTCACCAGTTTCCTTGTTGACAGCAGAGGTGATGTTTGGATAGGAACATTTGGCGGGGGATTAAACAGGACGGCTTATAAAGAAGACCATCATTTTGAGAACTTTAAACATTATTTCGATCCTGCAGCCGAAAAAGTCAGATTCAGTTATTATGGAAATTTTGAAGTAGGTGTAATTTATGAAGACAAAATGGGAAATATCTGGGTTGGTACTTATGATGCACTTAATAAGTACAATCCCGAATCAGATGATTTTACACAGTATCGTTACAGTCCCGAAGGCAAATCCAGCGTTGGTGAAAATGTAACCACCACAATTTTTGAAGATCATCTGGGTACCTTTTGGGTAGGAACCCAGGGAGGGTTGAACATTTTTGACAGAGAAACAGAAGAGTTTCACTATTGCCTGCCTTATACTGGAAGTTCTGCTGGTATCGGTGGATCGGCTACCTACACAATTTATGAAGACAGGCAAAAGAATCTTTGGTTTGGAGGAAAATTATTGAGAAAACTTGTGCGGAAGGATACTTCATTTATCACTTATAAAACCGGTGCCAATATCCCTAACAACATAGCTTTTCAAAGTATAAGGGTCATATTGGAGGACAATGGGAATCATCTTTGGTTGGGGACAAATAAAGGATTATACAAGATGGATATCCTGGAAGAAACTTACGTTGCTGTTTCCAACCGTAACGGTCAGCAGGAAGATGCAATCAGCGGAATGTGCCTGGATGATCGAGGTAATTTGTGGATAAGCAAAGCTACAGGGGGGATGTCCAGGTACAACACTGCAGATGAAACATTCATGAATTTTAACACCACCGATGGGTTGGTCGATATTGAATTTGTTGAAGGGAGTTATTACAAAGATAAAGATGGATGGATGTATTTCGGTGGCCATAATGGATTTAATGTTTTCCACCCGGACAGTATAAAAGTCAATACGCATATACCACCTGTTTATATAACTGCATTCTCCCTGTTTGGCGAAAGAAGGTATTTAGATAAACCAATATTTGAGACAAAAGAGATCCGGTTAAGCTATTATGAAAACGAGTTTACTTTCGATTTTGTGGCATTAAACTACCTCAATTCGAAGAAGAATAAATATGCCTATAAACTGGAAGGGTATGAGGAAGACTGGAATTATACGGATGGTCAGCGATTTGCAAGTTATACAAACATGGGTCCGGGAGATTATATTTTTCGGGTTAAAGCGAGCAATAATGATGGGTACTGGAATGATGAAGAGGCCACGATCGCTCTTGTGATCCTCCCTCCTTTCTGGAAAACCAACTGGGCTTATCTGGTTTACACCTTTCTTTTTATCGGGATCATCTACCTCTTACGACGATATGAAATGAACCGCTTGCATTATAAGCAAAAGCTTGAGATAAACCTTATTGAATCGGAAAAGCGCAAAGAACTGGATATCGAAAAAAACAAGTTCTTCTCCAACATCTCTCATGAGTTCCGTACGCCCTTAACCCTGATCCTTGGCCCGTTGAACAAAATTATTGATAAATCAGCCAATGAAGAGCAAAAAGAAGAGCTTGGCCTGATCAGGCGGAATGCACAGCGGTTACAGGTGCTGATCAATCAATTGCTCAGCCTCTCCAAGCTCGAATCAGGACAAATGAAACTGAAAGCCTGTCCGGAAAATATTGTGAGACTGACTCGTGTGCTGGTAGAATCATTTCAATCTATGGCTGAAGATCGTGAAATTAAAATTGATTTTGAATGCAATGCTAATGAATACATTGTTTATATCGATGCACTCAAATACGAGAAGATCGTCAATAACCTGCTCTCCAATGCCTTTAAGTTTACGGAGAGGGGAGGAAAGATAAAAGTATCTGTTTCCCCACTTGAGGACAGTGTAACGGATTCCTCCCATCAGGAGGAACCAGGAGGAGTGACAATAAAAATCGCTGACACCGGTATTGGCATTCGTAAAGAAAAGTTACCCTACGTATTCGACCGATTTTACCAGGTGGATGAAAAGCAAATGCGGACCAACCTGGGAACCGGTATTGGGCTGGCCCTTACTAAAGAACTGGTTGAACTGCACCATGGAACCATAAATGTTGACAGTGAATCAGGAATGGGAACTACATTCACCCTGTTTTTTCCAGCGGGGAAAAACCACTTGTCAGCCGATGAGATTTTTGAAAGCAGTTCTCGTCCTATGCTTCAGGATCATGAGTTTTCGAATGAGGATTATTTGTATGTGCAGGATGTTACAACAAAATCCGAAATAAAACCAGAAACTTCTTACAATAACAAGTTACCCCTTTTACTAATCGTTGAAGACAACGATGATATGCGCTCCTATATCAGAAGTTACCTTACCGGTTTATACAATATCATTGAAGCTGCCAATGGCAAAGAAGGAGCCGAAAAGGCCATTGAGCAAATCCCAGACCTAATCGTTAGTGATCTGATGATGCCCTTTGTAGATGGAAGTGAAATGACCCGGCAATTGAAAAGTGATGAACGAACAAGCCATATTCCCATCATCCTGCTTACTGCCAAAGCCTCCAGGGAAACAAAGCTGGAAGGCCTTGAATTGGGGGCAGATGATTTTCTGACCAAACCTTTCGATACGGAGGAATTGCTTGTTCGGATAAAGAACCTGGTCGAACAAAGAAGGAAATTGAGAGCGTTGCTTTCAAAACATCTCGGTGATTCAAAACAAACTAGTTTGATCAGGGAATCTTCCGGTAAGTTGATCTCAAAGCTTGACGAGAAGTTTCTTGAAAAAGCGACGTTCCTGGTTCGTGAACACATGTCGAATCCCGAATTCAGCGTAGATATGCTGGCTCGTGAAATGTCGGTCAGTAGGATGCAACTACATCGCAAGCTCACCGGCCTGACAGATCATTCGGCCAGCGACCTGATCAGGAACATCCGGTTGATGCACGCTGCCCGATTACTCAAGGAGGGTGAACTGAATGTAACAGAAATAACTTACGAGATTGGCATCTCCAGCCAGTCGAACTTTTCAAAGATCTTCAAGGAAAAATACGGGGTATCACCCTCCGAATATCACTGATTCCAATTTAATTCGTCATTGCGATCCGCTATCCTGCGTAGAAGCATTCTCATTGAATTTAATATAAGGGAGATTGATATCCCGAATTTTCGGAATTTCTCCCGACAATGATAAAAAACAAATTTTCCGGACATGCTAAATTTCCGCGGAAATTGGTACATCCTCATCAATTTTCCCTGTAAAATGATGCATTTATTACATACACGATAACATCTGTTACCAATTCGTCAAACTAAACTTTCCTCAAGCTCTAATTTTGCCAATAGAAATTATTCAAATCTATTAACTAAAAAAAACTATCATGAAAAAATTCTACACAGGGCTTATAATAAGCCTGATCACTTTCACACTTCATGCACAGCAGGAAGCCAACACCGGAATTGCTTCAAACACAATGGATGAGATACAAAACTGCGATACTGAAATTGAAATCAATACCATATATTATGGCCTACAAACGATCACTGTGGATTCAGTTGCGCCGGACACTGCCTGGCTGAGGGATTGCACACGGGGCGGAGGGGTTGAGACGTATAACATGAATTACAATTTTTTATGGCAAAATGCTCAACTGATCAATCTTTATGACAATGTACCCGGTGCTTCAGATGCACACTTTGCTACAGAAAAGGTTTACGATTTCTATCTGAATAAATACGGATTGAACTCTTATGACGGAAATGGAGCTAAAATGGTCACCTACATCAACTTTGGACCGTCTTTTATGACTGGTTCTCTTTTTAATGGAATTGCCACAAGCATAGGCAGTGGGGCTCAACCGCTTATCGACCTTATCGGCCATGAATTTACACATGGAGTACATGGGTATGCCGGCGGGAAATATCCGTCAGGTAAGCCCGCGGCATCTAGTAAATCTTATGACGCTAATGAAACCGGGGCCTTAAGTGAATCTTACTGTGATATCATGGGCACAGCCGCTGAATATTGGGCAGTTCCCGGGACGTTTAGCTGGCTCTTTGGAACAACAGATCCCACCAAATACGATATGTCGGATCCCAATGGATCGTTAAGCCCGGTCGGAACCCATTATCCGGATACATACGAGGGAAATTACTGGCTTTTCGATGGCAGTTGGACAGCAATTGTCCACACCAATGCAGCCGTACAGGATTATTGTTTCTATTTATTGAGCGACGGGGGAACAGGTACCAATGACTACGGAGATGACTATAATGTTGTAGGCATCGGCATTGACCATGCCTCAGATATTTTTTACCGGGCGCTTACCGTTTATATGTCAACAACTGCACAATTCATCGATTCGAGACAATTTACCATCCAGGCTGCCATAGATCTTTTCGGAGATTGTAGCAATGAAGTGGAACAGCTCATCCACGCCTGGTATGCCGTTGGCGTAGGACCGGACACCTATACCCGTGACCTGGCCTTAAAAACGGTTGTCAGCCCGGTGAACGACTGTGATCTGAATGATGAGGTAACCGTTGAACTGGAGGTAGTCTATAATTACTCGGGTTGCACCGACATGATCCCGGCGGGAACCCCCATTGAAATGTCCTACCAGTGGGATTCCGATACACCTGTTGTTGAAACATGGGTATTGGATGAAGATTTCAATGAAGGAGAAACCTGGAGTTACAGTTTTGCCACCCCCATCAATATCCCTGAAATTGCAGTAGCCTATGAACTGAGCGTCTGGATCAATTACGACCAGGATGCTATCGTTGTTAATAACAGCTTAGAGGCTTACCCGGTGGAACGAAAGTATGATTACGACGGGAATATTATGGATTTTGAACTCGGTGGATTTACGAACATCAATACATTTTACACCAAAAGTGGCATCTGGGCCAGGGCCGAGATCGATACGGCAGCGAAGCATACCGGGGACAATGGTTTTTTGATGGGTTCCTCTATATTTAATCCAAATACGCTTCCGGAAGATCCAGCTTTAAATTTTGAGACCAAACCCGAACTGATCTCACAATTATGTTTTTGTGTTGATGCAACGGAATGGGAACATGTAACCGTGAACTTTGACCTGAAACAAACACATTCCGGGATGTACATGTTCCTCTACGGAAATGATTCCACCGAATTCCTCTCCAGCATGCGTATGCTGGTCAACGGTGAGCAGTTTGGCGAGCAGTTTCATCCGGATACCTATACCGATGATCCCTGGGTGACCCACACGTTTTCACTGGATCAATGGGCAGGTACCTATTTTGAATTTTGCTTTCAGAGCAAGAATTATGTAAATGATGAGGGTGATAATACACCCATTTTTGCCTGGGATACGGATGGTGATAATACCTATCTGGACAATATTCTTTTTGCAGATGAAATATTCACCGGTGTACCTGAGGATAAAACCAATGATTTTGCGATCTATCCTAATCCGGCAAACGATAAAGTTTTTATATCCCATGAGAATGGATCTTCAATTACGGAGGTGAATATTTACAATCAGGTAGGCCAGCAGTTACTGCATATTTACAATCCCGGCAATCCGTTGGATATTTCAACACTGGAAAACGGGATATACATCATTGAGATCATCTCTAACCAATCAGCAAGCAGGGAAAAACTGATTGTACGATAATAACTAACCAAATCACTATTTAGCACAAGGGGTTCCTTTCCCTTGCGCTTATCAAACAGCTAACTTAAAAATGAACTAAAAATTTACTTCAATGAAAACGTTAAAACATACTTTCGGCAACAGGCTGAAATTTCAGATAGCCGGCAAATCTTTTTTGAGAAAAATTAACTTATTAATTTTCTCCACAATTTTTACATGCATGTTCATATCTTTTACTCATGCACAGGATAATCCTTTTCACCTGACTCAGCCGACAAAAATTGAGTCGAATGACATCATGCTATTCTGGATGGAAGATATAGGTGGTGCCAATATAAAAAGCTACCAAAAAGTTTACCGTTATAAAACCGAAGGTATCTTGCTCCCTCCCGACTCGATTGAGATCGATACGATGATTAATGAAACCCTGCGAAGAGAAGATAACAGGCCCGGTAGCAATAAATATGTTGATATAGCAACAGGAAGATTTAATATCGATCCTTATGACGATGCTGTTGCAGTTTGGCGTAATAACCAGTCCAATCAAAAGATCGAAATAATGATTAGTCATTTCGATACATCTGGTTTCTTTTCAAATACGACTGCATTTACACTGGATGCAGGGGAAGAACTTGAACAGGATCAGCAGATATTTGTCAGAACCGGAAATTTTGATTCAGATACTGAGGATGAATTTATCGTCGTTTGTAGGGATATTTCTGATTCAGTGTTATTTTATGTGTATGATGTGGATTCAATGTTACAAATCCAACTTATTAAAAGATACTCGGATAATAAGGTAAATTCAACAAGTTTGACAACATTTGTCAGGTACTTTGCAGAGACAGCCGATCTTAACGGTGATGGTATTGATGAATTGATTACAACAACTTATGAACTCCCTTTCACGGACGATTACGTTCCAATCACTATAAGAATTTATGCATTTGAAAATGGAGATATTATTCCCAAAGGGACAAAGGTAATTCAGACACCAAAATATTCTCATAATATGACCGATTTTGCTATGAGTCTTGCTGCCGGTCAGTTTGATTCCGATGCTGGACTTGAACTTGCGTTCGGAAGTGTGGTGAAATCGCCAAACTTTGATCACAAAGTACATAATTATATTCTTGATATTACGGCTGATCTGCAGTCTATCAGTCTTGGTAATATCTGGACATATACTCCAATTTGGAATAATACAAGTGTCAATTACCATACGGAGTTTTGCATGACTTGCGGAGATTTGAATAACAATGGCAGGGATGAAGTAGTATTTGCAATTGGTAATAAAATCAAGGTATCTGCGGTCAATGATGATCTTTCCTTTAGCGGAAAAGTATTGATTCATATGACTAACGGAATGTATTTTGATTATTTGCAAAGTTATAACTATCTTAAAATAAGCGATATGAATATGGACAACAAAAAAGACATCATTGTTGTTAAGAATATCGTTGGCTGGTCAAGTATAGGTTTCATAACAAAAATCCACTCCTTAGATACGACACTTGACAATGCAACATTGATTGCACAGAAAGTATCGGATGAGTCTCAACATGATAATTATCAGCCCTTTGCCATTGCTGTTGGAAATTTCGATGGATTTGATTATACTCTAGGACTACCAACCCTCTATCACGCATACGACATTGTACAGCCTGTGGTGATCCTTAATGCACCACCCGTACATTTCGATATGATTGATGGCACTATTTACGATGTAAATGCCTGCTACAACGGAGGGGATTGTGATTTCTTCTCACAGTATTTGTTAGGAACGGGAACTTCGATGGAAGTATCTACACAGACTCATAGTGACTGGTCTGTCTCGACTGGAGTTAAAACAGAAGGTTCAGTTACAGTTGAACCCATGGGTGTAGGTATATCATATAATTACAAATTATGGGCAATTGGTAGTTATGGTGAACACTTCAGCAATGAGAACACATATGGTCAGAGTATTTACAGTGAGGTGACCGTAGATGCCAGAGATGATGACCGGATCTTTGCTACAACATTTGATTACGATATTTGGGAATATCCAATATTTCATAGGAATGAAACTTTTCCGAGACGCTCATATTTGGCCCTCGTTCCTAAAAATGCCCAGGGTACATGGTTCGGAAGTAAAAGTTATTTTGCAAGCAACTATATTCCAGAACATGAAGTAGGCAATATTATGTCGTATTCACCAGATACCTCCTTTACTATTAATCCGGATTTGTCTGAGGTAATAGAAGCCAACTACGGTGGCAGTAAATTTTCTGTGGACGTTTCTTCAAACTACAACTGGGATTTGGTTTTTCAGGATTTTCAGAATAACCAAGCAAGCACTGAATGGGATATTGGAGTTGATGTAGGAATTGAAACAGGAAATTTTACTTTTACTTATGGGCAAAATTTGGGTAACATGACAACCCAAAAAACATCCGTCCAAAATGAACTAAATCTACATGTTCATCTTGGTAGTTTGAATCCGGCTTCCAGCGATGCTAAATATTCCGGTGCTCCATATGCTTACTGGGCAAATAATGGAGCGTTGGTTGTTGATTATGCTGTTGAGCCGGAACTTTCACAGCCCGGATTTCCCCAAACCTGGTGGCAGGATACCTATGGAAACAATCCTGATCCTACCTTCATCCTTCCCTGGAGGCTCGACCCTGAAAAGGGTTATTCATTGAGTGATCCATCCAAAAGATACCTAACAAAGGATATAATCATTTCACCTGCCAATCCGCAGGAAGGAGATACTTCAACAATTATTGCCAGGGTGCGGAATTATAGTTTTGTTGCAACATCCAGCACCGTAACTGTAAGTTTTTATCTCGGCGATCCCGATTCAACCGGAACACCTATTATGGGTATCGACGGCACCAATTCGGCCAGTATTTCAGAACCCATTATCGCACGTGGTAGATCAGATGCAACATTCAAATGGGTGATTCCCGCCGGCCTTCCTTCTTATCCAAGAATATATGCAGAAATTGATGAACAGAATATGATCAACGAGATCCATGAAGACAACAACAAAGGATTCACTGTTCTCGGATTGCAGGGGATCATTCCAAATGCAGTGGAGGAATACGGTGTTAATAATACTGGAGAATATGTCCTGAAACCTACCTATCCCAATCCTTTCAGAACATATACAAATATCGAATATACCATTCCGAAATCCGAAAGAGCCACCATAAAAGTTTTTGATTACCTAGGTCGTGAGATTGCTACTCTAATTGATAAATACGTACCTGCTGGTACATACTTCGTTACTTTTGATGGCCAACACCTGGCAGCTGGAATTTATTATTGTACTTTACAGGCAGGGAATTACAGAGAATCGCGAAAAATGATCTTATTAAAATAGAATATGGAGATATACAAATCAATCTTGCAGGTTTTGTATAAATCTGTAAGGTTGATTTTTTCAATCCCACCAGGTAAACCTCAATAGTCAAACCTATCAATTTAATTTAGAAGCTAAGGCTGGAATCTACATCCTTGAAATAAGCACACCAACAGAAGACACAACGGTATAAGCTGGTGAAGAAATAATAAAGACTATTACTGATACATCCTAAATAACTAATTCTTAAATTATTTAAACAACTAAATCTTACTATTATGAAAACAAAAATTTTAAGTATCGTTTTAATCGGCATGATTGCCGTTTTAACATCCAGCTGGACAACTGTAAATATGGGGGGCGCAACGCATACCTCTTATAGTTATGATGAACCCTGGATAAACACGTTTCCCCATCCCTGTACTGGTGAGCTTGTGGATTTTGCAGGCACTGTGCACATTTCTGGTCACGCAACCATAACACCGAACGGTCACGTTCATTTGTTCCATCATGAGCAACTTAAGGACGTTAATGGTGTTGGCCAGACCACCGGCCTGGTATACCAGGACATTGGAGGTTTTTCTCAGCATTTTAATGGGAATGTTGGCGAAACCATGACTGGAAATTTTCATTCCGAAATTATAGGTAATGGATACAATGCAAGCAAGCATATTCATATTCACACGACAGTAAATGCCAACGGTGAAGTGACTACTGAAAGGGAGGTTTTAAGTGGTATTTGCCGCGGGAATATTTAACATTGTAAATGTATGAAAATATAAAAGGTTCTGAAAACAGGACCTTTTTTTATTCCCACAGGTAGTTTTAAAATTCCTCTTCACCATCCAATTCATTCAAAATTTCAAGCCCCCGGGTTTGGAGGTTTACCTGGGACATACGGCAAAAAATCTTTGAGGGAAGAATCTCAAACTATTTTGGATATTGTATTGAGTACCTTTCCTAATTAAATAAAGAAAAGCATTTTCAAAATAATTAGAAACTACTTAAGTCCTCCCCTATTTCCCCCGAAATCCTGCTGTTCGTTGGGTAGAAGAATAGAAATAACAATAATCCCAATCCCGGAATGATGAGCATTTCAAATCCCCCGACTAACAAAAAGAACACAATAAATATGAAACATGGGGCCTCAATTAAAGCTGCTCTAATAATCATTGCCGAACGGTAGGTTTCTATTTTTTTGACTATGACCATGTCAGCAATATTTTGCATCCTCTTCTTAGAAACCACAATGGCCATTATTAATGATGGAAGAGAAATGATAATTCCGACCAGCTGTAAGGTTTGGACAAATGATTGGGTCTTTTCAATTGAAAATGGCCCAATCATTTGATTTAGGTATATTGATACCAAAGCAAAAAACAGAACACCAAGCATCAGGGCCGTATAAACTATCTTTATGGCTTTCAACTGTTGATTTAATTCCTGTTCCATATTTGAAACCAATAATTAGAAATTTATAATTCCTTTATCTTAATATTCCTGAACCATACATCATCCCCATGATCCTGGAGTCCTATATAACCTTCTTCAGCAGTATTCAAAAAATCTTCATAATCCTTAAACTTACTGTTCAGTACCATGTTCTTCCAGTCGTCGGTCCAGAGATGGTATTCCAGCACATTCTCCCCATTTACCCAATGTACCACGGTTCCTTTATAGACCATGATTTTAACCTGGTTCCATTCACCTGCAGGTTTTACCGCTTCAAATTTCCCCGGGATAAGGTCGTATAATGATCCGGCCGCCCTGTTGCCATCTACGCCAAGTTTGGCATCAGGGTGTTTTTCATTATCCAGTATCTGCATTTCAGGGGCAGACTTCCAAATTGGTTGATCCGGCTTCTCCCGGGCCAGGTAAAATATTCCGCTGTTACCCCCCTCTGAAACCCGCCATTCAAGGCTAAGCTCGAAATTTTTATATTTCTTTTTCGTGATAATGTCTCCTCCGCCACCAGCTTCTCCTTTTCCACTTGACATAACCTGAAGTGTACCATCAACTACCTGCCAACCTTTTTCAGGAAAGGTTTCACTGTTATATCCACGGAAGTTTTCAGTTGACTCGCCATCAAATAATAACTGCCAGCCTTCATTAATTTCAGCCCGTGTAAGTGTATTGGGTGCAGCTATTTCTACCGATTCTTCTACTTGTTCTTCCTCCTGGTCATTTTGCTTTTCAGTTTTTGGGGCACAGGAATAGAGAATTCCTATGGATGCAATGATGCTTAAAAATAATTGTATTTTTTTCATTTATTGAAAATTTTGATTTTAACATAATTTATTTGTAAAGAACAAGGCATTGAATACATTCAATATACAGGTCGTTTTCCTATTTATTTTCGAAGATAAACTAAAGTTTCCACCCTTCGCGATACGTATGTTTAATATACTCCTCAGCAGCGGGTTTGGCTTTCATGGTTTGATATTGTGTATCAAAATGAGGATGACCATCAATCACATTAAACTTATCCGTTGTAACTACCCTTATTTCATCTTCATCACTGATATTGGTAATCTTCATATTTTCACCGTCCCATAACAGCTTACGTTTTAAGTCTTGCAACCTGACCGCAAGATTTCCCATTACCACCATTTCATTTAGTGGGCCTGAATAATTAAAATTGGAGCTTGTTTGTACCCTGCTTTCCGGATTTTCTTTGCATGCACGGATCCAATCTCCTTCATGCCCACCTTCAAAGCAATCGGCAATCCGACGAATACTTGGCTCAGGGCGCTTATAATCTGCATCCAGCTCACCGGGAAGGAGAATCGGGCCACGGCCATAGCAGCCTGTCATTAGTTTTCCTTTTGTTCCGACGAATAAAACACCGCCACTACGGTCACCCATAATTTGACCGTCAGGAAGTTCTTCCGGCCGGGGTGGCATAAGTCCACCATCGTACCAGGTCATTTTTAAAGGAGGTAATTTAATGTTCCCAATTTTCCCTCTATCCGGAAATTCATAATGCACCATTTCGGAGTAGGGCGCACTTTCCGTGTTTACCTGGGTCGAGCTTGCATTTATACTGGTAGGATGCCCAAGCTTCAGCGCCCAAAAAGCAGGATCAACAATATGACAGGCCATATCGCCTAAGGCACCTGTTCCAAAATCCCACCATGCCCGCCAGTTCCAGGGGGTATAAGAGGGATGGTAGGGCCTCCAGGCCGCAGGCCCGATGAAGTTATCCCAATCCAGCGTTGGAGGAAGTGAAGGCGTTTCAGTTGGCCGTTCTAAACCTTGCGGCCATATGGGACGGTTAGTCCATGCGTGAACTTCGGTGATCTCACCAATAGCTCCATCCCAAATCCATTCACAGGTTTGGCGAATGCCATCCCCTGAATTCCCCTGATTACCCATCTGGGTAGCCACTTTATATTCATTGGCCAGGTTTTTTAACAACCTTGATTCATACACCGTATGGGTCAAAGGTTTTTGAACATATACATGTTTTCCCATGCGGATAGCTTGAGCAGCAATGATGGCGTGGGTATGGTCGGGAGTGGCTACAATTACCGCATCAATGTCCTTCCCCAGTTCATCAAACATCTTTCTGAAATCCTTATATTTCTTTGCATCAGGATATTTCTCAAAAGTACCTGCAGCATAACTCCAATCCACATCGCAAAGGGCGATAATATTTTCTGTGGCGCAATGTTTTACGTTGGTGGCCCCTACACCACCTACCCCGATTCCGACAATATTCAATTTATCGCTCGGCATTCGGTAACCAAAACCACTGATTACGGTACTTGGAAGAATGGTAAATCCGGCAGCAGCTGTAGCTACATTACCAATGAATTTCCTTCGGGAAATTGAATTTTTGTCTTTTTGATTTTCCAATTTCATGATGTGTATTTAATGTATTAAAAATATAATAAGTTATTTATATTAATTTCATGTCCTGATTTTGCACTTTCAAAAGCCAATTCTATGATCCTGATCACATTCCTTGCTTCATAAGGATTTACTGCCACCACAACTTCCTTTACCAAAACGTCATATACATTATCGTAAAAGGCCATATAATTGCCCGGTAAAGTTTCAATTAACCCATCATAACCGTCACTTTCATCGTCGATGGTGATCATTCCGTACTTGCTTTTATCTTCTTTACCCCAATCCCTGCTTTGTGGCAAAACATCATTTCTTAGCAAAGCCTCCTGCGGATCAATTCCATATTTCACAAAGGACCCATTTTGCCCATGGATAATGTATCTCAAGTCGAAATCTTCGACAAGCATACCGGCTGTAAGCACCACCTCCATTTCATCGTACGTGAGCTTAAGTTTGAAAAAGTCATCCACTTTACTGTCGGGACGCTGAGCCTCAATTTTCACTTTTAATGTTTTAGGAACCCCAAATAAACATAATGCCTGGTCTATCAGGTGGGGGCCCAGGTCATAAAGAATCCCACTTCCCGGATTTGCCTCATCGCGCCAGGCTGCTCGTTTTCTTTCGGGGGCAAATCGGTCGAAATGTGCCTCATAATATTGTATGGGACCTAATACACCGCTGGCAAGTATTTTCTGTATGGTAAGATAGTCTCCGTCCCACCTCCTGTTTTGATACACAAAAACTTTTCGTTGGTTTGATTCAGCAAGCTTTATTATTTCGTCGCATTCAGCAGAAGTGGGCATAAATGGTTTTTCTATTACGACATCTTTACCCTCCAGCAAACATTTTTTTACTTGTTCAAAATGAAAAATATTGGGTGTACAAATTACAACCAGCTCAACTTCCGGGTCATGAAATACATCCTCCGGATCTTTTACTACATCCACATAGGGATATTTCCTTTTTGACAATTCCTGTCTCCGTTCCACTACCTTAAGAAGCTCAAATCCCGGATGAACGTGAAGGAAGGGCGCATGAAATGCCTTGCCTGAAAGGCCATAACCAACAATCGCGGTCTTGATTTTCTTTTCCATTTTATTGAGGTAAATATCTTAGATAGTTAATACTTATCGTCAGGCTTTTCCAGGGATCCATCTTAAATTCCTCCTGTTCCAGAAAATAATACTCCATGCCGGCTTTTTTTCTCATTTCAAATATCCCCGGAAAGTCTATTTTCCCCTGCCCGATTTCTGTGCTTTCCCGTTTTTCATTATCCGCCATATCTTTTATGTGCCATAGTTTAAACCTTCCGGGATAATCTTTAAAATAGCTTATTGGGTCATATCCTCCGTATACCATCCAATAGGTGTCGAGTTGAAAGGTAACTAAATCAGGTTCACATTCCGATAGCAAAAGGTCATATGGCAGTTGCCCATCTATTTTTTCAAATTCAAAATCATGATTATGGTAACCGAGGACAATTCCTGCATTTTTACACTTTTCGCCCATGATGTTTAAATCCATTGCTATTCTTGTCCAATCGTCCAGGGTTTTTCTCTTTTCGGTAGCAATGTATGGCTGGACCAAATATTGCATCCCGGCTTCACTTGCATCTTCTATCGAAAGGTCAATGTTTTCCAGACTTAGATTGCTATGGCTGCTCATTGGCCTTAACCCCATATCCATCATGATGTGATTAAATTCAACAGGATTGTATCCATAAAATTTGCGATCGCTATAACCTGCGGTTTCAATGGTATTGTAGCCAATCTCAGCCAGTTTTTTCATCGAACCCAAAAAATCTTTTTTAACCAGGTCGCGGATGGTGTACAATTGAATCCCTATATTTAAGTCTCTGGGATTGGCCCAAAGAGCTGATGGGGCAATGAAGTTCAAGGCGGATGTTGCTGCTGTGCTTTTGATAAAATTTCTTCTTGTAAGCATAATGGTTTTATTTTAGGGTTATTTATTTTGCGTCCATTAGGATTTTTCCTCTAACATCAAATGACCTAAGATTGACTACTAAGTTAAATAAAAAATAATACCAACATTCGAAATCAGACGATCTCCTGCCTTTCTTTGTCCCAAAATACCTTACGGCCTTCATGATACGATACTGTTCCCATATGCGCTGTTATTGCCTCCTCAAAGGCATAGTTAATATTGCAACTGGGGAGGCCTCCTTCACGGATACAATCCAGCCAATCCTTGATGTGTAAGTGAGAAGTATCTACCCGTTTCCCTCCCCGATAGGTATACAGCAGTCCGCGGCCGGCAAAGTATTGCTCCGTAGCTGAGGTAATCGCATCAACCTGTTTCATTCCCGGTGTGAAGGAATAAATCGGGATATTGGGGTCGATAAGCCCTTCTTCAATTTTTTTGGCATATTTTGTTGAACCACTGTCTGCGTAAATCTTCAAATCACCCCCCACTTCCATATAGGCATCGTGGCCCATAATCCGTCTTCCACGAGCCATGTTACTTGCAAGTGATGCGCTGTACATGAGGGTTAGATCGCGATGTGGGTACTCAAAAGTTTGCTGAAGAACATCAGGAACTGTCCGCCCATCCTTAAAATAATAAATACCTCCTGATGATATGGCTGATTCAGGAATACCAAGGCTGAGAATCTGGTTCATGGCATCGTACTCATGCGTAAACAAATCACCTGATAATCCAGTACTATAATCCCACCAGCATCTCCATCTGAAAAACCTTTCAAGACTGAATTCATGGAAAGGAGCCGGACCCAGAAACTGTTCCCAATCAATATTATGGGGTCCTGCTTCCTCGTCGATTGTATATACCCAGGCACCGTTAGGGCTGTTACGGTTAGTTGTTACTTCCACTAAATTGACTTTGCCTAACAATCCCTTTTCATAGGCTTCTTTTGCCCTGAAATAGCTTTCTGTTTGCCTTAGTTGATGCCCTAACTGAAATACAATATTATTTTCCTTTACAGCCTTTATTACTTCAAATGTTTCCGGGATAGTCCATGTTAGCGGCTTTTCACAGTAAACATGTTTTCCTGCTTTTGCAGCTTCGATTGTGATAGTCCCATGCCAGTGATCGGGGGTAGCAATAATTACTGCGTCGATATCATTAGCTGCCAGCAATTCCTTATAATTTCTATATCTTTTAGGTGCAGGCCCCTGCTCCCCATCGTTGGCATTTCTGTGAATATTTGCGCCCGCCCTGAGCCCACGCTTAGCATTCAAATCATAGATATCACATACGCCATTTAATACCACATTAAGGTCATCCTGTTCCTGGAATTCCTGGTATCTTTTGTCCAGTTTATTTTTAGCCGCCTCTTGCAGATACGAATCGATTATTGTCGGATTAAGGAATCCGGCTGCTTTTAATAATGACCTTCCCCTGCTACCAGTACCAATTATCCCAAGCCGAATTTGTTTTTCAGAACTGACTTTCCTGGATAATACGGGGTTTTCCATATCCAGTTTTACTTCATCTTGTATGGCTTTTTTGAAAAGACTTTCATATTTCCTCTTTCTATACCATCCATAGAGTAAAGCTCCAGCTACAGGGACCGTTGCCAATCCCTTAATAATATCTCTTCTGCCTATTTTATTTGATTTGTGTTCCATGTTGATTTTCTATTTTCTGAAAATAAGTCGGTCGATCCCAATTCTTTTGCTTGTGGGGAAAAATAATAGTACAATTAAGGCGGCCATTTCAATCAGAATTTTATTTACAATAAGGTAACTGCCTTCCATAGGCATGGAATAATCAAGACCAACAAAAGGAGGATGAGATAAGTAATACAATCCTAAAAGAACAATCCCAGACCAGGTGGCCACTTTTGAAAACAAACCCAGTATCAGCCCTAGTCCAATGGCAATCAGCCCCCAGATATTTAAAAAATCTACGATTGCCAAAGTATCAGAGTTGGCCGCAAGAGATTCGAAAAAACTCTTTAAAATCCCTTGTGAATCGAGTAAAAATCCCACACTTGACCAGTTTGGATTTACTAATTTTACCAGTCCTTCATACAGGAAGTGCCATCCGATAAAAACCCGGAGGACGGTTAACCAAATAACTGCTGATTTATTAATATTCATTTGTATACTTTTAATCTAATTCTTTAAGAAATATATTCCGCCATTTCACTTTGACCCCACCCCCATCATGAATCTGCAAAGCCACAATACCATTTCCTTTTCCTATCATTTCGTCAGTAAGATCGGTCATCAGTTCATTGTTCAGCCAGGTCATTACTCTGTTACCCACAACCTGTATGACCATTTCATTCCATTCTCCTTCTTTTAATATATTCTCCTTTTCTTCAGGAATCTGATATAACCAGCCTCTGCCGTAAGATTCATAAATACCACCTGTATCATTGCCTTTTGGAGCCACTTCAACCTGCCAGCCTGTAATTTTTGTCCGTTCAATCATCGACCTGAAAAACACGCCACTATTTCCATTACTTTTTTGTAAAAACTCTATGTGCAGTATAAAGTCTTTATATTTCCTTTCTGTTCCTAAATAGCCATAGGCTTTATCAGGTCCGCTTTCGCAGATAAGTTCCCCGTTTTCGACATACCATTTCTCCGTACCATATACTTTCCACCCATTCAAATCCCTGCCATTAAATATAGGTTTACCCAATTCTGACAGATCCCTTATTTTAATATTCCTGAACTTTATTTCACTTCCATGATCCTGAAGGCCAATATGGCCTTTACGGGCCAGGCCATAACCCGGATAGTCTTTCCATTTACACGCAAGCACTTTGCTTTTCCAGTCGTCTGTCCATAATTCATACTCAAGCACTTTTACTCCGTTTAACCAGTGTTCCACATGGCTTCCTTTAACGAGAAGGCGGCTTTTATTGAATTCACCAACAGGTTTTAAAGTTTTATTCATTGCATTGTGCATTGCATAGTTGGCACCTGTTTTTTGCCATTCACCCAATTCTCCTGGAAATCCTATATCATCAATCAATTGGTATTCGGGCCCGGTAGCATACGCAGTGGGGTAACGATGTTCGAGCACCCTGAAAAAAATACCTGAATTCCCTCCTTTTGAAATGGCCCATTCCAGTTTGAGCTCAAAATCCTCGTACTGGCCAATGGTAATAATGTCGCCTCCCAGGTCACCCCCACGCCCTGAAGTGACCAGGTTTCCATCCTTAACCGACCAACCAGCAGGCAATTTCTCAGACTTAAAACCCTTCCAGCCATGGGTAGTTTTACCATCAAAAAGATCCACCCAATCGCTATTCTCCTTTTCCTTATTCTGACTAAAAACAGTTGAAAAAGGAATAAAAAGAAGGAGACAAAAAGCAACACTTATATATTTAATATTGTCCATATTATAAAATTTATTAATTACTATATTTGGCTTTAAAAGTATAAAATGTTAATTTAAAAAAATGATTAATCCTGTATTTATAATTATTTCAAATTATTAATAGAAGGATTTAGAGATATAAATATTATAATAAATGTTAATTTCGCAGCGATTTAATGTCTAAATTTTAAAAAACTAGTATATGAAAACACGTTTATTTTTATTGTTCATCTTAGGGTTTTCTTTAACTCTTATCCAGGCACAAAGCCTTGTGCTATCTCATGAAGGGAATACACTTGAACCCAATGCCGAGGTCTATGTTCAGGGATCTGCCCTGGAGTTTGAAATAATTGTTGAAGTTGACATTACAAATACAAGTGGAAATAACATCGACGTTTTGGTTCAACGCTATGAAAACGAAATGGTGCCCGGGACGAGCAGTGCTTTTTGCTGGGGGTTATGTTTTCCTTCGAATGTAAGCTTATCGCCATATTCCATTACAATTGAAGCTGGAACTACTAACGAAACTGATTTTTCGGGCCATTATTATCCTGCAGTAATTACAGGTACTTCTACTATTAGCTATGTATTTTTTGATGAGAACAATCCTAATGATTCTGTTATGGTAACGGTTCATTACAATGGGATGATAACCGGGATAGGTGAAAATGCTAAATTACAAAGCAATGCATTTCCAAACCCAGTAAATGACCTGCTGAATATTGAAATTGAGAACGAAGTTTTCAATGGAGAATATACTTTTGCGTTGATCGACCTTACTGGATCGGTTGTGAAAACAATCGTCACAAATAAATCCACGCTTATAATCAATACAGCCGAACTCGCTGAAGGAATGTATTTTTACAGGATTACTTCAAGCTTCGAGGAGAAAGTATTATCAGATAAAATTGTGGTGAGGCATTAGATTTGGGCACAAGAATATACAAAAAAAGCCGTAGCTCTTATGAGGACGGCTTTTTTTGTATTCTTTAAAGTTTTTCAAGGATATTATGCCAGTGCTAATTTGATCCTCCTTCATTCAGTTCAAGGTTATTGGGTGAAGGGAGGTCGGTATCTTTATTTCCGCTGTTGCTTTGATAGATTAAATAGAGGGCAACTATGGCCAATACAATAAGTACTGCTACCTTCCAATTCAGGACTTTCCCCAGGCTGGTATAGGATTCCGTATTAGTGGCGGTAGGTTTATCCATACCCAGTACATCTTTTTCCTTTAATAAATTATTATCTTCTTCCATCTCGTATGATTTATGTATTTTTTACTGTGATTTTAAATCAATATAAATTTTGTAGTTCAAATGTAGGTAAAATTTAGGTTGAAAGATGCATAAAACACAAATAGTTTTATAGGTTCATAAAAAGGGCACCGGTAAGCTTTTCCATAACACTATTCCAGTGCTGTTTCATCTCTTCTCTTTGAGTGGCATCAAGAAGCTTTTCCTGGTGAAAACTTATGGTGGCCTTTTCTGCACTTCCGAAAACCCGGAGTTGCATAGTAGATTGGTTGTGCCAGGTTTGTTTTTTCCAGTTGAGGCGAATATGCGAATAAGGTTGAAAAACCCTTACAAAGCATTCAGTTCCGGTTTTTGTTCTAAAACTCTTTTTTAATTCGATATTGCTATAAGGATGGCCAAGCCATAGGTTTACTCCCTTTTCCGAAAACAAAAAATCCCAAACCATTTTTACTGGAAAGGGAAAGGTTTTACGAATCCCAAACTGGAATCCTGTATCTTTGGTTTGGCCGGTTTGTTTTTCAGGTTTCATTGATCACGATTTGAAGTTATTGTATCGGATTAAGATCAACTTTTTATATGAGCAACAAAGAAAAAGCATTTTGAAATTTCAGGTTTTCAACGAACCAAGTAAAATTAGTTTAATAAAGTTTCTATTCCAAAATAATTTACTCTCTAATATGTGAACAAGAGGTAAGCCGTTATCTTATTTGAAGCTTCACTGGAGATTCCAAACTCAACGCTGACATTGGATAAATTAGGAAATCGTGCAGATAGGTCAGTCACTACTTCGTCGGCTATTTCCTTGCCATCCTGCGAATAATAGTATATCACAGATCGATTAACCCTTATGTTTTTTATATATTCCAGGTTAAATCCACTCCCTACCGTATACGCAATCACTCCCTGATAATCCTTATCTTTTGACTGAATTAGAATTCCAAGATCAAATTGTGCCCGCCTTTGCTTGCGTTCAGCCTTTTCGCGGTCTCCTTTCTCATAAACATTGATTTTCTTCATATAAGCAATGTTTGCCTCATTTATAGCTTCAATCTCCATGTTTTTCACTCTAAGCGAATCCTCAGAGGCTTGTAACTGTGCATTAATGTTTTTAATTTTATTGGTCTGGTATATCACCGTCCCGAATAAGGCTACCATTGCAATAGCAAGAATACTAATTATTATTTTGAATTTCATCGGTAATTTTTTTTGGAAGTGAAGATTGTTTTTTCGAACGTAAAAAGATGACCAGGATTATTGAGCTGAGTGCAAAGAACCCCCCGGCAGCGAAGCTCCGCATAAAATCATCGGGAAAAGTTTTCGCCCAGTCAGGCAGAAACATAAAGGCTATGGAAGCCAGCCCGAAAAGAGCAATTAATGATAAAAATAACTTAACGGCAAACTGAAGTTCACCCTGCGTCGCTTCCATACCATAAATGTTTATGGTAGTTTTGTCGCCGATATTTACATCCCCTTTTGCGGAAATGGTTGAATCCTCGATGACATTTTTATTTTTCTTAGCTGTACTCATAGGAAATAGGGTTAAGATTGAGAATAAGAGGATAGAAATCTAATGACTTATATTCGAGTCACCAAAGTTAAAATCGCCTCCTCCTTTAATATTGCTACCCCTCATTATATTTTTTTGATCATACACCTGGTCGCTGCCTCCTTTGTCGCCAAAATTAATGTTCCCGGCTACTTCTATGTTCACATTTTCCAGCACATTCTTCATTGAAGGAAGGGGTTTTTGACATTCAGATACCCATTTTTCCAATTCCAGTTTAAACTGATCATCTTTAATCATTTCTTGCATAGTGCTGTTCATAGTGGCTTTGGTTTCTTCTGAATCGGGCTGTTCTTCCAGCTTTTTAATAACCTCCTCCTGGTCGTTTTTTACAAACCAGCCCCTCACCCATTTTGCAGACTGCGTGACGAAATCATCCACTACTGAATGGACTTCTTTGTTCTTTGCAAATGTATTGACGATAAACCCAATACCAAGTGTAATTAGTTCCATTAGCGATATTTTAGTTATTGTAGTACTCAGTATAGATATACCGGCAGAATTTTTTAGGATTTTAATTATTAGTTATTACAACAATTTAAAGTGAAATAAGTTTGCATCCCTTTTTAAATGGAACAGAAGTATGTAAAAATTTGTTAAACGAAAAGTCATAATCTTTCACATAAGCAGCTTTTCTTTATCTTTACCATGATGAAAAACAATCATATCCGGTTGGCAGTGATATTGGGGTCAATTTCGATCATTGGTATTATTGTATTTCAATTATACTGGGCTAAAAATTCCTTTAGCCTGGCTGAAAAACAGTTTAATCAAACCATCGAAATTGCCCTGTTTAATGTCGCTGAAAAGGTATTGAATTTTAATGGCCATGAAATGCCAAATGAAAATCCGGTGCGCCAAATATCATCCAACTATTTTATTGTAGACATTAATGATGTGATTGATGCCAACATCCTTGATCACTATTTAAAAACTGAATTTGATTACAGGAATGTAAGTATCGACTACGAATACGCCATATACGATTGCGAAACGGATAAAATGGTTTTCGGTAGCTATATTAACCAGGAGAACAGGAAAGATACAGACAAACAACCTTTTCAGAAATACGACGAATTCACCTATTATTTTGGGATCATTTTTCCGTCAAAAACTCTTTTTATATTAAAATCGATTAACATCTGGATTATTTCTACCCTTGTATTGTTTACAGCAGTGGCATTTTTTGCCTATGCCATCTACATTATTTTACGGCAAAAACGTTTATCCGAAGTACAAAAAGACTTTATCAATAATATGACCCATGAGTTTAAAACACCGGTCTCCACTATTGGTATTTCAGCTAATGTACTTTCTGACCCTTCCATCCTCAAAGATCCTGAACGGCTTAAAAATTATGCTGATATAATAAAAGCCCAGAATATCCGATTAGAGCAACAAATTGACAAAGTGCTTCAACTTGCAAGAATTGAGGCAAACAAAGTGGGGTTCAATATTGAAATGATCGACCTGAATCAGTTAGTGGCCGAAGTGGCCCAAAGTTTCAATCTTACCATGGAGGAAAAGGGAGGTATAATCAATCTCCAATTAATGCCAGAGCCAACGTATATCAATACAGATAAAATTCACCTGACCAACGTTTTGTATAATTTGGTAGATAATGCCATTAAATATTGCAGCAAGGCGCCCCAGGTAGATATTTCGGTTAAAGGTGAGCAGGATTTTGTTTTCCTTGGCATTTCCGACAATGGAATTGGAATTGAAAAGCAATATCTTAAAAAAGTCTTTCAGAAATTTTACCGCATACCAACAGGTAATGTTCATAATGTAAAAGGCTTTGGAATTGGCTTAAACTATGTACTGAGTTTTATCAGAAAAATGAAATGGCAAATAGAAATAGATAGTAAACCAATGGATGGAAGTAGTTTTATTATTAAAATTCCTAAGGTTTAATTTGACTTCCAAAGGGCCAATGAAAGTCTGCGGTTTAGCTCTTGGCCAGGACACAACCCCACTTCTGGCCAGATAATATCAAGAATTATTGAAACTATTCTATTACAAAAGCAGTAATAAAATAGTCTATTTCATATTCAAACCCAAAAGTATGAAAGTATTGTTAATCGAGAATAATCCCGGTGATGCTTCGCTTATTTCGAAATTTATCCACGAAAAAGTTTGGGATGTCGATCTGGTTATTAAACCTACGCTATCTGAAGTATTAAAATCTAAAAAGAATGGTTACGAAATAATAATCACCAACCTATCACTACCAGATTCAAGTGGGCTGGATACACTTCAGTCAATTTCCAATTTCTATCCTACCCTCCCAACCATCGTGCTTACCTCTGAAAATGATACAAAAACAGGCATTGAAGCCATTAAAATAGGAGCGCAGGATTTCTTATTAAAAGATGATCTAAATGCTGAATTGTTGAGCAGGGTTATCAAATACGCGATTGAACGAAAAAAAACAGAAATACAATTAAAAGAACTTGCTGATACGAAAGATAAGTTATTTTCAATAATAGCTCATGATCTAAAAAATCCATTTCTAGGAATCATAAGTTATATTGACTTTTTCCTTAACAATTATGAAAAGTACCAACCAGATGAAATACTAAATATTTTCCGCGTCATGCTTGATACTTCAAAGGGCACCTATAATATGCTAAAAAATCTCCTGGATTGGGCACGGAGTCAAACCGGCCATATTAAATTGAATCCTAAGGAGTGTAATATTGATTCATCCGTTAGTGATCAATTAGCCGTATTGAGAAGCAGTCTGGCCACGAAAAAAATATCTGTTGAAATAGATATCGATTCGGAGCACCTGGTCTATGCAGATAAACCTTCTTTAAATGTGATTATACTAAATTTATTAACCAATGCGGTAAAATACACAAATGAGAATGGAAAAATCCAGATATCTACGGATAAAGTTGGGGATAATATTCGAATTAACATACATGACAATGGAATTGGAATGAATAGTGAGCAGTTGTCAAGTTTATTCCAACTCGATTGTTATTCAACCAGGCCTGGTACTGCTAAAGAAAGGGGTACAGGACTTGGACTCATTGTATGTAACGATTTTGCCAGGCTTAACCAGGGGTCAATAAAGGTTGACAGCACCCCGGGATTAGGAAGTACTTTTTCAATAATATTGCCCGCAGCATAAGTACCATTGAACCTTTCCAATAAAAATTTCCGATAAAGTTTATAAACAGCTTATCTTTATACCCTGTTTTTTAAAGATAATACGCTGATTATTTTATGAAGAAAACCTCCATACTTTATGTAGAAGATGACCCCTACCTGGGTTATGTTACCAAAGATAACCTGGAACTGCGAGGGTATGAGGTCACCTTTTGTAAAGATGGCCATCAGGCCCTGGAAACATTTAATAGCAGCAATTTTGATTTATGCATACTTGATGTGATGTTACCCAAACTAGATGGGTTTAGCGTAGCTCAGGAAATCCGCAAAAAAGATGAACATATCCCCCTTATTTTTCTTTCAGCAAAGTCGATGAAAGAGGACAGGATTAAAGGCCTGACCATTGGGGGAGATGACTATATTACCAAGCCCTTTAGCATTGATGAACTGGTGCTTAAAATTGAAATTTTCCTGAAAAGGAATAAAGTTACCGGGAATAATATAGCCAAAGGAGAGTTCAGGATCGGGAAACTGATATTTCATGCCACCAGGCAGATCCTAGAAACAGAAACAGAAACATTTAACCTTACGTCGCGCGAGACGGAACTTTTAAAATTCCTTGTTCAAAACGAAAATATCGTTTTAAAAAAAGAGGAAATTTTAAAAGAAGTTTGGGGAGATGACAGTTATTTCAACAGTCGGAGCCTTGATGTTTTTATATCGAAGCTCAGAAAATATTTAAAAAGTGATCCTGGAGTTACCATCAACAATATCCATGGAATTGGGTTTATATTGGTATCGGGGTAATTTATGTATAGCTAATAAAACAAGATTAAATTCATATGTCTGCAAAATCACACAAGTTAGCCGCCATTGTTTTTACTGATATTGTGGGTTACACCAAACAGATGGAGGAGAATGAACAGAAAACCATGCACCTCTTGCAAAAACAGCGGGATATAATCTTCCCCCTTGTTGAATCTTACGATGGAAAGGTAATTAAAGAAATAGGGGATGGCCTGATGATGATGTTCAATAGTGCAGTTCAGGCAGTCCGTTTTGCTATCAGCGTTCAAAGTAAGCTCGTGAATGAGGACCTTACTATTCGCGCGGGTATTCATATTGGTGACGTTATTTTTGAAGATGGGGATGTTTTTGGATCAGCAGTAAACACTGCTGCAAGGATTGAGCCCCTGGCTGAGCCAAATGGCATTTGCATCTCTGAGGATGTAAGGATGCAGCTTAGAAATAAAAAAGAAATCAGGCTTATTTCGATGGGAAGGAAACAACTTAAAGGTGTTTCTGAACCAATTGAGGTATATAGTGTTTTTATTGAAGGCGTTACACAGCAGGAGAAAGTAACGTTTAATTCTTTTATAAAAGATTTGTGGAACAGAAGAGTTATTCAAATTATAGCAGGCTATCTTCTAAGTGCATGGATCATTCGTTTAGCAATCGCAGATATTGTTTCACGTAACATGTTATCCCCTCATCTTGTTGATTTGGCCTGGATCATTTTTATCTCTTTACTCCCAACAGTCTTCTTGCTTACCTATTTCCATAGTAAACGAAAATCAAAAAGATGGACAAAAGCTGAACTCATTGGACTTCCAACAAATGTAGTGTTTACAGTTGTACTTTTAGTAATTATGTTCCAGGGGAGAGACCTGGGGGCCACCACAAGTAAAGTTATAGTTGAAAATGAAGATGGAGACAAAATAGAACGGACGGTTGTAAAAAGTGAATTCAGAAAAAAGATAGCCCTCTATAACTTCACTAATCTGACCAACGACACTACACTTCACTGGTTGCAATACACCATTCCATCAATGATAGAGTATGATTTATCTCAGGATAGGTATATAACACCCAGAGCAGCTGTAAAATTTTTCAGAAAAATAGCACAGGCAGGGTTTAAAGATGGTGTAAACCTACCCATTACTGCTATGAGAAACTTCGCCGAGAACTCTCATCTCAATTACTTCCTTGCAGGAGAATTTACCTATGATGGGAACGTTTATATTATTGAGACAAAACTTTATGACACGAAAACGTCCAAACTGATCGCATCAAATTCATTTACAAATGAAAGTTTTTTTGAACTTGTAGATGAAATTTCCATCCAGGTCAAAAAAGATTTAGAGATTCCGGAATACCATATTGAAGAAACCAAAGACCTTCCCATTGCTGAAATATTTAGTGGTTCAGAAGAGGCCATCATGCTTTTTTCGGCTTCAAATCGTGCCATCATTTTTAATGATTATACAAATGCCATTAAATATATGTCTAAGGCAATAGAAGTTGATCCCGGATTTGCCATAGCTCATTTGTCTATAGCTAATTTTTATTTTAATGCCAACCGACCCGAAAAGTCGCTAGAATCCCTTGAGGCAATAATGGAAAACTACCAAAACCTTAATAAGCTTCCTGAAACGATCCAATTTTTCGTGAAGTTCTTTTATTACTTGCTTAAACAGGATGCCAGTAAAGCGGATGCTGTTGTAAAAATGTGGGTGGAGCTTTATCCTGAAGACACAGAAGGCCGGTCGATGCTTGCTGGGAGGTACATCAATAAGGGCATGCCCCAGGAAGCCATAGCCCAATATAAAGAAATATTAAAACTAGATCCTGAAAACTATAATATATTACGCTCGATCGGAGGACTATTTAAAGAGTATGGAAATTATGATTCAGCATTGATTTATTACCAATTATATGCTAACCAATTCCCCGGGGATTTTAAATCATATCGGGAACTGGGCGATTTATATATGAAATCCGGCGACTACGAAAAAGCTTCCGAGAACTTCGACAGGGCCCTCCTCATCAAATCCGACGAAATTTATCTTCAATTACGAAAGGCTGAAATTGAAAGTTTAAAAGGAAATTATGACAAAGCACTTGAACTTTATAATATATCTTTCAGTGATTGTAAAACAGCCGAAGACACAGCCTACGTTTATGAGAGTATTCAGGAGTACTATGTTTCACTGGGCCAGTATAAAAAAGCCACTGAGTACCAGGAAAAATTAATTGAGACCTGGAGGACTTTTAAGCCCCCAAAAGATATTCTGGTTTATCAGACCTTCATGATCAGCCATTACATCATTGCTGGCGAAACAGAAAAGGCATTCCAGACATTAAAAAACATTGAAGAAGAATTTCAACCCCCTCTTGACAAAGTTGCCTCCTTCGGGTATTTGTTTGCCTATATTGAATTAGAAGATTCGGAAAATGCAAAAATAGCACTCCAATCAGCGGAAAAATTAATAGAAGGATTTGGGGAGCAATTATTAATGGCTAACATTCATTACGCAAATGGAAAAATTAATGAGATAGAAGGCAATTATGAAGGAGCTATTGAAGCTTACAAAGAATTCCTTAAAATGCAGCCCACTTCCGTTCGGAGCCATCGATGGCTAGCCAGAAGTTATCGTGAAGCCGGGTCCTTTAAAGAAGCATTAAAACACATCGAGATCTGCCTGAAGGAAGCCCCCTTTAGTCCTAGTAATAATTTTGAAGCAGGACAGATATATTTAGAAATGGGAGATAAAAAAACTGCCTTGGAACATTTTCAGCAAGCTGCTAAAGTTTGGCAAAATGCCGACGAAAATTACAAACCAGCATTGGAAACCCAAAAGTTTTTAGCAGAATTATCCGGAACTTAAAATTATATTATTACCTAAACAGCCGGGATTTGTAAACACCTATCTTAGCCAGGAAATACCTTATTGAGGTGCCTAATACTCCCATACCGTATTTTGCACTTCGTCTGAAATTAATGGACGAAGCTTCGGGAAAATATTTGGTAGGACATGTAATTTCAGCGATTTCAAAGCCTGCATAAAAAATCTGGGCGAGCATTTGATTGTCAAATACAAAATCATCAGAATTGGAATTATACTTAATGGCTTTTAGCACTTTTCCTGAAAATGCCCTGTAACCAGTATGGTATTCTGATAATTTTTGGTTCATCAAAATATTTTGGGAAAGTGTAAGTAAACGGTTGGCAATATATTTATAAAATGGCATCCCTCCCATTAGCGCACCTTTGCCCAGAATTCGTGAACCCAGCACGACATGGTACACATCGTTTGCGATAAGATATGCCATAGAATGGATCAATTTGGGGGTGTATTGGTAGTCGGGGTGCAGCATAATCACAATATCTCCGTTCAGCTCAATGGATTTATTGTAGCAGCTTTTTTGATTCCCTCCATAACCTTTATTTTGATCATGGCGAATAATATGCTTAATACCCAAATCTTTCGCTTTATCAAAAGTGCGATCGCGGCTGGCATCATCCACCAGAACAACTTCATCTACAATATCAAAGGGGATTTCGTTATAGGTTTGCTCGAGAGTCTGTTCTGCATTATAGGCTGGCAGAACTACAATTATTTTTTTATTATTGATCATTTGCTTCTATGTAATTGCGGGCAAAATTAAGGATTATTGGAATAATATTACAGACAAGTTCAGAATCTCAGAAAATTCTGTTATAAAATTATCCTGTTGAATTAATGGTTACAACTATCCTTCTATTTGGTCGCGGTCCATCAAATTCACAAAAAAAAATATTTTGCCATGTCGACAGGCCCAATTTCCCTTTTATCACTGGTAACGTTTCACTGGGCCCAATAATACCTGCTTTAAGGTGTGCATCGCCGTTGCCATCTTGCTGATCATGCAGCCAAATACCGTTGGGAATTAGTTTGTTTAATAAATTAATGACATCACTTTGTACTGAATCGTCCCAGTTTTCCTGAATCATGATAGCTGCAGTGGCCCCTTGAGCATAAACATTTACAATCCCTTCATCAATTTTACTTAATTCCAATAGCTTTTCAATATCTGAGGTAATATCAAATAATCCCATAGGAGTGTTGGTAGCTAATTCAAGGATGTGTTGCATGTTGAAAATTTAGTCCATTTTGAACCATTCAGTTATCAGGTCAGTTTTATCTTCAGGTTCATTCTTATGCCTGTATTCGTTGGTCTTTTTGTTATAAATATAATCAGGTTTTAATTTTCCAATATTTTGACTAATATCTTTAAGTGCCTCAAAAAATAGATTAAGTTCCTCAAAGGTCATGGTAGGATGCAAAGAGAGCCTTACCCAGCCCGGTTTAACCGACAGGTCACCAGAACTAATCCGTTTCGTGATTTCATGAGAATCCTCATAGGTTACATCCAGCAAATAGTGCCCGTAAGTACCTGCACAGGCGCATCCTCCGCGCACCTGAATACCGTATAGGTCATTGAGTAATTTCACCAGAAGGTTATAATGAATACCATCAATATAAAAAGAGATTACTCCTAGCCTGTCTTCCACATTGTCGGCAAGAATATGGAGGCCATCTATTTTTCGTAATTCATCAAATGCAAGCCTGAGGAGCTGTTGTTCCCGCTTATGAATATTTTCAGTCCCCATTTGTTTTTTCAATTCTATGCTAAGCGCAGTGCGAATGGCCTGTAAAAATCCAGGGGTTCCCCCATCTTCTCTTATTTCTATATCATCGATATATTTATACTCCCCCCAGGGATTCGTCCAGTCAACTGTCCCTCCGCCGGGATTATCGGGTGTTGGGTTTTTATACAAGCTTGAACAAAAAATCAGGACTCCGGAACTCCCGGGGCCTCCAAGGAATTTATGAGGGGAAAAGAATATGGCATCCAGCTTTTTCATCGGGTCATCCAGGGGATGCATATCAATATCTACATACGGCGCTGATGCAGCATAATCCACAAAGCAATAACCTCCAAATTCATGCATGGTCTTAGCTATCTCGTGGATGGGAGTATGCACTCCGGTAACGTTAGAGCAAGCAGTAAAAGCCCCTATTTTTATTTCGCGTTCATTGTATTTATTAAGCTCCTCCCTTAGGTTTTCCAGGCTGAATAACAAGCCATCACCAGGAGGTATAACCACGACATCAGTCATGGTTTCAAACCATGATGTATGGTTGGAATGATGCTCCATATGAGAAATAAAAACAACAGGGCGCTCTTTTTCTTTCAGGCAATTACCATCCCTGAGCATAGCGCAGTGCTTCAGTCCGAGGATACGCTGGAACTTATTAACCACACCGGTCATACCAAAACCGGTAGTTAGTATAACATCGGTAGGTGCGGCATTCACATGTTCCTTAATTTTTTTTTGTGCATAATGGTAGGCTTTGGTCATCAATGTACCCGTTTCGGAAGTTTCCGTATGGGTATTCCCTATATAAGGGCCGAAGGTATTTTTGATTTTGTCCTCAATAGGGCCGTATAGCCTGCCACTTGCAATCCAATCCGCATATATCATTTTTTTCGATCCGTAAGGGGTAGTAAAGTTTAATTCATTTCCTATAGTATCCTTCCTGAATTTCAAAAAATATTCTTCCATTTATGATAGTTTAAATCTGTTTCAAAAATAGACATTTTGAATTAAATATATCGTTTCTTAGATAGAATCACCTATACACCTAAACCAAATTAGAATTTGTGTGTTATATTGGTAATCAATTTATCCAAAAGCGTTAACACATCATCAACTTCCAATATTTTTTTAAACTTTCGAAAACTAAATTTATTAACATGGATGAGAGGTATCTGCACATATTAAATAAAGATTTTAAAAATTACAGCAAAGAATTCTGTGTAAATTTCATTAATTCACTTAGTGGTTTCAAAAGTGTAAATTTATGTGGAACATCCAATAAAGATGGCGTAAGCAACCTGGCCATTTTTAACACCATAATACATGTGGGTTCAAAACCGCCTTTGATGGGAATGCTGGTAAGGCCGCCGGTTGTGCAAAGAGACACCCTTGTAAATATAAGAGAAACAAAATATTTTACGCTAAATCATATCCATCAGAAATTTTATACCCGTGCCCACCAAACAGCTGCCCGTTATGAAATAGGAAAATCAGAGTTTGAGGTGGTGGGCTTTAATACTTATTACACCGATAATTGCAAGGCACCCTACGTCGCTGAATCCGAAGTTAAAATAGGGTTAAAATTTCGGGAAGAACACGAAATCAAATCCAATTGTACAATTCTTATTGTAGGTGAAATTATTGAGGTAATGGTGCCAAAAAATGCCGTTTTATCGGATGGATTAATTGATCTTGGAATCACTAAAACAATTACTTCATCCGGACTGGATGTATACTGGGCGCCTACCAAGATAGCAAGACTTTCATACGCGCGGCCAGATGAGGACATAAATGTAATTGGCTAATTGCACTGGCCCAATCATTAAAGAAAAAAATACCAGGCAGAATAAATCCCTCCTGTTATTAAAGCATCTTCAAGTTATTCCTTCACAATTTCTATTCGGGTAACTTCAATCGATCCTCCCTGGGGAATAAGTTTAAACCAGTTATTATCTTCAGTAAACCATTTATTTTGCTTTCCTAAGGGGATAATAAATTCTTCAGCAGAATCACTGGGTGTAACGGGCAGTATATAGCCTCCATTTTTTGACCCACCTTTTCCAAAGTTCACAAAAACTTTAAATGAACGGGATGCAATACCCCGGGCACTTATTAACAACACGCTTCCTTTCCTGTCTTCGGGGGCAAGCGGTTCAAAACTAAACTTTTCCTCATCATTGTTTTGAATATTTACGCTTGAATTTAGGATTTTGCGCATTGCGTTATCACTTAAAATTTTATTGATTTTTTCGATCATCTGCAGGGGATGATTTTCGTCAGGTTCCATTTCTAAAGCCTGACGATAAGAGTCGAGGGCATTGCTATACTCAGCCGCAGCAAAAAACTTATCCGCATCAGCAATAGCTTTATCATAAGCTTGCTGATTGTTTTGATTTGCTTTACGATTTAAAAGGTTAATCTCTTCAATTCTGTTTTTGGGATGCTCTTCTGCCGGAAACATAAGTGATGCTTCCATGTATTTCTCTTTCGCTTGCTGATATTCTTTGGAAGTAAACAAACGGTCAGCTTCGGCAATCAATCTAGAATAATGATCTTCTTCCTTTTCCAGTGTTTGACTGAGCCCTTTCATTTCTTCAAGCCGTTGAGTAGGATGCCCCTCTCCCGGCTTAAGTTTTAATGCTTTTTGATACTTCACTTTAGCCTCGTCATATTTCTGGTTTGAAAATAGAACATCAGCTTCAAAAATTAAATCATTATAGGCATTTTGAACAGAAATCTCATTATTAACAACAAGTAAAGCTATCTCCTTCAATTTATCCCTGGGAGCCTGCTCATTGGGGTAAATTTCGGAAGCTTGTTCATATTTTTCTTTGGCTTTATCTGTTTCCCCCGACTCAAGCATTCGATCAGCCGCAGCCATCAATTGGTTATATTCAGCTTGCCTGGCTGCTATATCATTAAGTAAACCTTCTATTTCCTTGATCTTTTCCTTTGGGTAACCTTCTTTTGGTTTTAAATTAGAGGCTTTAATATACAATAATTTAGCCTCCGCATAATTTTGAAGGGCAAATAAACCATCCGCTTCTTTTATTGCAGCAGCATAGGCCTCCTCATCCCCATCCGCCTCATTTTTAAGCAAACTTTCAATCTCTTTAATTTTGTCATTTGCATACTTTGCTCCTGGTTTAATTGAAAGTGCTTTTTCGTAGGCATCCTTAGCATTCTCATATTCTTCATTCCCAAAATAAATATCTCCCGTAGCAATCGATTTTTCAAACTCTTTTTGTTGTTCAACTGTGATTTTAAGCTGTGTATCAATCTCTGTAATTTTATCTGCCGGATAAGGATCTGATGCATCTATAGTAAGTGCTTTCACATAATTATTCCGTGCTTTATCAAAATCCCCATCTGCAAAAAAGGCATCACCATTGACGATAAATTCCTGGTATTGTTTTGCTTTTTTCTTTTCTTCTTCAAAATGAGCTTTTATCTCATTTAGTTTTTCTTTAGCGGATTTGTTATTAGGTAAAATGACTAGTGCATTTTCAAATTCAACCCTGGCTTTATCATACTCGGCATTTTGCATTAAGGCCACTCCCCTGTCCATGGATTGATTGAAACTCTGCATAACCTCATTTTGGGCAAGCAATGACTTCTCGACCTGTGATAGCTTTTCGATAGGGAGTTTCTCTTTTGGTTTAAGTGTATTTGCTTTCTCGAATTCTATTTTTGCATTTTCAAAGTCATTTGCAGCAATGTATTGCTCCCCTCTCTTTAAAGCCATGTTATAGCTTAATTCAGCATTTTCCATTTCTTCCCTGATCATGTTGATCTCGGCTATTTTTTTAATTGGATATCTTTCCACTGGTTTAATGGAGGAGGCATTTTCATATTCTTTAATTGCATTTGAGTAATCTCTTTTGGCTAAAAAAGCATCAGCAGCCTTAACAGCCTCGTTGTAGATCACGTCCGCCCCTTTTAATTCAATTAATGCAGCATTGGTTTTGCTTAACATATCCTTCGGGTAGTTCTCATAGGGATAGAGGGTTAAGGCTTGCTGGTATCTGATTTTTGCTTCATCCAGATTTTTAGAGCTGTAAAATTCATCTGCACTGTCAATCAAGCGTTCATATTCTCCCCTTTTTATCAGCAAATTGTCAACTTCTGTTATTTTCATCCTGGGGTATTCTTCATCCGGCCGGGCCTCACTTGCTTTTTGATATTCTTCCTTTGCTTCACGGTAATATTTCAACATCAATAAACGATCGGCATTCATGACAATCTCGTCATAAATCTCCATATTCTTTTCCAATTCAACCTTTTCAACCCTTAATTCCGCAATTCGCTCCAGCACTGTTGGGTCATCCGGAATCGCTTGTAACGCCTTATCATATTCTTCCAGGGCTTTTTCATACTTACTGTATTTCAGGTATTTTTCTGCCCTGTAAATCGCATCTTCGTAGGCAATCTGGTTGGCACGTGATTCATCTTTTTTGCCTTCAATTTCTCTTATCTTTTCTTCCGGATAGCCTTCTGATTCAATGATAGATGACGCCTCCTGGTACTTTTTAATTGCCAATTCAAACTCCTCTTTTCTGAACAACTCGTCTGCTTCAGAAATCACCCGGGTATATTGATCCATGTGGGTCATTTTTTCCCGGAGTTTTATCATCACTTCATCAAGTTTTTCTTTGGGTATTTCCTCTTCGGGACGAATTCTTAATGCATATTCGTATGATGCTTTGGCATTAATCAGGTCACCTTTGGTGTAATACTCATTTCCCTTATCAAGTACCCTGTTGTATTCTGATACTGTTTGGGAACTAAGAGTATTAAATATAAAACTAAAAATAATTATTGGAATAAAAAGTCGGAATACTACCATATTTAATCTAAAACGATAATGAATCAATTAATTTTATTAAACGCCTCTTTATCAAGATTATTATTGTGTTTCTGGAGGATTTATTATCCTGCCGTCCTCAATTACAAGTTTACGATCTGCCATGTCAGCTAACTTAAGGTTATGTGTAACAATTACACATGTTTGCCCAAGATTTTCCCTCAAAGAAAAAAACAACTTATGCAATTCAACCGCCGAAGCAGAGTCAAGGTTACCTGAGGGCTCATCTGCAAAAACGACCAAAGGTTTATTGATAAGCGCCCTGGCTACGGCTACACGTTGTTGTTCACCTCCTGACAATTCATTGGGTTTATGATCCAGTCGATCTGACAAGTTTAGAATTTCCAGAATTTTTTTAGCTTCCTTTGATACCTCATTTTTTGATTTCCGGGCAATTAGTCCGGGTATGCAAACATTCTCAAGTGCAGTAAATTCAGGTAATAAATGGTGAAACTGAAAAACAAATCCAATATTCTGATTCCTGAACTCTGAGAGTTTATTATCCGATAAAAGATTAACTTCCATTTCGTCGATAAACAAACTTCCTTTATCTGCTTTATCAATCGTACCTAATATATGCAGCAAAGTAGATTTACCAGCACCGGAGGCACCGACAATAGAAACTACTTCCCCCTTTTTTATTTCAAGGTCGATACCTTTTAATACTTTAAGGTTTCCGAAGGCTCTTTCGATATTTTTCGTTCTGATCACGATGCTGATTTAAGCTGCAAAGATAAAATATTTATCTTTGGAAGCCTTATAAACACATAATAGAAAACAAATGGCGCACATACTAATTATAGATGATGAAAGAGCGATTAGAAGCACCCTGGCTGATATTCTGGCGAATGAAAAATACCAGGTCGACCAGGCAGAAAATGGTGAAATAGCGCTTGAGAAAATAAAAGAATCTACTTATGATGTCATTTTGTGTGATATCAAAATGCCGGGAATAGATGGTCTTGAGGTACTTGAGAAAGCCCTGGGACTTACTGATTGCCCTATCATAATGATTTCAGGGCATGGTACCATTGAAACAGCCGTTGGAGCTATAAAGAAAGGAGCTTTTGATTATATCGAGAAACCACCGGATTTAAATCGTTTACTTATTACGATCCGGAATGCCATGGATAAATCCAAGTTGATGACAGAAACCAAAAAGCTTAAAAAACAGGTGAGCAAGTCGTGGGAAATGGTAGGTGAATCAAAGGAGATCAAGAATATTCAGGACATTATCGAGAGAGTGGCCCCTACCGACGCACGGGTGCTTATAACCGGCGAGAATGGAACAGGGAAAGAACTGGTGGCCCGCTGGCTGCATGAAAAAAGTAACCGCAGTCATGCGCCCTTTATTGAAGTAAATTGCGCTGCAATTCCCAGTGAATTGATCGAATCTCAATTATTCGGCCATGAAAAAGGCTCGTTTACTTCTGCTATTAAACAACGTAAAGGAGATTTTGAGCAAGCTCATGGTGGAACCATTTTTTTGGATGAGATAGGTGATATGAGTTTATCAGCACAGGCAAAAGTCCTCAGGGCATTACAGGAAAACAAGATAACACGGGTGGGCGGCGAAAAAGATATCCTGGTAGATGTGAGGGTGATTGCGGCCACAAATAAAAACCTGAAGAAAGAGATACAAAATGAAAAATTCCGGGAGGACTTATACCACCGCCTGAGTGTAATTTTAATACACGTACCCTCCTTAAGGGAAAGAAAAACAGATATTCCGTTATTGGCGCAACATTTTATGCAACTTACCTGTGAAAACAATGGCCGATCGCTTATACCTTTTGAAGATGAAGCTATAATGGAACTGGAAAAAATGCCCTGGACCGGAAACATCCGTGAACTCAGGAATGTAGTGGAACGGCTTGCGATACTTTGCGATAACCATATTACAGCTGAAGATGTGATTAAATTTGCACAACCACTTTTAAAATAAAATCCTTCATTATCATCGATTATTCGTAATTTTGCCGTACCTTATATTGTTCTTTGAAATTATTTTAGAATAATATTTCAAGTTCGAGATTAATATAAAAAATCCGACTTCGCTGAAGCTTCGTTGGATATCCGGGGCTGACTGGATTTGACAGCAAGGACAGTGGACTTGTAAGCATGCCGGGCATTAGAGATGTGGCTCGTTATCAACTATCTTTAAACTATAATTGGCGAAACTAATTACGCTCTCGCAGCCTAATCGAATTACAGTAGATTGTGCGCTTAATCACGCTCCAGGAGCGTGACGGGACATTCCGCAGAAGGAGATGCCTGATTCCAACTGATTACGGAGTGCTCATAATTTCGGGCTGGTTTTGTAAAGTCTCTGGTTACAAAACGAGATTAAAGAGATAAGGTATAATTTGGGTGCTTTTTTCCGGATTATATTCGAAAATTAATAAAAAGATAAGCATGTAGAAAGCACTTTTGCTGCTTGTTTGGACGAGGGTTCGACTCCCTCCAGCTCCACAAAAGACTCTAACCTAATTTGGTGGAGTCTTTTTTTTTATTTCAAATAAACCTTCTGGCTAAACCTATCATTTGCATTGGAAACCTGAACAATATAAAATCCCGACATGGTTTGGGAATCAATTTCAGTGTACGTCTCTGTCATTACAAATGAACGTATTTTCTGGCCAAGCAAATTATAAATTACCACATTACTTGTCTGTCCTATTGGATTATTGAGGATTATTTGATTTCCGTTGCTATAAACTGTTATGGCATCATTTAAAGAGATATTTTCTATTTCAGTAAAATATAAAGTAAAGCGATTTGAAATATCGTAAGTTTTTGCAGAGAAGGAATAGGATGGTTGATCTTTAAGATTTACAAAAGTATTTTCAAGCTTGTCTTTTAAAACTAATACTTCAAAATCATCAGTTCCGGTCACTGTAATTATATGTTCAAAATTTCCGGAAGGTAAATATTCAAGGTTAATTGAATTTGTAGCTCTCAAAGAATTTATAGAATATTTGGTTTCACCACTTTCTGAATAAATTTGGGGAACACCTTCTACCCCACTTAACAATTTATAGGCATCCCACTTTTTATCAAATCCCAGGGTAGCTTCTTCCATAAATCGAATATAGGTTTCATCAGAATATCCATTGCTTTCTACTTTAATTTGGAGCAGATTGTTTATTTCAGACTTATACCAATCCTCGGATCCCGTGCAAGTTTTTACAGAATTATCAAGTCCAAATTCAAAGGTACCACTTGTATTTACATGAATGAAAAAACCTTGTGCAACAGGAATATTAGCTTGCCCAACTCCACCCACAAAGGATTCGTAACTTAACGACTGATCATCATAATAATATATGGCATTATCAATTTCTGCCGGAAATGTTATCTGGTTAGCATCAATTGCTGAAGTATAAGGGTTTCCTACTAAATTCCAATTGTTTAAGTTAGTAGGATCGCCGGGATCGAAATCAGTCCCACTTACCATAATTGAAAAATACCCCGAAGCAATATCATTCATTGTTCCAACAAATTCAATGGTATCTCCTGTTCCAGGATTTACATCCTCACATTGATAGTCTAAATCACGTTTAATGCTATATCCTTTCATAACCTGGAAAACTTGTGGTGGGCTACTTACACATGGTGTTCCACCAGGCGAAAAGTCGTACCATGTATTTTGGCTCTCATCCCAATCATTAATCCAATAATCAAACATATCGTGATTTTCAAAATAATTTACGGGACTTGAAATATAATGCCACCCCGCAAAGGCGGAAGGATTGCCAATACCTCCAGAATGTCTTTTAAATACATAGGAACCAAGCCCGTAAACAGAAGTATGGCACAATAATGAACCTTCATAGACTCCCGAATTGGAAATATCATCCATCACCTCAATGCATCCCTTATTAATTACATGGCCATTTGAAGTATTGTCAAACACATCACCTATATATAAAGATGCATTGTTTTCGACCAGGCCATCGTTATTCATTGTATAAATAATATTTACCTCATCTTCGTTTATCAGACTGGAATTAAAAAATTGATAGAAATCATTTGTTTCCAAATAACTTTCATTTACGATCAGTTGATAATTCTCTATTTCAAATATATTCAACACCTCTGACTGATTGTAAATATAAATATTTCCATAATTCTGTATGAGAAGATTATTATCACCATCAAAGGTTGTTTTATCTTCACAAATAACGTCACCTAAATTTTCGAATGTGGAAATTACGACAAGATCAGAATGTTTATCAATTAAAATATCTCCGGTATTATATAAATAATCTCCTACTTCAAGATAAGCCTTGTTGTAATTTGAATATTGGGAATAATTATTAAACCTGTTGATAATAAATATTTGGGACATATCTTCATTTTGAATAACACCAAAATTGTCCATATCATATGTTACTATTTTAGCAAAATTGATCCCATTGCCCTTATTATCAACTTGTCCTCCAGAGTAAACAGTAAACTTGTTGGCAATAAAGAATCCGGGGCTCTTATAGTTTTCGATAAAACCATAGCAATCCAGATTGTTACTAATATCCAGATACCCATTGTTATAAAAAGTATTTCCGCTTCCGAATATCAAATCACCATATACTTCAAACGTTCCATTATTATTCAGGTCGAATGTATAACCTGTACCGTTTACGACCATATTGTTACACTCTGCTGAACCATCTCCCAGGTCAACATTATTTGACCCTGAGGGTGGGTTTACAAAATACACGTTATCTACAAAGGTAGGAACCTGGGCCGGATTCCAATTTCCTGATGTAAACCAGTCGTCATCACCCGCATTTCCAGTCCAGTAAATGTCGGTGGCTATTAAATTATTTATAAAAATAAAAGATAAAAGTACCGGGGAAAGAAATGAAATAATTTTTTTCATACTCGAGTTTTTTAAATGGAATTACGGCCTATTGCAGTTCAACTCCATAGTCAGACTTTTGGGTTATTTGCAAGTCTTAGTTTTTACTTGATTATGAATAAAATAGTTTCAGCCAGAAGGAGGCTATTTTATAATAACATCCATGGCTCCGTATCCAAAATCCCGCATTGATGCATCACGGTATTCTACGTTGGAATAATCCTTAAGAATTTGCTTTAAAGTAGTTTTTAAAACACCTGTCCCTACACCATGAATAAATGTGATCTTTTTAAGATTGTTGGCCATGCCGTTTTCAAGACAACGGGTAAAATAATTAACCTGGGTTTTTAACTTCTCTATATCTTCAAGCTCTGATTCATTATCCACCAATTCATAAATATGCAGATCAACAACGGCTTCCTGCGGACTGGTTTTATGTTTATCAATAATATTTTCAGGGACAACTTCAACGGCTTTTTTAGAAGAAATTTCAATTTTTTCAGTTTTATCCTTGTTTTCGCCTTCACTTAAAACTGAAATTGCACCAAGCGAGGATAAAGAAACCAGGATAGCTTTACCTTCAATAATTGAGGATTCGCGGTAGCTTGTTTCGGTATAAAATCTCGGGAACCGTATTTTGAAATCAGAATTTAAGGGAACCAAAACTTTTTGGCCCTGATCGGCATGAAACAATACCTGCACTATACCCTTTTCCCAGTCAGCCATATGTTCCCTGTCAATCGAATCAAGTAAAACCATCGACCTTGGATTAATTGAACCATAATCTTTGCCGGCAAACCCGCCCTCGGGCTCATTGATAAAGATGCTGTACAAAATATCATAGTTAGTATGATTTACAAGATATATATCTAATAAACCTGTAATTAACCATTTTTGGTCCTGCGGTACAAAAGCAAAGTATATTCCGGGCTCTACCTGACCGTGAGCCTTATTATTACTTAATAGAATATTTCGGTCGTCATTTTCATAATGCGTTTCGGGTGAAGCCTCAAACTTAATGTCATAATCTTCCCTAAACATATGTTTTGGGGAATCAACTGGTGCATCAAGTTCTATCTTCAACAATTCCCCCACAAGGGTTGGAATTTCAAACCCATCTGATATTGCCACATTTACGAGGCTCGGACTAATGATTTTACTTACTACACCGCCTCCACTTTCATTCAGGAATTTAACCCGATCACCTACTTTAAATTTCATACGTAAATTTTTGGCAAAATTACCAAATTAATGAGTCAAAATACAGCATGAATAATTCAAAGGGAATCAGAGACGATTTCCTTTTATCTCAGAAATAACTTTTGTGAGAATTGATTTCCATCACCATCTACACATTTTACAAGAACAATCCCTTTAACAGAGGGACTTTTAACAAGTAAGCTTCCCGGCACATTGCTTAGCATTTCAACATTATTGAGTTGTTTACCATCCAGTGTAAATACATTTATCTTCTTAATCTCATGGGTACTGCTAATGAAAAACTGATCACCTGCTGGATTGGGATATATGCGAAGGTTTTCTTTGTTTTTATCGCTATTTCCAGTAAGAAAGCTGGATTGTGTAACAGATGCAACTTCTAAAGGGGTTTTATCTGCCTGGTTGTATAAGTCCTGAAATAAACCAATTTCTTCTGAAGAATAGGTAAACATATGCTGCAGCCACTTATCGTTAACTGTTTGGTAATATACCAATACCTTCACATTTAGCTGTGCAGGGAAATCCATGGTCGGGATGCGGTAATGAATCACATCAGTGCCACTCCCTTCAATATTATTCAGACGGTTAAAATCATTATCAATTAAAGCAAATCCTTCGACTCTCACCGTATCATAAGCTAGATGTGAGCTTGTAAATCCTTCAGGAGGAATCCTGTTATCCTTCAAGACAACATATGCTCGTTCAAGCACTGTAGTCACGTCGGAATTTACATCACCCATTACCAACTCATATATCTGAACCTGGTTTTCATCTGTAATTGTATTAAAATGTGTTTCATAGCCTGAATCTTCCTGAATCAGATTAAAGTTTTCATCCGTTTTACCACTTTGAAATAAAGTGTCATTTTGAGTGTCGGTAACGATGAAACTTACAAAAGCCCTTCTGCTCGGAAACCCCGTTGGAAATTTATGTCCTGCTTTATTATGAATAGATACATCAACAAAAAGTGAATCCTGAGTCCGGATCATGGATGAGATATTAAGATCAAGGGTGTAATTCTGAAGCATTCTTGTTGACCTGGAGATCGTTGAGTCAAGTTGAATTTCATCGGTGGTTAAAGCAAGCGCATCAATATTCTCTTTTAACATTCTTAGCATAAAAACATTTGCACCCACAAGTTGATGCATTCCAAAAGGTGTCCTTTTATTAAGCCAGGGAGGCATTGAACTAACGGATACTTCATCACTGATTTCAGGAATATGACAAGATTGGCAACTTGTTTCAGAAGCCGGAAAATCAGAATTTAACCATTCATGATAAATAGCTTGTTCCACAAACTCTGAGCCTGTGGGTTCGCCTTCAAGGTCAACTGAACTGGTCAGTAAAGTGTGGCAGGACCCGCAAATTTTAGAATCGCGGATATGGTTACCATAAGTGGGTGTATACCCAGTATGACTAACCATTGGATTGGCAAAGGGCTCTTCATATTGCCCCCATATTATTTTATTGGTTCCAATCTCAAAATTGCCAGAATATTGTCCCAAAGAGCTATTGGGAATCTGATGGCACACCGTACAAGAACCTCCATCCAATGCCAAAGGGTCAGTTACCATTTCGGCAATAGAATACAAATTTTGACCATTGTGATGTGCATTTACATTCCCAAGAGGTGCATGACATTTGGTACAAACATCCTCCAGGACTTCAGCATGTTCTGGATTCACAAGTGTTTCATGACTGACTTTTGCCCTCCAAAGCGGGTCTTTTGAGGAGTTTGCCATCATGGATGAACGCCATTCATTGGTAATACTTATACTTTCACCAATCGTATTGGTCATCGTGCTATGACATAAAACACATTCCCCCGAACCAGCAAACAAACTGTTAAAACCAGTGGGAAGTTCCCCTGCCAGAAAAGCTTTATCAGATTTTTCACTGCCTGAGAATTTGTCGGGATAGTGAAAGGAACTTAATACAATAAAGTCGGCTAGGGTTATCAGGAATAAAATAATTGGTAAGGTTACTTTCATATTTTCTTGTTTTTTGCAAAAATATAAAATATATAACAACTTATATATATCGAATATGACATTTATACCAATCTATTTTAACCCTGTAAATCATATAAACATATTGATAGCTAAACGGTTTATATAATACAACCAGTGTAAATAAAAAATAGTCAAACTTTATTCACACAAATTCAGATATTTGTATATTTGCGTGTGAAATAAAACAATCAACAGCATTAAAAGAATGGAACAAAAAAGCAAGAACATTATCGAAACCATTGGAACAATTTCCAAGAAGGAAACACTCGCTTCCTTCGAAGAAGACTTTTGTAATGGAATATTAATTCTGGAAAATAAATTCCCTTTTCCCGGATATTACCATGCCACTATCCCTGATAAAGAAGTATTGGATCCGGGAAGTTTTTTTCTGGTTACTAAAAATACCCAGCAGGAAGAAGAAATAATGCGTCTTAACCATGATATTAAAAAAATATTCCAAAAGAAATTTGATACTACCGTAGGGGAAGTTACCCTTTTTAATGAGATAAGGCCTTGTATCAGGGTAAAACATCTTTCAGATTATCACGATTTACCAGAATTGGTTAAATTATATCAAGACCATGGCGTTCATTTTCTTAAATTCCGAAAAGTAAAGCCATACGATGGATTAATTCGGATTAGAAAATATTTCCTGCTTGAAAGCCCCGAGCCAGGATTTTACACGGATGTGGAAGATACTTTAATGTGCTACATTCAAATTCCTGCCTATTTGAAATGGATTGAATTTGAAAAAATCACCCTCAGCATGAAACGGAACATGGATGACATTAAATGGGATGCTGCACTGGGTACGATTTATCGTAATAACTGCCTTGTGGATATGGTCCGAATCTACGATGAGCACATTGATCGGGAAAAGGTAATGCTGATAAAATCAAAATATCTTGAAGCGGTAAAAAAAACAAAGATTAAATAATCTACCAAAAGCTTACCATTTACAGTAAGCTTTTTTAATTTTGGCCTTTCAAAAAACTCCTGCTATTATGTTTAGTAATATAGAAACATCTTTGCAGTCCTGGCTTAACACAATAGGATTGTCTGATGCTAATGCAAAAATAACAACTGATTTTGTAGCTTTTTTTGTCCTGATCATTTTTAGTCTGCTGACTTTTTACGTGGCCAGGAAAATTTTTATCGTCCTAATTCACAGGTTAACGGCAAAATCAAAAACTAACTGGGATGATGTCTTAGCCAGTCAGAAGTTTTTCAAATTGATGGCTTACCTTGTGCCATCTTATATTATTTACGCCTTCACTCCTTATGTACTGGAACCCTATACCAAAATAGTTTCAGGGATACAATCGATAGTTAATATTTATATGATTGCGGTAGTATTATTGATCATAAATGCTTTTTTAAATTCGGTTGCTATTATATACCAGGATTTCCAGGTAGCGAAAACAAAACCCATCAAAGGGTATGTGCAGGTGATAAAAATTATTGTTTATCTGATTGGAGCCATCATTATTTTATCCACTTTATTCCATAAAAATCCTCTTGGGTTAATCGGTGGGCTGGGAGCTTTTAGTGCCGTATTGCTTTTAGTATTTAAGGATCCAATTATGGGATTTGTGGGAGGTATTCAATTGTCGGCAAATAATATGCTGGTGCCCGGCGACTGGATCTCCATGCCAAAATACGATGCGGATGGAACTGTGATTGATGTCGCTTTAACTACAGTTAAAGTTCAAAACTGGGATAAAACAATATCTACAATTCCGACATATTCACTTATTTCAGACTCCTTTAAAAACTGGAGAGGAATGGAAGAATCCGGCGGTCGGAGAATTAAACGGTCGATTAACATCGACATGAAAAGCATCCGGTTTTGCACAGATGCCATGCTCGCTAAATTCAGTAAATTTGAACATGTTAAAGAATATGTTGATAAAACTGAGAAAAACTTATCTGAGTACAATAAAAGCCATAATATAGATGATTCTATTCTGGTAAATGGCAGACGTCAGACAAACATTGGGATTTTCAGGGCCTATCTTGGCGGATACCTGCACAACCTGAATGAAATACATGATGAGATGACATTTTTAGTACGCCAGCTTCAGCCCACTGACAAAGGTTTGCCTATTGAAATTTATGTTTTTAGTAAAATACAGGAATGGGCAAAATATGAAGATTTACAATCCGATATATTTGACCATATCCTTGCCGTAGTTCCAGAATTTGATTTAAGAATCTATCAAAATCCTACCGGGGATGACCTCCAAAAGGTTTTGGGCAGTTTTAATAAGGAAGCATAAAACTAAAGCAAATCAAGAGATTTGAAAAACACTTAGCAAAATCCGGACGCTGAGCACAGATATATAGAGCCAATCGGGGGCACCTGTTGGAATGGATCGCAATAATAATTATAAAAAAACCCTGACGATGAATGTCAGGGTTTGGTTTTAAAAGGGGTGTCTTCCACAATTGGTTTAGCGTGTCTTTAGCTTGGTAACCAATTTCTTTTCATATACAAATATATGCTCCCCATTCGTTGTCACAGAAGTTCCAGCACCTGTTTTTGCTTTAAACTCTTTATAGTTACAATCGGGCAAAGTAAATGCAGCAAGGTCAGCTTTAGCTGTTTTCAGAATAACGACATCGTCTATCCGGCTTTCAAGGCTGGCTGATTTATATTTTCCACTTCCAATAAGATCACCATCCTGTGCTTTAAAAGTAGAAACACCCTTTTCACCAATCACCACAATTACATCATCGCCATACTTCATAACCAGTGAGGCCTGACCAACTCCCCCTTTGGCAACCGGAACTTCATACTTTTCATCACCCGAGTTGATGTCCATTGAGTAGAGTGCTTTTCCACTGCATACAATGTAGTAATTGTCAAATGAAACTGAGTTCGTGATCCCTTTCTTAAATCTTTCTGATTCCCATGCCATTGTTCCATCACTTGCATTGAGCGCTTGAACTCCAAATGGTTTAACCTCCGGGAAAGTAATACCCCATTCAGAACACCAACTGTCGCCACATTTATAACGTCTGTAATATTGGGTTTCAACCCTACCCCCAATTTGAAGCGCCACTTTATCACCAACAACTTTAAGTCCGGGAATTGCGCGTGCGCCTTTAATCTCTTTTGAGGACCAAATCAATTTTCCCGTTTGTAAATCATATTTCTTAACATACTGCGACTTTTTATTAGACATATCGAGTACATAAATATCTTCGCCTACTATGTATGGATCTGCCACAGCACCATATACACCAAACTTTGTTGAACCTTGTGGTGCTTTTAATATGTCAGCTGTAAAATCAAAAGCTGCCGACCACAAACTGGCCCCTGTATTATAATCATACACCTGCATACCATTCATTCGGAGGAAAACTTTGCCATCAATTACATCCAGCGCATATATAAATTCCCTGGAAATCACTTTCCGTTCAGCTCTTCCAATATAGGTGCTTTCCCACATGATCTCGCCATTCGTCATATTAATACGGGCAATCTGATTTTTAAACCCGGAAAAAAAGGCTGCGAGTCCACCCGGAACAAAATTTACCATAACCATGGTATGGTCGGAGGCGTCATAAACATATTTACCTACTACTCCTTTAAACTTGGTAGTAGACCATACTTCCTCTCCTGTTCTGGCTTTAATAAACACCAGTTCTTTTTTTAAAGAGATGGCAAATCCATCTTCTTCCGGAATATAGATTACAACATCTTCGGTAACTTCCTGGTATTTATCCGTATTCCATAGAAGTTCACCGCTAGTCATATCTACACATGCGATTTGATCCTTGCCCAGTTTGCGGTCGAAAAGGAAAATAGTATTGGATTCCCAAAACGCAAGCAACTCATCAATTTTCCGAAGTTTTGGAGCCATATCTTTGAAAGATTTGGTCCAGATCAGGGAGCCATCGCTGTTCTTAAAAAAGCTCAGCTCCTTATCATTGGCAGCGAAGCTATAAGAATTTGGCTGATCTGACAGATCAGTACCGTAGTAATCAATAGTATGCCCAAGTTTGGTTTCCCAAACAATAGGCATATCATCTTGTGCAAATACCATGTTCATTACCATGGCGAATAATGCGATTAGAATAGATTTTTTCATGCTAAAAAATTTAATTGTTAAAATTTGAAGGTATATTCGAACTTATATTTTTTGCCTTTTGGCATCTTAAAGTTAAAACTAAAATCTTTGATATAATCTTTAATAATTGTTTGATGACTTATTTCTCCATTCTCTTTGCTCTTACAAAATACAGAAGCCACTTTTCCTTTTTCATGGATTTGAATATCCATCACATAAGTGCCTTTTAAGCCATGTTCTTGTTGCAAAAGATAAAGCCCACCTTCAGGGCCTTCCATGGATGCTGCTATTTCAGCTTTCGCTGCACTTACTACTTCTTCTGATCTTTCAATCAGGAGTTTCTTTTGTGTGAAGCCAGATAATGTTATACTTAGTAGAAATAAAAGGACAAAGGTTCTCATAATCTTATTAATTTAATGGTTTAAAATTCCAATATATCAAGTGGTTCCCCATGGTCATCACCACTGTTTCATTTCCAGGCAAAAACACAAATGACATTCTACTGTCAGCCACTGTCATGCCTGCATCAGTTTTCTCGAACAAACGGTACGACTGCTCAAAACGATCGATCATTTTACCTGTAGCAAAATCATAAATATGCAATTCTAGAAAGCGGCTACCCTGGGATACGATCCCAAGCAAACTTCCGTCCTCGCTTAATTTAAAGTCAGGTTCATACAGGGCCTGGGAGGTAAATCCCCTGCGCATGGGCTCACCCTTCACCGCATCAATTGTTGTGAGGTAGGTTTGTCTTTTACCCTCCAGTGCCTGTGCTTTCATATGAGGGATTTGCAAACAAAACATTATTTTTCCATCAGGGGTATATTCCAGTTTGTAAACAATATCGTAGAGTTCGTTAACCGTGTATTTATAATCAAAAGTATGGGCATCATATATACTTATCTGCTGCTTATACTTAACGGCATGCTTTAATCCCTTTTTATTTTTTTTAAACCGTGGATCTTTCTTAAGGCCGGCTTCATTTACTTTGTGGGCCACGGCTATAAATTGCCCGTCAGGACTTATAGCCAAACCATTAGTGGCATTGGGTACAATAAATGATTTTTCTTTTTTTCCCGATGAAATTCCCCAAAAGGCAACTTCATTTGCAGTAAGGGATAAAACGTATTTGCTATCAGGAGAGAAAGCCATAGCATGATATTCATCAAATCGTTTCAGGCGTTGTCCTGTTTTCGCATCAAGTAATTCATAATTTACTTCCCTGTCTTTATTAGGAGCCCAGTCGATATAATAGAGTTGTTGCAGAAGAATATACTTTCCATCCTGCGAATACCTTACCGATGAGCCAGCATACCAGTTCCCTACATCAAATTGGGATTCAACTTTTTGATCTTTCCAGTTATATAAATAAAATGGAAAACTCTGTATGCTGCTTACAGCTATCTCTTTATTGTCAGGAGAAAGGGCCAGTCCGCATAATATTTGTTTCGCATCTCCAACTTTAATTCTCTCGAAATCGGAATCCGCACCCTGTGATAGTGCATTCAGCCAGGCTGATATAATGACAATTAAAACAAGTGAATACTTTTTCATGATCTTTCTTTTTATTATGCTAATTTAGTTTAAGAATTTATTTTGTCAGATCTCCTTTTACAGATTTTTCTATTTCAGGTAGCTTTTTCCTATTCGTTTCTTCTAGTTTATATGAATCGAATAACAGAATTCCAATTAAAATCAGAATGCAGGCCCAAACAATATTTCTTAAAAACGTGATCATAATTTCCTCCAGTGACTCCTATAATTTTCAGTTTTAAAAAAGACAGCCCTCCTACACTGCGTAATTGTTGAAAACCTCAATATTAAGGCATGAAAGCAGGTAGAAGGTGCTGAATTTTAACAAGTATAATTTTAGCTCATTCATTTAATGAGGCTATTTCAACAATTACAATACAAAAATAATATAGAGCATAGCCAAAGGAAATACGGCATTTGTCGTAATTTTATACGACTTTTTCCGTAGACACAAACAAAAAAAAGCCCGGATAACTCCGGGCTTCATATTTTAAACTGGCTGTGTTTTATTCAATTACCAGTTTTTTACTTACCTGATGTTCATTAATAAATACAGTATAAGTATATACACCAGGGATTAAGCTACTTCCATCGATGGTCAGGTACTGACTTCCTGCATTGGCTTTTTTATTAGGTGTTTCATATACCTTTTGACCAACCACGTTATACACCTCAAGGTGTAAATTAGCAGTGGTTTTTAAATCTACTTTTACCAATGAACTTCCGGAAAATGGATTTGGATAGTTTTGGGATACCGCAGCAGGTATTTCTTCAAACATCGGACCAACTCCAAGAATTTCATCTTTGCCCAGGGTAACAAAGCTTTGTTTATTCTGAACATAATCATGATCCCCATCTACAGCATTCCCAGGGTTCTGGTCGTAATTATACATCAGATATACATTGTCATCCGACAATGGTGCAAACCGAGGATAAACGCACTCATCAAAAATACGAATAAGACCGCCGGTGATATCCAGAAAACTTCCCC
>JAIOZL010000039.1 GCA_021740645.1 Bacteroidales bacterium
AATGCGGCTACGGCTACTGCTTTAGCAACACCAAGAGATATTAACGGGGTCGCCTTTGACGGAACCGCAGATATTACCGTAACCGCTGCAGCCGGTACCTTAACCGGAAACACCCTGAATGCTACCGTGGTAAATAGTAGTCTGACCAGTGTCGGAACTTTAACAGATCTTACCGTTACCAATGCCATTGCAGGTTCTGTAACAGGTACCGCTGCCAATGTAACCGGTGTTGTGGCCATCGCAAACGGTGGAACCGGAGCTTCAACCCAACAGGCAGCTATTGATGCCCTGGCTGGTAGCACAACTTCAGGTCAGTTCTTAAGAGGTGACGGAACCAATGTATCGATGTCTGCCATTCAGGTAACTGATGTACCAACCCTTAATCAAAATACTTCAGGGAATGCGGCTACAGCTACTGCTTTAGAAACAGCAAGAGATATTAACGGGGTCGCTTTTGACGGAACCGCAGATATTACCGTAACCGCTGCAGCCGGTACCTTAACCGGAAACACCCTGAATGCTACCGTGGTAAATAGTAGTCTGACCAGTGTCGGAACTTTAACAGATCTTACCGTTACTAATGCCATTGCAGGTTCTGTAACAGGTACCGCTGCCAATGTAACCGGTACCGTAGCCATCGCAAACGGTGGAACCGGAGCGACTACTCAACAAGCTGCGATCGATGCCCTGGCTGGTAGCACAACTTCAGGTCAGTTCTTAAGAGGTGACGGAACTAATGTATCGATGTCTGCCATTCAGGTAGCTGATGTACCAACCCTTAATCAAAATACTACAGGCAATGCGGCTACAGCTACAACTGCTACTCATCTTGCAAGTGGAGCTGCAGGAACAATCCCATATCAATCCGCTGCCAATACAACCGCTATGTTAGCGGCTGGTACTTCCGGACAAGTGCTTACTTCTGGTGGTGCAGGTGCACCTACGTGGGAAGATCCTGCGGTAAATAATTATGCCAATCCTAGTGTTAGTGCTGGATTAACCGCAATTAATGGAACGGCAACAACAGCCATGAGGAGTGATGCAGCACCGGCCATTAATCAAGCGATAGTACCTACATGGACAGGAGAGCATAGGTGGGATGAAATGGGGACCTTTTCAAAAGGTATTACTGCATACGGAGCAGATTTATTCTTTAATTTCAGTTATCTGAATAATACAAATATTAATACAGGTACTTCAACCGGAACCGTAACTATTGGTGGTACAGCTGATCAAACCATTAGCATTGGAGATGGTGGGGGTGCAAAAACTGTTACACTTGGAAGTAATACTTTAACGAGTACCACAACTATTGAAGGTGGTTCCGGGGGAATAAATATTGGGACTTCTGCTGTTGCAAACACGGTTACCATTGGAAATGCCGCAGGTGAAATAAATATTCCAAAATTAACAGCATCAAGACCTGTTAAAACAGATGGTTCAAATAATTTGATTTCTGCTACTATCGATTTATCATCCTCGAATGATGTTGGGGCAAGTGTTTTGCCTATTGCAAATGGGGGGACCGGTCAGACTGCAGCATCTGCAGCATTTGATGCCCTTTCACCCATGTCCTCTACTGGCGATATTATTTATGGAGGTGCAAGTGGTACTGCAACTCGACTGGCCGCAGGCTCAGCAGATATGGTATTAACAAGCAATGGCGCCGCAGCACCTAGTTGGAATTATCCAAAACTTTCTTCTTCAGAAAATTATCTTGCCGCTGATAGAGTTTTAGTTGCCAATAACTATTCAACTGCACTTTCCTCAATAACTCTTGATGCAGGAACCTGGCTTATCACTTGCGAGGCAACTTTTTCATTTAGTTCTGCTTCCAATACTTATTGGAATGCAACTCTGGTATTGGGCACATCAGCTGCTAATGCCTATACCTCAGGTAATGGCAGTACAAGGGTACAAGGTGGAGCCGGACCAAATCCGATCCAAATAAGTCTTTCAAAAATAGTAACTCTTGGTTCAACTACTACCATTAGTACCTATGGCGCCGCAAATGTGGCAGCTACTGTTGTTGTTACACCTCCAGTTAATCCAAGCACGGCGGGCACTGCAACAGGAATACATGCTGTAAGGATTCAATAAATAAAAGATAAATATGACTTATAAAATCTAAATGCAAAAATAATTTTTAGTCCATTATGAAACGACTATATATATCAATAACGCTCGCACTCCTAATATCCCTGACACTTGGAGCTCAGTCCCTTGTGAAACTATATACCCCTGCCGACTCCCTCCAATACTCCCTCGGAGCATTCGTAGGACAATGGCTTATTAACAACAGCTTCACCATTTCCAATAAAGCATTGTTTAATCGTGGGATGGACGATATAATTCAAAACCATCCCCTCGCGATTTCCGACTCAAGTATACTTCCGATACTTGCTTCCTACCAACTCTCTACCCAAAATGAAAGAAGTCGACAGTTGGAAGCCCAATTATTCGCAGAATTAAAAGGAAAAACCGGTGTTGGAGCTCTTCCTAATGGAGTTCATTATATCGTAATCGAAAAGGGAAGCGGAATCCGCCCTACAGCGAAAGATACCGTGGTTTTCAATGCAGTTGGTGTTTTTCCCGACGGAACCGTTTTCGAAGACAGCTTTAAAAAGGGTCAACCAATCATTAATATCACTTCCAATTTAATTCCGGGATTAAATGAAGCCATGCAATTAATGCCTGAAGGCTCGAAATGGAGGATTTTTATTCCTTCTGCCCTGGGGTACGGAACAGCCGGTTTGCCAAATCTGATACCCCCAAATACTGCTTTGGTTTTTGATATTACACTAAATGAAGTGAAAAAGTAATTATTCATTTATAAATTGATATACACAAATAACCATACAAACCATCCTCCTCGCAGGACCATCCAATCTCTCAAAAGGATTGCGATCGTTCTTGCTATGGCTTTGTTGTTATTTCAATCAAAAACTCTTAATGCCCAGGTAATTCACAATACCGGAGCTGCTATTAATGTTACCTCCGGAACCGTTGTGGGAAGTGATACCCTTATTAATGCAGCCGGTGATCTTCTCAATGATGGAGAAATCAATCTTCAGGATGACTATTTCAACATTGGCACTACACGGGGAAATGGTGATTATAATGTTGGTGGAAACTGGTCAAATACCGGCATCTTTAACCGGGGAACAAGTACCGTTCAGTTCAGGGGAAATAAAGTCCAAACCATTTCGAGTATCGGAGATACCATTTTCTATAATCTGATTATCAATAATTCAGGATCTGCGACAGAAAATAGAATCTTACTACTGAATAATGTTATTGTTTCAAATACCCTGCGTCTCGAACTGGGAAATGTGAACGCAGGAACCTTCAAACTAAATCTTTCCAACCAAACTAACGCATCATTAGAATATCCCTCAACAACAGGAAGCCGGGTTATTGGTAAATTTGAAAGGGGAATTAATAATACAGGTCCCTACTTATTCCCTATTGGATCTGATTCGACGTATAATCCTCTAAATCTGAATATTAATGTGCCTCCTACTGCCGGTTCGGTATTGTCGGAGTTTATTCTGGGTGACCCTGGTAGTGCCGGACTCCCTCTTCGCGACGATAGCGTTGAAGTCTTCGAACAATACCATTATGGTTATTGGGGGCTGAAGGCTGAAAACGGCTTCGAAAGTTCCAATTACGACATAAATATGGGTGGAGAAGGTTTTGATACCACTATTTTCGATATTACCAGAGTAATTAAACGTTTGGCTATGGGTCCGGGCGACTGGTATCTGGATGGGCTTCATCGCGATGGAACCGGAACTGTCGGCTATCGTGATAGCCTGAGGTTGGGCATTGATAACAATGGAAATCATTTTGCTTACGGTAAAGTCAGACCTTATATCTGGACTCAACCCACCGACACAGCCGTTTGCGAGGGTGAGAGCGCTTCCTTCTCCGTAACAGCAACCGGTAAAGGAAAACTATTCTTCCAATGGCAGGAAGATAACGGAAGTGGAATATTTACCGATCTAAATGACGGTGGTGTGTATTCCGGGACGAAAGATTCAGTTCTGGTCATTAATCCTACCAACCTAAGCATGGATGGATACCAATATCGGGTTATTGTGGTTCATCGACACGGATACTATACTATTAGTGATACCGCAACATTAACTGTGAATCCGATTCCTAAAGTTTTTGTTAATCCAAAAAGAGACACTCTTTGTAATAATGAACCCGCAATTGTTAGCATAAGCAGTGATGTTCCAGGCACAATTTTTACCATGGAGGTGTTTTATTCAGGAAATATCACCGGTGCTTCAACCACTCTGGTTGGTGGAAATACAATAAATCAAACTTTGCTTAACACTGGGAATTATGTAGATTCAGTTATGTATGTAATTACACCAACAGGACCCGGTTCCACCCATTGCGTTGGCACCCCTGATACTGTAATTATATATGTAAATCCAACGGCAAATTTAAGTCTGGATCTTCTGCCCGATACCATTGTCTGTGATGTGACCCCCGTAATCTTTGATCTCACTTCGGAGAATGGAATCGTGTTGGGAGATAAAAAATATCAATTATCTGTTGTAAATCCGGGAGCAGTAACCGGGGTCCAACCTCCGGGTGAATATGACTATATTGACGGTACTGACTTTACCAACACTCTTGTCAATCCAACAAATGAAGTTCAGATCGTTACTTACACCTTCCACCCTGTTATTAAAAATCCACGTTTTGGTCGTGCCTATTGCGATCCGGGAACTATAAACGATACTACCATCAGGATCTGGGTAAACCCGACACCTGAAATAATCCTTTCTTACCTGCCCGATACCGTTTTGTGCGATGAAGATACCATTACATTCACCACACTTACAGGTAATGGAGCTCTGGTTGGAAATTGGGTCTATGATGTAACCGTTGATGCATCAGACTTTTTCTCACTGCAGGGGGTAAATGGTGCCGGCGATACCGCAGTGAATACTTTTACCCAGTACATTAAAAATACCTCGACTACTCTTCAATGGATTGACTATACTTTTATTCCTAAAATTAAGGCTGTAAGTGACAATATTCCTTATTGCAATAATGGAATTGAACAAACCATTCGGGTGTGGATTAATCCTATCCCGTATCTTACTGCAATTACCGATGATACTGTCTATTGTGATACTTCTACAGTTGAAATTGAAATTGAGAATAGAAACGGACTTGTATACGGTACTAAGTTCTACGACGTAGTTGTTGAATACCTGGCTGGAGCAGTAAGCACAAGCTATTTACCTGGTCTGACTAATCTTGAAAACCCAGTCAAAATATCTGATGATCTGGTGAATAATACCGACTCACTCCAGATTATCAAATACATATTTATCCCAATAATTCATAATCCGGGTAACAGCAACTCCGATAAATACTGCGACGTAAACGGAATAATCGATACGGTAACTATTTATTTAAATCCAACCCCACGAATTATTGTCGATTTAAATACCGACACTCTGGTGTGTGACTCTTCAAATTATATATTAAGCCTTAATACCGGAAATGGTATTATTTCTTCCGGTGCCACAAAATGGTATAACATAAGCTCCACTATTACCAAAGATGGAGGGATTCCGGGAGCAATAAACGATGTTGATGGAATTATCCCAGATGGTTCCTATATGCTCGATGGAACTCATTCATACAGATTAGTAAACAATACACGTGATTACAGAATAATCACTTACAATATAAAACCGGTGTTCCTGGATGTGAACGGTCATTATCCCGATTGCGATAAGGGAATAGATACGACCATTATAATCTACCTCAATCCTACACCGGTTTTTGACACTATTACCATCTCTGATACCGTTATCTGCAATGAAACTTTTGTTACTATCACTCCAATTAACTCCCAGATAGTTGCAGGAAACGGAGAGGTGAAGTATGAGTTTGAAACAGAATCGGTTTCGCTTACAGGCTATCGCGACAATTCTGCAGGCCCCTATATTATGGGCGCCTTTACCGACCTTCTTATCAATTCATCGGCATTCATACAACCAATAAAGTACACCTTCAGTCCGTTAATCGATGATCCCGATCATCCCAATTGCTTTAACGGAATAAAGGACAGCGTACTGATTAAAGTGGCGCCTACACTTCTTGATACAGCAGAGGCACTTGAATATATTGGCGGGAGAAATATTAAATGCTTCGGAGAATCGAATGGTAAAATTAATTTATATCCATATGGAGGGTACTATCTGGATGACTATTCCTATGAATGGTCCAAGGATGGGGTAAATCTTGACATCGAAATTGATTCCATATTTAATCTGAAAATTGGAACATATACCTACAAAATAAGAGATGTTATAGGCTGCGAGTACAGAGATACTCTGGTATTAACCCAACCCGACAAAATGGTTTTCAATGATTCCATAGTTGATGTTGCTTGCGGTGGCGGTCAGGATGGTAAAATAATTGCAATCACGTCAGGAGGAACTCTGGGTTATCATTACACCTGGGCAGGGTACGTTACCGGATTTGATCCCACACAAATTAACAATCCCGACAGTATTTACAATTTACCTGCTGGCTTGTATGAAGTATGGGTAAACGACACCAATAATTGCCAGTTAAATAATTATTATACCGTTCAGGAACCTGCGGTCCCTGGAGTTGCTTCTGTAATTTCAACTTATGGAAGTTATGACATTTCATGTTTCGGAGCTTCGGATGCATGGATTAATATTAATGTTGATGGTGAAGGCGACGATTATGCATTCTATACTTTTGAATGGAAGGATGAAAATGAAATTGTACTGGCTACAACCCGAAATATATCCGGACTCCCCGCAGGTTACTTTGAGCTTAATATAACCGACTCGATTGGATGCCCTGCAAATGCATTTTTCGAACTCAGAGAACCTCCGGTAATGAAACTTTTCCGGACAGGATATACCAGCCCCGAAGGATTCGACATTTCCTGTTTTGGTGAGGAAGATGGTGTTATCGATATAAATATTACTGATAGGGATCCGGCCAGAATTCTGTCGTATAACTGGTCCAATCTGCTTAGCGGCTATACCTCCGTTCAGAAAAACATTAATGATCTTCCTGTGGGAACTTACGATCTGATAGTTAATGATGGATATTGTTCTGTTGATACAAGCTTCACCCTTGTTTCCCCAACTCTTATAGAAGCCACCCTCGAAGATTCATCAGAATATAACGGTTTCGAAATTTCATGTAATGCTTTAAGTGATGGCTATCTTAACACTTCAATTACTGGCGGTTATGGAACTTATTCTTATTCCTGGACAACTCTTAATGGCAATCTTAATGCTTCAGAAACAGACCGCGATAGTATCTGGGATGTACCGGTGGGAACCTATACTTTAAAAGTAACTGATGGCATTAATTGCGTTAGAAGCTTTGATTATATTCTTAATGAAGCAGATCCATTACGAATTGACCCGATTTTAAGCGACTACAATAATTTCAACATCAGTTGCTTTAACGATTTGAATGGAAGCATCACTCTGCAACCTGCAGGAGGTGTTCAACCCTATTCTTTTGCTTGGACAGGTTCTGCTTCCGGAATAATACAAAATAATGAAGATCAATCTAATGTAGGTGCAGGTGATTTAAACATTGTACTTACAGATTTAAATAATTGCACCAATAATTGGGACATTACTTTAACAGAACCTGAGCTTATTACCTCTGTCATTACTACAAAATCAATTAGTTGTAATAATCTGCCCGATGGCGCCGCAGATTTGGAAGTTAATGGAGGTGTAAGCGATCTGCCTTATAATTATTTGTGGGATAATGGCGCAACTACCGAGGATATTGAGACATTATTTGTGGGTGAGTATTCTGTTATAATTACAGATGCCAACAACTGTGTACACTATGATACCACATACGTACCTCAACCACCGGATATTACCATCGAATTAACCTCTCCACTTCAATATAACGGAAAAATGATTAGCTGTTTTGGTGAGTCTGATGCAATAATTAATTCCTTTGTTTACGGTGGTGTTGGTGAATTTGAATATCTGTGGTTAAAGAATGGAGAAACAACAGAGGGACTTACCAATGTTTCTGCAGGTTATTATCCACTTCAAATAACCGATGAAAATGATTGTGTTAAAATTGATAGTATAGAAATTGAACAACCCGCTCCTATTACTTCCAAAGTATTTGAAACCAATCCAAGTTGCTATCAATATGAGGACGGTTTTATTACTCTTATTCCTCAGGGAGGTACTCCGGATTATACCATTGTATGGGAAGGTATTGATCAATTTGGTCAGAAAGCCGACTCACTGTCTGAAGGCTCTTATAATGTGAGAATAACAGACTTGAATAACTGTTATCTCGATACATCAGGTGTTCTTGTTCAGCCCGACTCAATTTATATCATTAAAAATATTACCCAACCATACTGTCCCGATAAGCCCGACGGAATTATTGATATAACTATTGTAAATGCTCAGGAACCATATACTGTAAAATGGTCGGAAGAGAATATGGAAGGTTTATATATTGAGGATATGGGCTTTGGCACCTATATTTTTGAGCTTACCGACAACAATTTATGTGTATTTAGCGATACAACGGTATTAGAGAGTAGTAATATTTCATGTTTGTTCATCCCAACGGTATTTACACCCGATGGGGATGGCATTAATGATATTTGGGAGATCGGGGAGATTGAAATATATCCGGAAGCTATTATAGAAATATATAACCGCTGGGGCGAATTGATTTACATTTCTGAAAAAGGATATACAAATCCATGGGATGGAACGTTTAAAGGTAGAGAAATGCCAATCGACTCATATTATTTTGTTCTTATTCCCGGAAAGGGTAAAGAACCTGTTACCGGTAATGTTACTATAATTCGTTAACAATTATGTAAAAATATTATAGATACCTTTGCGATTTTTATTATTTGGATAAAACAGGATTATAAATAAACCATTAATGCAATTAAGCAATTTGAAAACATATTTTGAATATAAATTGAATTGAAAAAATACCAACTATATATTATTATCCTTTTATTTTTGTTGGGAGCTAAAAACATGACCGCTCAGCAATTACCATTGTATTCACAGTATATGAATAATGGTTTCCTGCTGAACCCGGCTATGGCCGGCTACGATGGCTATACTTCATTCAACATTACCACCAGAAAACAATGGGTGGGTTTTCAAAATTCACCTTTAACCTATTCTGTTTCCGGACAAACACGCCTTTTAAGAAAATCGTACCGTATTGTTAATCGTCCTGTAAAAGATAATAAATATAAGCCCAGTACAAAAGGGAGGGTTGGACTGGGAGGCTTTGTTTTTAATGATATAAACGGACTGGTATCCAGAACAGGCGTTCAATTTGCTTATGCCTACCATATCTATTTTTATGAAAGTCAACTTTCCTTTGGTCTGGCCGGACAGTTATTTCAATATAAGATAGATAACGACCGAATAACTACATTTTTTGATGGTGATCCAACGGTTGAAAGTGATTTAAATATTGTAGCTTTTATACCCGATGCAAATTTTGGCGTTTTCTGGACGAGTCCCACGTTTTTTATGGGTTTTTCAGCAAACCAGTTGCTTCAGTCTCCTTTAAAATTAGGAAGTGATGTGCTTTCTGAATTCAAAATGCTGAGACATTATTATTTTATGGGGGGATATCGTTTTATTGGTTTTCAAAGCGGATTTGATCTGGAACCTTCGTTTTTATTAAAATCAACTGAGCAATTTTTACCACAGGCAGACATTGCTCTTAAACTTTATTACCAGACCGATTATTGGGTTGGACTTTCTTACAGAACCAGCGGTTCGTTGTCAGCTATGTTTGGAGTTCGCAAAGAACGCATGTATTTAGGTTATGCCTACGATTATGCCTTATCCTCCATAAGAAAATATAATTTTGGTTCTCATGAAGTATTTGTCTCCCTGAAATTTGGCTCAAATGCCCGCAGGTACCGTTGGTTAAACAGATACTAATATTCAGATGGGAATTATTCAAAAACAATCAATTACAGGTACCATTTACTCAGGTCTGGGTGTTGTAATAGGCTTTGTTACCACAGCCCTTTTATTTCCACGGTTCTTAACAACCGATGAGATAGGATTGCTTAAGCTTCTGGTTTCTTTTTCCGTAATTTTTGCTCAGTTTGGGTCGCTCGGATTTCAAAGCGCCATTAACCGGCTTTTTCCTTACTTTAGAAATAAAGAAAAGAATCATTCCGGATTTATAGCTTTCGCTTTCCTGGTATCACTTGCGGGATTTATACTTTCATCTGCCGCTTTTGAAATTTACAAACCAGTACTAATCCGTAATAATATTGAAAATTCAGCATTATTGATTGAGTACATTTATTTAATCATTCCCCTGATATTCGCCACTTTGTTTTTCAACCTTTTTGATACTTATAATAAAGTTTTATACGATACGGTTCTTGGCACCTTTCTTAAAGAATTTCTTCAACGGCTTTTAATTTTCGCATCCCTCCTACTGTATTATTTTAATAGTATTGATTTACAATCTTTCGTCATCGCCTATGCGGTTTCATTGTCGGTTCCAACAATTGTTCTTCTCCTTGTTCTTATGGTCAGAGGTGAAATTGGTTTCACTATTAAAAAAGAGGCTTTCACAAAAGATATAATCCGGGAGATGTCTGTCATTTCACTTTTTGGCGTAATCGCCGGTCTTGGGGGCCTGGCTATTGTTCATATTGACAGTTTAATGGTTAACAAATTTTTGGGCATTTCAATGACGGGAATTTATGCTACCACCTTTTTCTTCGCTACTCTTATCCTGATTCCATCCAGACCACTCCTTAAAATATCAACTCCCATTATTGCTGAATCATGGAAAGCAAATGATCTTGATAATATAAAATTGGTCTACTCAAAAAGCTGCATTAATCAATCAGTAATAGGAATTCTGGTATTTATTGGATTGTGGGCAAATATTGACAATATTTTCCTAATACTACCAAAAGAATTTGAAGCGGGTAAGTATGTAATCTTGTTCATAGGAATTGCAAACATAATTGAAATGGCTTCCGGAGTAAGCGGAATTATTTTAAGCACATCGGTATATTACCGCTACAGTTCGATCTTAATATTCTTCTTTTTATTGTTTATAATAGGTTTGAATTACATTTTCATACCGCTTTTCGGATTGGTTGGAGCAGCCATTGCAACTACCCTAGCAAAAATACTCTACATGGGATTACGCTTTATTTTCCTACAACATCATTATAAAATGCAACCCTATAATTTCAAGTTTATTCTGCTTATAATCATAGGTTTGTTAGCATATTATGGAGCTTACGCATTGCCGGTATTCAAAAATTACATCCTGGATATATTTATTAGAAGTTCTGTTGTTTTGGTTATTTATAGTATTTTAATTATTGTTTTTAGAATTTCAGAGGATATAAACAAAATATATTCTACACTTTTTAAAAAATATGTGTCCAGAGGAAATTAATAGATTTGTCTTTTACTTAAAATATATACCATTACATTTTATTAATTGAATCTGTTATATCTTTACAGTTCTTCACATTGAAGCAGAAACCAATACCCTTTTAAATGAAAATTATTGAAAAAGTTTTAAATTCAAAATTTGTTGAAAGAACAAAAAGAAAAATCAGTCTTGCCACAGGATTTCACTTGAAATTAAAACGTCTCTCATCTTCTTCTTCAGAAGATTTCAGAACAGTTAAAATTCTAAATACTTATAACTTTACCTGCGTTTTAGATATCGGAGCTAACACTGGTCAGTTTGCAGAATCATTAATTGACTTTGGATATAAAAATAAAATAATTTCATTTGAGCCAACCCAAAGTGCTTATAATACTTTAACCAAAAGATCGGCAAAATATCCGAAATGGGAGGTGGCTGAGAGGTGTGCTATTGGAAATATTTCCGGAGAGGTTGACATAAATGTTTCTGATAATTCTGTGTTTAGTTCCATCAAAGAAATAAAGGATAATTATGTTGAATATAATCAGAGCTCGAGATCTTCACATACAGAAAAAGTAAAACTATATCCTCTTGATTATTTTGCCGGGAAATATATTAACCCCAATGAAAAAACATTCCTGAAAATTGATACTCAAGGGTTTGAAAAAGAAGTTCTTGAGGGGGCAAAAAAGATTCTTCCCGGTATCGATGGAGTCAAAATTGAAATCCCATTGGAATCAATTTATCAATCTGTTGACTGGAAATTGCCCGATATTATTACTTATTTCTACGAAAAAGGATTCACATGTCAGAGTTTACAACCGGTTGCTGTAAATAATAAAACAGGCGCCGTTCTGGAAGTCGATGGAATTTTTATCAGAACAAGCTAATCCTTTTCTGAATTTAAAAACTTCAGTTTTAGAACCCCGATCTCAGTTAAAGCAATTCCCAGAATTAAAAGAATTACTATAACCGAAGCTGCTGTGGAAATCTTTGAACCAATGAAATATGAATTAGGCTTAAACTCAAAGACTATGCTCCCGCTCCCCGGTGGCACTATAATTCCCCTCAAAATATAGTTAACCCTAAAATAAGGAACCTCTTCCCCATTGATGCTGGCGACCCAACCCTTTGGATAATAGATATCAGAAAATACAGCTATTTGGTGGCTTGTTGTTGAATAATCATACACGAGCTTATTAGGAGCATAATCAACTAACTCAATAGAAGAATTAGGGTCAGAAATAAGTTTCTGACCTTCAACATAATTCTCAAATCTATTATCAATCGAAACTGTATTGGACGGATTCAGCTGCCCTATTATCTGGATTTCCTCATCAGCATCCCTTACCAATTCATAATTTGAAACGAACCAGGCATTGCCAAGATTCCCTGACCTTTGAACTGCTAAAACCTTTCCGGAGTTTTGATCTCGCTGAATTAAATATTTTGTATTAAGCATATTAAGTACATCTTCGTCAATTCCCTCCTTAATATGGTGATCGAATACCTCCTGGTAACGTCTCATTTTAGCTCCATGGTATCCTCCAATAGATTTATGAAAATACGAAGCTCTGGAACTGGCAAAAGGATCGCCCTGTGTCATATCAAAAACTCTGTAGTATAATTCTTTATCCTTCATAATCTCCAAATCAGCTTCATTCGGTTGATAAGGAGTTTTGGCAACACTTTTTCTGACAAAATTCTCGTCATTCAAATACCTCTTATTCACAGGCCATAAATCAATAAGAATAATAAGTCCAAGTAAAATATAGAAATAGCTCAGTTTAACCTTCTTCAGAAAAAAAGAATATAATAATGCAGCTGCAATCAGCACGAAAATAAGTGAACGAAAAGCATCAGCTCTTAATAAGGCAGAGCGGTCTTCCCTAATCGCATTTACCAAATCAGATGCACCTTGATCAATCAGCAATTTATCCTTCTCAGAACTTAAATCGGATATAGCAGGAAAAAGAGCAAATAATAATGAAATCCCACCAACCATGATTAGACTATTTTTAAATGCCGCTTGAAATTCCTTTTTAGTAAAATCCCCCAGAATAAGTTTATTGATTGCAAGTATTGCGAGGAGAGGCATTGCAAACTCAGTCATAATCAAAATCATAGATACTGTGCGGAATTTATTATATCCAGGGAAGTAATCAAGGAAAAAATCAGTGAGAAACATAAAGTTCTTTCCCCAACTAAGAAGTATTGAAAAGACCACAACAGTAAACAACCACCATTTTATCCTGCCCTTCATAAAAAACATCCCAAACACAAATAAGAACACAATTACCGCACCAATATAAACAGGGCCTGATGTTCCGGGCTGATTTCCCCAATACTGAGTAAAAAAATAGGCATTCTGATTAATTATCTGCATAGCCTGCTGCTTACTGCTGCTTTTTGAAAGAAATTTAAATGTTTCAGAATCCTCATCGGCCATCAATATACTTGATGCTCCTCCTTTAAAGTTGGGAATGAGAAGATTAAACGTTTCACCCAAACCATAAGACCATCCTGTGGCATAAGATTTATCTAAGCCTGAAGTTTTATCATGGCTGCTGGACGTTAATTCAGACGGCCCCCTTAAAGAATATTCTGAATAATCGCTTACCGACCAAAAATTCACAAGGTTTACGCTAATAGATAAAACCACTCCTATCAATAAGGTTCCAACAATCTTAGTGAATTTACCTAAGTCATTATTTTTAATTACCTCAACCAATTCAAAAATGCCAAAGATTAGTATAATGAGTAGGGTATAATAGGTAATCTGAAGGTGATTTACCACAATTTGGAGCCCGAGAAAAACGCTAGTCAAAATAGCACCTACAACAAAATTACTACGAAAGGAATAATATACACTACCTATAATCATTGGCAAATATCCCAATGCTATGGCTTTCGTAATGTGCCCGGGTTCGAGAATAATAAAAAAATAGGATGAAAAACCATAGGCAATTCCACCAATAATTCCCAGCCATGGATTCATCCCAAATAGCAATAAAAGAATATAAAAGCCAAACATATACAAGAAAATATGAATGGCAGGTCTGCCTGCCTGAAAAGAAAAAACCTGATTAATTTTCCCAAAAATATTAAAGGGTGTTCTCATATTAATGAGGTAAGCCGGCATACCGCTAAACATTGAATTCGTCCATAAAGCTTCCTCACCAGTCTCATCACGAAAATCGGTAATCTCCTTTGCCATACCTAAATAGCCTTTCATATCGGATTGACTAATTTCTTTACCCTGAAACATTGATGGGAAGTAAAAAACTGGGATAAGAATAAAAATTAAAAGTGCAATAATATGAGGCCCAATTTTAAAAGCTGGCTTTTTCATTTTTTATTTTTTATGGTTTCTTCACAAATATAAAAAGAATGTTTCGATATTTCGACTTCGCTAAATAACCGTAACTACTCAACAAAACAAACACACTAAAATATTACCACACTACCACATTACCACACTACCACATTACCACATTACCATCTTTTCTTTCCCAATCCGCAGAATAATTTCTATCTTTAAAAAATATTTAATACTTAGAAGGATGCTAAATAAAAAATCTGTGCTCATAACAGGTGGGACAGGTAGTTTCGGAAAAAAATTTACTGAAGTTATTCTTAAAAGATATCCCCAGATTGAAAGATTGGTTATCTTCTCACGTGATGAATTGAAGCAGTTTGAGATGGCTCAACAATTCCCCAGAGAAAAATATCCCATGATACGCTTTTTTATTGGTGACGTGAGAGATGAAGCCAGATTGGCCAGAGCCACCGAAGGAATCGAAGTCATTATTCATGCTGCAGCTCTTAAGCAGGTTCCTGCTGCTGAATATAATCCCGACGAATTTATTAAAACTAATATCGGGGGTGCTCAAAATGTGGTAAATGCTGCTCTCAGCAAAAATGTTAAGGTGGTAGTGGCCCTTTCAACCGATAAAGCCGCCGCCCCAATTAATCTTTATGGAGCTACCAAGCTTGTTTCAGACAAATTATTTATTTCTGCAAATAATATTAAGGGCGCAAGAGACCTACGCTTTTGTGCGGTTCGCTATGGTAATGTAATGGGTTCCCGTGGGTCTGTCATCCCCTTTTTCCTGGAAAAGGCAAAAGAAGGTGAACTTCCGGTTACTCATAAAGATATGACCCGGTTTAACATTTCACTCGAAGATGGTGTTGACATGGTTTTATGGGCTATAGAAAACGCTATGGGAGGAGAAATTTTTGTTCCCAAAATACCTTCCTATTCCATTGGAACGCTTGCAGAAGCAATAGCTCCAAATGCCAAAATAAATTATGTTGGAATCAGAGCCGGCGAAAAATTACATGAAGAAATGATTACCGATAGTGATTCATACAACACTATAGATTTAGGAAAATATTATGCGATTTTACCCATGGGTGGGAAAAAAGAAAAATTCCTGAATTATCATAAAGGAAGTAAATTAGTAGAGCCCGGCTTCAGATATAATTCCGGCACCAATGAAGAAAATTTAAGTGTTGAAGAGATACGGAACTTAATCAGAGAGCATATTGATCCTGATTTTAATCCATTATAATGAAAAATATACCTTACGGCAGACATAATGTAACCAGAGAAGATCTTGAAGCGGTTAATGAAGCTCTGTTATCAGATTTTCTTACTCAGGGCCCCAGAGCTGAAGAATTTGAAAAAGCATTTGCCGAATATATCGGAGTAAAGTATGCTGTTTCTGTATCTAATGGTACTGCGGCATTGGATTTATGTGTTAAAGCCCTCAACACTGCTCATGGGGATAAATTCATAACCACACCCATCACATTTGTTGCCAGTGCCAATTGTGTTAAATTTAACGGTGGGGAAGTCTTTTTTTCGGATATTGACAGGCAATCGTATTTACTGGATCTCAATAAACTGGAAGATTTAGTAAAAAAAGAGCCGCCGGGGAGTTATAAAGCTGTGATTCCTGTCGATTTTGCAGGTTATCCTGTTAATCTGCAAGAACTAAAAACTCTGGCCGATAAATATAGATTCAGTATTATAGAAGATGCCGCTCATTCACCGGGGGGAGCTTTTAAAGATTCGCTGAATAATTGGCAAAATTGTGGTAATGGAAATTTTGCTGATCTGGCAATTTTTTCATTTCATCCTGTGAAGCATATTGCAACCGGTGAGGGGGGTATGATTACTACCAATAACAAAGATCTTTACAAGAGAATTCTCAGGCTAAGAAGTCATGGCATAACCAAAGATCCCGATTACCTTATTGAAAATCATGGCGGCTGGTATTACGAAATGCTCGAACTTAGCGGAAATTCAAGAATAACCGATTTTCAGGCAGCATTGGGCACCAGTCAGTTAAAAAGAGCCGGTGAAGGACTTAAAAAAAGGAGAGCAATTGCAGAAAAATACAATCAATCTCTTAAAGGAATAAAAGGTCTGACCACCCCAATTATCTCTGCTGATGTAAACCATGCTTTTCATTTATACATTGTTGAAGTTGCCGAAAGGAAAAAGTTTTACGATTACCTGAAAAATAATGGCATTTTCGCTCAGATTCACTATATCCCTGTTCACCTTCAGCCTTACTACAAGCAGTTTGGATGGAAAAAAGGAGATTTCCCAATGGCAGAAGACTATTACGAGCATGGTATTAGTTTACCTATGTACCCTACTTTAAGTGATGAAGAACAGGACTATGTTATTGAAAAAATTATTGGTTTTTTTTAATTCGGCTTTAGTAATATTCTGATTTCAAGTATGGAAAACCTTGTAATTATACCGGCACGGGGGGGGAGTCAGAGAATTCCAGGGAAAAATATTGCCCCTTTTCACGGAAAACCGATAATTAGTTATTCTATTGATATTGCAAAAATTTCAGGGCTTTTTCAGGAAATCATGGTATCGACAGACGATCCTAAAATTGCTGAAGTAGCTCTTGAATATGGTGCCAGTATTCCTTTTTTTCGCAGCGAAAAAAATTCAGATCATTTTGCCACAATTTCCGATGTGGTATCTGAAGTATTATCTAGCTACCGGGATCTTGGAAAGACTTTCAAATATGTATGTTGCATCTTGCCGACCTCGCCACTTATAAGCCTTTACAATCTGAGAAAGGGATATGAATTATTGCTGTCAGAAAAGTATCATTCTGTTCGACCCGTGATAAGGTATTCTTATCCGGTTCAAAGGGCTGTTTTTTTGAAAGATGGTAAAGTTGATTTTATTCATCCGGAAAATGCCAGAGTCAGATCACAGGATCTGGAGCCTGCTTTTCATGATGCAGGACAATTTTATTGGATGTATTTTGACAAAGGAATGATAGCTACCGAGAAAGGTGGATTTGAGATTAGTGAATTGGAAGCTCAGGACATTGACAATGAAATGGATTGGAAATTAGCAGAATTAAAATACTCCTTATTGCAAAAAAAGTAAAATCATTTTGTCCAATACAAACCGTATCCTCTTTAAAAAAGCCCTTTATCTATTCTATTAGATCCATATTTAAAGGGGTTCCCTTTTCAATATCCTTTCTTATCTTTTTTCCAAGAATTGAGTAATAATATTTTGGATGTAAGCCTAATGCCGGACGTAAAGATTTAATATTTTCCGATGTGATGATATCACCCTTTTTTAAATCTTTAATGGCAAACAGCGATCTTGCAGAAGCCTTGGCATTCATAGCTTTTGGTGAAAGTGTTAGGGTTTCTTCTCCCATTGCCTGCTCAACCTGACGTATTGCATCAACCATCGATTTGAATTCGCTTGGGTCAAGAGAAAAAGCCTTATCGATACTTGGGATTTCTTTGTCGAGTATAAAATGTTTTTCAATAATTTTCGCTCCAATAGCCACAGCAGCAACAGGTACTGAAATACCTAGGGTATGATCTGACAAGCCGGATATAACCTTGTATTTCTTTTCAAGTAAGGGGATTGCCCTTAAATTTATTTCGTCATATGGTGTTGGATAAGCTGAAGTACACTTTAGAAGGGCAATCTGGCTGCATCCCTCATTTCTGGCAGTATCTACAGCAAGATCAATGTCTTTCTCTTCGGCAACTCCTGTTGAAATAATCATTGGCTTTCCCGTTTGAGCCACTTTTGTAATTAAGGGTATATCTGTTATTTCCAGCGATGCAATTTTATATAAAGGAACATTTAGGGTCTCAAGCCTATCTACTGCATCAAAATCGAATGGAGAAGAGAAAAAATCAAGTCCCAGATCATTTGCCAGAGCCTGAAGCTTGGGATGCCATTCCCATGGAGTTGCTCCCTGCTTATATAGATCATATAGTTTCTGCCCGGCCCAAAGACTATCCTTGCGGGTCTGAAACCACGCTTGCTCGGAGTTCAGGGTTAGACTTTCAGGTGTGAATGTTTGTAATTTAACAGCATCTGCCCCGGCCATTTTCATGGCCTCAAGTGATTTAACTGCTATATCAAAGTCCTGATTATGATTAGCAGAAAGCTCAGCAATTATGTATACTTTGTCTTTATTAAACATCTTAAAAAATATTCCCGTTAAAACCTACAATGCTTTAATTTTTATAATCGATCAAAGGTAAACCATTAAATTTTAATAAATTAAATGCAGCATTAGCATTTTCTATAGCATCTGTATTATTATCTCCGACCCCTATTATAGCCCCAAACCTCCCAACAGAACTTTTTAGTTCGGGTACATTAAAGGGTTTTTGGAAGTGAAAATTACAATGTTTGATTCCCTTCGATTTTAATATTTCATCAACGTTTTCAATATTACTGATCGATTTAATTGTTTTATCCAAGTTTAACGTAGTGATAAATTTTACTGAAATGGCAGAAAAAATCTCCTCAGTTTTCATTTCATTAAGTGTTTTTTGCTCGCCCAAACAATTCCATATTGTGGTTTTAACCATATCAATTCCACTCAGGTACATCGCAACCTCTCGCAAATATCCTCCCGGCACTCTAACGGCAATTTCCAACAATACCGGCTCTCCATCTTTTAGAATTAATTCACAGGTGGCGACCCCATTTACAAGACCAATGGATTCAACACTAAGCTTGCACATTTGGATTATTGCTGATTCTGTTTCTTGCGAAAGCACAGAGGGCCCAATATGTTGAATTGCAATTCCAAAATGATTCTCCTTAAGAGTTATTCTATCAGAAAAGGCGAGAAAATGGACCTTTTTATCTATCACCTGCATTCCAACATGTATCTCGGGTCCTTGTATAAATTTATCTGCCAGAACAGCGCCCACATTCGAAAATTTAATGGAATCTTCAAAGGCTTGCTTTAATTTGCTTTTATTATCAATGATATATGTCCCTCGCTGTCCTGAACTATCAACAGGTTTAACAACCCAGGGACCTTCGTTAACATCAGCAAAAGCCATTAGGTCTTCAAAACTTCTGGCTATAACATAAGGGGAAACCCGAATTTTATTTGCTGATAAAACCTTTCTCATTTCTGCCTTGTTCGTCGCTTTTAAGGCTGTATCTACACTAAAGGAGGGTAAATTCATTTTTTTCGCTACACCGGCAACTGTTGGAACGGCTGTTTCAGAACAAATGGTCATTACACCATCAATTTTTTCTTTTAATGCAATTGCGATATTACCTTCAATGTCGGTAGTACTGACTTTATAAGCAGAGTCTGCATATTTAACTCCAGGAGCATCCATGCTCATATCTGTTACAATAACAAAATGCCCCATTTCTTTTGCTATTTTAATAGCAGAAACCTGCTCAATACCTGCCCCAACAATCAGAATCTTTTTCATTTACATTTTGTTTAACTATTTAATTCTTTGAGAAAAAAAGCAATAATATTTTTAATTCCATTTGGATCAATACTATTTTTAAATTCTTCTGTTTTTAATTTTTTCAGGGAATCTGAATTCAAAATTGTTACTAATTTTCCTGCCATTTCGTCCGGCTCAGGGATCTCCGAAAAACTATCCAAACTTACGATATAGTTTAATTCCGATAAATATTTGCTATATTCTTTTTCTCTTTCACTGGAAGCAATAACCATTTGAGGAATAGAAAACAAGGCCATTTCCCACATAGCCATACCGGCTGCAGTTATTGCCAGGTCAGTCTCTGAATACAAGTCAATCATATTTTTTGCATCAATATGCATACTAATTGTCAAATTATTTATTTCTGCTAATCTAGATTTAATTTTTTCCAGATCTGGATTTAAAAGACCTACAACAAGATTTATCTTACTAAATATATCACCAATTTTTTCAAGCACGTCAAGAAAGTACAGACTTAAATGATTTGGATCAGCATTACCAAGTATCAACAAAAGATTGGATGAATTCCGAAAAGAATTTCGTTTAGGCTTTTGATCCCTGAATTCTTTTCTGAAAATTAAGTATTGAGTACCTAATAGTTTTTTTGTATAGGATTCTGTTTTATATTGATGATTTTGAGATATGATATTCGGATTTACAAAGATATCTGTAGATATTTTATGTAAATCTGTTATTGAATAACAAGCTGTTTTAATAAGGTTTAAACGCAAATTATCGATTAACTGCCCAGAATAAAATCTCTCATCATCTGTATCAAAAACTATAAGAGAATTTTTAGGTAAAAAGGTCAAATATCGTTCGGCCTTAAACTGATCTTTTTTCTTTAACTTGTGAACAAAAAAGCCAGCATCCTCAACTTTTTTTACCTGACTGACTTCTGAATCCGCAAAAATGAAGCTTGCGTTAATCCCACGATTAGCAAGCTCACTTGCCAAAGCCAGGGATCTTTGCAAATGTCCGCTGCCAATTTTATTATTTGCTTCAGCTTTAAAAAAGACCATGGGCTGTTAAATTTTTAAAGTATATTCAAAATACACTTCCTCTTTATTAAAGCGCTTTCTGACTTCAGAAATTTCACTTTGTTGAAATCCGTTTTTCTCAATAACTTTAATCGAACCTATATTTTGAAAATTAATCCAAGCCCTAATTAATCCGATTTTTCTTCCTTGTTTTTTTGACAATTTCGCGAGTCTGACAGATTCTTTCACCAATAATGTTCCAAAACCTTTACCTTCAAAAGATTCCTTCACAGAATATCCAATAGCAATACTATCGTCGTGAAAATCAATATGCAATGAACCAACACATTTTTCGTTAAAATACATCAAGTAGATGTCTCTCGCAGGGTCGCTCAGTCGCTCAGCGTACCATTTTTTGAAATTCTCATAATGTGGAGCTTTTTCATATCCTGTCCAAAAAAGATTCTTCTCTTCACTCCTAATGCTATAATAGTCATCATACTTATTCTTAGTCGCTTTTACAAAAAGACATTCGCCAGTTTTCATTTGAGTAAGCTTTTTTTTAGCATGAATACAATTTTTACCTAAAAAGATTTATTGAAACACTCAATTGCAGCTAGTTCATGAAAGTATTTTTACATTCTTCTCAGTAATGCATAATCCTGCCTTACAAAATTAATAATATAATGCCTGCATTAAGCACTTTGTTCTCTATTAATAAACTCCAGATACCTATTTGAATCTACTTCAATCCCAAATCCTTCCACAAACTTCCATTTTGGTATCTGGCCAATATCTTTTTGTTCTCATAAAACTTATCCAAAAAGGGCTTGTAGTTACTTTGAAGTATCTTCAGATTAGACAATCTCCAACTCTCAAACATCCAAACCGTTTTTTTAAATTTGGGCAACTTCAGAAATAAATATTTGATATAAAAAAACCTGCCAATCATCAATAAACAGTACTTAAATAAATATTTGTATGAAATCTTTACTTTTCTGTTTTTTACTTCTTCTGGTTGTATAGTATCCAGAACCTTTGATAAGTAGTATCCGGCCCGTATATGATTCATTCCATCAGAAAATCCAATGGTTTCATGGATTATTTCTTCTCTGTTGGCAATCAATTCAGGATTATTAAAACACTCCATTTCTCCTTTAGAATAAAAGGACTGTATCTTTTCAAGAAAATCCTCTGCGGTTTTAACAATAGGGTGCCCTTTATAGATATTTGTACGGTTAAAATCCGGATCCGGATTAATAAACATGGAGGGTTTTCCCATTAACCAGGCTTCAATACATGTAGTCGATTCAAAACCAACCCAGATGTCGCTAACACTTATTAAATCGTGAAGATTTTCCTGCCCTGTAATGTATAAAACATTGGGGTAATCTCTCAGGCGTATCATTTCATTCGGATTTTCTGTCGTAATCGTTGGGTTTGCTTCATTGGGATGTCTTTTTAGTAAAAACAATATATCCGGATTAGCCTCAATGGCCTTACGGAGTATATCCTCTACCTTATACATCTGATCTTCCATCCAGCTTAATCTTTTTTTCGCATCCTTATGATAATGCCTTATCTCCTGTAGTCCCTGTTTACTGTACATTTTCCCAAAAGCCCAACCCGCGTAACCTATGACCTTTTTAAATTGCCCTAGATTTTTAGGTCCTAGAAAATCCTCTTTATCCATAAACTTATATATACTATAACGGTCAAATCCAACAGCTCCGGTAACAACATTTTTATCTTTTATTTCGGGGAGCTCAGTGTCTAAAAATTCTTTTGTTCTCTCCGACCAGTGACATATATATTCCTGATAAAATGATTTGTCAGTATTATATCCAAAATAATTAAATGTCCCATTGGTTCTAAAAATTCCCTCTGATATCAAGGCAAATATTTTTATGCCATTGTTATTCGCATATTTTGTTACCTCGTAATGTAATACAGAACCGATGGTATTAGCCATTAAAATTAAATCGGGCTTCTTTCGGTAAATTTCGTGGATATTCCAGATAAAAGAGTATTCCACCTTACAGTTCAAAACATTTTCAGCAAAATAAATAAGTGGAAAAAGCATTTCCGGATCCCGACCCTCTTCCCCGTCTAAAAAACATAAAATATGATAGGCTTTCATCTCTGTTCTAAATAATTTCATTTAAAAAACTGGCGATTTTTCCGGTCTGATTTTCAACAGAATATTCAGAAATATCACTGTCTGAATTCGTCAATGTATTATTTAAAAAGTTATTATAAACTTTTAGGATAAATTCTTTTATAATAATCTTTTCTTCATATTCACAACAAATCCCTCTCTTTGAATTCAAAATAATTGAACCGGCATCGCTATTCCGGGGACCCAGACATAATATCTGATTTCCCGATCTCAAATATTCAAATAATTTCCCCGGGATCCTCCCTTTCGCATTTTCTGCTTTGTTAAGGGGCAATAGTAATATTGCCGATCTGGCATTTAGCTCAAGTACTTCCCTTCGTTTAATATTTCCCGGATATTCAATAATAGCATTCAAGCCGCATTTTTCTACCGATAGTTTGACCGAATAATCTATCATCCCCGGAAATATTATTCTGAATTTATCTTTAATTGAGGAATCTTCCTGTATTATTTCAGCGATTGTCTCGAAAAGGGTCTCCGGATTCCTATCCATTCCCAATAAACCGGAATGAGATATTATAAATTTCCCATCTGAATTAGCATCTGAGACTTTCTTAAAATCATCTTCATCATATCCCCAATAAATTTCACTTACATTTCCGGCTCCGATTTTTTCCAATTCTCTTGCCCAGTCAGGACTGGCAACCGTAATTTTTGAAGCCTGTTTAAACACCTCCTGCTCCATCCTTTTGTGTTTTTTATCCGCAAAATTCATAAGCATCAAGTCTTTATAATAATCAACCTGAGTCCATGGATCCTGAAAATCAGCCAGCCAGGGAATATTAAATTTTTTACTGATTTTGTAAGCAATATAGGTATTTGTGTGGGGAGGACCATCAGAAAGAATTGCGTCAATCTTATTATTCCTAATATATTTAGACAGATATCTTACCGAAGGCCTGATCCAAAAAGCCCTGGCATCCGGAATAAAAAAATTGCCTCTGATCCATATTGAAAATTTATCAATTAATGATTGCTTCTTTTCGCGAACATGAACCGGATTGGAAAGTGGCTCAGAAAGTTTCCTTCCTGACAGTATTTTAAATACCTTGAAAGGTTCAAAAATTCTATGCCTGAGAACTTCCAAATTATCAGGGATATCTACGAAATTAGATTCGTCGATATAAGGATATTGAGCTTTTTTTGCGGTATATATAATTGGTTCCCACCCAAAATTCCGTAAGTATTTTGCGAATTTCAAGCAACGATGCACTCCTATACCACCACTTGGAGGCCAATAATAACTTATAATTAATACCTTCTTCAAAACATTATTCAAAATTTTCAAATAATTTTCTGAAACTGACTTTCTCCATAATTATCTTTCCAATTTCATTAATATTTACCCTTTCCTGTTCCATCGAATCTCTGTACCGAATGGTTACAGTATCGTCTTCCAGCGATTGATGATCTACCGTAACACAATAGGGTGTTCCAATGGCATCCTGTCTGCGGTAACGTTTGCCGATTGAGTCTTTTTCGTCGTACTGACAATTTATATCAAACTTCAAATTGTCGATAATCTTCCTGGCTTTCTCCGGCAAACCATCTTTTTTAGTCAGCGGCATTACAGCCAGCTTAACAGGAGCAAGAGCCGGTGGTAGTTTAAGCACCACACGCATGTCCTTGCTTCCATCCTCCTTTTCAAGTTCTTCTTCAATATAGGAAGCCGATATTATTTGCAAAAACATCCTGTCAACTCCAATAGATGTTTCCACCACAAAGGGTACATAGGAACTATTGGTTTCAGTGTCAAAATATTGCATCTTCTTTCCTGATAATTCCTGATGTGCACCAAGATCGAAATCTGTGCGGGAGTGAATTCCCTCTACTTCTTTGAATCCGAATGGGAACTTAAATTCAATATCGGTAGCGGCATTGGCATAATGAGCGAGTTTATCGTGATCGTGAAAACGGTAATTTTCTTCTCCGAATCCAAGTGCCTGATGCCATTTCATCCTCAATTCCCTCCAATGTCTGAACCATTCGAGTTCTTCTCCTGGTTTCACAAAAAATTGCATCTCCATTTGTTCAAATTCCCGCATCCTGAAAATAAACTGCCGGGCAACGATTTCATTTCTGAAAGCTTTCCCTATCTGAGCAATTCCGAAGGGAAGCTTCATCCTTCCGGTTTTCTGAACATTCAAATAATTTACGAAAATGCCCTGTGCCGTTTCCGGACGAAGGTAAATTTTTGAAGCTCCTTCAGATGTTGATCCCATTTCTGTGGAGAACATCAGGTTAAACTGCCTTACATCTGTCCAGTTTTTGCTTCCAGATACAGGACAAACGATCTCAGAATCAATAATTACCTGTCTTACCTCATCCAGATTATTATCATTTAAGGCAGCAACAAATCTGTTTTTTATGTTGTCTATTTTTGCCTGATTGTCGAGAACTCTTTGATTGGTTTCCCTAAACTGTTTTTCATCGAAACTATCTCCAAAACGCTCGCGCGCTTTATCTATTTCTTTATCAATTTTCGCTTCGATTTTGGCAAGATGGTCTTCAATCAACACATCTGCACGGTATCTCTTTTTAGAATCCTTATTATCAATAAGGGGATCATTAAAGGCGTCGACATGACCGGAGGCCTTCCAAATACTGGGATGCATAAAAATGGCTGAGTCGAGCCCCACAATATTCTCGTGAAGAAGAACCATGGAATCCCACCAGTACTTTTTTATATTATTTTTTAATTCAACCCCATACTGTCCGTAATCGTAAACGGCTGCCAGTCCGTCATAAATCTCACTGGAAGGAAATACATATCCGTATTCCTTACAATGAGCAACCAATTTCTTGAAAACATCTTCTTGTGCCATCTATCTTATGTTGTTTTATTTAAATGATTTGCAAAAATAGAAGAAAAACTTAGGAGAAGCTATTGTATTTAGAGTTTTTCATAAAAAAACAAGAATCTCTTGAATTATAGTTTCTATCTTTGATCCAAGAAACCCACAATTATTCAGTTATGGATAAAAAAATAGATTTTCTGGTAATAGGAACCGGTTTGGCGGGATTAGGTTTCGCGCTTAAAGTTGCTGAATACGGAAAAGTTTGCATTGTTACAAAAACCAAGCTGGAAGAAACAAACACCAGCTATGCCCAGGGGGGCATTGCAGCTGTAATTTATGACTCTGATAATTACGAAAAGCATATTGAAGACACGCTTATTGCTGGTGCAGGAATTTGCGATCGCAAGGTCGTTAATATGGTAGTTGAAGAAGCCCACAATCAAATTGATGAACTTATTAAATGGGGCGCAAATTTTGATAAAGAAAAGGATGGGAAATTTGACCTCGCAAAAGAAGGCGGACATTCTGAAAAACGAATCCTTCATCATAAAGACAATACCGGCGAAGAAATCCAACGAGCTCTTTCAAACGCAATAAAAAATCATAGGAATATCGAAATTCTTGAAGATCATTTTGCAATTGACCTAATTACTCAACATCATCTTGGAAAATTGGTAAAACGACATAATTCTGATACTGAGTGTTTTGGAGCATATGTTTTGAACCTTAAGAATAACGATGTCGTAAAGATAATCTCAAAAGTTACTCTCATCGCAACAGGTGGCACCGGGAATCTATATCATACAACCACCAATCCTCCTATTGCTACCGGAGACGGGATTGCAATGGTTTACCGGGCCAAAGGCATTATTGATAATATGGAATTTATTCAATTCCATCCCACTTCTCTTTACCATCCGGGTGAAAGGCCTTCCTATCTTATAACAGAGGCAATGAGAGGCTTCGGGGGAATCCTTAAAACACAGGACGGGAAGCCTTTTATGGAAAAATATGATGAAAGAGGAAGTCTTGCTCCACGGGATATTGTTGCCCGTGCCATAGATAATGAAATGAAAATGCGTGGTAATGATTTTGTTTACCTTGATATTACACATAAAGACCCCGAAGATATTAAATCTCATTTCCCTAATATTTACAAGAAATGCAAAAAGGAGGGTATCGACATTACTAAAGATATGATTCCGGTAGTTCCGGCTGCTCATTTCCTTTGTGGAGGCATTAAAGTAGATATGAACGGAAAAACCTGGATTAAAAGATTATATGCCAGTGGCGAAGCTTCTTATACAGGCCTTCATGGGGCTAATAGACTGGCTTCCAATTCTTTACTTGAAGCTATAGTTTATTCAAACCGGGCTGCAAATGACGCAATTTCTGCAATCAGTAATTATGAATTTGAAGAAAACATCCCCGACTGGAATGATGAGGGTACTACCTTCCCTGAAGAACTTGTTCTTATTACACAAAATATGAAGGAAGTTCAGCAGATTATGACCAATTATGTGGGAATTGTCAGATCTGCGCTTCGTTTGCAGCGTGCCCAAAATCGATTGGAAATAATTTATAAAGAAACAGAAGTCCTCTACAAGCGATCTAAACTTTCGAAAGAATTGTGTGAACTAAGAAATCTCATAAATATTGGCTATCTGGTAATAAAAATGGCCCAGGCACGTAAAGAAAGTGTTGGACTGCATTATATGTTAGATTCGCCAAAAAAATAGAATAATAACAGGCATCTCAGTTAATATTATTCGTCGGCAAAATATTTATTATGAAATTTTATAAAGAATGGTTCCAGGCATTTTAATTCCCCTTACCTTCATAATTATCAGCTCTTACATTATATGGAAAAGTACGGAAAGCTTTGCAATTGGAGCTGACTTTCTGGGAAGAAATATGTCACGTGGTGTAAAAGGCGCTACTATAAATGCTGTCGCAAGTAGTATGCCTGAGTTTCTCACCACCCTATTCTTTTTGTTCACTATCAGAAACGAGAGCTCTTTTAATGATAATTTTGCAGGCGGGTTGGGAGTAACAGCAGGATCGGCTATTTTCAATATTTTGATTATTCCGGCGGCTATTCTTGTTTTCGGAACCGCCAGCCTCAGAAAAAATGGCTTTAAGATTAACAAAAAGCTTATCCAAAGAGACGGCGTTTTTCTTTTATTTTCAAACTTCATTTTAATTTTTCTGATCTTTAAGAAACAGCTCGATTTTCTCGACGGATTGATATTGATATTGATTTACATTTTCTATTTGGTTCTCCTTAGAAAAGATTTTGGCTTTAAAAAGAAGCGTGAAAATTCACCGGCTAAAATTGAAATACCTTCAGTTAAGCTGAATTTATTGCATTTCCTGAGTCTTGATTTGAAACAAATTCTGTTTAATGGCCGAAAACTAAACAAGCTAAATTCCTGGATCAATTTAATCATTTCTACCTCCATTATGAGTCTGGGTACCTGGCTGCTCGTTGAAGGTGTTGAACTTTTAGGCATGGGTGAAACATATACCAAATTTGGAATAAAGGGTTTAATTGGGCTGGATTTCCCTCTCTTGTTTTTATCCGTATTACTTGCATCCGCAGCAACCAGTATTCCTGATACCATGCTTTCTATCAGAGATGCTAAAAAGGGAAATTATGACGATTCCATTTCCAATGCCTTAGGAAGCAATATCTTCGATATTTCTTTTGCTCTCGGACTTCCCTTATTTATTTATACTTTAATCTATCCCGAAGGAATTATTATGTCGGAATCCGTCAGGGTTGGTGGTGTAACCGTTTGGTTATTAATGCTTTCCATAAATTTAATTGTAATTCCAATTTTTATTTACAGTAAGAATATAAATCGATTTACAGGATTGTTTTTATTGCTACTTTACATCCTTTTTGTTTTTTATATAATAGAAGAAAATTCAAGGTTTGCATTAGTTTCCCGTTTTGTACAGAATATTCTGAATTTTTTACATGCTAATTTTCCCATAATCTTTTAGTTGAAAAAGGAACATAGGGAATAAATATTTTTTTTTATTGTTGTCCGGTAAAACTTATAAAACCTAAAAAGATTGCCGCGCTGCGCTCGCAATGACTCTGAATGTCAATTAACTATGATTTTTTTAATCAATATGAATAACAGAATTCATAAATTAATTCTATCCTGACTATGCCCTCTTCAACCTGTATGACTGATAAATCAAACCACCGGTTTTATTTTAAAAATGCCCAATACAAATAAATGAAGGAAAAGACAGTTAAGAAGATAATTCCAATCCAGGACAGAATTTTTAATCCCTTTCCGGGCCTTGCATCCTCCGGCATATGCTCGTCAGTTACAACTCTGTAATTAAGCCAGGCCAGTATTGGGGCGGTTAAAAACGATAAAGTAGTGGCAATGGTAACCATAAGCACCATAGTTTTAGCAGCAAAGGCAATTATTAAAGAACTACCTAAAATAAGAATTATTAACCATATAAATATCAGCGATTTATTGTTTTTTACTTTCTCCCAATGATTCCTGAACATATATTGATAAACGGGACTTAAGACTCTGGAATAGGCATCAAGAACTGTAATGGTTGTGCTGAACATGGTGGTAAAAGCGGCAATGGATATAATCCAATACGACCAACTCCCAATACTTGTAGTGTACATTTTTATTAACTGACCGGAAAAAATTGTTCCGTTTGAAGAAAACTCCTCCCCTGTTCCATACATAATAAGCGCCCCTAATAGTACAAAAGCAATGGCCAATAAGGCCGTAAAAATATAGCCAATTCTAAACTCAGTTAAGACCGCCTTCAGTTCCGGCACATAACCCAGTTTTTTAATTTTCTCTAAATTCCACATGCTCGACCAAACAGAAACATCAATGGGTGAGGGCATCCATCCTACAAAAGCAATAAGAAAAAATATATCGGCTGATTTTGACCACTCGAAATTTAAAAGAGAATCAGGACTGACTTCCTTATGAATGCCCAATGCTGCAAAAACTGCAACAAGTGTTGATACAGCCATGATAACAATTATATATTTAATGAGTTTATCAAGCAGGCTATACTTCCCCCATAACAATATAATACCGGAAATGACTAACAGAACAAAGCTTAGAAATGTAAGGTCAATGGTAATATTGAGTATATGAGCAAGGATACCCACCGTAACAACGGTTACTGCTGCCTGAAGAATAAACATGGATATTAGTGTAAGAAATGCAAAAATAAACACCGCCCAATTTCCCACTTTCTGATAACCTTTTACAAGGCTAAATCCGGTAGCATTTGCATATCTTGGTCCAAATTCAAAAAATGGATACTTTAAGATAAAAGCCAAAACCAATATCCATATAAGGTCAAAGTTGAACATTGCCCCTGCTCTTGTAGCCTGCACCAAATGTGACACCCCGATAGAAGTGCCCGCAAAAAGTAAACCCGGTCCAAGTAAATGCAAAATCTTTTTCATATTTAATTAACTATTTTATATTGATTTGAATCAACCGGTTTTCACCTGTCAAATCTTATTCTAAAATAACTCAATATTACATCAAAAAAAACAACTTAAATAAAATAGAATTGAAAGGTATGAAAGTATATGCAAGATGTATCTTTTCAAACAAACATTGATATTCTGATGTTTATTATCTTTGACCCAATAAAAAATGATAAACCATGCCCATAAATGTCCCCAATAAGCTCCCTGCCATTGAAGAACTGAAAAATGAAAACATTTTCATAATGGAGGAGTCTCAGGCAAGTCATCAGGATATCAGACCTCTTCGTGTGGCTCTGCTCAATCTTATGCCTGTAAAAAAAGTAGCAGAAACCGATTTAATACGTAATTTGTCGAACACCTCCCTACAGGTTGAATTGGATCTGCTTTACATGGATGAACACAGATCAAGGAATACCCCACAAGAACATATGGAAGTGTTTTATAAAACCTTCGGGGAGGTAAAGCACAAAAAGTACGATGGTTTAATTATTACCGGAGCTCCGGTTGAACTTATTGAATTTGAGGAGGTTGACTATTGGGAAAAATTGTGTGAGGTGCTGGAGTGGAGTAAAAGCAATGTTACATCCACCTTACATATTTGCTGGGGAGCCCAGGCGGGATTATACTATCATTACGGTATCAAAAAATACCCCCTTGCTAAAAAAGCCTTTGGTGTATTCGATCATTTTATCACCGATAGAAAACATCCTCTTGTTCGTGGGTTTGATGATATTTTCCCGGCACCTCATTCCAGGTATACCGAAAACCGACTGGAGGATATTAAGAATCATCCCGATCTTACCCTGCTTGCCTGGTCGGAAAAGGTAGGTTCCAATATTGTCCTTTCCAACGATAACCGGCAAATATTTATATCAGGGCATTTGGAGTACAATCCGCTCACTCTGAAAAATGAATACGATCGCGATATAGCGAAAGGAATTGATATTGAAATTCCCCAAAATTATTTTCCCGAAAATGATCCGGCAAAAAATCCGGTAATTCGTTGGAGAGCACATGCAAACCTACTGTTTACCAACTGGCTGAATTATTATGTGTACCAGGTAACTCCTTACGAGTGGTAGATCATTATAAAGCATTATCCATAATTTCCTGCACCACTTCAGGATTCAGCAAGGTGCTGGTATCTCCCATATCGGTGGTATCCTTGCAAGCAATATTCCGTAAGATTCTACGCATAATCTTTCCCGAACGTGTCTTGGGTAGTCCGCTGGTAAATTGAATCTTATCGAGCTTGGCGATGGGTCCGATATGCTCCGTAATTATCTGGTTTATTTCTTTACGAAGGTTATCGTGAATACGAGTTTCTCCAAACTCCTTCAGAATAACAAAACCATACAAGGCATTTCCTTTTATTTCGTGAGGGAAGCCAACAATGGCCGATTCAGCTACTGCAGGGTGTTCATTAATAGCATCCTCAATGGGCGCAGTACCTAAATTATGTCCCGATACAATGATAACATCATCTACCCGACCGGTAATACGGTAGTATCCCACTTCATCACGAAAAGCGCCATCACCGGTAAAATATTTATCCTTAAAAGTGGAGAAATAAATATCCCTGAAGCGCTGATGATCTCCCCATATTGTTCTCGCAATGGATGGCCAGGGGAATTTAATGCAAAGATTTCCGTTTACCTGTATTCCGGTTATCTCCGTTCCGGCATCATCTAGCAATACAGGTTGGATTCCCGGTAAAGGTAATGTGGCATAGGTAGGTTTGGTAGGGGTTGAAAAGGGTATTGGTGAAATCAAAATTCCTCCTGTTTCGGTTTGCCACCAGGTATCTACAATCGGACTTTTACTTTTTCCTATATTATCGTTATACCAATGCCAGGCTTCTTCATTAATGGGCTCTCCAACAGATCCTAATATTTTCAGTGAACTAAGATCGTACTTTTCCACAAAATTCAGATTTTGCTTTGCCAAAGCGCGAATGACAGTCGGTGCAGTATAGAATTGATTTACTTTGTGCTTTTCAACAATTTCCCAAAACCGTCCAAAATCGGGATAGCTGGGAATTCCCTCAAACATAACCGTAGTTGCCCCGTTGGCCAGTGGACCATAAATGATGTAACTATGTCCTGTAATCCAACCGATATCAGCCGTACACCAAAAAATATCATTTTCCTTATATTGAAAAATATTTTTAAAGGTAAAAGCGGTATAAACCATATAACCGGCGGCAGTATGAACCATTCCTTTCGGTTTTCCGGTTGAACCGGAAGTATATAAGATAAATAAGGGATCTTCAGCATCCACAATTTCCATATAACAGCTTTGGTAGGCTTTGTCGAGTAATGGTTGAAGCCATTTATCGCGACCGTCTGTCATTTCAATTTCAGAATGAATTCGTTTGGCAACCAAAACGGTTTTAACCCCCGGGCAAGTTTTTAATGCCTCGTCTACGATTCCCTTCAGATCCATTGTTTTCTCTCCGCGATAAGAGCCGTCAGAAGTAATTACCATTTTGCAATCGCTGTCGTTGATTCTTGTAGCTAATGCCATGGAGGAGAAACCCGCAAAAACAACAGAATGAATGGCTCCAATTCGTGCGCAGGCAAGTAATGCGATGGCCAGATCGGGTATCATAGGCAAATAAATGCATACCCGGTCTCCCTTTTCAATTCCTTCACTTTTTAAAACGTTGGCAAATTGACAGACTCTTTTATGCAGCTCGTTATAGCTGATATGTTGAGCTTCTTCTTCAGGATTGTTCGGCTCAAATATTATCGCCGTTTTTTCTCCCTTTGTTGTAAGATGTCTGTCGATACAATTCTCAGTAATATTAAGCTTGGCACCTTCAAACCACTTGATTTCCGGTTTTTCAAAATCCCAGCTAAGAACTTTATCCCAGCGTTTTCTCCATAAAAAATGTTCCTCTGCGATTTCTTCCCAATAATTTTCCGGATTATTTACAGATTTACGGTAAACCTGAAAATATTCCTCAAGATGTTTGATGTGATAATTACTCATTAAATAGGTTTTAAGGTTTTTATACTATCTCAAAGATCAATATGCATTATTATAAACAGGGATTAAAATCAATAGTTCAATGAGGCAGTAATTCCTGATATAAAATGGGAATATACAAAATAATTAGAAAGTTGATGAACTTTCCTCTGTGAACCTCTGTGTCAACTCTGTGGAACTCTGTGTAATTCTTAAAATGTTTGTTACACAGAGGCTCACAGAGGAAACACAGAGTTCCACAGAGTTTAACTTCGCTGAGGGCTACGTCGTTCACAGAGACTTTTTATGACGGCCTCCATCGAATTATACAATACCACAGACCATCCGAATACTAAAAATAATATGAATAGAGCAATGCTCCTCCCAGAACAGTCCCGGCAGATCTGCCCTTTGCAAAGAGAGGAACATAAAATCCTTTTATTCCAGCAAAATTTTTGACAAGGTTTTCTTTTTTAAAGGCAAATCCGGTTTGCCAACTAAGAAATGGACCCATGGCAAAAAATGACGGACCGCGGTTAGTAAGATCAGACAAATAATCAGGACCATAGTGAAAACTAATTCCTACACCCGGTCCGGAAACAAAGTCGATTTTCTCACTTACTAATAAATTGTATTTAAGAGTAATCTCCGGCTCAAACTGAAGCATCTTAAAAGCCATTCCAAAGAGAATTGGCCGCATAACCGGAAGATTAAATGTCAAAGAATAACTTTCATTAAGCTTATGTTTTGTAATAAACATTACATCGGCCATGGGGCCGCCTTTTACTCCTGCAGGGCTGCCAACACACATTCGAAGATTATCGTACCTTCCACCTGCCATAAACAATAGAGCATGTGAATTTTTCGACAGGTCGTGAGCTTGACCTGATAAGGCTTGCGACATACCTATAAAAATACTGATGATCAGGATGGCTCCTTTCATGATTTGTCTTAGTTAATTATTATAAGGTTCCCCTATTTTATGACCTTCAATTTACGCTTTATAAATACACTTATTAAAATCCCTGCCGTTATGGTAGCCAGCCAGTTTATAGAAATTGCAGCCACTTCGAACCTATAACTCCTGTCTATTCCAAATTGGAAAGTATAGAAAACAAATGCCAATATAGTGAGAATAAAAGATATTATAAGTATCAGACGTATAGACTTTTCCAATGGCTTATTAACAAAAAAACTTAAAGCTAAAAACAAGTATGAAATACTCATGCTAATATAGCCCAGTTCCTCCATTGCAATAAATATTCCATGCTCATTATATTGGGTAAGTAAAGCGATTCCATCCGTCTCACCTTTCATCATACTAATGGGAACAACTGAAAATTGAACAAAGTAGGCTATCAATAAAACTATGCTGGTAATTAGGGCAAAAGACAGGCTTAAAAAACTATACAGTTTCTTTTCAACATTAGTGATAAAATGAATTGACACCATAAAGATCAGGTAGGCAAACAATTGGAATATTGCCAGGTACATCCAGTAGTAATCTCTTGGATAGTAAGAAAGAAGTTCAGAAAAGGGGTAGGTCATACAATTGCCCGGACAATATGGCCCCACTGGCGGAATGGCAATCATTGCAAATCCCCATGCAATAATTGTTAACAGAACTAAGGATAGCGTGGCGTAATATCCAAATTTTAAATTCGTTTTTTCGGTATTCATATTTTTTGGGCATTTATGTTCGTCTGGTCTGTAATGTCAAGTATGAATAATTGCTGCTATGTTTCGCTTGCATGTATTGGTGCCTGAAAAAGCTTTACAGAAAGTTAAGAAAAATGATTATTCATTATACTTAACTGATGGTTTCTATCTTTATCTCTATCCCAAACCCATCTATGCAGGTATCCACATACTAATTATTTTGATGGATACATACAGATTCGATTTTACTGAAAACCGAAAATGCTAGTCCTGTTAATAAAAACAGAAATCTAAGTTTTATACTTATCAGTATAGCTTTAATTTTTTTCGTTATAAATTTTTATTAAATCCTTGACATCCTGATTTGTACCAAAATGTTGTTCTAAGTATTCTAATAAAATTATAGCTTCAGCACATTCAACATCATTATAAATACAATCATAAATATAAACTTTGGCATTGGCATATAAAACGAAAAAATCATTCGGGCCATATTTATACGCTTTTTTGAAGTAATATTTTGCCCCAACATATTGGTTATTTGATAATAAATAATTCCCCTGATTTAAATAATACTCTATCCCCCTTTCATCTATATCACTTAAACTATATTTTCTGCTTTCAAGAATGGATCTCAATTCCTTTTCATTTTTCTTAGACTTTTCAATATAATTATTATTGACATAGCTTAATATTACTCCTCCTGTTCCCAGAATCAAAACTATCAGAAAAAGTGATTTAAGCGCAAATAACCTTCTTTGCCTGGTCAAATCCCTTTTAATTTTAGCTTTTAACACAATGAGTTCAGCTTCTGGTAATTCTTTATATTTTAAAGGGTCTCCAGGTTTGTATTTATAGTTTTTACTTAATTCTTTATAGGTTTTTCTTTTTGCAAGTAAATTTGAATTATTCTTCAAAGAGAGGATCATACTAAGAACAGTTCCACCAAAACTCATAATGAATTAATTTATTCAAGAAATTACTACTCCACATCTAATTATTCCCAAGGTATAGAAATTTAGTACAGCTTATTAAGCATCCCACCGGTTTATTATAGCAAATGCATTATTGAACCAAATTTCTATTTAAGTTTGCCTTTATTTTTCAATTTTCTCCCCACAATTCAAACAGAAATCCCTGTGCACACTTAGGCCTTTCCCGCATTTTCTGCATGTCCACCTCGTTTCCTCATTTAAAAGGAACTTTTCAATTCCATTGTTTTTAATAAAGTTAAGATTTTCAATCATACTCATACCATATTTTGTACGATATCTTTTGTCGAGCTGTTTTAGTCGGGTGCAGGGATACTTTTCGCAGTCATAACAAAACCCGGATTCAGTTTTGGCTAATAATTCACAATTGACAATGCTGCAGCTTCTGCAATATTTGGGCTTGTTTTCATCCACTTTAGAAAAGCATCCCCCGCAAGGTTTCTTTTCCCGGAGATATCCAATGCATAGTCCGCAATTCATTCCGCATGCGGCTATTAAGTTATTGTATTTCATATGCGGAGAAGTTTTCACAACTTTCATTGTTTAACTGATTCCTGAAAAACTCGGTCATTAATGAGTTTTCATTCCTGCCCAAACATGACCATCCATTTACTTCAAGGTACTCAAGAAATTGAACAAGCTCAGTTTGGCTGGTGGCACAGCAAAGACTTCATGCAAAGCCTGACAAGCTGCATGAAGTCTTATTTTATCAATCCTTAATATTTAATTATCCTGATTATAGCAGTGTTATTTCCCGATCTAAGAGTTAAAAAATAAATCCCTGCCGGTTGTTCAATATTCACTTCCATTTTCTGATTGTTATTGAAAGTAAACTGTTTTACTATTTTACCATTCATATCCGAAAGGCTGGCTATAGTCTTTTCGAAACTTGCCCCCAGATCAATCAAAATACGTCCACTGGTTGGATTCGGATACACATTAATATCGCTCTCAAATGTGTTCTCAAGAATATTTACTGTGGTCAAGGTGGTACATTCTGAAGTGTCCACACAACCATTTTGGGTGACTAGAACCGCATAATTTCCGTTAGCTTCAGGATCAAAAGTCCTGCCGGTTTCATCCGGAACAAAGGAGTAACCGGAATTGCAATCCAGCCACTGGTAACTTGCCGGATCAGCATTTGCGATTAAACTGTTTCCGGTTTGATTCACGCTAACATCCACGGTATTTATGGTTAAATCGATAGTGATAATGCTATCGCATCCTGCCAAATTAGGAATCACTGCCGTTATTATTCCTGAAGTTGTATAAACCTTCCCGTCAGGTGCCTCATAATTATCGCAGGCGCTTTCGGTAATTGAACCGGAGGTGCTTTGAGTGATTGTCAGGTCGATAGTAATAATGCTGTCGCAGGCCATGCTGTTCGGAATAACATCGGTATAAATGCCCGAGCTCGTCCAGATATTTAATCCGCTGGGTGAAGTATAAGAATCGCATTCGGTGACACTAATACTTGATTGGGTGCTTCCTTTCACTGAAATAATTTCTTGCTTTGTACTTTCCAGACTTGTAAGTGTATCCTTGATGCTAAGGCTAACGATATAGTTTCCTGGCACATAATAGTTATGTACAGGATTTGCAACAGTATCGGAATCTCCATCCCCAAAGTCCCAATGATAAACATCCCCATCGATGCTCTTATCAACAAAACTATAAACCGTCGAATCGCAAGCACTTACTGATGAATATGTAAATCCGGAAACCGGGAGAGATAGCTTTTCAAATTCATCTGTCATAACCGAGCTCCACATGCCTAAGCTATCTTTAAATTGAAAGTTAAGATTGTGTAAACCTTTTGCAATTTTGGATAAATCGATATTGTCTATAAGGGTAATATTTTGCGCAGGAATAGTAAAGTTCTGCGTTATTGCACCGGCAAAATCATCATCCAGCCAATAGCGATAGGTGGTTACCTTATTATTTATTGATGTATTCTGTGGGATTTTATAGAAAAACTGACTTAGAGTGCTGCTCCAAAATCCCGAATTGTCTTTAAATCGAATATTGTATACATGCACGCCATCATTTAAATCACCCGTAGAAATTAAAGTGTTCAAATTCAACTGATCTGCAGGTGATAGTGCTGCTATCTGCTTATTTGCATAATCTCCATCAAACCAGTACTCGTATTCTGTAAGTTTACGATCAATTTGAGAACTTGCCGGAATTTTATAAAAAAACTGACTCATAATGCTGCTCCACAATCCCGTATCGTCCCTGAACCTAATATTATATGTATGCACTCCTTCGGTTAATCCGGCTGAAGGAATCAAGGCACTCAGATTCAGATTATCTGTTGGAGAAAAGGCACTTTCGATTTTATTAGTATAATCCCCATCAAACCAATATTCATACTTACTGAGCTTTCGATCGACCGGTGAAGTCGCCGGTATTTTATAAAAAAACTGACTAAGGACAGTGCTCCATTGTCCGGCATCATCCTGAAAACGTATATTATATGTATGTACACCATGGTCAAGTCCGGAAGTGGGAATCATTTCGGAAAGAGTAAACTGATCTGTAAGGGCGACAGATACCTGTGTTTTATTGAGGTAATCACTATCAAACCAGTACTCGTATCGGCTAACTTTCGTTTGGCCAAAAGCAGAGCTCACCAAAAAAATCAATATCCATTGAACAATATATCTTTTCATAATGAAATTTTTAGTTGTCCTGAGCTCCGACAGAAATATTCACATTTAACTCTCCGGAAGCATTGGTTTGTGTTGAAATAGATTTAAATCTTAAATGGGGATTTGATGGAACTGCACCCTCTTTAAACGGAGTATATCCACCATAAACTCCAACTTCATTACTTGTTGTTCCAATATAAGTGGCAGGGTCAACCAGGTGATAATCCTCGGCATAATCAAAATTCATCCCTATGTAATTATTGAAAATACTGCTTGAGGCAATATCAAAATAATTGTTCTCCCAGATGTTAATTAGATCTGAAGGGTTTCCGTTAAAAAGATTATTTCTAAATGTATTGTTGGAAGTGGTTGACATTATGTTTGCAGGTGAAGTACCTTCATTTAGAATAATATTGTTTTCAATTAAACAATCGGTAATTCCAAACAAAACAAAATAAGCTACATAACTTAATACATAGCCTCTACCAACTATGATATTATTGTGTATCCAGGCATTATTCTTAATACTTGAAATTACGTTATTTCCATTTCGTTTTATAATATTGTTTGCAATATCCGTATTTATGACGCTAGCTCCACTAATGCTTCCAGCAATCACATTTTCAGTAATCTGAATAGCCTTACTTGCATAAGAAGAAAATGAAATATTGCCAGTAATATTACATCTTTTTATAACAATGGAATCGGCAATACTACTCCAGGTAATGCCACTTGTTATTTTAAGGCCTTCAAAATGACTTTTTGCAGAACCAGCATTGAAATTAAATCCATTAATAATGGTTTCACCTTGAACGGTAGTGGAATCAGGATTATGGCCAACACCAAAAACAACAACGTGTTTACTAATATGCGGAGCTGTAAATTGTCCGCCGGGGAGGTAAATTGTATCCCCATTTTGTGCTGCATTATAGGCATCAACATAAGGGGTTTCTCCTCCAAAAAGAGTGGTTGACCCATTACTATGCAGGGCAATTTTTCTCTGGGAATAGCTTTGTGTAAAAACTAAAAGTAGAAATACAGTTAAAAAAAGCTTCATTGTTTTCATGGTATACTTAATGACTAATTATTTTGAGTTCCAACTTTAATAATCACATTCAATTCTCCTGACTCATTGGTCTTGGGTGAAATATTCTTTAATTGAATATGTGGATTCATCGGTACTGCACCTTCTTTATAAGGAAAAACACCACCATAAATGCCTATTTCAGAGCCATCAGTTCCTGTGTAGGTTAATGGAGATTTCAGATGGTAATTGTGGCTATAGTCAAAGCTGGTGCCTGATTGACTTATGAAAATATCGGCTTGAGGAACGTTCTCATAACTATTTACAATTGTTGGTGTGGTTCCATAGCCAGGATTTAACTTTATAAAAAGATTGTTGTAGAATGTATTTCCACTACTATAAGTTATACCGCTGCCAAAAAGAAAAATATTATTATTTAAAAAATTATTGTTCCCTGTAAACACGGTCCATGTACTTACATAACCCCCACCTAAAAATATATTATTATTTATTTGATTGCCGTATGTATTTTTCAATAAATTCTGGAAGATATTATTGTTAATACCCACATTAACTGTATTTGAAATATCTACAGTCCCAATAAAAATATTAGCTATTAATTCGAGGTTGTTTGTGGCATTGCTCAAATCACCCGTAACATTTGTGGCCCCATTTATTTTGCATCGTTTAATTTTGGCATTATTTATTGAATGATTTGCATTGAATGTCATATTTCCAGTAATTTCAAGCCCTTCCAGATAAAATAAATCAGCATTTTCTTGCAAATATACATTCCCGCTAATGAAGGTTTTCCCTGTCGTTAGTGTAGAATCTACATAATGTCCGGCACCAAAAATTGTAAGTTGTTTATCAAAATAGGCTGGAGGGAAAAAGGTTCCCCCGGAAAGGTACAAAGTATCTGAATCCTGAGCTGCCGTATAAGCACTTGCCAGAGCAGTATTCCCATTAAATATTTGAACTCCACTTGCAGAATGCAAAGCAATTATTTGTGCGTTTAGAGAAAGTGTGAACACAAAAAGCCCCAGAATGAGAATCGTTCTTTTCATAGTAAAATAATTAAAATTCAATTTTTTGATTTATAGCCTTTTGTATGGTGCTCCGGGAAAAACAGTACAAGTAATTTGCCCCGAAACAAAAAAACAAAAGCGTCGAATAAAAGTAATTATTTTTCTCACAAATAAAATTATAAACTGTAATTTCGTTTGCATAACATATTCAGACTGGGATAGCTACCAATATTACTTAACAAACTTATGGAACCAATCTCCATGTTAGTAATAGTACCATAATATAATACTTATGATTTGATTTTTATTGAGGTTCGTTCAAAGGGACAATTACAAGAATTAAAGTCAGGCTATTCTTCCTGAATGAATTTCTTTAATTTCTACAAATACAATCTTAAATTAGATAAAAGTCCCGCTGAGATTTTTTACACATTCAGCTTTAGCAATTTGAGCTCATCCTTGATAAAGGAAAGCTCTTTTTCCGATAATTCAATATCTGCTGCTCCGGCATTCTGAACTGACTGCGCGGCATTACGTGCTCCCACCAATGCAATGGTAATTCCAGGCTGATCGATTGTCCAGCGAACCACCAACTGCCCAATGGAAACATTTTTTTCCTCTGCTATAGGTTTAATTTTATCCAAAAATTCGTTAGTACGCTTAATGTTTTCACTTTGGTAAAAAGCTAAACCTGCACGATGGTCGCCCTTGGGAAAGGCCTGTCCGGCAGTCATTTTACCGGTTAGCAATCCGCGTTCCATCGGACTATAAGCTAAAATTGATTTCTGCTCTTTAATATGATGAGGTAGCAGTTCACTTTCAATTTCGCGTCTGAGCATACTGTATGCGACCTGATTCGAAACAATATTCAAATACGTATCAGCTTCTTCAAACTGCGCAAGGCTAAAATTGCTAACTCCAGCATACCTTACCTTCCCACTCTGTATAAGCTTTTCAACGGCCTCCATTGTTTCTTGAATCGGTGTGCTTAAATTGGGCCAGTGGATTTGATATAGGTCGATATAATCGGTCCCCAGATAACGAAGGCTGCTTTCACATTCTTCTATTATACTTTCTTTACTTGCATATTTATGTATATCTACAGCATTCCCGTCATTATCGAAGCTACTAAAAAAATAATCGCCTTTTTTTGTGTCCCATCTCAAACCATATTTCGTAAGAATTTGAACCTTATCTCGAGGTATATCTTTAATGGCTTGACCAACTATCATTTCGCTTCTGCCCATTCCGTAAACAGGTGCTGTGTCGATCGATGTTATGCCATGATCATAGGCTGCCTGAATAGCCTTTACCGACTCGTTTGTTTCTGTGCCCCCCCACATCCATCCTCCGGCAGCCCATGCACCAAATGTTACAACAGATAGTTCCAATTCAGTGTTCCCAATTTTTCTAAATTCCATAATATTCTTTTTTTTAATAGATACTGGCTTATTTTTCGGTTAATAAATGAGTAGTTAAAATTAAAAAAAATACAGCTCTGACAAAGCTTTATCGTTATTTGTAATCGGTAAATAACAATGTAAAACTTATAATACCTAAAAAGATTGCCGCGCTGCTGCAATGACGCTGAATGTCAATTGACTATGATGATAGAAAAGTTTAGGCGAAACACTTTTTATCTTGAACTTATTCTATATATAATTTAATGTATTATATTTTCTATCAGCGCTTTGTAATATTTGAGATATTTTAGATCTTTGCAATCTCCAAGTAGATTTTCTTGTGTCAGATTATTAAGTATTGTCGTATCTCCTCCAGGAAGCCAAGGTATATGTTTTATATTTTCGTGAAATTCAAATCTGATTTTATTATTTTTCAAATCCGGTCTCTTTTAGTATCAGGTCATAATAATCCTCAATCCTTAATCTGATCCATCCAAATTTGTAAATATCCCCTTTTTTCATACGAATGGCCAGATATTGATTTTCATCCAACCATTCGTTGTTTCTAATTTCTTCGGTATTGGCCCATGCCGGGGTAAACGAACTTAATTGTGTATGGAAAATTATTTGTTCATCCACTTGTGAAGACCCCAAAACTTCCCAATCAAGATTAGAATTAATGGTGTCATTCAAACTCAATGGCTTACCATAAATTTCAACAGTCCCACTATTAATTGTCATTAATTCACATGCCTGAACGGGTGAAAAGCATCCGGCCATTGAACAGCTATAGCCATAGAAAGCGTGAAATTGAATATCACTATTAGAGTCGGAATTCAGATCAATGTATAAATCCCCGGAGAATCCTGTGGTAGGAATATCGCCAATTTTTTCATTTATGAAATCAATTTTAAGTTCCGGGGAAAACAGATTTATATTTAATTCCACTGTTTCAACCCCGGCTAAAATATAATCAGATTGAAGATCTTCAGCTTCCTTGTTCTCTTCACAAGCTGTAAAAAGCAGGGAGAGAATTCCAAAAACTAAAAAGCAATTTTTCATAAAACTTTTTTAAATTTTTTATCATTAATGTCCGGTAAAAATATGAGATTGCTTCGCTACGCTCGCAATGACAGGGTTTACGTATGTTATGCAGTTCAGGTGTACAAAACCGGTTGAAAAAAATTCTGACAAATAAGATTAATAATCCAAAGTAAGTATCCTTCCTTTAGTAAAATCAAAGAACTTATCCTTTTGGGCAATCTGTACACCCTCCAATAAATCTTCAGGTGTGAAACCGGCAACTTTCAAACAAGTAGGACAGGCATAAACACCTACATTTGCATCTGTTAATTGTTTAATATAGGTTTGAAATGATTCAAAATCAGCAAAACTTAAATCTTTTGCTCCTTTAACCAATAATTCAACAGCATGAATATCCATATAAACAATTACATCTTTGTCAGAAGCCATTAAAGTTGCCATTTTCAATGGCATCAAAACCCGGTGTGGATCGTTTGCACCCTCAGTGATGTGGATAAAAACACCATCTCTGATTGACTCAACATCAGCCAAAGTTTGTTTTTCACCAGAGGAATCAAGCTGTTGTTCTGCTATTTGATCACATGATACCAGAAATAATCCTAAAATAATTAATAATGCAATGTTTTTCATAATTCTAAAATTTAAATGATGATTCGATTTTTTAATCCTTTATAGTTAATTGTATATCAGTGTATTATTCTAATTTAAAGAGAAGGTAAATTTAAATCTGCAAGAAATAAATAATCAGAAGGCATCCTGACTAAAATATATTTTACAAGTTAGTAAATAAATTCTGCTTTTTCATTTCAAAATTTAATATCTGATTGAATTTGATTTCCCTTATTCAAAAACAAAGTTGCCTGAGGATAAGAATTACATGTTCTTACGGCTAAAGCATAAAGAATTTTAATTTTTCTCATCACTAAACAGGATGAATTTATTTGGTTTTTCTATGAAACATTACAAGAATCCATGCAGGAAAAGTGGTGTTAATATCAATCTATAGAAAAACAACTGCGAATTTGTTTATGATGAGGATGGGATATAATATATGAATTTCATGGAAGTCAAAAGAATTAGTGACTGCTTTTGTCTGTTATCATTAATACATTAGCTACAGGTCTTTCTCCCGACTCATCACTTGGGGAATTAACGATTCCTTTATCTTTTACCCACATCGTTGTGGATCCACCGCCATCTAAATTAATACCATCAATACATTCTATACTCATTAAAAATTTCTGGACTTCAATCAAACTCATACCTTCGGCTTCTTCTCTTCTTCCATCTATAGTGATGAATACCACTGACTCTTCAGTTTCACACAAGCAGGTTCTGGGGTGACGATCTGTAACAAATTTTCTTTCTGCAAGCTTTATGGCTTCCGAATTCAGTAGAAGTAAGGGTCCGGTTACTAATACAGCAGATTCCAGCTTTGAAGAATCATAAAAATGCTCTGAATTAACAGGTTGAATGCTAATTCTGGAATCCTTCGATATAACAATCGCCCCATTCATCAGACTGTCGGATATACCCCATTTCAGATCAGGATTTCTTTTTCGGCTTATAAGCTCATCATTTACCTCAAAATAGCTAACGCTCCCTCCACTATCCATATTAAAGAAACCTCCATTGATAGCGGCAAGCACATTTTCGCTTTTTGCAAATGAACTTGTGGGCAATAAATCGGTGTGGCTATATCCAAATTCAATTCCAAATTTATTATAAGAGTCTTTCGGAAACACCAACAGGTTTATCATTTGCTTGCTGTTAAAAAAAGAGTCCGTTTTTATTTGAAAAAGGCCAATCGAATCCTCAATTGATTTTATCTGAGTGCAGGGAGAATTATTACCTTGTCCGTAACTCACTGAAATTATGAATGCCAGCAACAGGATTGAAAGGTGATTTTTCTTTTTCATAAAATTATTTGAATAAGGGTAACATGTGGTTTAATAGTTGCCAATGATCGACGGTATGCATTGTACCAATGAACGGAGGGTGGTTTTCGTTTTTTAAGTTTAAGCTAATTTATGAATTATTTTACTCTTTAACGATTTTCCCGGTATATTGTATACCCTTGGCAACTGACAATTTTAATTTACTATAACTCTATGCGTCGAGATTTTATTTGCTAAATAAATTCTAAGGAAATAAATTCCTTTGTCCATATTTGTTAGGTCATAGATAGTTGATTTTCCCTCGAGTATTTTAGAATCAAGTAATTCTCCTTGAATATTAAAAAATTCTATTTTACAGCTTTCTAAGGGTTCATTATTTAATTGAATTGTTAATTGAGAACTGGCAGGATTCGGAAAGATTAAAATTTCATCTGTACTAATTACCTTCTCATTGACACCTGTTAAGTCTGGTGTTCCACATGTTTTTCCAATTTTTTTGTAATAAATTAAACCATTGTCTTGATCAATAAGTCCGCCCGAGTCTCCGTATTGCACAAAACAATAAACGAATCCAATACCTTTGCCATAAATATACCGATATGTCGATGGCTCAAAATCTCCAATTACAGCATGGTATCCGCATAAATAAGTATTGCAAAAGTTAGGTTCAAATCCAATAATAGAGTCATAAGAATACTGAACTTCATAAGTCTCAAGATCCGAAATATTGATAAATGTGTAATAGTAAAATATTGAAGAATCCAGATCCGTGTATTTGACATCCTGAATGCCAGAACCAAAGTTATATTCTAAGTGCATTTCAGGTTCTTCAACAAAGGTAGACGAATAACCTCTGGTTTCCATTTTATAATAGACTGTATCATTGGTTGGTGAATAGCGTTTTTCAATAACTTTTTTTCGCGTCCCACTAGGCATTCCCAGGTTATTTGTATAATGAAATTCGTCACCAATATCAAAATCAAAAACCTCTCCTATGGTTAAAATCTCCTGAGAAAAGACTTGAACTGACAGAAAAAAAGTAAAGAAGAATACTAGCTTTTGCATGGTATTTCTTTTGTTTGTTGCCAACAGTTAATATAAGAATAGTAGCCGACTGCGGGCTGCATTCCAGTCAAGTTACAGAAAAGTTGTAGCGGGCTACAAGCCTTGAATTTACTACTGAACCGGCTATTATTTTTATACATTATTTCCGCCTGGCATTTCTTTCAATTCATAATTTGTGCTTCGTCCACCGCTCGCTTCTTTTTGTAAGATATCCTTCTTAATCAAATCTTGAATATCTCGAAGAGCTGTATCTTGTGAGCACTTGTTAATTTTTCCCCATTTCGAGGTTGTTAACTTTCCATCAAATCCATCAAGTAGTCTGTTTATTATTTTTTGCTGTCTATCATTGAGAATTGTGGTGGAATGTATTTTCCAAAATTCTGCTTTATGAAGTATTTTCGATAAAGTCTCATCTGTGGAGTCAATAGCATTTATTAAACATTGCAGAAACCACAAAATCCATTCTGAAATATCTGAATTTCCTTTTTGTGTTTTTTCAAGTTTTTCATAATACTGTTTTCTTTCAACTCTAATTTGTGCAGACATACTATAGAACCGCCTGATACTTTTGTCAGAACGTGCCAATATCATATCTGTAATTGCTCTTGTAATTCGTCCGTTTCCATCGTCGAATGGATGAATTGTCACGAACCATAAATGAGCAATAGCCGCTTTAAGAACCAAATCTGTTTCATGCTCGTTTTCAAACCAGTCTAAGAATCTTTTCATTTCTGGTTCTATCCTGTCTGAACTTGGAGCTTGATAGTGAACTTCTTCTTTTCCCATGGGTCCCGATACAACTTGCATTGGACCAGTCGTGTCTTTTCTCCAGTCTGCAACTGTGATTTTATACAGATTACTCCAACCTGACGGGAACAACGCTGCATGCCAACCAAACAATCTGTCTTTAGTCAAAGGCAAATCATATCTTTGCGTAGCGTCAAGCATCATTTCAACTATTCCGTCAACATGGCGTTGCGATTCCACTACTCCGGCAATATCAATTCCTAGCCGACGAGCAATTGAAGAACGTACTTGTTCAATTTCCAAAAACTCGCCTTCGATTTCAGATGATTTTAAAACATCTAAAGTAAGAGTGTTCAAAACCGCTTCATTCTGCAAATCAAAGCCTAGCGATTCCATTTTTCCAAGAAGTCTGCCTTGTTGATTTCTAGCTTCACCAAGTTTTATCATCACTTTCTTATTGTCCCAGGTGAAGTCAGTCCAGTTTTCTTTTTCGTGTATATAGATTTTCATTCTACGCAAATTATGCGACAAATATACTCTTTATTCTCCGCAAATGAAACTTTCTCCGCAAAAAATGCTCAGATTACGCAATTAATCTCCGCACTGTCGTTTTTTCATTGCATGAAGCACCACGGTACGACTGTATGTTCCGTTGCCAGAACATAGGCCTTGTTAGTTTTAATGGATATTAAAATTAAGGATAAATTTCATTTAAAATGACTTCCTGGCAATGGAATATGACAGCCTGTTATGCGTTCGGCTTTTATTTTAATTCAACATTGAAATTGATCTTTGCATTTAAAGCCCTAAATGCTTTCAAAATAGTTTCAAATCTAGCATCAGTCAGATTATTCTCAATCTTAGAAATTTGAGCCTTCTTTACTCCAATTAATTCTCCAAGTTGAGCTTGTGTCAAATGTTTTTCTTCTCTGATTTGCTTTATAGTCTGACCTAATATATCTAAGCGTAGTTCTTCCTCAAAAGTATCTCGTTTTTCAGTACCAACTTCCCCGACATGCTTATCAATCATCTCATCCAGACTCTTTGTTCTTAATCTATCGCTTTTCATTTTTTTTATTTTTTGTTCAAAGTTGCGGAAGATCAATACCCGAGGCATAGAATCGGCCAATAAAGTAATGCTAATGGCAGCTATGGCCTACAACCTGAAAAAGTTACTTAAACATAATGGGAATTATAGGGTACGGCATACTATGGAAGTGGGTAGAAATAGTGCTAAACGTCTGTTTTTTGCCTTTTCGGAAGCTGTTTATCTGAAAATAGGGCAGTTTTTGAGCCGAATTTGGATACCCAGAATTAAATTTAGCTATTGATCAGATTTCTTTCTAAATCTGGAATTGAATTTTAAATTTTTAGGGGTTGTGCAACAGTTACATGTGTTGTAGGCAGTGCTTATTATATTTCATTATTATGGAGTTTTTGTTTCCACTTTTCAATAATTTCAGCCCTATTGCCGTAATCAGATTCTATATCAAACTCATTAAGAGCTTTATCTCTCCCATTTAAATGTGTCTCTATAATTCCGTTAATTCTGTTCCTATTTCCTGCATTTATTTTTTTACTATTAATCTCTATTTCTGATTTTTTTGCGAAATAATGTGCAATCTCATATTTCAATTGAAGATATTCTAATAATTGTTGCGATTTATCCAGAGAATTAACCCACGATAAATCTCTTCTAATTCCTCCGTATGAATCTACTGTAATAACTCCTGTCCAAACATTTACTTTTTTTACAAAAACGCCAAATGTCAATTCTATATTAACTCTTGAATCATTATTTGAGTCAGGTAGCATTTTAAAATCAGACCATTCTAAGATTTTTTTAGACCTATATGTTATAGTGTCACCTTCGTTTGCTTTAGTCATTTCAGAGATAACCGTTTCCCATTTATCTTGATTTTTTTCCTGACTAAAAGCAAGAACTGACAAACAAAGACCTAAAAAAGTTAATGTAATTCTATTCATCATGTCAATTTTTAAATTTGATTTATTTATACGTTTATCTATTTTTCAAAAATATTTTCATAATGTAGCTTTGCACTGTCTGGTCAGCATTGCCTACAACGTTCGCGGTATGCACTGTACCGAGAACGGAGCGTTGGTTTTAGGTTTTAAGTTTAAGCTAATTTATAAATAATTTTTCTCTTTTACGATTTACCAGGTATAGTGTATAACCGCTTGTTGGGCTGTCGTGCTTTTTAATTATTTGTAAATGGAAATATTTTAATCATCTCAGCTTTATTACTCAAATTATCATCCGTATCTGATACTTGAACAACATATTTTAGCGTATCTCCTATGTTAAAAGGATTGGAATAATAAGGTACTTCTATTGATAATTCTCCCTCAAAAAGACTTTTAGAAGATATGGTAATCGGACCCATATAATTTACACCATATGGATTTTTAATCTTATAAATTTTACAATAAATAGGATTTCCATAATTTAGACTATCCGAGATCAAATAAAATATTCCATTGGTCTTTTTATATGTTGTAATAAAGCAATTATAAACTGGATTTTCTTCAGAGCTAGAAATCTCTTTCCCGAGATTAGCATCTCCATCAGTGTAATCAAGTATTAGATTAGCAACAATATAATTATGAATATTCCGGGCAAAGTGTACATTGATTTCGGAGTAAAGTGTACAATTTGATTTGGGATCAATTTGTAATGTAAATATATAATTATTTTTTCTTTCTAAGTGATTCTCCTTTTAAATCAAAGCGATGGGCATTTAC
>JAIOZL010000040.1 GCA_021740645.1 Bacteroidales bacterium
CCGTAGCCGGGACGCTTCGGACAACGAAGTCTTATGTTCTGGTCTCAGTCTGATTTTCCCCGTGGCAGGTTTCTATTCTTTCTATCTTTTTTCTTGATAAAAAAGATACAAAAAATCAAGAAAAAACGATCCTATCCCCCCACTTGGCCAACCCACGCCCGGCGTTTTTTCGGGCCACCGCTCTTTTAAATCCTGCTAAACTTAATCCTTTAAGTGGTTTTTCCTGATCTCTGAATTTGTAATTCCTGCTCATAATGTTACTATTCTTCTTTTGTTCTACTAAAATAGTAAAATTTCAGACAAGAGTACTACTAAGCCAATACCTTACAACAGTTGGTGTGAGTTGCCACAAGTTACACTGCATTAAACTTGGGGTAGTGGGGGAATGCTAAGAAATGCACTTTTGTAAAGGTCCGTAGCCGAGACGCTACGGACAACGAGGGGAAGAAGGGCGCAGGTACTGAAGCTCCTTCTGCTGTTTCCCACTTAGCCAAGCTTAAAATTCATTAAGTTTATAAATTTAGTTAATTTCTTAAGATGTTTTCTGCGAAGCTCAAATTTTGAGCTTGGCGCTAGCCAAATGCTCATTATGTTTAGTAACCTGCAATCTGGCCCTATTTGCTATTAGGCGCTGTTATGCCTTGTGCTTGTGTTATGTAGTTATTCGACCATGAATTTACCATGATAACAATTCCCATTTTCTGTGTGAACACTGTATAAGTAAACTCCATTAGTCAAATCATTCCTTTTAATAGTAATCTGATCTTTTGTGTGTTGAATTTCAGTCCTTACCAATTCTCCTTTTAGGTTATAGATCTTTAAGGTTTTATCCCCTTGTTTGGTATTATATAATTTGATTGAAGCTTTTGAATGAAAAGGATTTGGATATATAAATCCTGAATTTGCCGGATCATCAACTATTCTCTCATTTATTCCAACCGGAAGGTTAAACATAAAGACTCCACTGCTGGTGGCAAAGAACAGCTTTTCACTTTCATCCTCATTTAGTATTTCCAAGTGAACTGCAATTTGGTCCGGAGGGAGTTCCAATGAATCCATTGGTTCCCAGGTTTCTCCAAAATCTTCCGATCCATATAAAACAAGCACATTAGGATTGAGAGAAGTGTTTACCTTGTTTCCAACAAGATAGATGAGACTATCCTCTACAGTACTAAATTTTAGATCCGAAAAGAAAAGATCCGAAGAAAAGTCAAAGGAGATGTTCCATGTATAACCTCCATCATAACTTTTTAACATGTCACCAGATGAACCAATTAGTATCTCATCAGCATTGTATATACTTTGAAGTAGGCAGACTGTGTAATTATCCCCGAAGGAACTAGGCCCAATAAATTCCCAACTTGTTCCAAAATCCTCTGACTTCAAAAGATAAGGTTGAAAATAACCCGTTAATCCACCTGCCCAACAGTTTCCATTGGAGTAAAAATTGAAAAGGTTTATACTTGTGGAACTTGTATTATCCCATTGTCCATGAACAAGTTCCCAGCTGACTCCATTATCCTGTGATCTTGCTACACAAGAACCTGTTCGGGCAAAAATAGCACCTGTTCCGGGAGATCCTTTTTCCATTGATTTACATCTTTTGGAGTTTATATCCACTCCAAACCCGTTTTGGAAATCATTCCAACTGTTGCCCCCATCATAAGTGATAAACAAGGAAACGGTATCATCTGGGGTTGAATTAATATTTTTACATAACAAGATGGAATCTTTACTAAAAATTATGAAATCAAATATTCGGGTCTCTTCAAATCCCATTAGTGACCAGGTTGTATCGCTGTTACCTAGTTGTTTTTTGAAAAGGCCGTTGTTGGTAGCGGCATATAGCCAACCATCATCAATTTTAAATTCATTAACAGGATTATTCAACAACCCCAGATAAGTCCATTGTGCTTCAGCGACAATGGGTATTATTATCGAAATAATCAATACATGAATGGATGAAGTTTTCATTTTATCTCTATTTTGAAATGACAACCTGCATAAGGCATAACTTATATATATCGCTAAATTAACCCAATTTTTCGTCGTTTTTCTTGGTTATTAAAAGTTGCTTGTTGCAGCGTATAGGTTTAAGTGGATTTAGTTTTGTACTAGTAAAAATTAAGTTACAAATATAATAAAAAAGGATGTCAGAGAAGTCTTCTTGTTTACCATTTGGTCAACCTGAGCTGTGTGGAAGGATAGAAGGTTTTAATTTAAAGATTGCCCACCGCACACTCTTCGACGAAGCTCAGCGTGACCTAAATTTCAGACTTCTGAGACATCCTCAAAAAAAATTGAGCCCATATACTACACAAGTGGGTTGAGTTCGATATCGAGGGTTATATCGTTGAGGACTGGGTTGTTAGTTTTTGGCTGTTAGGGTGGTTGTTTATCGCTAAATTTTGTTTAAGATCTCCGCCGCTTTTTCGAGGGTGATTTCTTCTTTGGCAAAACAAAAGCGCAATACGTTATTGTCGGTATTTTTATGGTAAAAAACGGATACGGGGATGGAGGCCAGTTTAAATTCTTTGGTCAGCCGGATGGCAAAATCTACTTCCGATTCATCGGTGATGGCGCTGTAATCGAGGAGCTGAAAATAGGTGCCATATGAAGGGACGATTTTAAAGTGTGAGCCTGAAATTAGTTTTTGGAACAAATCGCGTTTTCGCTGGTAAAACTTACCCAGGTCTTCGTAATTGGTGCTATCTGTCAGAAACTCAGCAAGGGCATATTGAACGGGAGTATTGCTTGCAAACACCACAAATTGATGTACTTTTCGGAACTCTTCCATAAGGTTTTCGGGGGCCAGTACAAAACCTGTTTTCCATCCTGTAGCATGAAATGTTTTTCCAAAGGAACCAATCACGAACGATCTCTCAGCAAGGCCCGGATACCGGCAAATGCTTTCGTGTTTGATCCCGTCAAAAATCAAGTGTTCGTAAACTTCGTCACTTAAAATAATGATTTCAGTCCCCATAGTGATCTTTTCCAGCTCTTTCATATCAGAAGCACTCAAAATGCTCCCGGTAGGATTATGGGGGGAATTAATTATGATCATCCTTGTCCGGTTGCTGATCATCTTTTTCACTTCCTCCCAGTTTACCTTATAATCAGGGAGGCTTAATTCAGAATATTTTACAATTCCGCCATGTAATTTAATGAGAGGCACATAAGCATCGTATGCGGGCTCAAAAACGATCACCTCATCTTCTTCATTGATCACCGCGGCAATAGCAGTATGTAAAGCCTGTGTAGCCCCGGAGGTAATATTGACTTCGCGTTGAGGATTATATTTTGCTCCATACAGGGATTCCACCTTCTGGGAGATTTGCTCGGTTAGTTCGGGTACACCGGTCATGGGTGCATATTGATTATATCCTTTGGTCATGTACTTATTGACCAGGGCAATAAGTTTTTGAGATATCTCAAAATCGGGAAATCCCTGCGAAAGATTTATCGCATTATGTTCGCGGGATAAAGCCGACATAGTGGCAAAGATGGAGGTTCCTTGTTTGGGAAGTTTCGACTTTATGGAGCCCTGAAAATTTTTCATTCAAAAGATTTTGATCCTGTTTTGCAAAAATAAGGAATTATAACGGATATTTATTTTAAGTATTTTTGCCGTCCGAATAATTTAACGCATAGCATTCAATAAACAATCAGAATAACATGAAAAACATTGAAACGTTTAATTTCCAGGATAAAAAAGTACTGGTGAGGGTTGATTTTAATGTTCCCCTAAACGAATCATTTGAAATTACAGATAGCTCACGCATCGACGCAGCAATTCCAACCATAAATAAAATTTTAAGCGGAGGGGGTGCTGCCATTCTGATGTCGCACCTCGGCAGGCCAAAAGAAGGGCCGGAAGATGCTTTTTCACTGAAACATCTTGTGGGCTATTTGGCAGAACAATTAAAGACAAATGTAAAATTTGCCGATGACTGCATTGGTGTTTCGGCCAAACAACTTTCTGCCGGCTTGCAAAATGGTGAAGTATTGTTATTGGAGAACCTCCGGTTTTACAAAGAAGAAACCAAAGGGGATGAAATATTTGCTGAAAAATTAGCTGCCCTTGGTGATGTATACATGAATGATGCTTTTGGTACCGCACACCGGGCCCACGCTTCAACCGCCATCATCGCTAAATTTTTCCCTGAAAATAAATTGTTCGGGTACATTATGGAAAATGAAGTGAAGAGTATTGAAAATGTTCTTCATAATGCGAAAAAACCCTTTACTGCCATTTTAGGTGGGGCAAAAGTTTCAGGAAAAATTGAGATCATCAACAACCTACTTGATAAGGTGGATAACCTGATCGTTGGTGGAGGGATGATGTTTACCTTTATCCATGCTACCGGCGGGCATGTGGGGAAATCACTGATTGAAGACGAGCTACTTGAGCTGGCATTACACACCATTGAAGGGGCAAAAGAAAGGGGAGTCAATCTTTACCTGCCTACCGATACCATTATTGCAGATAAATTTGACAATGCAGCCAATAAAAAACTTTCGGTGGTGGATGACATCCCGGATGACTGGATGGGATTAGATATCGGACCGGATTCCATTGCCCAATTTAAAGAGGTGATCCATAATTCCAGAACCATATTATGGAATGGCCCTATGGGTGTATTTGAAATGGAAAACTTTGCAGCCGGCACCAAAGCCATTGCTGAAGCCGTAGCTGAGGCAACTGCAAAAGGTGCCTATTCCCTGATCGGGGGTGGCGATTCTGTGGCGGCCATCAATAAATATAATCTTAAAGATAAAGTCAGTTACGTATCAACCGGTGGTGGGGCCATGCTCGAATACATTGAAGGCAAAGAGCTTCCGGGTGTAAAGGCCATAAAAGATTAGGAAAAACCCTTCGGGGCAATAAATCCCTGCAGGGTTTTCATTTCTTAAGGAATCTGGGAAGATTCTCCCCAGTTTAGCATCATCACGTCGTTTTTATCCTGGTTATTGCACTGTCCGTTCATATCTGTGTCTCCGGAATAATACCCCATTTCCCCGGCTGATGGTTTCCATGAATTATAAATATCAGCAATATTAATACTGCCATCCCCATAACCATCACCCGCAAACATTCCCCATATCCCGGGTGCCAGGTTTTTATGCCCAGCGGTTTCACCATAAACCATCGCCTGTGAAACGGTGAAGTCATAATCATAAGGCCCTGTAGAGTTGCTTAAGGGAAAATTGGACAAAATATCCACATGATTTCTATGCCTGACAACCAGGTAAACGTTATCGGTAGCACCAATAGCACCCGGTATTGGGATATCAAAGCTCCCGTCAGTATCCACAACATTTCCATTGTTCATTAGGAAAGCAGCCTGCTGAGCAACCATACAGTAATCATTTGCTGTAGAAACATCGCCATCGCTGGTGCGAAGTTCGAGTAAAACCCAATCAACAATCGATGTGCTGGGCATAACTGGAACACTTTCGGTTCCATTATAATACCAGGGGTATCCATTATAGGGTTGATTCAGCGGGAGGAAGGGGTTAACATCCGTATTCATCGCTGTTCCATTAAATGGCCCTTCCAAAAATATTTTTGTATTAAACAGCGTAGGCGTATAATCCCAGTTAACATTATTGTTGGGGTCAAAGTCAAAACTCTCCCCGGCAAAATCTCCTGTGGCATGTTTAAAAACCACATTCCCAACTACTGACTCCCGTACTACGTTAAAAAGGCCACTCCAGGTATTGGCTGGAAATTTTGCATTAGCAACTGAAAAACCCTGGCTTGTATTTATCATAAGTAAAGTTCCACCACTTTCACCATTCCTGAATTCACAATAATCAAAAGGATAATTGGCATCAACGAATGATCCGGATTTAATATTTACTCCAAAATCATCTATGTATTCGAAAACCGTATATTTTGCTGCTATTGTACCGCCGCTATTTACATTGAATCCATAATATCCAGCTGATGTATGGCTAACCACGGCCATATATTCAGCTGATCCGATAGACTCAAATGTACCAAGAGAATTAATATTCACATTTTTACCATCTTCTATTTCGAGCCAGCACCAGGCATCAAGGGCAAGTTTAGCCCCACTGTTTACATTGATGTTACCGAGAGAGGTTAGCTTGGCGGAATTCATTTGTAAAGTCCCGTAGTCTATCGTAAGGCTTTCAACCTGCAAATCGACCCCAGGGTAATTTGCACTGAAATAAACCGTATTGCCTTTGGAACCTCCTGATGTTTTATTCCCCTTGTCGATTATTAAATGGCCAAGTGTAAGGCCGTTGTTTCCCCCGCTTATTATTTGATCTGAAGTTCCTTTAAACAATATGTTTTCTTCATCTGTAAAATAAGAGGATTGAACAACGGTGATATCACCGTAAAACATGTGGTAAAGTCCGGTAGAACCATAATCCAACCAACTGCCGTTGTTTACATTAACATCACCCAACACCTCAATATTTTCGCTAATGGCTACAGCTCCAGCCCCCGAAATATTTAAATTATAAAAGCTGAACAAGAAAGCATCCGTATTAACCCCATGATAGCCTGATGAATGATCGAAAGTAAATGTTGATGTGCCGGGAATAAATCCTGAAGTCGATGTATTATTGTCATCCCAGGGGATTCCTGAAAAATAAATATTTGTTCCCGATACCCCGTTTGCTGAAATTTTACTACCATTAGCAATGATCACTTCCCCGTTCAAATCCAAAGAAGAATTGGTGTTCATTTGCAAGTCGCCATCAGCCAGTTCCAGCGAGTTTGTCACTTGAATGGTATGCCCGGCTTCTGGATACATATAGTTCCCTGTTTTATTGATAATAAGTTTATAAAAAGTTTCATTGCTGCATTTCTGGTAAGATGCCCCTAAAAACTCAACGGTACTCCCCAATTCATCAAATCCACCTGTTCCCACATTGTTGATCCAGTCCCCATAAATCCTGATCCAGCCACTGTAATCACAATCAAGTATTCCGCTGTTAATATGTAAGTCGCCCATAATATTTAACCAGCCCAGGAATCCAATTTCTATGAAGCCCGTGGTATTGATCGTAAGGTTGTTAAAATAAGATGTGAAAGAGCAGTCTAATACCGAAGAAGTGCCATTAAAAATAAAGGTTCCATTATTAAAATTAAACTCACCCGGATATCCATCAAACTGCCCATTACAAATAATATCCTGTGAAGAATTGCTTGTAAAGGTCATGCTCGGATTTATATGAATCAAATTATCAACAACAAGGGGCTGGGTTGAAGAAGTGCTGAACTCTACACCATAAGGGTTCTCAATGCTAATGGTAGAGAAATAGGAATCAGAGGATTTGCAAATGATATTATTGGGGACAGAATAGCCAAAGAATTTCACATAACCATTGTTCATATGCACCGTCGCTCCACTCCTAAACTCCCAGTCTTTGTAAGCTACGATAAGGGCATAGGCAGTAATGTTAGCGGTGGAGCCCGAATACCATCTAAAATTCTGATGGGTATGAAGCTCACCAATACTGTTGTCCATTTTTAAGTTTCCATAAATCTCACACACCCCCCATACATGCAATATTTCATCATAAATACGTAAAGTAGCCCCGGCCAGCACAAAAAGGTTGTCACAGTCTTGATCGGTGGTGGCCACCCAACAATCATTGGGTGTTCCAGAGGGGATAAATACATCATCGGAAGAACCCGGCACGGTGCCCATATCCCAGTTGCCGCCATTGTTCCATGAATGATTAACCGCCCCAGTCCACCAGTGCGTTGCATAGGAAGTATTTAATATTAAAAGGGCAAAAGGGAGGATGAAATAAAACGTCTTGTTTTTCATTTTTGGTTTTTTTGATAGATTGCGTTGTATAAAAATACAACTTTTTTTCGACCAAAAAATACCTAACAATAGAAGTGGACGTAAAAAGGCCATCCTAAATTCATTAAGATGGCCTTATTATCTTTTGATATAGATTATTAATTCTCTGCTTTAAATGCTTTAACAGCATCAACTAAGGCAGGCAACACCTGCAAAGCATCCCCGATAACCCCATAATCTGCTGCTTCAAATATTGGAGCTTCGTTGTCCTTATTTATTGCCACAATGCATTTTGACGAACTAACACCTGCCAGGTGCTGAATGGCTCCGGAGATACCGGCAGCAATGTATAAGTTTGGGGCGATGATCTTCCCGGTTTGTCCGGTATGTTCTTCGTGAGGCCTCCAGCCTTCATCCGACACCGGACGTGAACAAGCAGTAGCAGCGCCAAGTAATCCGGCCAGCTCTTCAATGCTTCCCCAGTTTTCGGCACCTTTCATACCACGGCCACCGGAAACTACAACTTCCGCATCATTGAGCAAGACTTTACCCGTAATTTTTTTCACGTCTTTTACTTCTGTCCTGAAGTCATTTTCAGAAAACTCAGGGCTGAAAGATTCAATATTTGCGCTTCCCCCCTTTTCTACAATTCCGAAAGAATTTTGGGATAAAGTCAATACCTTTCTGTCGGAATTCACCTGGACATTGGCAAAAGCTTTTCCGGTAAAGGCTTTTTTCTGCACAATAAAAGGATCAAGGCTGGCAGGCACCGCACTCACCCCAGCTACGAGGCCTGCTTTTAATTTTACGGATATTCTTGGGGAGAGGGCTTTTCCTGAATTATTATTGCTCAATACAACAATCTTGACTCCCTCTTTTTCCGCCACCTGGCTAATTATGGAGCTATATGCACCATTAACAAGGTTATTTAATCGATCGTCTTTTACCTCAATAATTTTTGACGCTCCGTAATTTCCAAGTTTATTTAATTCATCGTTGTCCACATTTCCAATGGAAACAACGGAAACACTCAAACCTGCCTTTTCGGCAATGGCACTGGCATAGGAAACCAATTCAAAGCTAAGCTTTTTGAATTTTCCGTCCCAGTTCTCTGTATATACTAGTATTGACATTTGATTTTAGATGTTAGATGTTAGATGTTAGATGTTAGATATTAGATTTTAGACTTTAGATTTGAGGATAGTAGGTTTTGAAATTTCAAATCATTCATCTAAAATCGTAATTCATAATTTAAATAACTTTTGCTTCGGTGTGTAACAGGTCAACCAGTTCTTTCATGTTTTCGGGGTCGATCATTTTACAGGCTGCTTTAGCAGGCGGAAGCTCATAACTAACAAAGCTGGTCATGGTTTCCACAGCAGCGCCTTCCACAACGGTTAATGGCTTTTTGCGTGCCATCATAATCCCACGCATGGAAGGTATCCTGGGCTCAAGGGCCACCCCTTTTTGAATAATTGCAACAAAAGGAATTTGTGTGGCTACTACTTCCGATCCGCCATCAATCTCCCTTTTCAGGGAAACATTTCCGTTCTCGATGTTAATAGAGGATACGGAAGAGACAGAAGGCAGGCCTAAAAATTCGGCGATCATTCCGCCAACTGCTGCCCCATTGTAATCAGATGATTCAATCCCGGCCACGATCATGTCATAACCCATGTCTTTAACCGCTTCAGCAACCCGATAGGCTACACCGTAAGCATCAGTAGGTTCAGCGTTTACACGTATGGCATCATCTGCCCCAATGGCCATGGCTTTCCTGAGCGTTGGTTCTACAGAAGTTGGCCCAACACTGATCACACTTACTTTTTCGATCGCCCCGCCTGAAGCTTCTTTAAGTTCAAGTGCCCTTGTTAATGCAAGTTCATCCCATGGATTAATGATCCATTGAACCCCATTTGTATCAAAGGCTGTATTGTCATTCACAAACCTGATTTTAGTGGTAGTATCAGGCACGTTACTAATACAAATAAGAATTTTCATATATCATATTGTTTGTTAGTTGTTTTGCGAAATAAAAACAAATGGCAAAGATATAAAACTCTTTGCCATTTTGAATACTAAATCAATATCCTTGCTTAGTCTTTTAAAAGCGACCTTGAAATCACGATCTTCTGGATCTCCGAGGTCCCTTCATAAATTTGCGTAAGCTTGGCTTCGCGCATCAGGCGTTCTACATGGTATTCTTTTACATAACCGTATCCGCCATGGATCTGCACCGCTTCGGTAGTCACATCCATAGCAATATCGGCACAATATTGTTTGGCCATGGAGCCGGCAATAGCAAATGCTTTTCCGTTATCTTTCAGCCAGGCAGCCTTTAAGCAGAGGTTGCGGGCATTTTCCACCTTCACAGCCATATCGGCAATTTTAAAGGCGATGGCCTGGTGGTTGGCTATTTCTGTTCCAAAAGCTTTTCGCTCTTTGGCATATTGAATGGAGCGTTCCAGCGCCCCGGATGCCAGCCCTAAAGCCTGGGCTGCAATTCCTATCCTTCCTGCTTCGAGTGCCTTCATGGCAAACTTAAACCCAAATCCATCTTCGCCTATCCTGTTTGCTTTGGGCACCTTTACATCAGTAAACATCACCGAATGGGTATCCGAACTCCGCATGCCCATTTTGTCTTCGTGTGGGCCAAGGCTGATGCCGGGTGTATCTTTATCTACGATAAACGCATTGATCCCACGATGTTTTTTTTCAGGATGGGTCTGGGCAATTACAAGGTACACCGAAGCTGCATTGGCACTGGTAATCCAGTTTTTGGTACCGTTCAGCAGATAATGGTCTCCTTTGTCTTCGGCTATGGTACGTTGCATGGTGGCATCCGAACCGGCTTCGGGCTCTGACAGCAAATAGGCCCCGATCTTTCTTCCGGTGGCCAGGTCGGGGAGGTATTTTTGTTTTTGCTCTTCTGTGCCATACTTCTGAAGCCCATAACATACCAAAGAGTTGTTTACCGACATGATCACACTAACCGAAGCATCCACCTTTGAAATTTCTTCCATGGCTAAAATATAGGAAACTGTGTCCATGCCTCCACCTTCATATTTCGGGTCAACCATCATCCCCATAAAACCAAGGGCAGAAAGTTCTTGAATATGTTTGGTGGGATAGGTGGCATTATGGTCCCTTTCGATGACGTCGGATAGCAGATCACGCTGGGCAAAGTCGCGGGCCGCATCACGGATCATTATTTGTTCTTCGGTAAATTCAAAGTTCATTTGATAACATTCTTTTGATGAGCAATAAAGTTTTAATTTTAGGAAGGTCAAATTTACAGATTTATCTGAAATAATGATATTAATTTATGAAGTATCTCAACATCATTACAAAAGGAAGAACGCCATTCAACAATTCATTCAATTGTATTTCGTTTCATAAAAATCATTTTCAGTGTATAATTATCCTTAAATTTGTAGCTAGTAAAACATTCATGCAAAAAAGCAAAACAAATGATTGAAGCCCGAAACATATCCAAGTCGTTTGGTGATAAAGATGTACTTAAAAACATTAGTGTCTCATTTGCCAAGGGAAAATGTAACCTGGTGATCGGGCAAAGCGGATCAGGGAAAACGGTCTTGATCAAATGCCTGGTGGGTTTGTTTGAAGTAGATCAGGGCAGCGTCCTTTTTGATGGCCGCAATTTCAGTGAAATGGATTTCAAAGAAAGAAAGGGCATCCGCAAAGAGATCGGGATGCTGTTCCAGGGAGGTGCTTTGTTCGACAGCCTTACCGTAGAACAAAATGTGATGTTCCCCCTAACCATGTATACCAACCAGAGCATGGAAGAAAAACGCGAACGGGTAAACTTTTGTTTGAACTGGGTCAACCTCGAAAACGCTAACAAACTTTACCCCGCTGAGCTCAGCGGAGGGATGGTAAAAAGGGTGGCCATTGCAAGGGCCATATCCATGAACCCCGATTATTTGTTTTGTGATGAACCCAACTCCGGCCTCGACCCGCACACATCCGGTGTGATTGACGATTTGATCCAACGCCTGACCTATGAGTTTCAAATGACTACTGTAGTAAATACCCACGACATGAACTCGGTGGTTAAAATTGGGGATACGGTATCCTTTATTTATAATGGTAATTTATGGTGGGAAGGCGACAAAGACCAGATTTTGGATACCGACAATAAAGAACTGAATGAGTTTGTATTTGATACGGAGTTGACAAAAAGATTAAAGGAGAAATAATTAATGATGTGGTAAAGGTGAGGGTAAGGAAGCCGGTTTAGAAGTTTGGTTATGGTGATGATTCTCAAGATATGAATATGGATAACACCCAAAATAAAAAGATAACAAGTTTTAAGGACTTAATTGTTTACCAGAATACGTATAAGGCCATGCTTCAGGTAATGAAAGAAATTTTGCCACAGTTGCCCCCTTCTGAACGGTATGACCAGAAAGATCAATTATCAAGGTCTTGTAAAGCTATTCCCCGATTAATCGCTGAGGGATATGCTAAAAGACATCAAAAAGCCGGCTTTCAAAAGTACCTTGATGATGCCATGGCTGAATGTAATGAAACTCTTGTAGGAATTGAACAAGTAAAAGATATTTATGAAGTACAAATTGAGCTTTGTAAAGAACTTGTTCAAACATATGATATATCAGGGAGGCAGATTTATAGATTAAGAGAGTCGTGGCAAAACTTTAAAATGAGGGATAGAAACGAATAGGGCCATTTTCAATAAATCACAGATACAAATGTTTAGAAACTACATTACAGTATTTATCATAAATACGTTTTTTACTACAGAACTTTACCCGGTACTTATCCCAAACTGGCTTCATAACCTTAACCTTTAACTTAGTGCATATGAATTTCATCGATATCATCATTTTAGTTTTCTTTGCCTGGTTTGCCTACCACGGATTTAAAAAAGGCTTTATTATTGAGTTGGCTTCTTTGGTGGCTTTAATTTTGGGTATTTATGCGGCCCTTTATTTATCGGGTTATGCTGCTGATTTTTTAATCGACACCATTCATCTGGATGGAAAGTATGTGCCGGTATTTTCATTAATCATCACCTTTATTGTCATCGTCTTCCTGGTATATATGCTGGGCCGTATTTTAGAAAAAGTGATCAATATGATCGCCCTGGGTTTCCTTAACAAACTGGCAGGAGGAATATTCGGGCTGCTGAAAGGGGCTGTATTTTTAAGTATCTTTATTTTGGTCATGAACTTCTTCAGCGAAAACCTCGTTTCACAGGAAAAAAAGGATGGATCCCTGTTTTATAACCCGGTGGAAGAAATTGCCCCACTTCTATGGAAAAAAATGAAATCCCTTGATGATCCGAATATTCGCAAAGTAGAAGAAAGAATCGAAGAAATAGATGTGTAGCCTATTATAGATCAAGGGACATAGAAACCAACTCCGCCAGGTCGTAGTTTTTAACTTCCTCTTCCTTGTTCTTATACTTGATGCCATCGGTCATCATGACCATACAAAAGGGGCATGCCGTACAAATGATATCAGCACCTGTTTCAAGAGCCTCTTCAGTGCGTTCGATAAATACCTCCTTGTCGCCTTTTTCAGCCTCTTTGAACATTTGTCCACCACCGGCACCACAACAAAGTGCAAAACTTTTATTACGTTTCATTTCTACTTTTGGGGCAGGTAATGCATTCAGCACGTCACGTGGGGCATTGTATTCCCCATTCCCCCTGCCCAGGTAACATGGGTCGTGAAATGTGATTTTTTGGCCGTTGAAGGATTCTCCGTTCAGTTTTAGCTTACCCCCCGAAATCATTTGCTGCAGGAATTGGGAGTGATGAATTACCTCATATTTTCCATCGAAATCGGGATATTCATTGATAAAGGTATTAAAGTCGTGTGGATCGCAGGTAATGATCTTTTTTACTTCATAGCCGTTTAAAATTTCCACATTCATCATGGCCTGCATCTGGAAAAGCATTTCGTTGCCAGCCCTGCGGGCCACATCACCGCTATCGGTTTCTTCTGTTCCCAACACCGCATAATCAATTCTCAGGTGGTTCAAAATCTTCACAAATTCACGGGTCACTTTTTTATACCTGTCGTCGAATGCGCCGGCAGAACCCACCCAAAACAAATATTCCGGTTTTTCACCCGCAGCCAGCTTATCAGCCATCAATGGAACCTCCAGCCCTTCAGACCAAAGCATACGGTCTTCCTGCGAAAACTGCCAGGGGGCACCATTGTTCTCAATATTAGTAAACACGGTGTTTAATTCACCCGGCCCTGCCGATTCTTCCATCACCAGGTACCTTCTTAAATCTACAATAAGTGAGGGGTGGTTGATATTAACCGGGCACTCCTGGGCGCAAGCATTACAGGTAGTACAGGCCCATAATTCTTCGGGTGAGATATAGTCGTTGATCAATGATTTCTGGTCATCAAAACTTTTACCCGTCTTAAGCATTCCCGGGCCTTTTTCTTTCATCCTTGCCCGAACATCCATAATAATTTTCCGGGGGGATAATTTTTTCCCGGTGATATTGGCCGGACAAACTGAGGTACAACGGCCACATTCGGTACAGGTAAGTGCATCCAAATAGTTTTTCCAGGTCACATCTTCCACATCTTTTACTCCAAAACGGGAAACCTCTTCTTCCCCTTCGGCAGGTTCAGCGAATGCGGCATTGGGATCCATCATCATTTTTACTTCTTTGGTAATTTCAGGCATATTGTAAAGTTGGCCCAGGGGCTCCAGCCGCGAAAGAAAAACATTCGGCACCGACATAAACACATGGAAGTGCTTACTGTATGGAAGAATATTTGCGAAAATAAAAATCAGTAAAATATGCGACCACCAGTAAATTTCGTGTTGAATGTGCACTGCCTCACTGCCTGTAGGTTGGGCCGGTAAAAAACTATCTACAATAAACATACTCACCGGGAAGTATCCTTCATAATTGGCCAAATGCCCGGCATAATAAAAAACATTCATTCCCAGCAAGGAAACCATAAGCAGGAAAATGAGGGTAAGGGCAATGTTGGCATCCATGTGCGAAACATGTTTCATCTCAATACCCGAAAATCGTTTTACATTCAGGAACAACCTTCTCGCTAAAAAGACCAGGATGGAAATAGCGATGATAAAAGCAAACACATCGCCTGAGGCCATGAGTATATCATAAAAAATCCCAAGAAAACTCAAAATCCGATCTGTGCCAAACAGTCCGTCAATGATCATTTCGATGCTTCCTACCAGGATCACCAAAAAGCCCCAGAATACCAGGGCATGCAAAAAGCCGACAAAGGGGAAGCGGAAAATTTTTGTCTGGCCGATGGCCACCTCCATCATCATCGCGAACCTTTTGCCGTAATCCCCAATAGGAAATGGTTTTGTTAATTTGAGATAAGCATACAGCCTGCGAATGGTCCAGAAAAAGACACCAAGGGTTAAAAGCAGGGAGATCAGAAAAAGTATTTGTTTTATCATGTTACAGGTTTTAAAAGCACAATTTTAAGACTTAATAAAATTAGAATAAAAATAAATTAAAAATTTGAGATGGAAGAAGGCAGGGTGAGTTGCAAAATAAGCTGCTTTTTTTTGTTGCTTCAAAAAGAGTAAAAAGAACTGTCAATTCACTCCTCACTTTTCACCAATCGCTGTTAATACGGGCGATTGCCAAAAGTTAATAAACGTTAAATACAAAATAAGTTGTTGAACGTCAACGTATTTTTGCAACAATGAACCGAAAAGTATTTATAACGATTATCGTCGTAATGACCCTGGCTTTGTTGGGATTAATGATCATTCAATCGTATTGGATCAGAAATACGATTACGGTAAAAGAGGCGGGGTTTATGCGCAGTGTGAACGAGGCGATGACCTCCGTTATTTATAAGCTGGAACGTTTTGAAGCGGTTGACCAGTTTCAGCAGCAAAACAACTATCTTCAGCAACGCGACCGTTGGCTGAAATCAATGGACTCGCTAAACCGGGCCATATTTGAAGAACAGACTTCCGTTATTGACCCCTGGAACATCAACCGCCTGTTTCAGAAGTCGCTCATTGCCCAGGATGTGTTGGAAGACATGATGAACAATTACCAGGATAAACCCATTGAGAAGAGGATAAATACCGGTATTCTCGACTCACTCATCAATGATGAACTTCAGGCCAGGGGCATTCAAACAGATTATGAGTTTGGAATCTTCAGTCCGAAACGGAATTTTATGCCCATTCAAAAAACAGGTAAATATCCAAAGGAGTTGTTGAATAACAGCTACACTTATGCCATGTTTCCCAGCGACTTCATCAATAACCCCGACTACCTGATGGTGTATTTCCCCAAAGAAAAGAGGTTTTTGTATACCCAGCTGTGGCAAACCCTTTCGGTGTCGGTTGTTTTTATCATCATCATTATTTTATCCTTTAGTTACACCCTGATGACGATTTTAAAACAAAAGAAAATTTCGGAGATGAAGAACGACTTTATCAATAATATGACCCATGAAATTAAAACCCCGATAGCGACCATTTCACTGGCATGTGAGGCCCTTGGTGATAAAGACATTATCAAATCAGAGAGCCTTTACCAGAATTACATCAATGTAATTAATGAAGAGAACAATCGTTTGGGCGGTATGACAGAACGGATCCTTCAATCGGCAAAACTTGAAAAAGGCCAGATCATCCTTGAGAAGGAAAAGGTGAATATGCACGACATTATCGAGGAAGCCGTAAACAACATTAAGTTGCAGGTTGAAAATAAAGGAGGGACAATTACCAAAAAATTAAAAGCAGCTACCTTCGATATTTATGCTGATCCGGTTCATATTTCCAATGTCATGTTTAACCTGCTCGACAATGCAATTAAGTACACGAACAATGAACCCAAAATTGAAATCGCTACCGAGAATTCCTACAGTGGCCTGATTGTTTCGGTGAAAGATAATGGTCCGGGCATCAGCAAGGCCAACCAGAAAAAAGTGTTTGAAAAACTGTACCGCATACCCACCGGCAACCTGCATAATGTAAAAGGTTTTGGACTGGGCTTGAGTTACGTAAAGGCCATTGTAGAGCAGCACCAGGGAAAGATCAGCCTGGAAAGTGAATTAAACAGGGGAACAAAATTTATTATATATTTACCATTAAATAAATCGGAAAACGAATAATGGAAGCTGAAAAAACAAAAGTCTTACTGGCAGAAGACGATAAAAATCTTGGGTCAGTATTAACCTCATACCTCGAAGCCAAGGGTTATCCAACCACATTATGTGCAAACGGGCAGGAAGCATTTAAACAGTTTTCAATGCAGTCCTTTGATTTTTGTATCGTGGATGTAATGATGCCCGTAAAAGATGGCTTTACCCTTGCCAAAGAAATCCGGGAGATTGATAAAAAAATACCCATTCTTTTCCTGACCGCTAAATCCATGCAGGAAGATAAATTGAAAGGATTTGAACTCGGAGCCGACGATTACCTCACCAAGCCATTTAGTATGGAGGAGTTATTGTTGAGAATGAAAGCCATCATCCGCCGCAGCACCGAAAGCAAAAGCATGGAAACCAGCCGGAATATGTATGAAGTGGGGAAGTTCACTTTTGATTATAACCGCCAGATTTTAAAAGCGGATAACTTCGAGCAAAAGCTTACTTCAAAAGAAACGGAATTGCTGAAAATGCTGTGCGACAATGTGAACAATGTTTTGGATCGTAGCATCGCCCTGAAAAAAATATGGCACGACGACAGCTACTTTAATGCACGTAGCATGGATGTTTATATTACCAAGCTCAGGAAATACCTAAAGCTGGACAATAAGATTGAGCTGATTAATGTACACGGGGTAGGGTTTAAGCTAATGATCAACCAATAGCCAATAGGCCTAATTAAGGCCCTGGTAAATTTTCAATAAATCCTCTGTATGGTTTTCCTGTTTAATACAATCCCATAATACGCCAGACGAGACCCCTTTATGGGTGTTGGTGAGGGCGATCAAAACCCGGTTGTTTTTCATATCCCTGATGTAATAAGTGCGAAAACCTTTCCACCAGCCAAAGTGATAAGCCGTGCTGTCCATTTCTTCACGGATGCGCCACCCAAAGCCGTAATTATCCTTTCGTTTGTAATACTTCGGGCTTCCCGGGCTAAAAGCCTGTTGAAGTGTTTTTTGGCTTACAAGCAATTCCTCATCGAGGGCCTTATTAAATTTAAACAGGTCATCTACGGTGGAATAAACGCCTTTGTCGCCCATTACCCCGTTTAGGTAATAATCGCCCACTTTCACCAGGCGGCGGCCACGGTAACGGTAACCGGGAACCCCAACAGGAATTTCATAGGAAATGGCCGAATCCCCTCTTAGGTTATACACAAAGGAATGGGTCATTTCAATCGGATCGAAAATGTTTTCTTTGGCAAACTCATCAAAATGCTGTTTGCTTATCCTTTCCACCACACAAGCCAGAAGCGCATAATTGGTATTGCAATAATGAAATCCATCATCCGGTTTAAAATAGGGTGCCGGCTGATATTTCACAAACAGGTCAATAACATCTTCATTGCAAATGGGGGTACTGATATTCCAGTTTTTATCGGCCAGAGACATATACCGTGATAGTCCTGAGCGGTGGTTAAGCAATTGTCTTATCGTTACTCCCTCATAGGGAAACTCTGGTATAAAACGGGTGATGTAGTCGTCATAGTTCAGTTTGCCCCTTTCCTCCAGGATCATGATGGCCATGGCGGTAAACATTTTGGAAACCGAGGCCAGTTGAAAGGCGCCATCCACTTTCATGGTGTCCCTGCGCCTGAAGTCTTCCCAGCCAAATGCCCCCTGGTAAACCACTTCTCCGTTTTCAGCATATAACACAGTACCATTAAAAATGCCTTTATTATTCAGTCGGGTAAACAGGCTTTCTATCTCGCCTGCTTTTTGTTCGGAATACATCTCCCCCACATGATAATAAATATCCTCACCTGCAACATAGCCCATAGCAACAGAAACAGTATTTACGGTAGTTTTTTTCCCGGCGACAAAAAAACAAACCACAAAAACCACAAGGGCTAATATGAGAAATACATTTTTAACTTTCACGCTGCAAAGTTGCTTTATTTAAGTGAGTTTTCAAAGATATGCTTCCTGCAAAACTATAAGAATAAACCAAAAACTCAATAATTAACAAACAATTGTTTAAAAGGGAAGAAATTCTTCGATTCCAATTCTTTATACCTGGTTTTATAGGATAAGGTTGGTTCTGTTCTGAATATTAAATGGAAAAGTAGTATTGCAAAATTCCGATACATTTACAGGCCATAAAAAACCATCATATTCATTTTACTTTCTCTCCCTTGGGGAGAGATGTCCGAAGGACAGAGAGGGGATTACTTTGTAGCAATTTTTTACTAACAAATCCTATTAATAATGTATAATTTGTTACACCTCACCCCAGCCCTCTCCTCAAAGGAGAGGGAGTTGTAATGAACCCAGATTATTCTTTTTACTTTCTCTCCCCTAGGGAGAGATGTCCGAAGGACAGAGAGGGGATTACTTTGTAGCTATTTTTTACTAACAAATCCTATTAATAATGTATAATTTGTTACACCTCACCCCAGCCCTCTCCTCGAAGGAGAGGGAGTTGAAATAAACCCAGATTATTCTTTTTACTTTCTCTCCCCCAGGGAGAGATTTCCGAAGGACAGAGAGGGGATTACTTTGTAGCAATTTTTTACTAACAAATCCTATTAATAATGTATAATTTGTTACACCTCACCCCAGCCCTCTCCTCGAAGGAGAGGGAGTTGAAGCGTACAATCAAATTTGAATATTTTACTTTCTCTCCCCCAGGGAGAGATGTCCGAAGGACAGAGAGGGATTAACAAAAAATGACCCTACATTGCACATCAATCATACACCTGTACATCGAGCTCGCCTTTAAGGACAAGGAAAGCATTTTCGGCCAAAGCTTCAATATCATTTACACTGGGATAAAGAGCAAAGTCGGCAATTTTTCCCACCCTGTTTTTTACATTCTCCAGAAAACGGTCGCTATGGAATATATTGCCTGTTAAAATAATGGCATCCACATTGCCTTCGAGCACGGCATACATAGCACCAATGTCTTTGGCCACGGCATAGGCACAGGCATCCGAAATAAAGAGGGCTTTTTCGTCCCCTTTTTCCATCAGGCGGTCAATTTCATGGATGTTGCCGGTACCGAGGTAAGCTGCATACCCACCCTGTTTGGTAATCATCCGGATCATTTCGTCCTGGGTATATTTACCACTATAAGCCATCCGGATCAAATCCCCAACCGGAAGGTTCCCCGAACGTTTTATCGAAAAAGGCCCGTCGCCATCGTAGGCATTGTTTACATCTACCACGCGTCCATTCCGGTGGGCTGCCACAGAAATTCCTCCCATGCCCACCGTAACCATGATCAGGTTGATCTCTTCATATTTCTTATGGTGGGCTTTGGCATATTTCCGGGCAAAAAACTTTTGGTTCAGGGCATGGAAAATCGATTTTCGTTCAAAAAGCGGATGCCCTGAAATACGGGCGATCTCATCCATTTCATCCACCGAAACCGGGTCGGCCAGCACCGGCCGTGCGCCAATCTTTGCGGCCACCTCAAAAGCAATTAATCCACCCAGGTTGGTATGATGCCATCCCATCACTCCTTTCCGAAGGTCATCCACCATTTTTTGGTTGACCTCATACACCCCTGCATTTAAAGGCTTCAGCAAGCCACCCCTCCCCACTACGATTTCGATGTCATTTAAATCGGCATCATTCTCTTTCAACTCCCGCATCACTTCACTCGTCCTGAACTCAATTTTTTTGGCAGGCTCTTTAAGGGAGGCGATATACTCTGGATTGTGTTTAATATTCTTCAGAAACAAAAGGCTTGTTCCTTTGTACAATGCGATTTGTGTGGAAATCGTTTCGGGATAAATGACCAGGATATCTTTGTTAACCATAACCAAATGTTTATTTGCAAATTATAAGGTATAAAATTCAATTACATGTTTCTTCTGTATTGTCCACCCACCTCAAACAGGGCATTTGTGATCTGACCAATGGAAGCATATTTTGCGGCTTCCATCAAGCCTTCAAAAACATTTTCATTCCGAACCGCCATGGTTTTTAAATGCTGCAACCACTGCACCGATTCCTCTCGGTAGGTTTTATGTAATTCTTTCAGCATCGTGATCTGGTATTCCTTTTCTTTGGTGGTGGCCCTGATCACCTCACCGGGTAAGATGGTCGGGGATCCTTTGGAGGATAAGAAGGTATTTACGCCCATGATCGGAAGTTTACCACTGTGTTTCAGTTCTTCATAATAAAGCGACTCCTCCTGTATCTTGCTGCGCTGGTACATGGTTTCCATGGCTCCCAGCACCCCGCCCCTTTCCGTGATCCGGTCGAATTCAGAAAGCACAGCTTCTTCTACCAGGTCAGTCAGTTCTTCAATAATAAAGGATCCCTGCAATGGATTCTGATTTTTGGCAAGCCCAAGCTCGTGGTTGATGATCATTTGTATGGCCATGGCCCGCCTTACAGATTCTTCGGTCGGGGTGGTGATGGCCTCATCGTAGGCATTGGTATGTAAGGAATTACAATTATCATAAATGGCATATAAGGCCTGTAAAGTCGTACGGATGTCGTTGAAGTCGATTTCCTGCGCATGCAGCGACCGCCCGGAGGTTTGAATATGATATTTCAATTTTTGACTGCGGTCGTTGGCCCCGTATTTCAATTTCATGGCCTTCGACCAGATCAGCCTGGCTACCCTACCCAATACGGAATATTCGGGATCGACCCCGTTGGAAAAGAAAAAGGAGAGGTTGGGTGCAAATTCGTTGATGTCCATTCCTCTTGATAAATAATACTCTACATAGGTAAAGCCATTGGCAAGGGTAAACGCCAGCTGGGAAATGGGATTGGCACCGGCTTCCGCAATATGGTAGCCCGAAATGGATACGGAATAAAAATTCCTGACATATTGATCAATAAAATATTGTTGGATATCACCCATGAGTTTGAGGGAGAAATCTGTCGAGAAGATGCATGTATTCTGTGCCTGGTCCTCTTTCAGGATATCGGCCTGAACCGTTCCCCTGACGGTGCATAGGGTGTCGGCCTTAATTTTTTCATAGACCTCTTTGGGCAACACCTGATCGCCGGTGGTGCCTAATAGCAAAAGGCCAAGGCCATTGTTCCCTTCCGGGAGTTTGCCCTGGTATTCCGGCCTTTTGGTTCCCCGTTTTTTATAGAAGGCATTGATTTGTTTTGTTACTTTTTCAGACAGTCCGTTTTTATGGATATACACTTCACATTGCTGGTCGATGGCTGCATTCATAAAATAACCCACCAACATTGGTGCGGGGCCGTTAATGGTCATCGATACCGACGTTTTCGGATTCACCAGGTCGAAACCAGAGTATAATTTTTTGGCATCGTCCAGACAGGCAATGGATACGCCTGCATTTCCTATTTTTCCATAAATATCCGGACGGCGGTCAGGGTCTTCACCATACAAGGTAACAGAATCAAAAGCCGTAGAAAGTCTTTTTGCGGGCAAACCCAGGGAGACGTAATGGAAACGTTTATTGGTCCGCTCCGGGCCACCTTCGCCGGCAAACATCCGGGTGGGGTCTTCGCCTTCGCGTTTGAAGGGAAACACACCAGCTGCATAGGGGAATTCCCCAGGAACATTTTCCTTCAGGTTCCATTTTAAAATATCGCCCCAGCCCTTATACCGGGGAAGGGTGATTTTTGGAATCTGCAAGCGCGACAAGGACTCGGTATGCGTCGCTAACTTAAATTCTTTATCCCTGACTTTAAAAACAAAATACTTCGCTTTGTAAGCTTTTACCTTTTCTTCCCAGGTCTCTAAAAGCATTTTGTTGTGGCCATCCAAATCCAGTTCCAGTTCCTGAACCTGTTCCTCCAGGGTGGCTAAAAGGGATTTATTTTCGATTCCCTTGTTTTTTAAGAGGATCTTCGTTTCATTAAGTGAATAAAGTGTTTGTGCAATTTTCGCCTGGTCTTCCGACCATTGATTGTAATTTCTTACCGTATCGCTGATCTCCGAAAGGTAGCGGGTACGGTTAGGTGGAATGATGAATATTTTTTCAGGTAGTTCGTCTGTGGTTTCTAATTCCGAAATAAAATCAACACCTGTTTTTTCTTTTATTTTAGCAATCAGGGCAACAAACAACTGGTTTACCCCGGGGTCGTTAAATTGCGATGCGATGGTGCCATACACCGGCATATCTTCTGCATTTTTATCAAAAGCACGATGATTACGCTGGTATTGTTTTTTCACATCCCTGAGCGCATCGAGGGCGCCCCTTTTATCAAATTTATTGAGCGAAACCAGGTCGGCAAAATCCAGCATGTCAATTTTTTCCAATTGTGTTGCTGCGCCATATTCCGGGGTCATAACATAGAGTGAAAGGTCGCTATGGTCAATAATCTCCGTATCGGATTGGCCAATGCCTGAGGTTTCCAAAATAATGAGATCGTAGCCTGCGGCCTGAACAATTTGTTCGGCATCTTTTACGTATTTCGACATGGCCAGGTTGGATTGCCGTGTAGCCAGTGAACGCATAAATACCCTGTCGTTGCTGATGGCATTCATCCTGATGCGGTCGCCAAGCAAGGCACCCCCGGTTTTTCTTTTGGAAGGATCGACGGAAATAATGGCAATGGTTTTATCCGGGAACTGGTCGAGGTAACGCCTTACAATCTCATCCACCAGAGAAGATTTTCCGGAGCCTCCGGTACCGGTAATCCCAACCACGGGTGATTTCCTTTTTTCTGATTTTAATTTTTGTAAAAAATCGCCCACACTTTCCGGATTGTTTTCACAACTTGAAATGAGGCGGGCAATGGCATTAATGTCCCTGGCTTTGATTTTATCCACAGAAAAACCTCCATTTATTCCCGTAGGAAAATCCGATTGCTGCATCAGGTCGTTGATCATTCCCTGCAGGCCCATTTCCCGGCCATCATCCGGCGAATAGATGCGGGTAATGCCATAATCATGCAAGTCTTTAATTTCATCCGGAAGGATCACGCCGCCACCGCCACCAAAAATTTTGATGTGTTCGCATCCTCTTTCCTTTAACAAATCATACATGTATTTAAAATACTCATTATGCCCCCCCTGGTAGGAAGTAATGGCAATAGCCTGGGCATCTTCCTGCTGGGCACAATCGACGATTTCTTTCACCGAGCGGTTATGTCCGAGATGGATCACTTCAGCCCCGGAGGCCTGGATGATCCTCCGCATAATATTTATGGCTGCATCATGGCCATCAAACAGGGAGGCCGCCGTTACGATCCGGATATGATTTTTGGGCTTATAGAATGTAGTATCTTGCATGATATCGATATTTGAAAGAACTGCAAATTTAACGAAAGTTTATGTGTAAGAAAAACGAATGTGAAGAAGCGAAACTCACTTTTTTTCAAAATAAAATAAAGTACTTTTGTCCCAACTAAAAAAATCCTGAACATGAATATATCCCTCAACATTAACAACGTCCTGAATTTTATATCCAGAGAAGAAATTGACAAGTACCAGGATGTCATTACTCGAAACTACAAAGCAACACTTGAAAAAACGGGGAAAGGAAATGAATTCCTGGGCTGGGTAGACCTGCCTTCACAAATCAGTGACGACCTTTTAAGCTCGATAGAAAATGTAGCAGAAAAAATCCGTTCAAAAGCTGAAATATTTGTGGTTATTGGCATTGGTGGGTCTTACCTTGGGGCCAGGGCGATTATTGAGGCTTTACAAAATAATTTTGCAGCCCTTGATCATAAAAACAAACATCCGTTTATTGTATATGCCGGACAAAATATTGGGGAAGATTACCTCGCTGAACTTATGGAAGTTTTGGACCGGAAGGACTATGCCTTAACGGTCATTTCAAAATCAGGAACAACCACCGAGCCGGCCATAGCCTTCAGGATATTAAAAAACCACCTGGAAGAAAAATACGGAAAAGCCGAAGCCAAAAGCAGGATTATTGCTATTACCGACCAGGAAAAAGGGGCCCTAAAAAAACTGGCCAATGACGAAGGATATCAAACTTACATTGTGCCAGATGATGTGGGAGGAAGGTATTCGGTTTTGACCCCTGTAGGATTACTCCCCATTGCTGTGGCAGGTTTTGACATCCAGGAGTTCGTAAAGGGGGCAAAACTTATGGAAGCACATAATAAGGCAGGCATCTCCTTCGACAACAACCCGATCGGTCTTTATGCAGCCACCCGAAACGCCCTTTATCAAAGCGGTAAAGAAATTGAAATCATGGTTAATTACCAGCCTAACCTTTATTACCTGACAGAGTGGTGGAAACAACTTTACGGCGAAAGCGAAGGAAAAGAAGGGAAAGGTATTTTCCCCGCCGGGGTTGGGTTTACTACCGACCTGCATTCAATGGGGCAATACATTCAGGATGGCAGAAGGTTTTTATTCGAAACGGTTTTATCGGTACAACAACCCAACAGGGAATTGCGCATCCCGACAGATGATCAGGACCTCGACGGCCTGAATTACCTGGCCGGGAAACGTATCCATGAAGTGAATCAAATGGCGGAGTTGGGTACCACGCTGGCGCATATCGACGGTGGGGTCCCGAATATTGGTATTAGCCTGCCCAAAGTGAATGAGAATGTATTGGGCCAGTTGGTTTACTTTTTCGAAATGGGCTGCGCCTTAAGTGGCTATACGCTGGGGGTCAATCCTTTTGACCAACCTGGTGTGGAAGCTTATAAAGCCAATATGTTTGCATTATTAGGTAAGCCCGGCTTTGAGAAGGAGACGGAGAAAATTAAAAACCGGATTTAATTTTTCCTGCCACTTTGGAGTAGGCATCATACGGATTCTTATGGGTAACTTAATTGGGTAAAATACTTAAGAATACTTATTGGGCTTACAGATCTCTTATTTTTTTTGATCATTTGTAGATACAATTTATTTATACTGAAAATAAATTATAAAACGATCCAAATTTTTATTTACAGCCTAACCCGCTGACTTTCACCCCCCCCCCATAAAATTGATCAGCTGAAAATATGGATTAACCGCTATTGGATGTCTTGACAACTCTATAAGTTTGTTTTACATTTGTTTTTTAAATCATTCCACACTAAGGTTGATGTACGGGAACAGGGCCCGGCCATAAATGGGCTTTATATTGCAACAAAAGACAGCTGAGTCTTTAGGTTGATTGTTCTTTGTATGCTATATTTTAATTCAATCAGATATAAACCTTAAAATTAACAACATGAGGAAAATTCGTAATTTAGTATCGTTTTCTGTATTAACTTTAGTTTTTACAAGCTTTATTTAAAATTCCTGTTCAAAGCAGGAAATAAATGAAAACATAGCTCGTGAGCTGCCAGTTTTGCAACTACAAACCAGTGAAGAAAGCCAGGTGATTTTTAACAAAATTATGGACTTTAAAAAGAAAATCGGTTATATCAGGGAAAACCCGCATTATAAGAGCGGGGAGACCATGACCGTAGAAGAAGCGAAATATTACCTGGATGCCGCTTTTAACCTCACCTACTCATTCCCAATGGAATCATTTGAGGATTTTAATACCCAAACTTTTACTGTTACCCTACCTAAAACTGACGACCAGGTAAGCCTTGAGGATGTGAGTGCCGCTTATTATGATTTAAAAGCCCAAACCCTTGTGATATATAATGCTACCGAAGGAGAGGTGAAAGAACTTTATGTTTCTCACATGCAAATCCTGAACAATACTTCTGCTGAGGTAGTTTTTGAAACATCTGCCACCATTGGTTCAAGAGGCATTGAATTGCCACCCCCCATACCAACAGAATGGGGCCCCTTTGAAGAAGGGGACGATTGGATGTATGGAGAAAAACTTGGCGACTGTTATGGAAACTGGGAAGATGATTACGACGCGGCCACCGAAATTTGCAGTGCAACCAATACCTACAGGTACAAATACATACAAGATGAAGGTCCGGGCTGGGTTGCTTTTTATACCGAACCAAGTGCTATCGGGATTGCAACAGTATTTGATGATGAAGTTCAGGCTGACCTATTGGCGAATCCCAATGATGATGAAACCGATAATTATGAAGACTATTATTTGCTTTACCAGGTAACCGACCCAACAAATAACCTGGATGTCCATACGTGCATAGAATGGGAAGAAATGAACTATTACTATCATGGAACACACAAGGTTATTTACCAGATCATACAGGAAAATTATAATGTTTACGGGGTTCATGCTTCACTTACTTTTTTAAATTGTGAAATGATAGAAGGGAAACATTATAACGGAACGGCCGAAGATCCAGATGAAGCCTACCACAGAGTTTTGGCTTTATACAAAACCAGGCATATTCTGGGTGGTAATTATGAGCCAACTTCTATTGGTGATGAATAATAAGGCTGCCATGTACCGTTTTATGTTTCTTTGCGGAATACTCTTCACTAAAATACTTTGTAATGGTCAAGTGGAGTATGTAATCGATAGTGAGTATTCAGAACATTTACGAAATATTAAAATAGACCAAAATGGTGATTTTGTATCGTTGATTTTAAAAGATAGCCTCAATTACAATTATTCCGGAGGTATGATTAAATTCAATGAGGAATTTGATTATGAGATTTTTGACTATAATATAGATACGGCGGATGTAATCTTTGAAGATTTTGTGGTTACCAGTGACAATAATTACCTGGTGATAGGAAGCATTGGAAAGGACAATGGGATATCCTATTATAATCATATCATTTATATTGTAGTGTTTGATGAAGACTTTAACCTGCTGACCGAGAACTTCTATGAACTTCCTGAATTGTATTACAATTGCCATAATAAAAAACTGTTTAAAACGAAAGATGGAAAGATATATGCCATGTTTGGCAAAGGCAGTCCCGGGGCGGTAATAAAAGGTTTTCTTAAAATAACGGAAAATGGGGAGGTAATCAATGACCAAATCCACATTGGAATGGGGGGAACTATTATGAACCCTTTTCCTTCACAAAATAGTGGATTTAACATCCTGAGGGGAGGAGAACCAGCATGGGCCCAGGGCGAAATTACCCATGTGGATACCAACCTGAACCTGACCACCACCATTTTACCTTTTTATATTAACGGAATAATGTATCACATGGATTTAAGGGGCAGTTGCAAATGGTTAAACGACAGCACATACATTTTAATGTCGGAAGGGCCGTCAAGTAGCCCGGGGCAGGATTTGTATTTGTATAAAATGAACCAGTACCATGAATTTCTTACCGAACCTTTTATAATTGGTGCAAGTTACCAAAATAACCAGGCACTTACATTTCAGGGCATAGACTGGACAGATCCTAGCCATATTTACCTGGCAGCGTGGGACTGGCTAAATCAACCAAACCTTACTCCCTATTTTGTAGCAGTTATTAATGAAGACTTTGAAGTTTTGGGGACAAAAAGTTGCGGTGGCGATTTTAATACGGCAGTATCTGCATTAATGGCCACTGAAGATGGTGGTTGTGTTATGGTTGGCAGCCGAAAGGATAACCTGTCAGGAAATGAGGACGATTATGATGTATATGTTGCCTTTTTTTCACCCGATGACATCATCACATCAGCCGCTGAAACCCCTAACCCTTACGACAGCGACTACCTGGTTTTCCCCAATCCAGGAAAGGATCGTTTGGTCGTTCAAACCGCCCTAAAGGGAATAACCTTGTCATTTTACAACGAAACGGGCATGCTTATTTTTACCCACAAACTCAAGGATGAATTCCGTAATGAATTAAATACGGCAGGCATGGCGTATGGCATTTATTTCCTGCACTTAACCGATTTAAAAGGAAATACCGAAATAAAAAAATGGATAAAACTATAAACCTGATTAAAATGAAAAACACATTCCTATTTATAATGATCGCGCTGGCCCCGGTAATACTATTCGGCCAGAGCGGAGAAACTCCCCCTTGTGTAAGTTGTATTGAAAATGAAGTAAACACAAAAGATGGTGCAAGTGCACTAGGTACGCAAAATATTTCATCCAATGTAAATTCTTTTGCAACGGGATATCAATCTGAATCTTTGGGAGAATATGCTGTAGCCATGGGAAAAATGGCAGCCGCAAATGGAAACAAATCGTTCGCCCTGGGATTACATTCAGAGGCCAATGGAACAAGCTCCATGGCCCTTGGCCCTTATACTTTAACAATGGAGGATGCACTTGTTTCGATAGCACTTGGGTCCAGGGTTACTGCCGTGGTTGAGCGTTCAATGGTATTAGGATTTGGAGTACCTACAAACCCTTTGGTAAATAACATTCCCTATTCTTTAATGGCAGCTTTTAATACTGATGTGCCTACTTTTTTCATTGGGCCTGGTACTGGACCTGGAACTATGGGGAAAATAGGTATTGGCACTACAAATCCCACACAATTGCTGGAGGTTAATGGCAATATTAAAGTCAATGATTATTCTTTCCTGAATCATTTAACAGTTGAAAATGTAATCATAAATAGCAGCTTAAATATGAGCAGCCAGGCCATAACCAATATAAGTTTTTTAAAAGGTAATGGACAGCTTAAATTGCAAAGTATAATCGGGGGCGAAGCTGATGTTACCATTAATACCGATGGTAAAGTAGGAATAGGAACTGAAGCCCCCAGCCATTTATTGGAGGTAGACGGAGACTTTTCTGTTCACGACAATGCTACTTTTCTTGATAAGGTTGGGATAGGAACCTCATCAGCCCCCACAGAGAGGCTTGTCGTGAACGGGAATATCAAAACCTCCGGGATACAAATTGACAATGGTTTGCAGGGCGATGGAAAGTTATTGGTTTCCGATGCAAATGGTTTTGCTACTTGGACGGATCAATCATCCATCAATGACAATGATTGGACAACCGTACCAACAGGAATTTATACCAATGAAAGTGTTGGAATAGGGATCGAACCCGTGGATTATTTATTTGAGGTAAACGGCACTTCTAATTTCCAGGGAGAAATTTACCAAAACGGCCAGGAGCTTATTTCGAGTTTATGGCAGGGAGACACATATGGTATTTCTTCACCAGGTAGTAATGTCGGCATAGGCTGTGAAAGTTCAAATGCTGCAAAGTTACTTGTAAATGATGCCACTGATTTGAACAATATAGTGGCACATTTTAAGGACAGTGAAGACAGGAGGTTGATTTTTGTCCCGAAACTTAGCAACAACGGTTATAACCCATTATCCCGACTTGGCGATGCCGGGATATTTTGGAGCGACAACGGAGCATCAGGTTCCGGGCAAAATGCCAGTGCAGGTTTAGTTATTGCACCACATTTAAGCACAATTGGTTTTGCTGGTATTCGCATTAATAACGATGGCAAGGTTGGGATAAATACCTATAATCCCGACTCTGAACTTACCGTAGCAGGGATAGTCCATGCACAGGAAGTAAAAGTATCCGTTAATGCCGGGGCCGATTTTGTATTTAATGATAACTATGAACTGCCCAGCCTGGTTGATTTGGAAGAGTTTCTCCACAAAAATAAACACCTGCCCGGCATAGCCCCCGAAAAAGAGATGCTGGAAGAAGGGCTGGAACTTGGGGGCATGCAAATTAAACTGTTACAAAAGATTGAGGAGTTGACCTTGTATATTATAGAACAGGAGAAGAGGATTGATAAACTGGAGAAGGAACATTCTAAATAAATAGTATTATGAAAAAAAAATGTTTATTAATAGATAAAATATCTTTAATCTTGCTATTCCTATTTATAGCCTCTTCAAATATATCAATAGGTCAGGATACGACCAGTTATCCAAAGGTCAATAATAAGATCAAACGTCTTGATACAATTCTCAATATCTCAAATAAGAAAGTATTTAGTTACTACTTACAGTTTGAAAATAGGATTCAAGTGCTTAGCCAAAATCAAATGTGTGATATCTCAGAAAATGGCAATTTATCAGCAATTAGAAGTCTATTTATTGATGGAGATACAACATCTAAGGTTGAAATTTATAATAATTTAGGAGAGATAGTAAGTGTTTTTAATTGCCCCAAAAACACTCCTCCCGGAGTTCTTGTTTCGAATAATAGTTCTTTCATATTATACGGACCAACGCAAATTCAATATGATGGAAATGATTGGGTGCCTAATATATTTCATGTTTTTAATAACAAGGGAGAAGAATTAATAGAGAAAAAAATAGGTCCGACATTTTCATACAATTTCTCTGAATCAGGAAATGTATTTTGTTTATTGCACTGTGAAACTGGTAAGACAATATCTAGCTTAACCCTATTGATCATAGATAATTTGAATGGAATTCCAAAAATTAACTCCTTTTCAATAGATCAGTGTGAAGCATGGCCTCCCTTATTCTCTATACCATTGATAATCTATGAGAACAAGAATCAAATAAGCATTAAGACATACAATATTTTCTCACCAAATTCTATCAACAGCACTAAAACTACTCTTATTTATAATTATGAAGGCGTATTAATCAAAGAAATTAAAGGTTGGTAAAATGAAAACAATTATATATACACTAATAATATTTAATTTGTTAATTGTTAACAAATTATTTTCTCAAAGCTTGTGGCCAACAAATTCTCAAGTAGTCTCAAATTCTTATGGCTCTTGTCAATCCCAAGATTTTCATACTGCAATTGATATCCCAGCTGATGATGATTACGCGGTTGTAAAACCAGTAAAAGAAGGTGAAGTAGTTGCTGTATTTGTCAAAAATGCCTATGCCGAAAGCTTTACCATATATATTCAAACCACTGGAATACCAGATGAAATTATAGGATACCACCATATAAATGAAGACCCAAGCCAGTTTCCAATATGGAATTATTCAACAAATTTACCTGCTTGCATTGGTGAAGATGTATTCCCATCAACAACAATCCTAGGATTTGTTCATCCTGTAGCAGCCTACGTAAATCCGGTTTCACATACACATTTACATTTTAGTATTCAAACAATTCCACCAAATGGAATTAATCAAAATTCTCAATCATGCCTAAACCCACTTAATCAACTTCTTGGAAGTGTTGATCCGGGAGGGAACATTCCTTCTATTGGGCCAGCTTATATTAAAAGAAGCTCTTCATCGGGTTTTGTTTATTCTCATTATTCGGATGTATTTAATAATATAAAAATTTCGAGGGAAATTACTGATCACCTTGGAGGCTCCTACATATGTGAATTAGCTGAAAATTGGCCTTGTCCTGATAATTCTGATCCTATTGTTGATACAGATATTTGGCCCACTACTCCATATTATAATGGGAGGTTCAATGGAAAGAATTCTGCTCCTTATAAAATTGAATTTTGTATTACGAATGAAATTAACGATATTGTTTACCCTGTAAATAATTCTGGCGTCCCAGATAAAGGAAAAATCGAATTTTACGGCAATCCAATACCTGATGATCAAATGGGGCTAATTTACAATTTTGAAAAAGGTTCATACCTTAATGGTAGACCTGGACACAAAATGTTTTATTGCTATTGGTTAACTAATCTACTACCATCTGGTAACTTTGAAGACAGATATTGGAACACCAAACTAAAAGACGGTGTAGCCTGGGATGGCGTAGACGCCGCCCACCCGGAGGAATGCCAATTCCCCGATGGGAAATATACCCTAAAGGTTGAGGCCTCGGATTTAGGGAATAATGTTGCAACTAGTGAAGATGAAATCATAGTGAATAATTTTCGGCCATTTATAAAAAATGTGAGTATAATTCAGGACTGGTCTGAAATCGAAAATAATTTCTTTCCATTAATTTATAATGTTGGCTGGCAATGGAACGGTTCAACTTATAATGAAATTATTACAACAAAAGAACAGGCATTGTTTTCGGGAGATATGTATATTACTATAGCAGCCAGCGAACCAATGCAATTTTTAAACCTGGCTATTCCAAGCCTCAATTTTAATGTACAAGGTACTTCAACTGATCATATAAATTGGGAGTTTATAGTAGAAAACCCAGTTTCCTACGGTGTTCAGTATTTTACGATAACGGGTGAAGATTATGCCGGGACAGAACTTGAAAAATTAACAATTAATGATACTGAATTTGATGTTGCCTCAAGGAATGCATCAGGTAATTGGTCAAATTCAAATGCCGGCGCTGATACTCATCATGGCGTGGAAATATCCACACATATTTTTGCCTATGAAGCCTCTGAAACAGATATTTTTCCCGGGGAAGAGGTTTTTTTTACCAATTTATCATCAGGATATGATGAGACCTACAACTGGGAATGGAAGTGGTATTATGAAACAGAAGACGATTATATTCAAATACAAGATTATTCTATGCACCCACCACCAATAACTTATCCGGAAAACACTTTACCCGGTGTCTGGCAAATTTGGATAAGGATTTCAAAAACAATTGGCGGTATCGACCATATTTTTTACAAGACACCCGGATGGATCGATTATATTACTGTTCATGATCCGGCTACTTTCCTTGAAACAGATTTTAATGCAGAAATTGATGGGGGTGAAAATGGACACTTATTTGGCAATTCTCCATTAACAATTAATTTTACTGACATTTCAACTGGTAGCCCGACTTCATGGGATTGGGATTTTGGGGAGAACTTTGCTACCAGTACCCTTCAAAACCCATCCTATACATATGAAAATAATGGTCCAGGTCCCGTTCAATATTCCATAACATTAAATTCTACAAACGCTGCGGGAAATACAGATATAAAAATTAAAGAAAATTATATTACTGTTTATCCTGTAGGAGTACCACTTGACCCAATTGCTAATTTTAACTATACACAATCATCCCTTTATAATCCCTGCCAGTTTACTACTATTAATGCCTCTACCGGCAACATTGATACTTATGAATGGATCGTAGATGGAGTATCGTATGATACTGAAAACATTAGTCTATCTTTAACAGAAACAACCTATGTAACATTAACAGTAACTCAAGGAACTAATACCAGTACTATATCAAAAACAATTCTGGTTTATCAGAATATGGGTACAGGTGTAGTAGTTGACTTTTCATATGACCCGGATCCTATTACATTGTATGAATTTATAAATTTTGATAGTCATATCTCAAATTTTTACTACTCCTATTTCACCGATTGGATTTTTGAAGAGCCTAATACTGGTTATACCTGGGGATCATCTTCACCTGTGCCCACAGAAATTTTTACAACTGACGGTATTTATAAAGTCACACTTGAGGTAAAGGATATTCAGGGAAACTTGATTGGTGTCTGCCAAAAGGATGTTGATGTTGGCACTCCAGCTGTTTATGAACCTTTGTTTAATGAGCGTGAACCTAGTGGAGGAGGCTCCTGGCATTACTATTTGAAATATGGGTTTTCGGTTGCTAGTAATGATGATTATGCAGTGGTTGGGGCACCAACATATGGAACTGTTGGCCTGAATAATACGTGGTAAACTGGATGGGTATTCATTTACAAATATGATCCAATTAATGAAACCTGGAGTCTTAATCAGGATGGTTTTCATGCAGATGACAGTGAAGAACACGATTATTTTGGATATGATGTTGATATTTCAGGTGACTTTATGGTAATCGGTGCCCCATTTCATAATTATTTGGAAGATCCTACCGGATGTGCTTATGTTTATAAAAATAACTCAGGAACCTGGGTGCAACACCAAAAACTTGTACCCAGTGATGCAACTTTAAATGATTATATAGGAGCAGCAGTTGCGATAGATGGTAACTATTTGGTTATTGGGTGCAATAACAACGGAAGTAAAGATAGTTTGGAACAATTATTTTATAATCCTTCAGGTACAAAAGGAACAGGTAAGGCTTATATCTATAAACTTGAAGGGAATACATGGGAGGAAAAGGATAAAATTTTTAGCAGCACCGGCTTTAATGGCGATGGATTTGGATATTGTCTGGATATATCAGGTAATCGGATTGCAGTTGGGGGTGAGGTAAGTGAAGATGATAAGGTCTATATATTTGAAAAGGGGGTCGGGGAGGATTGGTACGAAACATATCAAATTAATATAGGTTATGCTGATAGGAGGTCAGTATCCATTTCAGGAGAATTTTTGCTTGTAGGAAGACCAATGCAATATAATACCCCCTGGCCGGGATATGCAGATATGTATGAGTATAATGGGCTAGATTGGATTCATAGTGGAGCTTTGGATCATAATGTATGCGACGAGGGGTGGTTTGGTTATAGTGTTTCTGTTCAAGGGAATCAAGCTATAGTAGGTGCTCCAAATGATGATGACAATGGAGAAAATTCCGGTTCCATATTTTCTTATCTAAGGGATGAAAGTGGAAATTGGAATTTTGTAAACAAAATTACACCCTCTAATGGCAATGATGAATACTGTTATGGATTTTCATGTGAACTTGGCAATTATCATGCTATTGTTGGACAGCCCCAACAAGTAACAGATTATGAAGGCTCTGCATATTTATATCCAAATTTTATTATCCCATGCGAAAGGAATATTCATGAGGTTGCCTTCACCCCTGATCCCGGTGAATATCCTGAAATAACTGCCGGCACTATTACATTAGGAGGAGACCCTCCTAATCAGGTGGTGTTTCAAAACCAGGTGATACAAAAATATATTGGGGGTGATATTAGGTTATTGCCTGGATTTCATGCCCAATATGGGAGTGACTTTATAGCTACCGGGATTAATTGCTCATCAACAAGTTCAAAAACTGATGATCATAGTAATCATGAACTTAAATATTTTGATTTTGAAATTGAGGCAACTAACAGTTTTGATAACAATGGAAACCAAGCTGCGACTATTTCTGTATTCCCTATTCCAACTCAAGATATATTATACATTAAATCGGTTAATTATCCAATAACAAAATTGGAATTAATCGACTTACATGGTAGGGTGATTAAGGTAGGTGACAATTTACAATCAAATAATGAAAAACTATTCTTAGGTGGTATTAACAATGGCATCTATTTCTTAAAAGTCAAGACAAGTATGAAGGAAGAATTATTCAAGATCATTCATTAAATATAATAAATGTTGGAATAAAAAACCCGGCATCTAGGATACCGGGTTTTTTACTTTATCAAAATATTTTATTTCAACTCAAAAGTAGTGCTTCCAATCTCATAACCTTCGGTATACACTGATACTTTATAGGTTCCGGTCATGGCCGGGTCTTTTTTCGATTTTTTGCCCCAGTGCATGCACACGAACAGATCTTTGTTTTGGTAATCCACATCTTTTTTATCCGAGTATTCTATTTGGTTACCCTGGTATTCAAAGGTGTAGGTTTCGCCAATTTTTTGTGTCACCACAACATTATCCGGACGAAGTATCCGCAGATAAACTGTTTTTAATCCGGGTTCTATCAGCACATTTTCACTAAGGGTAAAACAAACCTTTACCCGTTCCACTTTACTGGCTTTGTCCGTTTCCCGCTCCCGTCCACTTCCGGTAAAACGAACTGTGGTCGCCTTTACATTATAGGCTTTGAGTACAGTGGCAACGTTTACCTTTTCGATAAGGTCTTCTTTTTCTTTGGTCAGTTCGCGCGAGCGGTCCTGCTCACGGGTATACTGCTGCCTGATCTTTTCATTTTCCTCTTTCAGGTCGCGGTTTACGGTAAATAATGAATCCATTTGATGCACATAACCCTGGGTAATATTGCGTAATAAGCCTAACTTCTTATTTACTTTGTAGTAATCCCATTTATAATTTAATAACTGTTTTATCTCATTGGCATTAGCCTGAATTATACTGTCTTTGATCATCAAAGAATCAGCAAGGGTGCCATAGGCCATTTTTATACTATCATGCGAAGCCATTAAATTGTCGAGCTCATATTGGAGCATGGTACGCTGGGCGTCCTTTTCTTTAACAAGACTATCATAATTGTTTTTCATTGTGAAAAACCAGATGATTAATCCGATTACTACAAGGATTAGAAAAATTGCCAGATAAAGCCAGGTTTTGGAATCTTTTCTATTTCCACCTGAGTCCGGTTTTGCTGGTGACTGTGCCATTTGTTTTGAAAATTAGTCCTTTAATAAAAAATAGTTTGCAAACGTACATAAAATTTAATCATAAATAGATGATGCAATACAACTTAAAGAATTAATACCTGAAATTTTATTATCTCGTTTACGAGTTTCAAATTTATAAAATTTTTGTTAATTCTGTGCTGTAAATATTTATCAAATTATTTCACGAAGAAAGCCTTGAAAAACTGCTCTTAGCATTATAAAACTTTAAGTCTAATTTTTGCTAAATTTACCCCCTTCATAAATTGAAAACTTACAAATGAAAAAGGCATATATCAATGTTGCGCTCATCCTGCTTGGTTTTCTCCTTTCAGGTCTGCTAAACGGCCAGTCTCAATTACTGACCAAAGCCGAAAGTTCAAATTACACTTCCACATCAACATACGAAGATGTAATCCTATTTGCTGATGGCCTTATCTCTTCTTCTGACCTGATCAGAAAAGAGACCTTGTGTGTATCCACCGAGGGCAGGGCCATTCCGTATTTAATTCTCGCCGACCCAATGCCAGAAAACCCCAAGGACCTGGCAGGTGATGACAGAATCGTGGTTTATCTCCAGGCCAATATCCATGCCGGGGAGGTGGAAGGCAAGGAAGCCACCCAAATGCTGATGCGGGATTTACTGGAAAAAAACCCGAAAGAGATTTTTGATAATGTGATCATCCTTGTCGTTCCCATTCTCAATGCTGATGGTAACGAAAAGTTCAGCAAACAAAACAGAACCAACCAGGTCGGCCCTGAAAATGGCGTAGGCGTAAGACATAACGGGCAGTTCCTCGACCTGAACAGGGATGCCTTAAAACTGGAAACCCCTGAAATCCGTGGGGTCGTTCAAAACATTTTCAACACCTGGGATCCTGCCATAACCGTGGATTGCCATACCACCAACGGATCATACCACGAAGAACCGGTTACTTTTACCTGGATGATGAACCCCAATGGCGACCGGAGCCTGATCAATTTTATGCGCGACGATATGATGCCCGGGGTTCACCGGACTCTCTGGGATAAATATGATGTGGAAAATATTTTTTATGGCGAATTTTTGGACCGCATGAATGTAGATACCGGCTGGATCTCCTATGCAGCCGAACCCAGGTATTTGGTTAATTATGTTGGCATCAGAAACCGGCTTGCCATACTCAATGAAAATTATGTGTATGCCGATTTTAAAACCAGGGTAAACGGAAGTTACCACCTGCTGAAAACCATTCTGGAATATGCTTCTGCCAATAAGGATAACATAAAAGCCCTTTTAGCATCAGCAGATAATAAAATGCTAAATCAGTTCGAAACCCATGAGGTGGATTCGTTTGCGGTTAAATATAAAGGTGTGCCAACCCCGGAGAAAATTACCATTAAAGCCATTGAAGCCGATACGATACCTGGGATGAAAGGCTATTGGAGCTATAAACAAAGCGACCGGAAAAGAACGGTCTCCGTTCCTTACATTGCAGATTATTTCGCCACCGAACAGGTTCCGCTACCCTATGCTTACCTGCTGACTGTGCCTGATCCTGAAATCCTGGAGAACCTTCGTTTACATGGTATCAAAATTTACCAACTTGAAGAATTGGAAAGCCTGGAGGTAGAGAGTTATCAAATTGTAGAGCTTAAGGGGGCAAGCCGATTATTCCAGGGGCATTATACAAATACCATCGAAGGTGAATATAAAAAAGAGGTGATGGATTTTCCGGCCGGGACATATGCTGTATTAACAGCCCAAAAGCTGGGTAGGGTAGCAGCTTACCTGTTTGAACCCGAATCGGACGATGGGTATGTTAAGTGGAATTTTTTCGACCGCTACCTGGTGCCTCAATGGGGCAGGGGATATTATCCCTATCCGGTGTATAAACTTTATGAGCAAACACCTATGCAACCAGAAACCAACTAAATGTAAATATTATGAAACGTTCTTTTAATTTATTGATTCCTTTATTGTTCCTTGTCCAGATTTTAAGCGGGCAGGAAGAAATGGAAAAAAAGGAAATGAAGCCAGCCTTACTTGTCATCGACGTTCAACAGGAATACATTCCCATGATGTCGGCGGGCGACCAGAAACTGGCTATCGACATGATGAACTGGACGATGTGGGTGTTCCGCAAATTTGATTTACCCGTCATCAGGGTTTACCATACCGACCCGAACTGGGGGTTTACAGAAGAAAGCCCGGGCTTCGCCTTTCACGACAGCCTGAAAATTTTACCGGACGACCCGATGATCGTAAAAACCTATCCCAGTGCATTTACAAAAACCAGCCTGGATGAATTGCTGCAAGAAAAAGACATCAATACCCTTTTCCTGTGCGGATTAAGCTCTGTAGGATGTGTTTTGTCCACGTATACCGATGCGGCCTCACACGACTATAAGGCCTTTCTGGTAAAAGATGCCATGCTGAGCCATAGTGAAAAGTATACCGAAAACATTGAGGAGATGTTTAATGCCCTCGATCTTGAAACCATTATGTATATGATTGAGATTTCTAGAAAATAAAATCCATGATCAAAAAAATCACATTCGGCCTGTTGCTCCTTCTCTTTACAGTAAAAGTATTTACCCAGGTATATGATCCTTACATCCAGGAAAAAGTTGATCTGCTTTCGTATGATACCCTGTTTTCAAGGTTAACTGATTTTGAAAACCTGGGAATAAAAGAACCAGGAACTGCAAGCCTGAATAATACCGGAAACTGGATCATTTCTTTGTATGAGTCATTTGGATATTCGGATATTGTAACTGACACTTTTAATTATGCCGGAAACGATGTATACAATATTATAGTGACCAAAACCGGGACACTATTCCCTGATACCTATATCATCGTCGACGGGCATTACGATACCTATAACGGCCCCGGAGTGAATGATAATGGCACAGGTACGGCTATTGTTTTGGAAACGGCCCGGATTTTAAAAGATGTGGAAACGGCTTACAGTGTAAAGTTTATCCATTTCACAGCCGAGGAAGAGGGCCTGGTTGGAAGTTATCATTACGTGGAGAATGTAGCCCTGCCCCAAAACATGGATATCAAACTGGTTTTTAATATTGATGAAGTGGGCGGAATAGCCGGAGAAGTGAACAATACCATCACCTGCGAAAGGGACGAATGGGCACCGCCTTCCAACAATGCGGCATCTGCAGCATATACTAATACCCTGGCCACTCTCACCGAAATATATTCTGCCTTAAATACTTCCATCAGCTATGCCTATGGTTCCGACTATGTTCCTTTTATGCTCAACGGTTATGTGGTGACCGGGCTTTATGAATACAACGAATCGCCTTATCCTCATTCCTTGTATGACAGCCTTTCGAAACTTGACCCGGTATATGTGTTTGAAGTTACTAAAGCTTCTGTGGCAGCTTCTTTATATTTTTCGGAAGCCTATGATATAAGCACCAATACAAGTAAGGAGGAATACATTGGCGAACAATTTAAGCTTTACCCCAATCCTTTTAATGATTTTATCAACCTTGTTAATGAGGGAGAAGAAAAGTTTGTTTTTCGCTTATTCAACCAGTATGCGCAAAGCATTCACATAAGCAACTTAAATCCTACCATGCATTCACAAATTGCGGTGGATGTGCCTTCGGGGATTTATTTGTATCGCTTGTCGGATACAAATGGAAAACTCCTGAAAACAGGAAAACTTATTAAAAGATGATCAGATTTGTTTGATCGTCAATTTTGAAAGATCATTTGTCCCATAAGCATGCAATGCGGACTTTCCTAAAGTAACTACATCTGCAGGATCAAGGCCGATCAATTCTGCAGCATAGGCATCCAGGGCAACCGGGTCGGTGCCAGCAATCAATAAATTGGGTGAGGTGGTTTGTCCCGGGCCTCGGGGGCCGTTTTCCTGTATACATTCAATGGCATCCATTACACAAAGATCGGGCTGCCGGATCAGGTTCAGGTCAGCAATGCATTGAGAAAGATAATCATGTTTCGAATAGGTATATTCCCCATCAGGAGAGTGCATATGACGGTTGGTATTTGAGGAAGATACTCCCATTAATCCTTTGAGGTTTCCGGAGAATAAAGTCCCCGTATGATGTTTGGCTACCGGGATACTGATATATACATCTACCTCCAGAAAGTCCTGGTAAATCTCTGCCGTTTTCAGTTCTAATCCTTTTTCAATACTAACATCCACCCGCTTTTCGCTGTGTTTTATTTTTGAGATCACAGATTGGAGTTCCTCGTAATATTTGCTTTCTTCCCAATATCCGTCTCGGGCTGGTTTAAAACAAATGACTTCGGAGGCACCGGCTTCAAAACAGAGGTTGGCCATACTCAGCGTTACATCCGGATGGGTAAAGGTCCCGGGGTTGACCCAGGGTGAATTGGCAAGGATTCCGACTTTTACACCCTGTTTTACAAACCTTTCCAACCCTCCAATCTCAGCAAGCAATTTTGGTAATGCTTTTTTAACATCCGAAGCAGAGGCAGTGACAATGTCGGGAAAACCAAATAAAGAGTTGCCTTTCAAAACTGAAGGGATCTGAGAACTTAATACGGTTGCACCTCCCAGTGCAATGCTTGACTTTACAAATTTTCGGCGGTCGATCTTTTTCATAGTGTTGGAATTATAATTCTTTGACGCCTAAAAATAAGCTAAATTTCACAAATTCGCCAGGGCATTAGGCAATCGTTTTTAACTGGTTTCTTACTATTTTATACTGTACCCAGTCAAATTTACGGAGAAATTCAGCGGCTGCCCTTGCACCCCTTATAAACAGGTCAACTTTGGCTTCATCCTTCAAAGCAAAATTAAGCCAGTCGTGATCGCCAATATCAATTTTTTGAATGAGCAATTTGTAATCGGGGTTTCTCAGGATAAAATCATAGTCGTGCAGGTGGCGCAATGAATTAAACATCGCACCAAAAAGGTTTAAGGGGCTGGTAATATTATTTGCCTTATCACGGTCAACGCCCAGTCGCACACCAAAAGTAGGGAGGCGGGGTATGGTATTTTTCTTATGAAATACATCAATGGGAAAGTTCGACATAATACCACCATCAACAAATTTTACTTCTTTGGGCACATCCCCATAAAAACTAACCATTGTTTCCCAGTTCTTTTTGGCTTCAGCATTACGTGGAATATTTTTCACCGAAAGCGGGCTGAAAAAATAAGGTATCGACATGGAAGCTCTTACAAAAATAGCCGGGTTTACCTTCTCAGGATTTGCCCAGTACAATGATGACATTTTCGGAAACTCCACTTTGGTTTCAGTAGTAAGATCCGCTGTAATGATGGATAAGCGTGGCTCAAGGCCATCAAGAGTTTTATCTATCCCGGGCCTAATCATTAGGTTATCAGGTCTTTTTCCAAACAAATTATTAAGGTCGGCAATTGTTTTAACATTATTGTCTTTCAAAATCTTCGACAACCAGTTCAGGAAGTCATCTCCGGGATTCAGGCCAAGGTCATCAAATATTTCATCAATTATCTGCCAGCCTTTCCAGATCAGCTTTACCCGTTTGGCTTTTTCAACAAGGGCTTCAATAAAATCTTTTGAATCGTTGTTTCCGTCTACAAAGTCGTATAAATTTTTATTGACAAGGGCGCTGATGATCTGCTCCGACTTCCTGTTAGAAGCGCTGCCAAAACCTGCCAGCATCATGGCGTTGATCGAACCGGCAGAAGTACCGGCCAGGCTGAAAAATCTCAAGCCCATCTGTTCCATAACATAAGTATAACCGATTAGGGCTACTCCCAGCACTCCTCCGCCTTCCTGCACAAGTTCTACATATTGGTTATTGTTGTCATCAAGTACATCTGAAAATGGACGCTCATGAATTTTGTCTGTCCGAAGCCCTGAGATAATTTTTTTAACATCAGGGTGATCAGTAAAATCAGTTGTTTTCATAGTAGTATGCGTTTTAGTAGTTTAGTTTTGAATAAATAGAGAGGATAAAAATACAAAAAAGCCCGGATTGAATTTCCAGGTTGAAATATTTGTTTGTTTTCATTCCCTGCCCTGAAGGACAGGGTAATATCTTAAAAACCTAACAGGTCTTTTCTGACCTGTTAGGTTATAATTAAATATTTGCGAAGATGTGATCACTTAAAGATTTGTTCCATAATTATAAATGGTCTAGTTTCCAAAATCCCCCGGACCTTAAAGCCAATCGTTAATTTCCGGCCCGGGGGGGATGGTTGATGTGTGTATGATCAGTCTTTTAGGCAGCGGATACTCATGCCGGTAGATTTATCTCCGTAAGTAGTAAATGCCTGAGCAGAACTATATTCGAGTATTCTTAACCAGGAGTGGTTAGAACCATTTTGCGAGGAAGACCACCAGAGGCTATTTGCTCCAAGGTTATTTGGGAAGGTTGCATTATATTTGCGACTACCACCAGGATAGGCCGTAAATCCACTGTTATTATTAGCACCACTGTTTGGGCTGTTCCAGCGAGGATGAGCATCAGGATCAGTCCGGGTACTTTTCATTTCTCCTCCTGCAACATTTCCTCCACCTAGAAAATTCATCAGTGTTTCCCATTCATTATCGGTTGGCATATACCACCCATCCGGGCAAATACCCTGTGTGCCTTCGGTGGTCACGTAATTCATCATCTCATTCCACTGGTAAAGTCCGCCATAAGTGTCACAATTAGTTGAATTGTCGTCGTAACAATATTTTTCAATGATACTGTTATCGATTTGACTATTGCTACTATTTATCATTGTTCCAATATTCAGGTTTTCTGCCATCCAGCATTGGGTGCCAATTTGTACTGTTGTGTAAGAATTTCCATCCCTTGCATCCACAAATGTATCGCCGCAGGAAAATGGAGTGCTGGTACACCCCAGTGACGGGTTGCATACATCTATTGTATTGGGATCACCATCATCACAAAAGCTATCGTCAGGAATGTGAACACAGGTACCAGTTGAACCGTCATAATAATCATAAGTACATGGGATTCCGTCATCACAATTTGGTTCTGGAATGGTTGTAAAACTCCATACCACTCCTTCGGTGCTATTGGAATGATTATCATGAGCTGCGATTTTCCAATAGTAGGTAGTATTATTATTTAATGTACCTGGATCATACGTTGTGGCCGATTGTCCTGTAGAAACAAGAGAAGGTGGATTAGTTTCCCCAAAATAAACATCATAAGTCAACGGATCATTTTCAGGATCGCTGCATGACCATGAAAGGGTTGTTCCTCCTATAGTCTGGTTCACAGCACCATCTTCAGGATTTGGTAAAGAAGGTGTTTCAGGTGCCTGGTTTGGTGGCGTGAAACCGGATTTTATGCAACGCACACTATATCCGGAACTCTTGAGGTCAGCGTCCCGGTGAATCTTTGCATCAATGACTCTTAAAGCCCTTTGCCATGCATAGGAACCATTCTCATCCGAAGTCCAGAAGAAGGCATAGTTATTAAAATAGGTGGATGGACCATTAAAGCCACCACCAAGTGCAGTAAAACCACTTGAGTTTGTTGCCCCTACATTTGGCGAAGACCAATGAGCTGTGCCTGATTCTTTTAAGTTGCCACCTGCATCGGTTCCTCTATAGCCGGTGTTTGCACACGAAATCGTGCCTGCATCAACTTCATTTTCAAGTGTGCACCACTCCAAATCTGTAGGCACATGCCATCCTAAAGGACAAATTCCCTGTGACCCGGACTCAATATTGTACGCCATCATTTCATCCCAGTTGTAAAAACCACCATATTCAGCACAATTTGCTTCATCATTGTTGTAACAATACTTTTCGATGGTACCGTTATCTGATTGTCCTACACTGGCATCAATCCGGGTTCCAATATTCAGGTTTTCTGCCATCCAGCATTGGGTGCCAATTTGTACTGTCGCATATTGTTTCCCATCCCGTGCATCGATAATTGGGTCCCCACATATCCAGGGTTGATCAATGGTTGTAAAACTCCATACCACTCCTTCGGTGCTATTAGAATGATCATCATAAGCCACAATTTTCCAGTAATAAGCAGTACTGTAATTCAACATTCCGTGCAGATAGTTTGTATCTGCCTGTCCGGATGATACCAGTGCAGGAGGATTGGTCTCCCCGAAATAGACATCATAGGTCATCGGATCGTTTTCAGGATCGCTGCAACTCCAGAAGAGCGTATCTCCTTCCACAGGATAGTTGATAGCCCCATTCACAGGAATAGGATTTGAAGCTGTATCAGGTGGCAGATTTGGCGGCACAATGGTTGTAAAACTCCACACCGGCCCGTTCGTCATATTGCCCTGATCATCGTGGGCAACTATTCTCCAGAAATATTGTGTGTTGTATTGTAGTAACCCGGGATCGTATGTTGATTCTGACTGCCCATTAACTAAAGTGGCTGGAGGGTTTGTTGTTCCAAAGCCGACATCATATGTTAAGGGATCATTATCCGCATCGAGGGAACTCCATGAAAGGACGACTCCTGTCACAGCTTGGTCTGTGCTTCCATCTTCCGGCACTCCAAAATGAGGCGCAGATGGTGGTTGGTTGGCGAGAGCTTCACCATATACGCAACGGACACTATAGCCTAGTCCTTTGTGCCAGGCAGCCCGGTAAACCGAGTCGGTAGAGCTAAAAAGAATTCGATACCATCCCTGTCCGGCAGAAGCTTCTGTGAAAGTCCAGAACCTGCCTCCACCTCCCAGTCCATAGAATATACCGGTATCAAAAGAGCGTCCACCTGCTGGTAACGCCGAGAAGCCATAAAGATCAAGGCCATTTCCATTGTTATTCCATCCGGAGGTGCTCTTCAGGTTTTTGTTGGCATCGTTACCACGGTAACCATACTGATCCCAGAAAGGATCACCTGCCGGATACTGGCTATCCACGTTACCTTCCAGTATTTTCCACTCGGAATCGTTTGGGGTATGCCATCCGTCGGCTGACGGACAGGCATTTTGCGCTGCCGGAAAGTTGTACAGCACACCAAAATCCTGGTAATTCTGTGTGGCTTTGGCGGCTGCAACATCCGTACCCTGGTAATTATAGACATAGTAGTAAGGTGCTGTATCGCTACCTCCTGATGACGGACTTACCGAAGGCAGGTAAGCCAGGTTTTTGGCCATCCAGCATTGGTTACCGATTTGAACCGTAGCATACTTATTTCCATCCCGATTGTCAATAATTGTATCTCCGCATAACCAGGGTTCTTGCATTGCTGTAAAACTCCAAACCGCTCCTTCAGTAAAATTACCATGATCATCATGCGCAACAATTTTCCAGAAATAGGTAGAGTCGTAGTCTAACATCCCATGAACGAAGATTGTGTCTGTTTGACCAGATGAAACCTGGTAAGGGGGGTTGGATGTGCCAAAATAGACATCATAGGTCAACGGATCGTTTTCAGGATCACTGCAACTCCAAAAGAGGGTGTCTCCATCAATTGGATAATCCATGGCACCGTTCTGTGGGACGGGATTGTAAGGAGGAAGAGGCGCCAGGTTGGGTGGTGATGTTGTAAAAAAGTTCCACACAGAACCTTCAGTAAAATTGCCATGATCATCATGGGCCACAATTTTCCAGAAATAGTTAGAGTCGTAGTCTAACATCCCGTGAACAAAGATTGTGTCTGTTTGACCAGATGAAGTCAGGGAAGGGGGGTTGGATGTGCCGAAATAGACATCATAGGTCAACGGATCGTTTTCAGGATCATTGCAACTCCAGAAGAGGGTGTCACCTTCTACCGGATAATTGATGGCACCATCCTGTGGTATGGGATTGGAAGTTGTATCGGGAGGCAGGTTGGGTGGCGATACTGTACCAAAACTCCACACCGGACCTTCCATAAAATTGCCCTGGTCATCATGGGCGACAATTTTCCAGAAATAGGTGGAATCGAAGTCTAATATTCCATGAACAAAGATTGAGTCCGTTTGACCAGCCGATACCAGCGCAGGAGGATTGGTCTCCCCGAAATAGACATCATAGGTCAGTGGATCGTTTTCAGGATCGCTGCATGACCAGAATAATGTATCTCCTTCTACCGGATAGTTGATGGTACCGTCCTGTGGTATGGGGTTGAAAGCTGCATCGGGAGGCAGGTTGGGAGGTGATGTTGTAATAAAGCTCCACACCGGACCTTCTGTAAAGTTACCCTGGTCATCATGAGCCACAATTTTCCAAAAATACTGGCTGCTATATTGCAATGTGCCCGGATCCCAGGTCGTTCCGGTTTGCCCTGAAACCACTTGAGCCGGCGGATTTGAAGTACCAAAATAAACATCATAGGTCAGCGGATCGTTTTCAGGATCAGAACACACCCACGACAAGGTAGAATTAATGGGTTCTCCTGTTGCAGCATCACCCGGGTTGGGCGAAGACGGTGTATAAGGAGGCAGGTTTACCGGTGAATTGGCTAAAGGCACATAACCTACCTTGCCAACATTGGGGTACCAGTAATCGTTCTTATCCTGATTTCTTACATGGGTATCCATGTTGAAATCACCCTTGTAATTCCCAATTTTGCCTGCATGCGGTTTCCAAAAGTTGTTAATGTCGGTTTCATCGATAATACCGTCTGCATTGCCATCGCCTGCATAGAGTCCGAAAACACCACCTCCAAGATCCTTTTGCGCATCGATTCCGAAAGCCCGTCCGGCAGTTGGGGTGAAATCCAGCGAAAAAACACCCTCCACATCAACCAAAGGATTTGCTGATATAATGCCCAGGTGGTTCCGATGCCAGACAATGGCAAACAATGAATGGTCGATAAATTGTGGAAAATGGAGCGGGGAGATTCCATCCATCCCCACAATTGAGCCATCTTTCAACAGAAACGCAGCCTGACTTGATAACCATGTATCGGCAGTCGCCAGTGAAGCATCTGTTGTGTCGCGTAATTCAACCAACACCCAATCAACAACATCATTAGGAATTGAGGCTACGGATTCCGTTCCGGGATAATTCCAAGGAGCCGTGTTGAAAGGTTGCGACAATGGAAGCAGTCCGTTATCATCATAGGTAGTATTCATATCAGTTCCATTATAGGCACCCTCAATAAATACCCTTAGATCAATATCAAATGGCACGAGCGGGTTATGTGCCGCGTTCGTCCAGGGATAAAAATTTACAATTCCCTTGCTCCCATCATCATAGAAATCATAAATGGTTGTTGTAATGGTGAGTGAGTCGGTTGTTCCCCAGTATACGTATTGTGCATCAATATCCCCACTCGTGTTATTCCTTATATTGTATCCGCCGTTTCCATAAATGTTGTTCCATTTTGCGTATGCATTTCCGAATACCGGGTTACAATTTCCTGAAAGAAAAATTCCATCCTGACTGTTATTAATAATCTGGTTACCTGACACGAGAAGGGGGGAACCGTTAGTTCCATAAAACCCATATTTATTGTTTTGCAGACTACAGTGATCAATAGTCAACGACGTCGGGTCATTGGCATACACCGCATAACCGGTGCTGTAGGTGGCATATTCTACTGTACAATATTCCAGTGTCCCGCTTGATGCTGCCTTAAATTGAAGACCGCCCCATTGGGATGTGCCGTTTTGGGTAAACAGGATGCCATTGCCCGAAGTCCCCATGGCATTCAAGGTCCCATAGATATTAAAATTGTTAGCCGTGTTGAACCTGACCGTATTGCCGTCATTAATGGTAAGCGAGCCACTGGCGGATATGGTGGGGGAAGAAACTACAAAATAATCCATCCCGGGAAAGTTATGCCAGGTAACGGAAGCATCAAGACTGCCCCCCAATATCCGGATCCCGTTGTTGGTATTGCCCGTGGAAGGAATTGTGCTGCTCGCATCCAGGAAGGTTTTAATGTCCATGGATAGGGGCCATTCGTTGCCTGAATAGGTAATGTTGCTGCCCAGGGTAACGCTGCCACAGTTATCAAACCAGAATGCTCCATAGGTGCCATTGTTGTTCATGATCAGATTATCAAGGGTGCCAAGGGAGGGGCAATTTACAAATCGTATCCCCGCAGTAG
>JAIOZL010000007.1 GCA_021740645.1 Bacteroidales bacterium
TCCGCCCCTATTTCTCTTTTTACGAACAAACATATCGTAAAAATAGGGCAAGACACCCACTTTTACAATATAATTTTATCTAAAAAACTGATATTGTGGCAAATAAAAATTTAACAAAAAATCAATCCGGAAAACAGGAGATTAAAAGAAGTTTTTAACTATTAAGAAGACAAGGCTTGATAGCTTTTAATGAAGACCTAACAGGCTTTAAAAACCTGTTAGGTTTTTTTTATTTCGCCAACCAGTTTTCCGGATTCAATAAAGTTTTGCCTTTCCATAACTCAAAGTGCAATTCGGTTTTCCCTTCCTTCTGATTAGTATAAACCGTGCCGATTATTTGCTTGGCTTCTACGATATCTCCTTTTTTCACCCGCACCGATCCCAGGTTAGAATAAACTGAAAGGAATTCCCCGTGACGTATCATAATCACATAATTATAATTAGGGATCGACATGATACGGGTAACCTCCCCATCAAAAATTGCCCTGGCATCCATGTTTTGATCCGTTAAAATATCAATCCCATTATTTTTGGTTTTTACCTGCTTAAGTATAGGATGTGGATGCTCACCAAAGGTAGCTGAAATAATGCCATTCTGTGTAGGCCAGGGCAAGCCTCCCTTATTGTCCTGAAAATTGGCAGATAACTGCATTTCTTCAGGGGTAAGTGCAAATGTGCCAGTAGCCGTAGTACCCGATTTTTTTGAGGCAAGTTTGATTTCTTCCGCAATAATTTTTTCTATTGCCTTTTGCAGTTTTTTAGCTGCTTTCTCCTTGTCCTTTATGGTATTTGCCAGTTCTTTTTCCTTACGGTTAAGGCTGCGGTATATTGAGTTTTGCTGAGTTCGTGAATTTGCTAAACGATCCCGTTCTTCCTTCAGGGTAATAACCAATTCCATTTTTTCAGCCTTATGTTTCTCAAGTTGGGCAATGGTTTGGTTAATTTCTTCCTGGGTATCAAATATCAACTGTACCTGTGTTTTTCGGTATACCGCATATTGCTGGTAATATTTCAAACGACGGTAAGCCTGGTTAAAATCTGAAGCTGAAAAAACAAACATCAACCGGTCGAATGAACTCCGGTTTTTATAGGCATAATAAATTATATCTGCATATTCCTCATTCAAGTTTTGCAAGTCGTTATTCAGATCACTTAAAATCTGGTTATTTAAATCAATTTGCTGATCAGCAGTTTTAATTTGCTGGTTGATGGTTTCAATAAGTTTTTCTCTGGATAAAATCTGGTTTTTAAGAAGGATCAGCTGATTGAGTGTGGTCTTTTTTGTGTTTTGTGTTTCTTCCAGCAGTTGGGTATTGTATTTTATCTCTTCTTCTATTTTGATTTTATCCTGCTGCAACTTTTCTTTATCATCCTGGGCCATAAGCCTGAACTGAAACAGAATAAACAACAGGAATATCCACATAAAACCCTTTCGGGAGGGGATTAATATTTTATCACTTTTTACCACAGGATAAAATTAGCATATTATTGCATTGGCGAATACTTCGAACTAATCTTAAATGGAAATTTCTGGGGTTGGTCTAATTCAATCCTGGAACAATTGAGGTCGACAAATATTTCAAAATCAGCCATAATTTCATATTGAATCATGTATGGGAACAATTGGTCTCCAAGCAATTGGAAGTCAGAATAGTTTGCATTTAGCTTCTCCGTTTCCTTTCTGAGCTCCTTCATTTTCAAATGGGTAATTTTAAAGGTCTCCGGATCAAGGTAGATATTCTGTATATAAATACGCTCTGCATCATCTTGTGTCCGGATGTACTTTTTAAGTTTACTCCTTCCCGCTGTAACCAGATGATATTCCTTACTGTCGTAGCTTGCTCTGAATTTACCATCTTCGTAATAAGTGAGGTCATTCCCCAATAAAATGGATTGTAGCACATCATAGTCAACATTAGTCTTCAACCAGTTGTTTACCACTCTGTAATCCCCCAGAAAGTAGGATTTGTTTAACCGGTTTATAAACTTTACGCTATCAGTAGTAATTAAAAGCCGGGCCATTTCAATTCCCATTGCCGGTGAAAAAGATACCCATATGGCACTATCTTTACGCATGCGTATTTGTCCTTTGAAGTTGGTTTTCTTTTGATCTATTATCAAGTCAATATTAAACCTGGCTTCTATCCAGTCAAACTTCAATTCATTTTCTTTCAGCTTAGTAAATAAATAGTCGGCTCCGTATTCTTTTAATGGCCCTTTAGCAATTTGACGGCTAGTTTTACAGCTATAGAGAATGGGAAAAATAATCAGGAAGAGCAAAAGCCATTTTTGAGTAGTTACAGGAGTTTTCAACTTAATGATATTTGCTTTACAAGGAATAAGCCTATTCATGGTATGTTTTTTCTTCCACTTTTTTATCCAATAAATCTGATCCTTTACCTGATTCTTTTGCTTTAATCCAAAGCTCAACGGCTCTTTCTTGGTTGTCCATCTTCCACTCCACATCACCAAGATGTTCCAAAATTACCGCATTATCTTCTGCTCCGTTGGATATGGCTTTTTCAATCCAAAACTTAGCTTCCTCATAATAGCCCATTTTAAAAAGCACCCATCCATAAGTATCCTGGTTGCTAGAAGAATTAGGGGTTATCTCGGTGGCCCGTTTAGCCATTTTTGCAGCTTTCTCAAGATTTTCACCCCTCAGGGAAAGATAATAGGCATAATTATTTAAAACATAATCATGGTCAGGATTTAAGGTCAAAACATTGTCATATGACTTATCTGACTTTTTATCATCTCCAATCTGGTTATAAGCATCACCCAGGTAAGCATAAAACTGGGCGAGTAAAGCATCATTGTTTACCACATAAAACAATCCATTTTCAAGAACCTTTATGCATTCATCCCAATTTTTTTCCTGGTAATATGCTCCTCCAGCAAATAAATATGGAATAGGTTGTTCCGGAAATAATTCAATGGTTTTCTTACTTTCTTGCAATATCGCTTTATTGTCCTGAAGTTCGGATTCAGTAAATAATAATTGTTCCCAAACCAGGTATTTGCTGCTATCCAACTCAATTACCTTTCGAAAGGCATCCCTTGCTTTTTCAAACTGCTTATCCTGGTACAAAAAATCACCCTGAATAGAATATGCTTTAGGATCATTGGGATGCGTGGAGATTAACAGGTCGGATAGGCTGAAAGCTTCGTGCTTAAAATCATCATAGATTTCATTAACTGTATAATATCTTATGAGTATCTGAACTTTAGTATCAATATCCAGGTTAGGGTTAGCAAACCCAAGTTGTAATTTTTCAAATGCTTTATCCATCTGGCCATTCTTTTTATAATAGTCGGCCATGGAAATATTAATGTAGGGGTTATCAGGATCAATTTCTGTGATTTTATTGTATGCTTCAAGGGCTTTATCATCCATACCATTATCAAGGCAGGTTTCTGCTAAAATCGCATAATATTTAGTTTCATTGGGGAAAAACTCAATTAATTTTTCAATCTCTTCCACTGCTTTATTAATTTTCCCTTCTTGAATATAAATACTTTGTTTTTTCATACTGTACTCTTCTGTCACCCCGGCCCTTTCTTCTATCCTGTCGTAAACCTTAACAGCTTCCATTGGTTCGCCTGCATAAAGATAAGCCACTGCTAACTGGTTGTAATATTCCGGGTTGTTGGGCTTTAGTTCCACAATTTTTTCATACTCTTTTGTGGCTTCTGAATACATTTCGAGCGATTGCAACAAACTCCCATATAAAAGATGATAATAAACATTCTCAGGATCGGTTTCGGTGGATGCCCGGGAGAACTCCAGAGACTCATTAATTTTATTTTGCCGTGCATAAAGTTTTGCCAATTCATACATACTGGCCGCATCATTTGGATCTAACTCAAGGGCTTTTTTGAATAGTCTTTGCGCTTCATCGTAATTTCCAATCAGCTTTTCCTTATTGGCATCAATAAAAACGCCGGCATTATCTACTCCTGCCTTTTGGTTTCCCCTTGATGCCTTTGTACCTGTTTGAGTTGATTTACAGGAGACAAGTAAAAACCCAGCCAATAAAAGAAGAAGGCTTATATTTCTAATGATCATAAATTAAGTTTCAAATTTCTACTAATTATTGGGTCCCGGTACTTCCAAATCCTCCAGCACCACGCTCCGAGATTGCAAGCTCTTCAACCTCAACCCACTCGGCCTGAACATGACTGGCAATAACCATCTGTGCGATCCGTTCTCCATCATTCACAACAAACTCCTCATTTGAAATGTTTGCCAAAATAATTTTTATTTCACCCCTGTAGTCCGCATCAATGGTTCCCGGTGTATTTAGCAAAGTGATCCCCTTTTTGATAGCCAGGCCGCTTCTAGGACGGATTTGAGCTTCATATCCTACCGGTAATTCAATAAACAATCCAGTGGGGATAAGGCTCCGTTCCAATGGTTTTAATACAACGACCCCGTTAAGGTTTGCCCTGAGGTCCATTCCTGCAGATGCATTTGTTTCGTATGCAGGAAGATCATGTTTGCTTTGATTTACAATTTTAACTTTCATTTGATATAATATCCTGATTTAAAGGAACGCAAAAGTATATAAAAAAGTCCAGAAGAGGCGTTAAATGTTGTTAATAGCAAAGGCTCCCTCAAAAAAATTACGAGGGTTTTATGTAGGTGATTTTTTTCTCAAAGTAATATACTATTCCCATAAAAATTATAAACAGCCCACCGTTTAAAAGGATTTTGAATGGATATTCAGGTGAGATTAGTAGTTTGCTCATTACAAATAAACCGAATGCAAGCAAAGAATAAGAAAATATTTTTCTTAGATCGTATGGAATTGGAAAGTATTTTCTTCCCCAAAAATAGGAAATGATCATCATCGCCAGATAACAACCAAGGTGTCCAAGTGATGCCCCCAGATAACTAAATTTAGGGACCAGTAATAGGTTCAATGTTATAGTAATGATCGATCCGATAACGGCTATTATGGCCCCAAATTTTGTTAGATCAGTTAATTTATACCAAACTGAAAGATTATAAAATATTCCAAGGAATAAATTGGCCAATAATACGATTGGAACAATTCGCAAACCCACCCAATGCTCGGGGCCAATGAAGTATTTAAACACATCAATAAACAAAGTAACTCCCAGGAAGATCAATAAACCAAAAATTACAAAATACTTCATCACATCCGCATACACTTGTTTTGCATTAATTTCCTTAGCCTGGGCGAAAAAGAAAGGTTCTGCGGCATACCTGAACATTTGGATAAAAAGGGTCATTAAAACTGCCAGTTTGAAGTTGGCACCATACACCCCAAGCTCACTCAATATGTAACGGTTCACGTCCTCCACACCTGCAGGGACAGGGGCCAGGTATTTAAAAATTATCTTATCGACCACTTCATTGATCATTCCTGAAACACCCACAATCAGCAAAGGCAAAGCATAAATCAGCATTTTTCGTAATAATTTTATACTTGGGCGAAGCTTTAGATGAAAAAGCTGGGGTAGGAGCATAAAAATGCTTACAAGGCTGGCTATTAAGTTCGACACAAAAATATATCCCACTTTATATTCCGGATTGTAAAGGATCAACCAGGGAGAATCCGGGTTGTTTTTGTACACCACATCACAGAACAATATGAAATATAAGTTCAATGCCACATTTACCGAAACTGTAATAATTTTCACAAAAGAGAACTTTATCGGCATTTTCAGATAACGCAAATAGGCAAACTGAATGGCTGTGAAGGCATCGATACCAATTATTGCAGCCGCTAAAATAATATAGTCTTTATGTTCAGGGTATTTTAAAAAATCAGCAACTGGGCTGATAAAAATAACAACAAGTAAAATAAATAGCGCAGAAGTAGTAAAAATGCTTACCAGCGAAGTACTGAATACTTTGTTGGGTTCTTTATCTTTTTCTGCAAATCTGAAAAAAGTAGTTTCCATCCCATACATCAACAGCACAAAGAAAAAGGCTATGTAGGCATACAATTCGGTTACTACACCATATTCCTCTCTCAATAATAACCGGGTATATAACGGAACAAGCAGGTAATTAAGAAGCCTGGGAACAATGGTTCCCAAACCATAAATTGCCGTTTGACCTGCCAGCTGCTTTATTGGATTCAAATTACTTATCTTTTACCATTACAAATGTAAGTATTTTGGGATATCCATCTGGATTTCTTCAGCAAAGTGAACTACCAGCCTATTTGTAATAAATATAAATTACGCTGATTTTTTGGCAAATCAGGATTTCCCTATAAATTTACCTACCAAAATTATTAGACATTTCGGTAAAATCAGGTCAAACTAAATACAAAAAAAAGATGTTATACAAATTACAGTTAGCTGTTATACTTGCCCTATTTTTTGCAGGTATACAAGGGACATCGCAGGTTGTTAAATATTCCGGCAATTGGGGAGCTGATGGCTTAACCCTAAAATCCCAACAAAACAATAAAGTACTTATCAATCATTCCACTACAGAATTTGCTTTGCAGGATGTAGATGTAGATGGGATACCGATGAAAAGCATAAAAACACCTGGTGTTTTTCTTCCTAATGATGAAGGTGCACCCGACCTACCTGGTACAGGCAGGTATATTGCTATCCCCCAGGGAGCTTCCGTTTCTGTTAATATTCTTGCACTTGAAAAGGAAGTTTTTAAGAATATCGAAGTGGCCCCTGCACCACGAATTCCATGGGATACTGATAGTGGACCATTGTACTATGAAAAGAATAGTCAAATATACAGTAAGGATGAATTTTATCCGGCTAACACAGTTAATATTTCCGAAATTTCTCAAATACGGGGAGTAGATGTTGTGATGCTTGGTGTTACCCCTTTCCAATATAATCCGATTACGAAAGAATTAATCGTGTATAAAAACATTGAAATCGAAGTCAATATTGAAGGTGGTAATGGTCAGGTTGGCGACAACAGGTTAAGAAGTCGCTGGTGGGATCCTGTTGTGATGGATGCCGTGATCAATCCGGAAGCCATTCCTGAAATGGATTATTCAAAAAAAGGGAATTACTCAGATACCCCCGATTACGAATACCTGATCATTTGTCCTAATGATCCAACATTCCTGGCATGGGCTGATTCCATCAAGGTATGGAGAACTCTTCAGGGGATCGTCACGGGTGTAGTTACCACAACGGAAGTAGGAGGCAATACTACTACAGCCATTGAATCCTATGTAAACAATGCCTATAATACCTGGGCGGTACCCCCTGTTGCTGTTTTATTACTAGGGGATTATGGCACAAGTGGAAATACTGTTATTTCTCCAATTTATAACAGTTATTGCGTTTCAGATAACATATTTTCAGATGTGGATGGCAACCATCTTCCTGAAATGGTTTTTGCAAGGATGACGGCCCAAAATGCTACCCATCTTGAAACAATGATTACCAAGTTTTTGGATTACGAGCGCAATCCTCCCACTAACCCAAACTTTTACAACAACCCGATTACAGCTTGTGGATGGCAAACAGAAAGATGGTTCCAACTATGCTCAGAAGTGGTTGGTGGTTACTGGAAAGAAGTACAGGGAAAAACTCCCGTTAGAATCAATGAAGTATACAGTGGAACACCGGGTACTTCATGGTCTACTGCAACCAATACGAGCACTGTAGTAAACTATTTTGGCCCTACGGGATTAGGATATATCCCGGCTACTCCTAATATACTGGGGGGATGGACCGGAGGTAATGCAACCGCTATAAATAATGCCATCAACAATGGTGCTTTCATGCTTCAGCATCGTGATCATGGTTACGAACAGGGATGGGGTGAGCCCTCTTATTCATCTACCAATATCAACGGACTTACCAATACCGATTTGACATGGGTATTTTCAATTAACTGTTTAACCGGAAAATACAATTACAGTAGTGAGGTATTTACAGAAAAGTTCCATCGATACACCTATAATGGTCATAATTCAGGGGCATTAGGTTTAACTGCAGCCTCAGAAGTATCCTATTCATTTGTAAACGATGCTTTTGTGTGGGGAATATTCGATAATTTGTGGCCCGATTTTATGCCTGCATATGGCACTAATCCACCATCCAGGGATGTATTGCCGTCATTTGGGATGGCAGCAGGTAAATATTTTCTGGCACAGTCTTCATGGCCTTATAATACCAGCAATAAAGAAGTAACTTATAATCTCTTCCACCATCATGGAGATGCATTTACAACTGTGTATTCTGAAGTGCCTCAATATTTATCGGTTTCCCATAGTTCAACCCTCTTAAGTGGTGCAACTTCATTTGTTGTAACTGCTAACAGTGGTTCATTCATTGCATTAACTGTGAATGGAGAAATTATTGGTACTGCGAATGGAACCGGAAGCCCTGTTTCAATCAGCATTCCTGCGCAGAGTCCAGGCGATGAAATGATTGTTACGGTTACCCGGCAAAACTATTACAGGTACTCATCAGATGTTTCAGTAATCCCTCCGAGTGGAGCATATGTGTCATATTTTAACCATACCATCAATGATGCTTCAGGCAACAACAACGGACAAGCCGATTTCGGTGAAAATATTTTACTGAACATGACATTGAAAAATGAGGGAAGTTCTGCTGCTTATAACGTAAGTGCAAGCCTTGCTTCCACAGATCCCTATGTTACCATTACCGATACTTATCAAAGCTTTGGTACAATAGGAACAGGTGCAACCATCACGCAAAATAACGCCTATGCGATAAATATTTCTGATGATGTCCCCGACCAGCATACTGTTAGTTTTGAGTTACAAATTAGTGGTACAAGCGATGACACCTGGTTGTCCACCTTTAGTATTATACTAAATGCTCCCGAATTAGCCACAGGTTTATTAAGTATTGATGATGCTTCAGGTAACAATAATGGGAAACTGGACCCCGGTGAAACCGTGAATGTTATTATAGAAACCAGTAATTTGGGTCACAGTAATTCCCTAACTGCTATTGGGACATTAGCCTGTGCTCATCCCGATGTTAACATTAACTCAGGTACATTCAATTTTGGAATTATCCCTACCGGAGCAAGTGAAAATGCTTCTTTCAGTGTTAGCATTGACCCGGGAGCATCCATTGGGACTTCTGTGAATTTTATTTATGATGTTACTGCCGGTAATTATACAGCAAATGAAACGTATATGCAAGTGATTGGACAGATTCCTGTACTGATCCTTGACCTGGACCCAAATGCAAGTTCAGGTCCAATCATGGGGAATGCGATGGATGGATTATCTGTTCCCTTTGATTACCTCACATCATTTCCGCCTGATTTAAATATTTATACCTCTGTTTTTGTTTGTTTGGGTATTTATAGCTCTAACCATATACTAACAGCTACAGAAGGCCAGGAATTGGCTACATATCTTAATAATGGCGGACAGGTTTACATGGAAGGAGGCGATACCTGGTATTACGACGCTACAACAGTAGCGCATGGCATGTTTAATATTAATCCTATGGCAGATGGGTCAGGCGATATGGGAACAGTTATTGGTGCTTCAGGAACATTTACTGCAGGATTGACCTTTACCTATTCAGGTGAAAACAACTGGATGGATCACATTGATCCTATTTCTCCCGCTTTTTCCATTTTTTCAAATCAATCGCCTGTATATGGCTGCGCTGTGGCATACGATGCAGGTGCCTATAAAACAATTGGTGCTTCTTATGAATTTGGTGGGTTATCTGATGGGGCCAGCCCATCTACAAAAGAAAATCTGATGAATGAATATCTTACTTTCTTTGGTATTACCGGAACTCCTTTACTTCCTGCTGATATCAGCGTTAATCCTTTAAGCTTTGAGGTAAGCCTTGAACCTGATGCCACCCAAATTGAAACCTTATCCATAAGCAACACTGGCGAGGTGGGATTAAATTTCAATATAGCAGTAAGCGGTTCAGATGCTTTGCAAGGGAAGTTACCCCAACTACTTACTCAGCAGCAAAAGCAGGATTTAAGATACAAAACGGATTATTCCAATGCTTATAATGAGCTTAGCCCAGGTGTACCGAATCCAGAAAATTGGGTGCTTCCTGCCTTGCAAAATCCCGGACAGGATGAATCAAAAGGAATTGAAACCTTTGGAAGCTGGACAGGAGGAAGTTATTCAGGTAGTGTTCGCGACAGGGGAAATATTTTCCATGTTACTACAACTACCACACTTCAGGAAATCCAATTCTATCTGGATATAACATCCTCAACACAATTATATTTCTTTGTATATGAAGGAAGTGCTGTATCAGGTACTTTTTCTAAAATCAATGAAGTATATATCGCCAGTTCAGGGACAGGTACCGGATGGTATTCTTCCGGTGCAATGAATGTTACCCTTGATGCCGGAAATTATTATTATATCGGAACAAGTTGGAATGGAACAGCAACTTATGGGCGAGGAACTGAAGCAGTACCCCTTACCACATCATTCGGAACTCTTGAAACAGGTGTTCCTGCAACAACAGCAGGATATCCACCCGCGGCTACCTGCACAAATGCTTATACAACAACTAGCCCATATTATCAGACATTGGTTACCAGCTCAACACCAGTATATAACTGGCTCGTACCTTCTGTGACCAGTGGGAATGTTCCTGGTTTATCTTCCACAAACATAGATATCCTATTTGATGCTACAGGATTGACAACAGGTACATATATCAAAGATCTCGAAATAACAAGTAATGACCCTGATCAACCCCTGATTATTGTACCATGTACTTTACATGTCAATGATATAGTATCAACCATGTTAAATGCAACAGCATTTTTGGAAGGGCCATTCGTATCCACCGAAATGGTACCTTTTTTAAACTATTTTGGTTTTATTCCATTAGCTCAACCCTACAATACTTCGCCATGGAATTATAATGGAACTGAAGTTGTAACTGCTATTCCTTCACTTGATGTGGTGGATTGGGTACTGATTGAATTAAGGGAAACCCCCGGAGATGTAACCACAGCCACACCTTCTACCATGATTGCAAGGCAGGCGGGATTTATACTTACAGATGGTAGTATTGTATCCTCAGATGGTACATCTCAACTGAGTTTTGGAGTTACCATCACGCAAAACCTTTTTGTGGTAGTTTATCACCGTAATCACCTAGGTATTATTTCAGCGGACCCTGTTACCCTCAATGGGGGAATGTTTAGCATTGATTTTACCACAAGTGAAAGCAAAGTGTTTGGAGCCGTCAACGGGCAAAAAGAAATTGAACCGGGAATTTGGGGAATGTGTGCCGGGGATGCAAGTGCTAATGGTGAAATTGATAATATAGATAAGGATGACTATTGGCATGCACAATATAATGGATTTGGATACCTCCCGGGAGACTTTGATATGAATGGCCAGGTGGATAATACTGACAGAAATGTGAAATGGAAAGAAAATGCCGGAAGATGTTCCTTTATTGTTAAGTAAATTTTCTGAATTATAATTGAAAAGGTCAGTTGAAAACAACTGGCCTTTTTCAATTTTTAATGTACATTTAGCAAAAAAAAGATGAGGAAAGTATTATTGCTTTTAGGGATGGGTTTATGGACCATTCATATGGGCTTCGCCCAGGGATGGCGCCCACAGGAACAACAGGTTTTAATTGAGATCAACTCAGAATCTGATACACAGTTGATCAGAGATATGAAAATAAGTTTGGATGTTGTTTCAGCCAATTTGATTCGGGCATATTTAATTCCCAAAGAACTTGATCAGATATCTTCCTCTGGCCTGATCTATGAAATAGAAATAAATGACCTGAATCAACATAGTAAAGAACTACAATTTGCAGAAGATTCATGGCATTCATACCAGGACATCATCGACCTGGCAGACAGTCTTGAGCAAGAGTTTCCATCCATTTGTAAAAAATATATTTTCGGCACTTCACTGGGTGGACGACAGTGTGCCGCACTTAAAATAAGTGATAACGTTGCAGTCGACGAGCCAGAGGCAGAATTAATGTTCGATGGAGGTATCCATGGAGATGAATATCCGGGCGCTGAAAATGTCATACGTTTTGCTCGTTATCTTTGCGTGGAATACGGGAATGACCCGAACATTACTAACCTCGTTGATAATCGTGAAACATGGCTATATCTGATGGTAAATCCTGATGGGCGAGTAAATGTTAGCCGGTATAACAATAACAATGTCGATTTAAACAGGGATTGGGCCTATATGTGGGATGCGTGGGGAAGCAGCACAGGCCCTTGCTCTCAGATAGAGAGTAAAGCGCTTCGCGAATGTATGTACAATAATCAGTTTGTAGTCCACACAACCTACCATGCCGGCACTGAATACGTTTCCTTACCCTGGAGTTATCGGTCAAGCCAACCCGCAGATTGGAACCATATTTATCAGCTGGGAAGTATTTATTCCTCCACCTCTTTGTATCCAAATCTTGATTTCGGGCAGGGAAATACAGGAATGTATGCAATAAACGGGAGTACCAAAGATTCTAACTATGGAATGATGGGGAGCATCAGCTGGTCGATGGAGATTTCAAACAGCAAAATACCACCTACTTCTCAAATTCAATTATATTATAATAGAAATGTACCTGCCATGCTTGCAATGATGGAATATGCAGGATATGGACTGCAAGGAATAATTACAGATGCAAATACAGGTTTACCAGTGGAAGCCATTGTTTTTGTAAATGACTATTTTCCTGTCTATTCGGATGCAACAGCCGGAGATTTTCATAAATATGTATTACCGGGAACCTACAATATATCAGTAATGGCCAATGGATATCAAATCCAAACAATAAACAATGTGCTGGTTGCTCCAAACAGTTCAACACCTACAAATTTTCAATTACAACCAGCTACAGGTCAATATGCTTTTAAGGTAGCTGCTTGTCAGATACCCGGTAATAATGAAGCAGATGAGGGCTGGACGCCAGGGGCATTAGGAGCCCCCGATAATATTAATTATTCCATTGGGAAAAATGGATGGATAGTGGTTGATATGCAATCTCCAATATCTGATGGCCCAGGATATGATCTTACTGTTTTTGAAGGTGACAGCAGTCCCGAAACGTTCATTTGTTATGCGGGTATTTCAATGGATGGCCCGTGGATTAACCTGGGAACAGGGAATGGCACATCGAGCTTTGATTTGAGTGGCAGCGGATTAATAAATCCTCAATATATTAAAATTTTAGATGATGGTGATGGTTTATCAACTGCAAATAATGCCGGATTTGATCTTGATGCAATTGCTGTTACCGAGCCTGTTACCGGTACCTTTTTAATTCTTGACAATTATTCTATTGACGATAGCTTTGGCAATAATAATGGGAAAATAGATCCCGGCGAGTCGGTTAATATCCTGGTAAGTATTCAAAACATTGGAGACTTATCGGCCGAAAATTCAGAGATTAACCTTTCAACAGTATCCCCTTATATAACTATCTTAAGTAATACGGCATCTTTAGGTACTATTTTACCGGGAGAAACCGGAACGGGATCCATACCTGTATTAGCCAGTTCTGGCTCCCCTATCGGTGAATCCGCTTTGTTCGATTTATCTGTAAGTGCTAACAGTGGGGCTTATACAAGTAATTTCAATCTGAATTTTGTTATAGGTCAAATTAATATAGCCATTTTAGATTTGGATGAAAATAACAGCTCGGGTCCATCAATAAAAACAAGCATTGAAAATAACGGATTGTTAGTAGATTACTTTGCCAGTTTTCAATCCAATATCAGTCAATATGACGCCTTATTTGTTTGTCTTGGGGTATATACTCAAAACCATGTGTTAACCTCCTCAGAAGGCCAGGTCCTGGCCAATTTTTTGAACGCAGGCGGTAATTTATATATGGAAGGGGCCGATACCTGGTTTTATGACCCCCAAACAGCTGTACATCCGATGTTTAATATTCTTGGAAATGCGGATGGTAGTGCTGATTTGCAAGACATATTAGGAATTGCGGGGACATTTACCGAGGGAATGAGTTTTAGTTATTCTGGTGATAACAATTGGATAGATAGAATTAGTGCCCAAAATTCTGCGGAATTGATCTTTGTGAATCAATCACCATCTTATGGGACAGGTGTAATTTTCGACGGTGGAACCTACAAAACTATCGGGGTTTCTCACGAGTTTGGTGGACTTGATAATGGGGTTTCCCCTTCTACTCAAACAGAACTCATGGAGAAATATCTCGACTATTTTGGTATGTTTCCTGAACCACCCACCAATACAATATTGCAGGTTTCCTGTTTACTCGAAGGCCCATATTTTGGGGGTGAAATGTCAAATGGTTTAAACCTTTTTGGAATGCTTCCTTTAAATCAGCCTTATGACGTGGAGCCCTGGTTTTACTCGGGAACTGAAAACGTGGAATCCATCCCCCATACAAATATTGTGGATTGGGTTTTAGTTGAACTCAGGGAAACTGCAGGTGATGTTTTGAGTGCTATACCTATTACAAAAGTAGGGATGCAGGCCGGTTTTATTTTAAAAAACGGACAAATAGTATCTACTGATGGAGTTTCCCCATTAAATTTTAACCTTGATATTACAGCTAACCTTTTTGTAATTATATATCACAGAAACCATACTGCCATCATTTCTGCACTCCCTGTAAGCCATTCCAATGAAGTTTACTCCATTGATTTTAGCAGTAGTGGAGATATGGCTTTTGGCGGTAGCAACGGTCAAAAAGAAATTGCACCTGGATTATGGGCAATGTTTTCAGGTGATGGAAACGCTGATGGAGAAATCAATAATCTGGATAAAGATGATATTTGGATAAACCATTTTGGAAATGCTGGTTATTTTTCTGGTGATTTTAATCTGAATGGACAGGTCGACCAGATTGATCTCAACTTTCAGTGGCAATCCAATAGTGGAAAAACCTCCTATATTATTAAATAAGGGAAGCCTAAATTTGAACTAATTCTGACAAGGTTAGCTTATTTCATTTAATTTTGATACTATAAATTCGATTAATATTTATTTGAAGATATGGCCATTGAAATCGAACGAAAGTTCCTGGTTAAAAACCATTCATTTAAAAAGTTAGCAAAAGGAGTTTTATATCAGCAAGGATTTTTATCCATTAACAAAGAAAGGATCGTCCGGATAAGGCTGGTTGGAAATCTGGCATGGATTACCATAAAAGGATTAAGCCATGGTGCAATGCGGAAAGAGTTTGAATATTCCATACCGGTGCATGATGCAAAAATTATTTTAGAAGAAATGTGTCAAAAACCAATCATATCTAAATATCGCTATGAAATAAAATTTGAAGGATCTATATGGGAAGTAGACGAGTTTATGAATGAAAATGATGGGCTGGTTATCGCAGAAATAGAACTTCAACATGAAGATGATGATTTCGAAAAACCTGATTGGATTGGTAATGAAGTGACAGGAGAGGAAAAGTATTACAATTCAAACCTCATAAATAATCCCTTTAAGAACTGGTAAACGCTTTTAATGCTACTGTTAATTAAGCGTTAAAAACGTTATTTATAAAATATTTGTAACTATTTTGAGATATTTTTGTTAAAATCCTATCAGGTCTTTATGAGGAAATTTATTGTTATAGTATTTTATTTTGTTAGCCTTCACGTATTTGGACAACCAAATTATATCGTGAGAGGTGATGCTATTTGGAGTACACTTGAAACACATTGTATGCCTGGTGGCAACAATTATTCGACCTACCATATTAAATTTTCAGGCGATACATTAATTGAAGATTTGAGCTATACTCAAATTTTGAGGTGTGATGAAGAGGGGCAAACTGCATGGGAGCTCTATGGTTTTATCCGTGAAGACAGTGATGGAAGGGTTTTCCTTCGCCCAGCCGATTATATGGAAGGCCTGATTTATGACTTTGGAGTAGAAGTGGGTGATTCGGTTCGGGCAAAAAATATTTATTTAAACTCGGATACGCTCCATTATATTGTTACCAATATTGACTATGTTGAACTTGCCGGTGAGTATAAAAAGCGCATTTCATTATACGAATATATTAATGAAAAGGAAGAAATTTGGATTGAAGGTTTAGGATCCTATTTTGGAATTTTAAATAGTTGCAACAATTCGTATGGTGGCCTTTGTGGAAATTATGAAGCACTATGTTTTGAGGAAAACGGAATACTTATATACCAACATCCAGACTATTCGGTTTGCCATTTTGAAGCAACTGTTGGAACCGGGGAACAAGCTTATAACCAATCAGAGGTTAGTGTTTACCCAAACCCTGCAAAGGATTTCCTTCATATTGATTTTTCAGAAGACATTAATATCAATAATGGCGTGAGTATAAAGTTATTAAAAATTAATGGTGAAAAAATACTACAAAAAAATCTTGCAAATTCTAAAAATGTAGTATATTTGCATTCAGTCGATGCTGGAATTTACTTGTTAAAGATAGATAATATAGGAGTGAAAACTCCAATTAAGATAATTTTTGATTAATTTTTTCATAATTCGATTCTTTTGGGTTTGGCGGGATTCACATTCGTGAATCCCGTTTCTTTTTTCACTCTCTGATCACGAAATATTAATACTTTCGTGCCAAATTTGAGGTATGAATTATTCACTTAAAGACCATTACAGCAATCGCTGTGAAGCATTTCAAATTAAGTTAAACCAGACAAAAACACATAGCCGGAACTTATCATTGTGGCGGCTTTTGGTCTTTATCCTGGCAATAATCCTTTTAATAATATTTGCTCAACACCGTTCATCTGAAGGAATGTTCTTAACAATATTTATTTCTGTTACTGTTTTTTTACTTCTTGTGAAAAAACATACGGAAGCATTAAGTCGAAAAAAGCTACTTGAAGCCTATGTTCAGATCAATCAAAATGAATTATCTGCGCTTGATGGAAATTTAAGCTTTAATGATGATGGGCTTAGTTATCTTAAATCTCAACATCGGTATGCTGAAGATCTGGACATATTTGGAGAAGGTTCACTTCTTCAATACATTAACAGATCAGCCACCAGAATTGGGAATGACCGCTTAGCTCTTATGATGGCTCAACCCGAAATGAATAGTGAAGAGATATTAAAAGCCCAGGCTCTGGTTTTAGAGCTTTCTCAAATGTCTGATTGGAGACAGGACTTTCAAGCTTTAGGCCTTTCTCATTCTGAAAATATTGACGATGACCAAAAAATTGTTGATTGGTCTAAAAAAGAACCGCTTTTTGCAAGAAATATTTTTCCTGTCCTGAGCATAATAATTCCTATCCTATCATTTACGATGGTGTTTTTACTTGCATTTGATGTCGTATCGGTCCAGCAATTTTTACTTTACCTTATCATACCCTGGGGTATTTCAGGATTTTCAATTGCAAAGGTTAACACCCGTCACATGATGGTAAGTCGCACCTCTAAAATGTTGGAAAAGTTTGCAAAATTGCTTCAACTGATAGAAAAAATGGAGGTTAAATCCGGGAAACTTTCGTCCTTAAATACTGCCTTGGAGGCTGATAAGCAAAGTGCAGGTTTAAAGCTGAAAAAGCTTGCCTCTATTCTAACGGCCTTAGATAACAGGTTAAATTTTGTTTCATGGGGTATATTGAACGGCCTTTTGCTTTGGGATATATTACAAATGCTAAGACTTGAAAAATGGCAATTAAAATACAAGGACGATGTTGCTGTGTGGTTTGATATCATTTCCGGGTTGGATGCCTATAATAGCATCGCGACCTTTGCTTTTAATCACCCTGATTTTATTTTCCCAGATATAAAAAATCACCCAATTTATTTAAAGGCAGAGAGTCTGGGTCACCCCCTAATCCCTAATAATAAAAGGTTATGCAATAATTTTGATCTCCAAAATGGTGAATTTATTATAATTACCGGGGCGAATATGGCAGGAAAAAGTACATTTTTAAGAACGATTGGGATAAACCTGATTCTTGGGATGATGGGTGCCCCCGTTTGTGCAAAGGAAATGAGTTTTTCACCCATCACGGTTTTTACAAGTATTCGTACCAGCGATTCATTGCATAAAAATGAATCTTATTTTTACGCTGAGCTTAAAAGGTTAAAAGCAATAATTGATGAATTAAAAAGTGGTACTGATCTTTTTATTATCCTTGATGAAATTCTTAAAGGAACAAACTCCAAAGACAAACATGCAGGTTCAGAAGCCCTTTTAAACCAACTGTTATCACTTAACGCAACAGGAATTGTGGCAACGCATGACGTAGCCCTTGGAAAGCTTGAGGCATCCTTTCCGCATAATATCAGAAATCTCTGCTTCGAAGTAGATATTGAAAGGGGCCAATTATTTTTTGATTATAAAATCAAAAAAGGGGTTTCAAAGAATATGAATGCTACTTTATTGATGCGTCAGATGGGAATTACTATTTAAGCAATCCATTGATTTTGGTTGATATGCTAACCATCAAACCTTGGAAATTCGATAGTAAATGTGGTTCCTTTTCCTTCTTTTGATTCAAAACTAATTTTTCCGCTTGAATTGGTAATAATGTTTTTCACCATTGCCAAGCCTAAACCCATTCCTCCTGATTTTGTTGTAAAATTCGGAGAAAAAACCTTTGCCTTCTGATCATCAGGAATTCCTTTACCTGAATCGGTAAATGATATCAAATGGACTTTATCATCAGAAACTATCTTGATGCTGATAAGACCATTGTCATTATTGCCGATAGCCTGGAGAGAGTTTTTAATAAGATTATTAAAAACCCTGAGTAATTGCTCTTTATCACCAAATATCATACAGGAATTTGTTTGCCTGAATTCGAATTCGATATTTGGGGAAATGTCTTTATACAAATCGATGGCATTAGAAATAACCTCGATTAAATTAACTTCGGCAAAATTAGACCTTGGCATTTTTGCAAAATCAGAGAATTCTGTAGCAATGATTGAAAGTGAGTTAATTTGTTCAACAATAGTTCTGGTAAATCTCTTCAGGCGATCGTCCCAATCAGGAGACTTTTCATCCCAGGCCTTTTGAAGATATTGCACACTTAATTTCATGGGAGTGAGTGGGTTTTTGATCTCATGTGCTATCTGTTTTGCCATTTCCCGCCAGGCACTTTCTCGTTCCGATTTTGCCAGTAACTGAACGCTTGAAGCTAATTCATCTACCATGCGATTGTATTCAACAACCAGGCTACCTATTTCGTCATTCTTTGACCAGGCAATTTTTTCTTCCGATTTACCCAGTTTCAGTTGACTGATTTTTTCACGCAACAATTGTAGTGGTTTGGTAATGTAATTCGAAATTATTAAAGCAATATAGATAGCCACCGCAATTAAAATCACATAAATATTTATAAATGCTACTAAAAAATCAGAAATTTCCTTAGTCAATTCTTCTTGCTTGGCAAAATAGGGAAGATTAATATAGCCTATAAGGTTATTGTTTACGTTTATAAAAGGGAGATATGCAGATAAAAATGGATACTCCGCAATTTTTTCTTCATGAATGAAAAGTGAAGCTTTTTTATAATTCAGATTTTGAAAAGCTTTAGGATCCATTTTATTTGACAATAACCTCTTATTAAAAATTTCGCTACGGGATGAGGCCAATAAAGTACCTTCAGGGCTATACAGATTAATATCAGTAAAAAATACAAGTGAGAATTTATACAATAAGTCTGATAAATAAAGCTCCATATCTGCAGTTAAAACTGGCTCCTCAGCTAATTTATGTTCGAGTTCAATGAGAACTGAATGTGCTTTCTCGCTGAGAATGGATTCATTTTTATCCTTATTCAAGGAGATTATATAATATACTGATGAAATCCCAATAAATATAAATGAAGCAAATATTAAGGCTACAATTGAAAATTGCAGTCTTTTTTTTAGATTAATCTCTCTAATATTAAACTTATAAGGGGTTTTTAAAAACGACAAAAGGAAAACTGTAAACAACCCAAAAAATATTGAAATGTAGGAGAAGGGTGAGACTATATCCAGAAAATTGGGGTTCTTATTACTAATAACCACCGTAAACTGTTCGTTAACTTTGTAAAATAAATGGCTATAATTGTCAATGCTTCTAAAGTTATCCTTACTACTTTCTTCAGATTGAAAAGCAATCTCCATTGGATAAAAATAGTTCCCATTCCTATAAATCAGTTCGCCATTTTTATAAAAAGCAAAGGCATACTCCTTCCAAATTGAACGGTCAGAATTTCTACTGTCAATTAAAAGCTCTGGATATCCGAGGCCTCTTGGAATATTTTTAGAATATAGTTCAACAAATATTTTGACATTTATATTATATGGAGTGAAATCAAAAACAGCAAGATAATTTCCAGTAATGTAGATATAGTCGATTATAAATAGATTATTAACACTGGTTGTATTTCCATAATCATTCACCAGGGATTCAAAATATTCAAAACAGTTTACGTTGATATCGTCAGGTTGAACATCTAAAAAAAACTTACTATCACATATTGTTATGTACTTATCGTAGTCTTCAAATCCATCGTTAAAATAGATCTCATTGATATAGTTTTTAATATCAGCATCAATTGAATCAGGTTTGAGTCTATTAATTATTTCCGGATTGGAAAAGATGTTTTCACGAATAAGTGAAATTTTATATTCAAGGAATGGGTCCTGCTGCTCCGATAAGGTTTGAGCATAAATGATTCGGTTTTCCTTTTCTTTATGGTTGTTTAAGACAAAAAGTAAATATGTGGTAAAGGCCGCAAATAAAAGAATTTGAATAATGCTGAAACTAAAGCTTATTTGATCATATTGCGTATTCAATTTTTTTAAATTCCAAACACTTAGTAAAAAAACAAATAGAAAAATATAATTGTAAAGATCATTATCAATAAGACAAAAATGCACTGTGGCAGCTGCCACTAAAAAAATGAAAACAATAATTGAATATTTACTGAATGATTTATAAAAGTCAATAATATTAATCATCGGTTTGAGGCTAGCGAAAATAAAGGAGGATATTAATAGGGAAATGCAAGCAAAAGCTATAAAGCTAAATTCGTTGATGTTGGAGATATAATTTAAATTAAAATTTATAGATGAGTTGATTACCAGTGTTTTGACAAGATATATTAAGCCTTCAAATATAGCTAAAATCACAAATAATGTAATGACAGTAATCAGAAGTTTCTTAAGTTCAGTCTTACTCCCATAAAAAGTTTTTTCCCATTTGAATTTAAAAAATGCAATTGCGATTGAAATCAAGGAAATACTGTTTAACAGTAAATCACCCAGGGAGGGCAAATATGTTGTGCTTGCAAAGTACTCCGGGCTAAATAATTGCGTAGAATATATATGTTCAGGGTATCTGAAATAGAAAACAAGGGCTCTTACAATAAATACATCCAGCACAAATACAAATACTAGCGACCATTTAAGATTATATACCAATAAAATATGTTTGTATATACAATATAGAAAAGCATGTATAAATATGTAAGATAAAAGGAAAAGGAAAATAAAAATGAATTGCATCTTCTTCCCGGGGACTGGTTTAACAGGATAAATAAGTGAAAAAAGGTATTCGCCACCCTCATTTAGGATTTCATATCCATTTTCATCATAGTTTATTTCAACAACATCAGGCAGGCACTTACTTGATGGAAATTCACTTTTAAGATATTGATTTTGGTATTGATATTGCGATTTTACTAAATAGGTAACAATGATTTTGAATCCTTCTTTTTGGTTCGATTTAAACAAATAATGACCATTAGATAAAAAGCCTGCTTCACGAATAAAATTTTGTTCATCAATTAATTCTTCCGAATGAATAGAATTGTCAGACCAATATATTAGGCTATCAAAATAAAAGATGAACAAATTAAGATCATTATATTTTTCAATGATGTGGTTTAAATTTTTAAAATAATTTACAGTATCCGAAATATTTTGAGTTTTAATTGCGCACTCATTTAATAATTTATCTAATTGTTTTGATTGATAATAAATCTCTTTTTGAAATTTTTTGGTCAATTTTTCCGGAGTGTTTTGAATAAAGAAAAGTGATGAAAATAATAATTCTGTCAAAATTGAAATTACCAGCAAAAAAAGGTAAAATTTTATCTTGTTTTTGAATATCAACCTTATAACCATGTTAAAGCGTATATTTCATTGTATATCTGATAATAAAAAAGAGCTATTTTAAACATTTCTAACGGTACAAAAGCATAAACCAAGCCATCTTTATCCAAACGGCTTAAAAGTTTATTATACGCTCTAAAATTAGTCAATTTCTTTCTTGAAGAGATAAGTTAGGCTAGAGTAATTATGTTTTGTAAATCTTGCAATAATATTTGAAACCAGGCCAGTTAAAATAGCCTTAATAATATTTCCCTTTCCATTTTTGTATTTTTCACTCAATATACTTACATAAAATGAATCAAACTTCATAGGTACTCTTCTTTCTAATCGATAATGATGATCTTTAAAAAGCCGCCATATTTGCTTTGGAGAGAAATGGTATACGTGCCTTGGTAAATCATAAGCTGCCCAATGCTCACGATATTTTTTTGCATCATAAGAGGCAAAATTAGGCACTGCAATAATTAGAGTCCCATTATCTTTGAGAAGTCTGGATATTTGTTTTATTCGGTCTTGTATATCGTAAACATGTTCTAATACATGCCACATGGTAATAATATCAAAACTCTTAGGTGGTAGGATATTGAGTGAAGGTTCATCCAAAATATCTATTTTATATTTTTCTATAGATACTTTTCTGGCTAATTCATTTGGTTCAACTCCTGTTACCTTGTAGCCATTTTGTGCGACAGCAAATAAAAACTCTCCGGAACCTGAACCAATATCTAAAATAGCTCCCTGGGTATTAATCTTTTTTATGAGTTGAATTTTTCGAGTAATAGTATAAGTTCGTATAGCTTTATATAGTTTATTAATTATTCCTTTACTCGTATTCGTGTGAGAAATATAATCAGGAGATGTATAATATTTATCAATGTTTGATCTTTCAGGTCGTGGATTCGTAAACCTTAATCCGCATTCCGCACACTCATCAATTTTAAATTCTTCTTGCGACAGAAAATAATCCTTGGTAATAATAAATTCTTTAAACTGTTTACTTCCGCAAACCTGACATTTATAAATATGCTCCATTCTATGGTTGTTTCACGTGAAACTGTAATTTATTTTCCCAGATAAACTGTTAATACAGATATATCAGAAGGTGAAATTCCTGCTATTCTAGAAGCTTGACCAATAGTATCCGGTCTCAGTTTCGTAAGTTTTTCTCTGGCCTCATATGATAATGACTTTAGGGCAAAATAATCTAAATCTGGTTTCAGCTTGAATTGATCAAGTTTTCCAAGTTTAACAGCTACTTCCTGCTCTTTTTCAATATATCCACCATACTTAATTCTAATTTCTGCCTCTTGCAGTACATCACTGATTATCGATTTATCAAAAGTTTGAATAAATCGGTATAAGGGCTCATATTCAATTGAAATATCTTCAATTGAAACCTGAGGGCGCAAAATTAGATTTACCAGCCTGGTTTTTTGACTTAAGGGAGAAGTATTCGTTTTTTCAAGAATATTAAAAGCATCCTTTGGAGAAATACTTTCCATATTCAGGAATTTGATTAATTTCTCTATACTCTCAAGTTTCTTTTTAACTATTTCAAAGCGATCATTTCCAGCCAGGCCAATATTCCCTGACCGCTCGGTCAATCTGATATCTGCATTGTTTTGTCTCAATAGTATACGATATTCAGCCCTTGAAGTAAACATACGGTACGGTTCATCAACTCCCTTATTTACCAAGTCATCAACCAAAACACCAATATATGCTTCAGATCGAGATAGCACAAATGACTCCTTATCATTTATTTTCAAATGTGCATTAATTCCAGCTATTATTCCTTGTGCCGCGGCTTCCTCATAACCAGTAGTACCATTAATTTGTCCGGCAAAATAAAGGCGCTCAATCCTTCTGGTCTCTAAGGTATTTTTTAACTGAACGGGATAAAAAAAGTCGTATTCAATTGCATATCCAGGTCTGAAAATCTTCGCATTCTCAAACCCTTCTATATTCTGAAGCGCTTCATATTGGATGTAATCCGGTAAGGAAGATGAAAACCCATTTATGTAATATTCGATTGAGTCTCTTCCTTCAGGTTCAACAAATAACTGATGATAGTTTTTATCAGTAAACCTATCTATTTTATCTTCAATAGAGGGGCAGTATCTTGGTCCAATTCCTTCAATTCTACCATTAAACATTGGTGAATCATTAAAGCCTTTTTTTAAGATATCATGCACTTTTTGACTAGTGTAAGCCATGTAACAATTTCGCTGATCTGTTAATCCTGGTGTATCTGTGAAACTAAACTTTCCGGGGTTTTCATCCCCTGGCTGTACAGCTAATTTAGAAAAGTCGATTGTTCGTCCATCAACTCTAACAGGAGTTCCGGTTTTCATTCTATCTGACTCAAACCCGAGTTTCTTGAGATTCTCAGTTAATCCCGTAACTGCTTTCTCAGCAATCCTGCCCCCACCAAATTGCTTTCTCCCTATGTGTATAACGCCATTTAGAAAAGTTCCATTAGTTAAGATGACAGATTTAGATAAAATTTCATGGCCCATTTGCGTTTTAACTCCAATTATCCTTTTATCTTTTACAAGTAAACCAATTACTACATCCTGCCAAAAGTCAAGGTTAGGAATTCCTTCCAAAATTTTTCTCCACTCCATCGAAAACAGCATCCTGTCGCTTTGCGCCCGAGGACTCCACATAGCAGGACCCTTTGACTTATTCAACATCCGGAACTGAATCATCGTTCTGTCGGTAACGATACCTGAATATCCTCCTAGCGCATCTATCTCACGAACCATTTGTCCCTTTGCTATTCCGCCCATGGCAGGATTACAAGACATCTGGGCAATATTAGCCATATTCATGGTAATGAGTAGTGTTGCGCTACTCATATTAGCGGCCGCTGCTGATGCTTCGCAACCAGCATGTCCACCACCCACAACTATAACATCATATGTTTTAAACATTACCAATATGTTTCACGTGAAACTAACGAACTTTTCTGAGAATTTTTTACACGAGCAAAGATAGGTAATAATCTTCCTTTTTGCGCATCATTTCGGCCTCTTCCGCAGTTTTATCATCATATCCCATAAGGTGCAAAATACCATGAATCATTACCCGATGCAGTTCGTTAACAAAAGTTGTGCGGAATTGTTTTGCGTTTTCTTTAACGCGAGGTATACTTATATAAATTTCGCCTGAGATTTCCTTTGTGTTCTCCGACTGTTCAAAAGTGATTACATCGGTCAAAGTTTTATGGCTTAAGTATCTGACATTCAAATCATAAAGATATTTATCTGAGGAGAAAATAAAATTAATTTTTCTCAAATCTAGATTCTCTTTTGCAATTGAATCAGCAATCCAAGTACGAATTTTATTTTTGTTTCTAAGAAGAAAATTAATCTCTTCAACAAAAAACAAGATATTCTTTCTATTCACTTGTTAATTAGTGGTTTACTGCTCTATTTTTTGTTGAGATTGCGGAGTACTATATTCCTTGAACTTTTCCATTCTATCAATAGAGGTTTCAATGTTAATGCTGGAAATCCTAAATCCAATTTTGATTTCATTTCCTTTTTCATTGAAACTAATATCATCAGCCAAAGACTTAATTAGAAAGAGTCCCCGTCCTGGAAATGTTTTTTCCTTTCCATCATCTTTCACATTAGGTATAATTGAAGGGTTAAAACCTTCTCCTTCATCCCTAACACTAAAAGCAATGCCTGTTGCGGATCTTTCCATTTGAATGGTGATCTTTTTTTCAGGAACATTTTTATTTCCGTGTATTAATGCATTATGGAAGGCTTCTGTTAATGACACAGTAACACAACCGATGTAGTTGTGATTTAATTTATACAAATCACACACATCTTCGATCATTTGTTCAAGCTGGTTAATGCTTTCGGCAACCGATCGTAAACTTAAAATTTTTTGTTCGTTTTTCATTGTCCTAATAATTCATCAAAGTTAAAAAAGTACTGGTCTACTTTCTTTTTGTAAAATGGTTGTAACGCTGGTGGAACCGTTCTTAAAAATTCCACTTCGTTTTTATGTACCCTCTTATACTTAAATATTTCTTCAGGGTTACGAGAAAAACTATTTTTTGATTCTACTGATTCACGCTTCTCATCCTTTTCACGCTCAAGCTCTGCTTTTTCTGATTTTAGTAGGCGTGTAAGTATCTGTTTTTGGCGATCCAATGTTTCCTTAGTAATTAATTTATTCACCAGGTCGGATTCAGACTTTTCCATTTCATTCATAATTCTTTTGAGCTCTTTGCTACTACCGAATTCTCCATCTTTCTCAAGCTGTTCAGACATTTCACGTAGTTGATTCCGTATATATTCCTGCTGGGCTGCCGAGCGGGCCAACTGTTCACTTAAAGATTGACCGCTTTTACCTTGTCCCTGTTGTTTCTTACCACCATCATTCTTTTTCCCAGACTTCATTTGATCTATTTGCTTATTCAGCTGTTCTTGCAATTTTCGCAAAGATTGTATTGAACCTTGACCCTGACCTGGTTTAGGCATACTGCTTTTACAAGAACCATTACTAGGCATGGCCATCATTTGCTGCATTTGATTCAGGGTTTCTGATAGCATCAATGCTAAATTGTTAATGGATGTCATGCTATACTGTTGCTTAACAGAGGCTTGACCAGTCCTTCGGTTAGTTAAGGCTTCAATGCCTTCATTTAGATTTTTAGTTATTGTCGTCAGCTCTTGCGTTACGAAAGGTTGTATCATAATTTGCCGCTTACTAAGTGCATATAATGAATCTTCTACGACCTTCAGATCATCCTTTAAGTTTTTCTGTTCCTGAATTAATCCCGTGTATTGAGGATTGTTAATATTAATCTCATTTGTTCGGTTAATTAACTCTTCCTGGTTAAATGATAATTGTATCAAGTTTTCAAGAATAGTTCTTAAAGCTACAATATCCTCTGCCATCCCTTCAGATATCAAATCTTGCTGCATTTTTAATAAAGATTGAGCCATTTTACTCATCGATTCTGAAGTCTTTTTTTGAGATTCCGCGGCTTTATTTCGCTTTTCCTTTTCAAGTTGTTGTTGGCTATCCTCCATTTCTTCACTAATTTGCTCCTGATCTTCCTTCAATTCATCAAAATCATTCGGTTGTTCCATCTCCTCATTCATCTTATTCAAGTCTTCCAGCTCTTTTTTCACATCATCGAATTCCTCAGCTATTTTTCCTTGTTCCTCTTTTATTTCTTCAAGTGGGTTATCCTTTTTCTGAGTATCTGTGCTCAACTCCTCCTGTTTCTTAGCCAATTCGTATAGTTTATCAATTGTTTCATCCAGTTTTTGCTCAAACTCAAGCTGTTTGAATAATTCCAGGTTTCGGTCCAGGGCTTTTTCTAACTCTTCATTGGTTAACTTCATATCATCCAACAGTTCATCCACCTTTTCTTTGTCTGCTTCTTCCATTAATTTTTGCAACTCATCAAATAACTTCTTTAATTCTTCATTTTGCACTAACTTTTCAAATAATTCTTCTAGTTGCTTTTGTTTCTCTAATATAGATTCATCAATTTCTTTATACTGTTGTTCCTTTTGTGATTTTGTGATATTTTCTTTCTGTATATCTTCAATTTTGTTCTCCAAAGCTTGCTGTTGTTGAAGCAAGTCGCGTATTTGCTCCTTATCCTCCCAATTCAATTCTTTTTTATCAATTAATTTTTTCTGAATTTTCTCAACTTTATTCTGTAAGTCTCTAATATCTTTAATGGTTTCTTCTATCTCATCCTTTATCTTGTCGTTTGACTTCTCTTTTTCCTCATTAACTTCTTTTAGATCAGGAATTTTAAGAACTTTGACATTCGACTTTGTCGCTTTAAATCCATTAATCTGATCGTTATCGAAAACTTCGAAATAATAGGATAAAGCTTTTGCAGCAGGAATTGCTAATGAAGTAAAATCGAAATGATAGAAAAACTCCTGAGATGTTCCAAATTTATTCAATAAAATTGTTTCCTGCAAAACATTGGATTCGTTTTCCGTATTTATTACAAACCTTAAACTGGAAAAACCATAATCATCTTGAATTGCACCATTAAAATATAACTGGTTACTAAAAATTGAGTCTTGATACTCATCAATAAAAATTTGAGGATACCTATCAGGTAACACTCCCAAAGTATAAGACAATGAATCCGGACTATCGATAAACTGGTTGGAAGATGAAATAGAATAAACATAGTCTTTAAAGAATCGATCACTATAAGAAAATTTACCAATTTTACCTGGTTTTAAAACAATGGTGCTATCAAAATGCAAATAAACTTTCTCTGTATTCTCTGTTGTAAAAATCCAGGTTACTTTGCTACCTTCTGGAACAATATGGTCACCAATATTACGAATCACCTCATCCTGCTTACCTGTATATTCCGGGTAATCTAATTCCACCTCAAAATCAATGATAACGGGCTTAGGTAGAACTTTGAGGTTATAAACGCCTGAAGTATATGGCTCAGAAATAAGTTGGAAATTCGTCCCCTCTTGTACATTATTAAAAATATGCGAAAACTTATTATGACCTAGTTTATTAAGCTTGATCATCATATTATCAAGCCGTAAAAATACTTTCTCAGGCAGCACCTCTCCTTTCGCCTTTACAGATAGTTCATAATCGCTGTACTGCATTACCTCCAGCTTTTCATTGGTGATGATCAAGTCAAATGGTAGCTCAACTTCATATTCCGATGCATAATGAATTAAGCGATCAGCTGGATCGGTAATAATCTTTGGACTTGCCAGAAAGATCACTAATAAAACCGAAACAGGTATGATTAAATACCTCAAGTACCTTTTATTAACCCGAAAATTTACAGCAGCCTGAAAAGGGATCGGTTTCAATTCCTTAATTTTTTGATCAATGCTAGCAAGCAATAAATCATTTTCTTTATTGCTCTTTGAAAATTCTTGTAATTGCAAAGCATTAAGCAATTTATCGCTAACATTTGAAAAATGCTTTCCAATAATAATGGCCGCTTCTTCATTGCTTATTATTTTTCCGATTTTAAATATTTTTATCAGTGGAATCATAATAAAACGTATAATCAGAAGTACATTGATCAGTATGTATACAAAAAGTAGGATAGCTCTCGAGTTAGAACCAAATCTTCCAAAGTATTCTACCAAATTCACGATTAGAAAAAAAACAATAATCAGCGAAAGACAATAAATGAAGCCCCTAATAAGTTGACTTTTATAGTATTTCCTGATAAATTTATCTAGTTTTGCTAGCAATATGTTTTCTTGATCTTTCAAGCTTATTTAGTGTGTCCTAGTTTAACGAATATTTAAAATTGTTATTTCAGAATAAGTAAAATTCAAAAGAAGTTATAGGACAAAAGTAATAATTCAAATCCATCTATGTTATCAAAATATTACCTTCTGATCTTTAACATAATATGTGTTCTGCATTTAATTGGACAGGATCATTTACTTATCCCTTCTGAAAATTACTGCTCACATGTCCGAATGGCGCACAAATCTACCTTCCATTCGACCGATATTGATCAAACTCCACTCCTCTTTAATTACGATGTAAAATTTTACCATTTAGATTTAAACGTAGAGAACAATACTACCTTTTTATCAGGCTCAGTAACGATACTGGCAGAAGTTACTTCCCAACAGCTTGATACATTTGCGGTTGAGCTAATCGATGAAATGATCATAGATTCGATTTATGTAAATTCGGTTATTCACCCTTTTTATAGAGAATCTGATGAAGTTTTTATTCCTTTAACAGAAACTTTGCCACAGTCTTCCAATCTGTCAGTAAAGTTTTATTACCATGGAAATCCACCAGTAGGAGGTTTTTTTAGTGGTGTTAATATCGATTATGATTCATTGTGGAATAAATCTGTTGTATGGACCCTTTCTGAGCCATTTAATGCACGCCAATGGTGGCCTGTCAAACAGGTTCTATATGATAAAGCCGATAGTGTATGGGTTTTTCTGACTACGAGTAACGAGAATTTGGCCGGAACAAATGGTATTCTCGAAAATGTAGTCCCATTGCCAAACAATAAAACACGATTTGAATGGAAAAGTAATTCCCCAATAGCCTACTATTTAATTTCATATGCTGTGGCCGACTACCAGGATTATAGCATTTATGCCAAACCTAGCCAAATGAATGGGGATTCCATTTTAGTTCAGAATTTTATTTATGACGATCCTGGCTGTCTGAATATTTATAAAGAAAGGATAGACAGAACAGTGCCAATGATTGAGCTATTTTCTGATCTGTATTCACTTTATCCCTTTTACGAAGAAAAATATGGCCATTGTTTAGCAAGCATTTCAGGAGGCATGGAACATCAAACCATGACCACCCTAAATGATTTTGGACTGGGCCTGGTAGCCCACGAACTTGCCCATATGTGGTTCGGTGATAACGTTACCTGTGCTACTTGGAGTGATATATGGGTAAATGAGGGTTTTGCAACGTATAGCGATTACCTTGCTCATGAAATTATCGCTGGTGATCATTGGCCAGCATTGTGGATGAAACTGGCTCATAATTATGTCATTTCTGAACCGGGTGGTAGTATTTACGTTCCCCCCGAAGAAGTAGAATACGACAGTGTTTTAAGAATTTTTAGTAGCAGGCTAACCTATTATAAAGGAGCTATTATGCTTCATATGATCCGTTACGAGCTTAATGATGATGACCTCTTTTTTCAAGTGTTTAAAGACTATCAGCAAATTTTTAAAGATTCGGTAGCAACAAGTTTCGACTTTCTGAATGTGCTTAATGAAACTACCGGGAAGGATTTTAATTTATTCTTCGATCAATGGTTTTTTGGCGAAGGCTATCCAATTTATACCCTGGACTATAGCATCAATGATGGAATCCTGGAGATTCATTCTACCCAAACAGCTTCAAAACCTGAAGCGACCCCATTTTTTGATATGAGATATCCGTTATTCATATACTTCAACGATGAAAGTGATACAGTGATCCATATATCCCAAAAGCAACCTTTAGAAACTATAACTGTCAATGTTTCAAAGGGTGTTGACAGCATTCGTTTAGATCCAGGGAACTGGGTATTAAAAAAAGTGGACGGAATTAATAATATAACTTCTTCCATCTTGAAAGATAATATCATCATTGTTCCCAATCCTGCATCTGACTTTATTACTATTTCAGGCTTGGAGTTATCCGGTACAGATCTAATTTCAATTTTTAATAATACTGGAACGCGAATTTCTAAAACAATGGCAGTTGTAGGTAAAAACAAGATAAATATAACACATTTGAGTTCTGGGCTTTATTTTATTCAAGTAGAATTGCCCAAAAGAAAAATTTTAAAAAAATTCATTAAACATTAAAAATCAAAAACAATTTTACCATGAGAAAATCAATTTTACTTTCAATCCTGGGCATTTTCCTTATAAGCTTGCAAGTGTTCTCACAGCATCTACATGATGATCACGAATTATATTGCAGTAAAGCCCGTTTTTATAAAGAATATTTTAAGAATTCAAAGGATGTAGTACAAACACCCCTCCTCCACAATTATGATGTTAAGCATTATTACCTGGATATTGAGGTAGACAATTCTTCTACTTATGTTGCCGGTGAAGTTACTTTCTATTCAGAAGTGGTTACTGAAGTGCTTGACACATTTGCATTTGAATTACTTGATGGGATGAATATTAACGATGTTTTGATCAACAATGAATCTCTTTCTTACCTTTTCGAAAATAGTGAATGTTTTGTTCCTTTAAATGTGCCTCTGGCCGAAGGGGAAATGTTTACTGCCAAAATTAGTTATGATGGCACTCCACCTTCTGGCGGATTTTTTTCAGGGATATCTAATTCAAACGACTGGAATAAGGACGTGACCTGGACCTTAAGTGAGCCCTTTGCTGCCCGCGACTGGTGGCCAACAAAACAAGTTCTAGAAGATAAAGCTGATTCAGTTTGGGTATTCTTAACCACCGCAAATACCAATATGGCAGGTTCAAACGGTCTTCTTACTAATGTGGTAAATTTACCTGACAATAAGGTCAGGTACGAATGGAAATCGAACTATCCTATTGCCTATTATCTTATCTCTTTTGCCGTCTCAGAATACCAGGAGTATAACATCTATGCCCACCCCCAGGAAATGAATGGAGATTCTGTATTAATTCAAAACTTTATATACGATTCTCCCGGTTGCCTCGAAAATTATCAGACAGGGATTGATCAAACTGCAGAGTTTATCGAATTATTTTCAGATTTAATTACCCTTTACCCATTTCATGAAGAAAAATACGGACATTGCCTTACTGCTTTGGGTGGAGGTATGGAGCATCAAACTATGACTACAATCGGAGGCTTTTCCTTTGGCCTGGTTGCTCATGAACTGGGGCATATGTGGTTTGGCGACAATATTACCTGTGCAACATGGAGTGATATCTGGATCAATGAAGGCTTTGCAACGTATATGGATTATCTGGCCAACGAGTACATCCTGGGTCAGTCAGCAGCTAATGCAAAAATGAACAGTATTCATAATTCTGTTAAATCACAACCTGATGGAAGCGTTTATGTTCCTACGGATGAAGTGACTTATGACAATGTGTGGAGAATTTTTGATGGAAGACTATCCTACAATAAAGGGGCCGCTATCATTCATATGATTCGCTTTGAATTACAAGATGATGATTTATTTTTCCAGGTTTTAAAAGATTACCAGGAGATATATACGGATAGCACTGCCACCGGATTAGATTTTATGAATGTTTTGAATGAAACATCCGGTATGGATTTTACCCAGTTTTTCGATCAATGGTATTTCGGAGAAGGATATCCAACCTTTAGTATCGACTACTCACAGGATGAAGGATATACCTATTTTGAAATTACCCAAAATGTTTCAGCACCTTCAGTTACGCCAGTATTTAAAATGTTAATGGAATATAAATTGTTATTCTATGATGGAACTGATACCACGATACAATTGGTACAAACGGATAATGTAAACACCTTCATGCTTCCAATCACCAAAGATATCGGACTCATTCAAATTGATCCATCCAATTGGGTAATTAATAGCGCAGGAGCTATTACTACCAATGTGTATGATGAATTCAATCCTGCGAGGTTCCATATGGGTCCAAATCCTGCCCTGGATATATTAAATATTAATTTTATCCAATCGGAGACGGGGGATAAAATTATAACTATTTTCGACCTAAAAGGTAATGAAGTACTTACATTTGGTACCAGTGAAATATTTAATCCAATTGATGTTTCTGGAATTGCACCCGGAACCTATTTTATCCTGGCTGAAAGTGGTAATGAAACTTATTCGAAGAAATTTATCAAAGTAAATTAGGACTGATCCTGGCGCCATGAGGCAATTAATTCCTCATGGTGCAAGTTTCAAAATCTAAAACTATAGGAAACATAGGGAATCCCGGGAAATAAACTTACCTGCTTCAGCACCTTTTTCTGGACACCGTTTTCATAATATTCATCAACATAAAGGAAAAATGCATTTTGCCTGAAATAGGCATTATATATTCCAAGGCTCCATGTACGCTCCCCCCATCGGGTTTCTTTATGGAAATTTATTCCTAGGTCTAACCGATGATAGGCCGGCATCCTATAATTGTTACGGCTTTCAACATTATCAATATAGGGCAGGTTAGCATAATAATTTTCATATCCACCTCCCGAATTAAGAAAACCATAATTATTTTGGTATGAAAGATATTTATCATAAGGCAGCGTAACCGCATTTCCTGTTCCAAATACCCAGGTAGCACCTATATCTACATTTTCTTTCACCTTCCACATGGCAACAATTGAAACATCGTGTCGTCGGTCGTATCGGTAGGGATAAATATCATCACTAACTTCATCAAACTGCCTGTTCGACCAGGAAAGGGTGTACCCTATCCACCCCGTGACTTTTCCCAGGTTTTTCCGTAAAAGAAATTCAGCCCCATAGCTCCAGCCTTTGCCTGTAGTTATTAAACTTTGCCATGAATTATCGGTAAGAAAATAGGATGCTCCTGGCTTATAAGTAATCAAGCTGTTCATCCATTTGTAAAACCCTTCCACATGTATTTCAAAAGTCTTACTCAAATTATAAACAGAACCAATCGCCACCTGGTCAGAGACCATTGGCTTTATGGTATCCGTAACCGGCACCCACAGATCAGTTGGTAAACCGATGGATGTATTGGATAAAAGGTGGACATACTGGTTCATTTTAGCATAGGATGCCTTTACTGATAACTTATCATTGATCAAATAACGGGCAGAAAACCGAGGTTGTATGGAGGTATAAAATTTCTTTTTAACGGAAAATCCTGAAGCATGTATCCCAGCGTTTGCCTTTATTCTTGAGCCCAACTTAAAATCATCTTCAATATAAATATCCAGTTCGTGGGCATAAATTTGGGAATTCCCGAAGGTTGTATCTATGGTAGAAGAATAATCACCGCTCACCTCTTGTGAGAATGCATTTACCCCTGGATTGAAAGTGTGATAGATATTACTGAATCCAAACTTAATAGCGTGCTTAGGATTGGGTAAAAAATCAAAATCAATACCTGCGGCTAGATCATCAATACCTGATGAATAGGTAAACTCAAAATCTTCTGTTTCGTCGGGCGAAGTATATTTATACTGGTTGTTTACTAAAAACTTATACTTGCTATACGACAGCCTGGTATTTGCGAACAACTTTGGATTAAACATATAGTTCCAACGAAGGACTGTAGTAAAATTTCCCCAGCGAAGTTTAAATTTATCAAGGTCTTCTTCATTGCCGTAGGTATAGGTTTCTTTTGCATGGGCTTTATCATTTCCCAAATAAGCACTTAAATACAATCTGCTTTTATCCGAAAATTTATGATTCACTTTTGCATTGAGGTCATAAAAATAATAACCCCCACTGAATCTACTATCAGGGTCAGTATTGGATGCCGCAATTATGGGGTAAGCTAAAATATCAATATAGGTTCTTCTTCCGGAAATAATAAAGGAAGACTTATCCTTCATAATAGGGCCTTCAAGAGTGAGTTTGCTTGCGATTAATCCAACAGAACCTTCCCCATGAAATTCTTTGGTATTTCCTTCTTTCATCCGTATATCAAGCACAGATGATAAGCGTCCCCCATATCTTGCCGGGAAACCACCCTTAACAAGTTTTGTTGTATTTATAGCATCGGCATTGAATACGGAGAAAAATCCAAAAAGATGATTGGCATTATATACCGGCACACCATCCAACAAGATAAGGTTTTGATCAGGACCTCCTCCCCTTACGTACAAACCGCTTGTTCCTTCAGAACCTGACTGAACACCCGGCAGCAACTGAATTGTTTTCATTACATCCACTTCACCAAAAAAGACTGGCAATGATTTCACCATATTCATTGGAAGCTCCGTAACGCTCATTTGAGAGCTTTTCAGGGCGTTCTCTTCACGCGAACCCTCTATCACCACTTCCTCAAGTTCAAGCGCTGGCTGAAGCGAAATGTGTATCACAGTGTCTTTATTCAGATCAATATTGAGTGTTTGCGATTGATAGCCAATATAGGAATACCGGATTTGAACATCACCGGTTTTTTGGGTCAAGCTATAAAATCCATAGTTATTGGTAATGGTGCCCTCATAGTTTTGAGTATTGTACACATTGGCCCCAAGTAGTTTTTCACCATTAGACATATCTTCCACATAACCCGATATTGTATACTTTTGTGAAAGCAATAAAACCGGGCTTATCAGTAAAAACAATATGGTAAGTTTCGTTTTCATTTTCCAGGTTTATTGAAGATCCATATTCAAAGTAAAATTCACACTTGAAGCACTTTCCGCTCCAAATATGCCATAACCATTATGGATATTGGTATAAATAATCACAGGTTCAGAAAAAGGATTTTCTGATCCTCCCGATTCCAGGTAAAGATTGCGGGTTTTTTCATATAAAAAATAATCCCTGTTAACGGATTTCAATAAAAACTTAAATGTAAAGGTTTCATAATTGGGATTGCCTTCATAATAATTTCCAAATTCCATAAATGTAAATTCTACCGTAGTTTCATTGCCATTTATAAATTGATCATCCCATAATAAAGTCCCGTTTGCATTCGTGTATCTGTAATCATCAATATCATCCACATAAATGTATTGCCGATAACTAAGCGTATCCTGAAATTCATCATAATACTCCACATAACATTCCAGCATATAATAATTGTCTTCTTCAACCGGATCGGTGTAATGAAGAATGCCTCTTAAAGATGTGGTTTCATAATAAGGATCATTGTCTGAACGGCTTAGGGTATCGAATCCCGTAATAAGAACAGTTTCGGGTATATTTATTTCAACATCCACAGCATCAAAGCCTTCAGCCTCTGCGGTTAGTTTGTAGGTTTTATTCTTGTCCGGGAAAAACCCTTTTAAAACATATTCACCTTCTTCAATGTAATTAAGTTCAGAAATAAAAGAACTATTTTCATAGAACTTAACTGTCGCAATCGAAATAAATGGTGAGTTATTGATATTTTCATTCTGAAATATATCGAAGCTACGGCTAATATTCACCCTCACGGAGCTATCTGGATTTAATATTCCATTAACCACCAGCCTGGGATCAGGTTTTGGCAATTCATCATCAAGTTCCTTTACGCAGGAAGTAACAATGAGTGCGATCAAAATGGCAAGAAAAAACTTAGATTTTGTCATTCGGAAAAGATTAATTTTTTTGCGAAAGTAAAGGTTAATTTGTAAAAAAATGGATATCAACATTCCAATAATTCATTTATAACTGCCTTCGGGGAATATTATTATTGGAATAAACCAAAAATCCAAAAAGTACCCGACATGGAAATATAATTACTTTTGCAAAAATTTAGGAAGAATAAAATGAAGAATGTAAGAGTAAGGTTTGCACCGTCCCCAACAGGCCCTTTGCATATTGGGGGTGTTCGTACAGCTTTGTATAATTTTCTATTTGCCCGAAAACACAGTGGAAGTATGGTCCTCAGAATTGAAGATACCGATCAGAAAAGATTTGTACACGGCGCTGAAGACTACATCCTGAAGTCATTGAAATGGTGTGGAATTGAATTTGATGAAGGAGTACACAAAGGGGGTGAATTCGGTCCATACCGTCAATCGGAACGGAAGGAAATTTATCAGAAATATGCCGAGCAACTTATAAAACAAGGTGCTGCATATTACGCTTTTGATACTCCCGCAGAATTAGAAAGCTTGAGGAAAAAACTGGAAGAAGAAAAAGCCAGTAATACAAGTTATTGCGCTGCTTCCCGCGGGAGTATGAAGAATTCACTGAATATGACGGCAGACGAAGTGCAGTTAAAAATTAGTGAGGGCGAGGCCTATGTTGTACGATTTAAAATGCCTGAAGATGAGTTGGTAAATTTCACCGATATTATCAGGGGTGATGTTTCCGTAAATACCGCCACACTTGACGACAAGGTTCTTTTTAAATCGGATGGAATGCCAACCTATCATTTGGCCAACATTGTCGACGACCACCTGATGGAAATCTCCCATGTGATAAGAGGGGAGGAGTGGTTGCCTTCTTTGCCTTTACATATATTGTTATACAGGGCTTTTGATTGGGATGCACCTCAGTTTGCCCATATGCCTTTGACCTTAAAACCCGATGGCAAAGGAAAACTCAGTAAGCGGGATGGCGCCAGGCTAGGTTTTCCAGTATTTCCTTTGGAATGGAAAGATCCCAACTCTGGTGAAATTTATGCTGGCTATCTTGAATCAGGATATTTCCCGGAAGCCTTCATTAATATTCTGGCTTTCCTGGGCTGGAACCCTGGCACAGAAAAAGAAATATTTTCAATGGATGAGCTCATCGAGGAGTTTTCTTTGGAAAGGGTAGGGAAGGCAGGTTCCCGCTTCGACCCCGAAAAAGCTAAATGGTATAATCATCAATACCTTCAGGCCAGAGACATGAATGAAATCGTTCCATTGTTCCAGGAAATTTTAAAACAAAAGAATATTGCTGCCAGTGATGATTTTGTAGCTAAAGTTGTTGAAATGGTTAAGGATAGGGCAGATTTTGTGAAAGATTTATGGGATCAATCTTTTTTCTTTTTTAATCAACCGGAAGAATATGATGCCCAGATGGTGAAAAAACGCTGGAAAGAAAATTCCCCTCAAGTATTAGGTAGCCTGCAAATTGAACTAGATAAACTCGAGGCTTACTCTGTTGAGATCATTGAAATCACCATAAAAAACTTCCTGGAACAAAACCAGCTTGGAATGGGACAGGTCATGACCCCACTACGATTGGCTCTTGTTGGTTCAGGGATGGGACCAGGGGTAATGGATATCATGGCGCTACTGGGTAAAGATGAAGTGAACAAACGTATCGAAAATGTCTTGAACAGGATTAAAAGATAAAACTTGGTTCAAAGAGATAAAATTTCTAATAAATTATGGCAACAATATCAATCGAAGGAATGGAATTCCATGCATATCATGGATGTTTTAAGGAAGAGCAGATTATCGGCAATACCTTTATTGTAGATATACATCTGGTAACGGATACTACTGAATCGGAGCAGACTGATAAATTGGACCTTACTGTTAATTATGCAGATGTCTATGAAATAGCAAAGGAACAAATGGCCACTAAATCCAAACTTCTGGAGCATGTGGCCCGTAGGATAATGGATGTCACTCTCGACCAATTTCCTGAAATTGATTTTATAGAAATTAAAATTTCGAAGCTCAATCCACCGGTAGGAGGGAAAGTTCATAGTGTAAGTGTAACCATTGATAATATAGAAGAATGAATACACCAAATGAGATCAGAATGAAATTAAAAATTACTGAACCCAGCAAATGTCCTAAATGTGGCCATGAATTTCATTGTTCTACCTCATCCAAATGCTGGTGCTACGAATACGATGTACCGGCTAATACCATGGAACAATTGCAGGAGAAATATGACAGCTGTTTATGCCCCAAATGTTTAAAGGAATTTGCTAGGTAAATATACCACCCAATTTGTGGTTCGATTACGTTAAGCATACCATACTCTATAAATAATTTTGTTTTTTGAAAGATTAAGCCATAATTTTGCAGCACTAATCGAAAAGGTACCGTGGCCGAGCGGTTAGGCAGTGGTCTGCAAAACCATGTACAGCGGTTCGAATCCGCTCGGTACCTCTACTCCCTCCTAAAGACTTATCCTGTATGAAAATTTCACCTGGAAAATATTATGGGGTATGATGGAATACAAATCTTTCATATCGTCCCTGAAATTAAACTGTCCATAAGAATTGTCACCGGAACGGCCCTGCGACCATACTACATACAGGGTTGATCCCGGGATATATTCCCATCGGAATACCAGGTTTGACCTGAACTCAAAAAAGTTGAAATTTTGATTTTCAATGTTATAATCCACCGTACCATCCAGGTTCTCATCAACTTCATACTCATCAATGTTTTCATTATATGAAATTTCATCTCCAGCTAAAATATGGAAGCGGTCAGTATAATTTTCATTCAAAGGATCAGTAATTCGCTTATAGTTGGAATAATTGCCACTGAAAACGAATGGCTGGCCCCAGTATTGAAAGGTCATATCAGGGGTTATGTTCAGGTTTATCCTAAAGTCCAAACTTACCATATCCGAGTTTAAGGTAGATACGATATATCTTGGTTCGTCATTAAATTCCAGTTCATCCACAAATTGCATTTCCCTTCTACCATCTCTGTATGAAGGCTCAACAGAGAAGGACATTGCATCAATTGGCTGATAAGTAAATTCCATTCCGATGTCAAAAAAGCGGGAGCTGTTCAGATCACCCCAATTATTAAACATAAATAATCCTCCAACAACTTTTTTGCGTTCGTCACTCGAAATAAACATCCAGGAATTCCAATCGCCGGGATATTTCAGGGCAGGGCCACCCCTGAGCTCGGAACGATTGACATTATACACGTCTCTGTTAAGTCCAGAGCCAACAGACCAGTAATTTTTGAATTGGGTATAAAAATTAATATTCCCACCAAGGTTAACCATAGTTCCAGCAAAGTCGTACATCGACCATTGATTGAAGTTGATATTCAAACTACGAAAGATGCTAAAGGGCTCCCATATTCGGTATTGGGCCCAGAGGACCTGCTGCACTACATCAGACTGCCGTAAATATCCCATATCGTTGAGCTCAAGACCTGGCGAACGCCAGGTTACCCACCCGACATATCGCCAATGTCCCCCTCCAATCTTCCCTGCAGATAGGCTTCCACCCTGCCCTGATAGTGCAGTTAGGTTGGTGTCCACACCCAGATGAGTTGCATCAGGCCGCTGATAATTTCTGCGTGATGATTCCTGCAGTTCAGTTATCGATTCTTTTGTACCATTTACCTGGCTGAAAACGCCACGAAAAGCAAAGAAATACTTTTTCTGACTCCAGTAATTCGTAAAATCAAGCCCGCCCGAATATGCTGAACCGGGTAAGAAAGAGATCGAGGTATCCGAGATGTTACGATGAGTAGCTGTAAACATTCCGCCCACAGTTGTATTTCCCTGTTCTATATCTTTTTGCACCCGGGCATTAAAATAATTGGTCAAGGGTTCAATCATAACATCCCGTCTGACCCCTTCATTATCAATCGTTGCAAATTCTCTTCCGGCCAGGCTTTCCATAATTCCCACTGACCATCCGTTCCTTGTTTTCCCGGAGAGTTTCGCTGCCCCCAGTATCCGGGTAAACTCAGGCATATCCATGTATTCATCATCAGTAATTTCAGGCTCATGATGAGGCCTTCTCCCAATTCTTCGTGAATAAAACAGGTTATCTTGTGATAATCCACCATCTCCGTCGGTTAAACTGTAGTCATAAATGTTGTTGCCTTCAACAAAAAATGGCCTCTTTTCCTGGAAATAAGACTCAAAAGCAGTGAGGTTGACTTCCGACGGATCGGCCTCCACCTGGCCAAAGTCAGGATTTACTGTAAAGTTCAGGGTCAGGTCGTTGGTAACAGCTACCTTGCCATCAAGTCCGGCGGAATATCCATATTTTTTTCCATTGGCAAACGGATTTCCCTCCTCTTTTTCAAACCTCTCTGTATTGCCCATTACGTATGGAATTAGTTCTACTTCCTTTTTAGGTGTAATTCCATTAATTCCATTCAATTGTCCATAGCCGCTAACCCACCTTGACGATTCCTGAGGTATATGCTGCCAGTTCGAAAATTCTTCACTCCGGAATAGCCAGCGCATAACTTGCAATCCCCATTCATGTTGTTCCTTTTTTGCAAAACGTATTTGGGTAAGTGGAATTTTCATTTCTGCATTCCAGCCATCCTCTACAATGGCCGTTTTTACATACCACACCGGATCCCATGTATCATCCTGCTGATCTTCATTGGTCACAATGAGGTCATTTTTTACCCCAGCTACGGTCACAGCAAAGGAAAATGCTGTGAGCTTATCGTTATAACTGTCAAAAGCTATACCTACCCAATCCCCGTCAAATGCATCTCTTCTGCTAAGGCGCTTTTCAATTTTATCAGCCTCTGTATCATAGGCTTTGATGGCTACATAAATGTGATGGTCATCGTATACTATTTTAAATGCTGTTTTCTGTGTTGGATCTATACCTTCATAAGGCTCTCTTTGAACAAAAGAATTATCCCAGGGAACAGTATTCCATACCTCTTCATCGAACATTCCATCAATAGCCGGGGATTGTACTGTAACCCTCTGGGTACGATAATTTTTAGTTATTTCCTCTTGCGAAAATGCACTATTTGAAAAATAGCTAATCAAAAAAAGAACTAAAACTCTATTTACTAATAACCTCATATTTTATTTTATTCATACTTTAACGTTTCCACAGGGTCAGCTTGTGCTGCAATCCAACCGCGAATGCCTGAGATGACCAATGCAATCAACAGTGATACTAAAGTAGCAAGCACAAAAATAACCCAATTTAGTGTGGTTTGATATGGAAAATGATTTAACCAATCTGCCATTATTATATAAGCAAGTACCCATGCCAAAACACTCGCAATTAGTATTAGCCAAACGAACTCCATACTTAATCGCTTAATAATACTAAGTGTGGTTGCCCCAAGAACTCTTCTTACACCTATTTCCTTTGTTTTTTGCTCAGCCATATAAGAAGCAAGGCCCACCAGTCCCAGGGCAGCAATAAACATAATTATAAGCGTAAAAAGTACGGATAGCTTACTTAAGTTTTCTTCGTCCTTATAAAGTTCTGCCAGTTCGTCTTCTAGGTAAAAATATTCAAAAGGCCTGTCAGGAGCCACTTCTCTCCATTTATCCTCAATTAAGCTTAAAGCTGTTTGATCCGAACCTTCACTTATTTTGATGGCCATGTATTTCATGAAAAAGCGAATGGCACCCGGGGTTTCTTTCATATTCAAAACAAATGGCCCGGCCGCCTCATGCAATGAAGTTTGATGAAAGTCATTGAATACTCCAATCACCCTTTCCTCACCCTGTAGGGAGCGGAACTTTTTTCCCAGGGCAGCTTGAGGGTTCTCCCATCCCATATGATTAACCATGGCTTCATTGATGAGTATCCCTTTTTCAGGATCTGTTCTATTGGCTTCATTATAATCCCGCCCTGCGATTATCTTTATGCCAAAAGTCTTTAGAAAATCGTATTGAACGACCAGGGCCGGGTAAAACTGCCATTGGTCTTCAGGATAGCCTTCAGGTCTGAATTCATGCGTATTATGTGCAGCACCGAATATGTCGTCCATTATCGTAACACTCAAAATATTTGGATTTTGTAATAGTTCCTTTTTAAAACTTTCGTAGGTCCTTGCCACTGGCGTGTTATTGATAGGTAAAACAATAATGTTATCCTTCTCGAATCCCAGGTCTGCATTACGCATAAAATCCAATTGGTCGCCAATAATGAGTGTTCCTATTATGAGTGTAATGGAAATAGCAAACTGTGTTATAACCAGTGCTTTTCGGGCCATACCACTTTTAGTGCCTTGTTTTATCTGGCTTTTTAACACCTGTACCGGGCTGAACGTCGACAAATAAAATGCTGGATACACCCCCGAAATAAAACCAATAAAAACACCCAAACCCAACATCATGGCCATATTCTCAATTGTTAGAAGGTCGGTAAAGCCTATATTTTTACCGGTAAAGTTATTGAAGACAGGCATAACAATCTCGATAATCAGGAGGGAGATTAAGAGTGCAATTAAGGTTAAAATAATCGACTCGCCGATAAACTGGATAATGAGCTGTTGTTTGTTAGCTCCTGCAACTTTTTTTATTCCAATTTCTTTTGACCGGCCTGCTGATGTGGCAGTAGCCAGGTTCATATAATTGATAACTGCAATGATCAATAGAAAAATGGCTATTGCAGAAAGAACATAAATGGAAGTCAAATCATTATTTGGTGCCAGTTCATAGTCCAGTTTCGATTTGAGATGAATATCCGTTAATGGCTGAAGATACATCGACACATTATCTTTTTCAGCATCATAAAAGTACTTTTGGACAAATTCAGGAAATTTCTCTTCAAGGATATTTGGATCGGTATTTTCACCCAGCAAGAGATACGTCCAGCAAGGATTCCACACCCATGTCTTTGGAAGTTGGCCACCAAACATGTTCCTTAACGAGGACATAGAGCCCATAAAATCAAACTTAAAATGAGACTCTTCGGGTACATCTTCAATTACAGCAGTAACTACCAGGCTTAATCCTCCCTCAAATTTGACGCTTTTTCCTATTGGATCTTCATTTGCAAAGTATTTTTTTGCCATCGATTGGGTAATGACGAGAGAACCAATTTTATCCAAAGCATTTTTCGGATTGCCTTGAATAAAATGATGATCGAAAATGCTAAAGTATGTTGAGTCGGCAAAAAAGAACCTTTTCTCATTGAATTTTTTCTCTTCATATTCTACAAAACTTCGAGGTGCCTGAAAATTGAATAACCTTACGACATTTCTTATCACTTCGGGAAAATCATTCTGCAGGGTAAACGCCACCGGGAAAGGGGCACTTGCTGAATTTTCACCTACCCCTTCAAAATCATAAATATTAACGAGGCGATAGATATTATCAGCGTTTTTATGGTGTTTATCATAACTTAACTCATCAGAAATGTAAAGGTATATTAGAAGAAAACAAGCCATACCGATAGCCAGACCGAATATATTGATCAGGGAATATGTTTTACGCTTATATAAATTCCTGAGGGTGGATATAAGGTAGTTTTTAAACATTTCAAACGATTTAACAAGCTGTTTTTTCACGTATTGTGCCAAAGAAATTAAGTGGCTGTTTAACATGAATTTACACCACCGATGATTTTGTCTGATCAGGGAAAGTGTTCGGCACTCAACATGCGATGTGCATTAGTGAACAGTAAGGAATGTATGTTTATTTATGCCATTCTTCTCCCACTACCACCTGTAAGCTCTTTGGGATAATTTCAAATTCAAAAGGTGAGTGTCCCAGGGATTCTCCATCGGCCTCCAGCATAATTTCAGGAGTGGAAGTGATCTTAAAATGATCACCGGTGAATGTCTTTACCTTAGGGTGGTTAATAAAAGATCCATCAAAAAGGTTTTTAACCTCTTTCAGTACAGTGAACTTCCCTAATTTTTTGATAAGGGTCATATTAAACAGGCCATCGTTGGGGATAGCATCAGGAAGCTGTTTCATTCCACCACCATTATATTTACAAATGCCCACACTCAGACTAAAGGTTTGACAATTGCAAGTATCTTTTCCCTGGTTAACCGTAATTTCTGTATTGGTATGTTTGTAAAACAACAACGAAGTAAACAGGTTTTTCAGATAAACCAACGGCCCGCCACGACCATGTTCTTTGTCTTTATTGGTTTTGGCAGCAACAACAGCATCATAGCCCATTCCGGCCACATTAATAAAATAACGGCGCTTGGGTGACCCTGAGTTAAAATAATTGACCCTCCCGATATCCTGGGTAAATACTTCCTTCTTCACAATCAAATCGATGGCTTCTCTGTATTTAAAAGGAATATTAAACATCCTGCACCAGTCATTACCCGTTCCCACCGGAACCATGGCCAGTAAAAAATCTTCAGTCGGTATATTCTTCTGAAAAAATATACCATTCACCACTTCATTTAGAGTGCCATCACCTCCTACGACTATAAAATTTCTATAGCCTTTTTTTATGAACCTGGTGGTGATGGCAATCGCATGTTCTTTATGGGTGGTGAATATTTCCTTGTATTGAATCCCCGATTGATGAAGGAGGCCTGATATGGTATGCCAGTCTTTTTCGCCTTTGCGGGTTCCTGCATTAGGGTTCACAATGACCAACCATTCAGCTGTTATTTTTATCTTAAGTTCAGGCATAGGTAAAAGAGATCAGTTTATTTTTAACTTCCTTTGGGGTGATGCTTTCCAAACATTCGCATTCTTGTAATTTCCTGCAAACACTGCAATTTTTATCCTTCACCAAATAGTGGGCATTTTCCCCTACCGGAGCCCATCGTCCGGGATGCATTGGCCGAATAGGCGGATAAAGGCCAAGGGCAAATTTGCCAAGAGCTGCTGCGATGTGCAAAGGACCAGTGCTGGCAGCAAGCAGTCCATCTGCAGCAGAGGTAAAACTGATGAGTTCTTTTAGGCTTATTTTTCCAGTCAGATCATGAACATGCGCCTGATTGTTTTGGATTAAATCCTTTATTTGTTCCCCATCGTCTTTTGTACCTGTAATAAATATTTCAAACAGGTCTTGCGGTAAAATTTCTAATAAAGTTTTATAGTTTCTGTTTCCCCATTCACGGGCACTTCCTTTTGATTTGGGATGAACAATCAGGTTAAATTTATTTTTTGAAATAAGGCCTGAAATTTTCTCTGGAAGTGGATCGATTTTATTCAATCCATAATGAGGGGAAATATCACTTAATTCATATTTTTTCTGCCCTCCCAAAGGTTTTAGTAGCTTTAGGTTCAACTGGGATTCATGCAAATCAGAATTTTTTCTCGACAATGGAACCAAGCGGTTGCAGAAGGGATAATGGTAAATTCTGCCTGTCGAACCTATTCGCACCGGGATTTTTGCCCTCCATGCAGAAAAGGCAATTTCTTTACGGGGAAATACATGGATGATCGCGTCAGCTTTTATACTATGAAAAATTTCAGCTTTAGTGCACCTGTCCTGCCCTGAAATTTCATCCCAATCTACAAAGCGATCAACATTACTGCAAGCTTCAATGATATCACGGGTATACGAACGGCCCAGAAATATTATGATACAGTCAGGGTATAATTGCTTCAATATTCCGGCCATTGGCAGGGTAAGAATTACATCCCCAATTGAATCGGTACGGCTAATAAGTATTCTTTTAATATCCAAATGAATTATTCTGTTTTATTCTTATTGAGTTGTTTGAGTTTTACATATTTCAGAAAGGTGGCATTGGCAGAAATCTGGCAAATAATAAAACCATAATAACCATCCAAAAAGCCGAAATTAAAAACATAATTCCTAATAAACTTAAAAATAGGGTTAATGATAATTTTAAATAAACTCGACTTTTGACCTGCCTCAAAGGCTACCTCTGAAGTTAAATCTGTAAATTTATTGGCTTGTTTAACATGGTCGGAAATCGACTTGAACGAATAATGATACAGGTCTCCTTTCAGATGTCCTGTAGTTGAGCCTTCGATAAGCCTGTATCGCTCATGAATTTTTTTCCCTACCCATTTTCCTTTTCTTCTATCGTAAAGCCGTAACTTTTTATCTGGATACCAACCTGAATGTTTAATCCACCTCCCGCAATAGTTTGTCATCCGGCTCATGAAATAACCATCGTTCTTCCAGTATTTTTTTACCACCAAAATGGAATTACTCAAATCCTCTGAAAGGCATTCATCCGCATCTACACTCAAAACATGGTCGAAGGTGGCCAATTTATCAGCATAATCATGCTGCTTTACATAATCTTCAAATTTATTCTGATAAAACTTCGCTCCAAGGCTTTCAACAATTTTCTGTGTTTTATCCTCCGAAAAGGAATCCACCACAATAATTTCATCGGCTACCCTTTTTACACTATTTATGCATCGTGCAATATTTTCTTCTTCATTCAGAGTAATAATGACCACGGAAAGTTTAGGCATTTATCCCGATTTTAAAATTCTAAGGTGCAAATATACAAGTAAGTCAACAATAAAATATGCATATATCCATTTCATCTGCCATCTTCCAAAATTAGATAAAGTATTAAAAGAAGTTTAAAGGCTAAAATAAACAAACTCAGAGAATCAAATACTGGCGGTATATAGTTTGTCTACAATAGCCAGATAAAAAAATTATGCCGAGTTAAATTGTACCACCGCAATATCAATAAGCAATGAAAGTCCAACAATATCACCACACAGAATAGGTATATTTTGCTTAGCCTATAAATCGCAGCAGTAATACCAGGTTTTTCTTTTCATTGAATTGTTCTATAATATTAAAAAATACTTAAACATTTTATCCCACTTTCTTGTTTATGATGAAAGATATTACAATATTTGACGCAAAATAGCAAAAATGGCGAATTACTCTATTAAGGACCTTGAGAATTTTACCGGTATTAAAGCACATACCATCAGGATGTGGGAAAAAAGGTACAACATAGTTGAGCCAAAAAGAACTGAAACTAACATTCGGTTTTATGATGATGAAGATCTAAAGAAACTATTGAATGTTTCTATTCTGAACAGGAACGGTGTTAAAATCTCAAACATTGTTGGATTAAATGAAAAAGCGATCTGCGATAAAATCTTAACCCTTGCAATAACCGAAAGTGACGTCGAAAGCCAGATTGAAAGTTTAGTTATTGCTATGATTGACCTGGATGAAAATAAATTCGACAAAGTATTTAATACCGCCATTATCAACCACGGTTTTGAAGAATCCATCGTAAAAGTAATTTATCCATTTTTTGAAAAAATTGGTATCCTGTGGCAAATAGGGGCTATTAATCCTGCACAGGAACATTTTGTATCGAACCTGATCCGCCAAAAGCTAATCGTTGCTACGGATGGAATTGTTTCAACCTTTAATGATCAAACGAAGTCTTTTCTCCTTTACCTGCCCGAAGGAGAATTTCATGAATTGGGATTGCTCTTTTATTATTACCTGATCAAAAAGCATAACCACAAAGTATTCTACCTTGGTGAATCTGTACCTCACAAAGCGGTTATGGAAATAGGGCGGGCAAAAAAAATTGATTATGTTCTCACTTTTGTAATTACTCCTACAGATGAAGAAAAATTTCGTAAGGAAATTTATGAAATCATAGATAATTTCAGTGACCTTAGACACCTGTATATTTCAGGTTTAAATTCTCCAAGTGTTCAAAATAACCTTCCTCCCAGTGTCAGTGTAGTTAGAAATGTTGTCAACTTCAGGTCTATCCTGGAGGATTTATAATTCAACAATAGCGATTTTAAAAATATATCGGTTTCAGTGCAATTTGAAGCCAGATAATTTCATATTGTGAATTCAATAACCAATGCTTGTTTAACTTTAATTAACCGAATTTAAACATTTAACAATTTTTTAACATATCGCATACTGCTGTTTTTCAATCTTTTAAGTGTTCTTTTATAATTTTTATTTATAATTATTCTAAATAACTTGCATATTCGAATCTTTTATGTTTATCTTTGCAACACGATAGTTAAACATTTTTTATCACTTTAAAATTCTTACATTATGACAGCAGTAGAATTTAACCATAAATTACTCGGTTTAAAAGACAACCTCAGATATTTTGCCTATTCACTAACATCTAACCATGATGATGCAGATGATTTGATACAGGACACCTTTTTGAAAGCTATTAGCAATAAAGATAAGTTTGATCCCGCGACAAATCTGAAAGCCTGGATCTACACCATTATGAAGAATACCTTCATTAATAAGTATAGGAAAGATTCGAAGGTAAGTACCATTATTGATAATACAAAAGACTTATATTATTTAAATACAACAAACAACACTGATAGTAACGCACCCGAAACCCGCTATAACCACTCGGAACTGTTGAAAGTTGTAAATGCACTGCAAGATGACCACAGGGTACCTTTTCAAATGCATTTCCAGGGCTATAAATACAAGGAAATTGCAGAACAACTTAATCTTTCAATTGGTACTGTAAAAAGCCGGATTTTCTTCAGCCGCAAAAAATTAATGGAAAAGCTGAAAGATTATCAGAACTAAATTATTTCTTTTTCGTTAAACTAACATCTCATAAACATAAATTTAGGTTAGTAACATTTTTAGAAGGCATTTGAAATTAAAACCCATTTCAGATGCCTTTTCTTATTCATATCACTTTTATCTATTTATATCTCCAATTGGCATTTTTGCATTATTAACTAACCAATGAGCAAATAACCCAATATTTTTGCTCATATTTCTGCTAGCTGTCCTCACACATCCAAAACAACAAAAGTAGTTGCACTAAAATGTGTAAATAAAGAAAACTTCAAATTACACTTTACCATCCTTTGGATTTCTAAGACATAATATATTTGTAAACACATTTTTTTTGTTTATTTTTTCTGCTTTTTTCTAAACATTCAAAATGAGCCTAAACCAAACTACACATCATATATTTCAATTATAGTAAGGTTTTTATAGCTATAGCTAATTTTTACTTTATTCAAAATGTGAAATAAAAAATCTTTTTGTTTATTTTTTTTGATCTTTTATTAAACATTATAATTTAACTTCTGTTATATTGGGGTATGACACGAATTGCTAACAAATAAATTTTACTATTATGAAAACACTAAAAAACACATTATTTTTATTAATCGCGATGCTTACAATAAATATTGGAGCATTTGCCACTGCCCGAGTGCAGGTAATTCACAATTCATCCGATAAAGCAGCCGAAATAGTTGATGTATGGTTGGATGATGTCTTATTAATTGATGATTTCAAATTCAGAACAGCAACACCATTTATTGATGCACCGGCTGGTGAAGAGTTTACAATTTCAATTAAAGGCCCTGATAGCATGGATCCCAACAATCCAATCTGGTCGATGAACTACACCCTTGCCGAAGGCGAGACCTACGTACTTGTTGCTAATGGTATTGTAAGCGCTACAGGTTACGACCCCATAAAACCTTTCGATATTTATGTTTATGGGCTCGGACGTGAAGGAGCAAGCATGGCTTCAAATACGGATGTATTGGTATTCCACGGATCTACTGATGCTCCTACCGTTGATGTAAAAGAAATTGGTGCTGGTGCAGGAACTATTGTTGATGATTTAATGTATGGTGATTTCGCAGGATACCTGGAACTTCCGACAGCAGATTATATTTTAGATATCCGCGATATGACAGGTGAAAACTCAGTAGTCAGTTACGCTGCACCCCTTTCAACCTTAGGCCTTGATGGTGCTTCATTAGTAGTTGTAGCCTCAGGCTTCCTGAATCCTGATAATAATAGCATGGGTGAAGGATTTGGATTATGGGTTGCTCTGCCAACTGGTGGTGAATTAGTAGAGCTTCCGGTTTTTGAAGCAGGAAATGCCAGGGTACAGGTTATCCACAACTCAGCAGATATGGCAGCAGAAACTGTAGACATTTGGTTGAATGAAACGCTTTTTCTTGACGACTTTTCATTCCGTAACGCATCTCCTTATATCGATGCACCAACCGGAATAAACCTGAGGATTAATATTAAAGGCGCCGACAGCAGCACTCCTGATAATCCAATCTGGTCAAATAATTACAATTTGGAAGATGGTAAATCCTACATCCTTATTGCCAATGGTATTGTAAGTGCCAGTGGGTACGACCCAATTGAGCCTTTCGACATCTATGTTTATGATATGGGACGCGAAGAAGCTTCCAATACTTCTAACACTGATGTGTTGGTATTCCACGGATCAACAGATGCTCCTACAGTTGATGTAGTAGAGATAGGAGTAGGTGTAGGAACAATCGTTGACGACCTGATGTACGGAATGTATGCAGGGTACCTGGAATTACCTACAGATGATTACCGTTTAGCCATTAAAGACGAAACCGGAACTTCAACTGTAGTTACGTATGATGCTCCTTTAGCAATGCTGGGATTAGATGGTGCAGCAATTGCAGTAGTTGCCTCTGGATTTTTAAATCCTGACAACAACAGCATGGGCGAAGGTTTTGGCTTATGGGTTGCTTTACCCTCGGGTGGCGAATTACTTCCCTTAACACAATTTACGAATGTTACAACCAATATCATTCAGGAACGTAACGTAAACGTTTATCCTAACCCGGCTGAAAGTTTCGTTAATGTGGAATATGCTATTGATAGTGAAGCGAATGTTTCAGTAGTAGTATTTGATTTGGTTGGAAGTAAAGTATTTGCCCAGGAGTATGACGGCAAAGCAAATCAATTAGAAAACCGCAGAATCGACCTGACTTCCTTGAACAATGGGATGTATTTTGTAACAATTAACGCTGGAGAATCAAGAATTACAAAGAAGATTCAAGTGGTTAATTAATTGGTTTGATTTTATGTTATCATCTCGTGAAAAATCCCTCCTATTGAGGGATTTTTTTTGAGATGATTTTTTTACTTCTTTTAAATTTGTACATTTGAATCCATAAACACCTTACCATAATGTTAATCACAAGAAGAGAACGATTTAATGCAGCACACAGGCTTTTCAGGGAAGACTGGACGGATGAAAAAAATGAGGCTTTTTTCGGAAAATGTTCTAACCCCAACTGGCACGGCCATAACTACATTTTATTTGTTACTATAAAGGGTGATGTAAATCCGGATACGGGATTTGTCATCAACCTGAAAGATTTAAGTAAAATTGTCAGGGAAAAAGTGATTGATAAAATTGACCATAAAAACCTGAACCTCGAAGTTGATTTTATGAAAAATCAAATCGTTTCGACCGAAAATGTAGCCATCGCCATTTGGAATGAACTGAAGGCTGATATTAAGAACCTTGGCGCTGAACTCTATTGCATAAAGCTGGTGGAAACTGAAAATAATTTTGTAGAATATTTTGGAAATTAAACCCACAAAACAATGAACGACGACCGATTAAAAGAAATGTCAGAAATGAATGATGCAGATGGTTATGAAAAAATTGACCTGTATAATTATAAAAATGTGGATAAACTAGCCGATCATTATAAAAGCATATTAAATCTGATAGGAGAAGACCCACAGCGGGAAGGGCTACTTAAAACACCCGAAAGGGTAGCCAAGTCGATACAGTTTCTTACCCATGGCTACCAGCTCGATCCAGTCGCAATTCTGAACTCTGCTAAGTTCAAAGAAGACTACCGTGAGATGGTCATTGTAAAAGACATTGAAATTTACTCCATGTGCGAACATCATATGATCCCTTTTATCGGGAAGGCCCATGTGGCCTACATACCGAATGGTTATATTACCGGCCTGAGTAAAATTGCCCGCGTGGTAGATGCTTTTGCCCGCCGTTTGCAGGTGCAGGAAAGGTTAACCACCCAGATCAAGGAATGCATTCAGGATACCTTAAAACCACTGGGTGTAGCGGTGGTTATAGAGGCCCAGCACTTGTGCATGATGATGCGGGGTATCCAGAAACAAAACTCTGTTACCACGACATCGGACTTTACCGGCGCATTCCGGAAAGATGAAACCCGGCAGGAATTCATTCATCTGATTGGTACTAACCTTCATTAGTCTTGAATATTAGTTTTTGAAAATTTATTTTAATGCCATCAATTCACTCTAAGGCATTATATTTGTCATGGTGTATTTTCACAATAATTTTAAAACGGATACTGACATGTTATCAAGAAACAACTTTGGAGCAGGTGTTCAAACAAAAATTGAATCGACCGACCTTGCTAAAAATTTTATAGCCAATGTTTTTGCCTGGATGGGCATTGCACTGGCCATTTCGGCCTTTACGGCCTTTTATTTTGCTACCAACGAAAACCTGATCTTTTCGCTGATCAACCCCGAAACCGGCGGCATGACGGTATTGGGTTGGATTGTCATGTTGTCACCTTTTGGGTTTGTATTGGCTATGGGCATGGGATTTCAGAAATTTTCCGCCAGCACGCTTATTCTCTTGTTTGGGGCCTTTGCCATTTTAATGGGGGCCAGTTTGAGTTTTATCCTGCTGGTTTATACCTCCGCCTCTGTTTTTAAGACGTTTGTGGTAACGGCCGGGATGTTCGGAATTATGTCGTTTGTGGGCTATACCACCAAAACCGACCTGACCAAATTTGGCAGCCTGATGTTTATGGGCCTGATCGGGATCATCATTGCCAGTGTGATCAATATGTTTATGCAAAGTGGTACGTTTGATTATATCATCAGCTTTATCGGTGTATTGGTATTTACCGGACTAACGGCCTATGATGTTCAAAAACTCAAGAGGATAGGGGCAGGCGTACAATACGGTACCGAATCCACCCGGAAACTGGTAATCATGGGCGCCCTTTCGCTCTACCTCGATTTTATTAACTTATTCCTGTTTTTATTGAGGTTTTTAGGGAACCGGAGGTAAAAGCATCTAATCAGATTGTTCCAAAATAGAAAACAAAAAGTTGCCAGGTTCATAGAGCCTGGCAACTTTTTTTCAAATGTGGATATCAAAATGAAGTATATAGCCTGAATTACTTCAATACGGTCATTTTTTTACTGTCACTTATTGTTCCATTTAATTCGAGCGTATAAAAATAAATTCCCGGGGCTAATCCACTTGCATTAAATTCAAATGAGTGATTACCTTCAGATTTTGTACCCTGGTTAATTGTTTTTAATGATCTGCCGGCACAATCATATATTGTTATAATTACCCGTGACTCATTCTCAAGCTTATACCAAATATTAGTGGATGTTTTAAATGGATTAGGGGAATTCTGTAAAAGTTCACCATGTTTTAATCCGGATATTGTGCCTGGTGTACCTGGTGACTTTTTATCTCCGGGCAACAATGATATCAGGTAATGGGTATATTCCGCATGGGCCTTCATTGATTCGGGGATATATTGTGGCATTGAGCCAACAAACTGTGATGATTTGGCCCCTCCTTGCTGCATTAGTAAATAGGTGGCCTGTAAATCAATAATAGCATGAATAGAATCGGCAAAGGAAGGAGAATTAAGGATCATATTTTCAAACCAGCTAATGGCATCCGGCCAGTTTGCAAGTTTGAGACAATCAGTTCTGGTAAGAGGGGTGGTATTCGATTAGGAAAGGACTGTTTATATTTTTTGGCATTAAACATCCGTTCCGTTTGCTGCTTCAAAACACCAGGAAACCTCAGAGGCTGAATTCAAGTCAAAAGTAAAGATCATCTGTGCACAATCAATATCTTCCATAGGTTGTGAGATGCCGGAAACGGGATAATTGGCCATATTGTACTGATCCACGTGAAAAGCCATATAAGGTTCAGCACCCGTATTTTTGACCGGTACACCGGTAAAAAAAACAGCCAACTGGTCGCCGTGGCCGAGGGCTTTGAGTACATACTCCGGGTCTTGTATCTCACCTTTCATCTCTGCTATTACCTGCTGTATGGTTGCGTAGGTGGCGGGGCCGTCAATGTCGTTGGATTGAATTTCAGGGCCATCTAAATCATCATTCCAATTATTTGAATAATTATGGCCATCATAACTGTATAAAACTATAATGTTCTCTTTTTTATAATTATAGTTATCAATCAGCACATTGAATATTAAGGACACGTTTGAAATATTACGTATATCATCTAAAGCACATATTATCAAAGCATAATTATAGCTGCTTTCCACCTTTTCAGGAGTAGGTATAAATGCAGTACCTTCCATTGGGATCGGATCGGGACGATTTGCAGTAGAAATTACCTCGTAATCAGTTGATAAATACTTTGGATAAATCTCTTTGCTAACTGTTGTATAATCACCGTTTGACGTGCTTACAAAAATATAACGACATGGGTGGTACCATGCAGCGAAGGGTGAGTCATTTACATAAAACACCCAGGAATCAGCATTAGGGTTAGTTGCATTATCATTGTCTATTAACTCAACATCATCCGTAAAGCTGTTAAAAGAAGCATATATGTCAATTTTGTTTAGATCATCTGAAAGGACATCATTAAGGATCAGGTCAATGGCTTGCTGGCGTGTGAACTGAGCAAAAGTTGTCGTTGCCAAAAAGAAAGCAACTAACAAAAACAATAAAAATTTAAACTGTTTCATAGTTTTACAAATTTTGTTAATGTTTGATTAGTTTAATTGATTTAAAAAATATCCCATCTGTTTGTACAACAGCAAAGTAAATTCCCGGCTTAACCTCGTTATTATTAAAATCACAGGCATTCCAGCTTAATAAATTTTTACCTCCTTTCTTAAAATTTGTGGTTAAACTGAAAACGTTTTTACCTCGTAAATCATAAATGGAAATATTTAATTTAGAGCATTGTATTTTTGAAAAGTTAAAATTTATTTTTTCTGTAAATGGATTTGGAAAAGCCTTAATATCTGAAAGGCTTTCGGACTTTTCAGGTACGTTTGTTATTGGGTCAGGCACAAAGTTACCTTCCCCGTCATTGAACAGAATTATTACATTATAGGGCAGCGTCATTTGTGTACTGATAATTGTAACAATATCATTGAAACCGTTCCCGTCAAAATCATTACAATCCAGGCTTCCCAACTGGTAGCCAAGATTATTAATATCAATATTTTGATCATATTCCAGTTGAAAATCCCCCAGATTATTATAAATTAATAATTCTGAATGGTCCCAGTCAATAAAGATCATATCTGGTAATGAGTCATTGTTAAAATCAGAAATTTGTCCATAAGCACAAAAAGGTGAAAACTGGAAATAATCGTGCTCTAAAAACTGGTTGTTGCCATTGTTTTCAAACATATATACACGATGGTTAGGGTAAACAAAAGTTGTATGTGTTATTATATCGTTGTCACCATCATTGTCAAAATCGGAAATCGAAACATCATGGCTTAATGTGGTAGTTAATACAAGTTGTTGGAAACCGGTATCATTACTGAAATATATTTCAGTATCTGAACCGGAAATAACAACATCTGCCCTGCCGTCATCATTCAGGTCAGCACAAGCAATATCAATGGGTGGGAAAGTTAAATCAAAATATTCGGGAGCTGTAAAGTTGCCGGTTCCATCATTGTATATTATTCCCCAAAGAAAATCATTGTTTGATATAAAGGCAAAATCAATGGCATCATTACCAGAAATATCCCCATAAATAAAATCGGTTAAATGATTGCACATTGGAAAATAAGAAATATAATAATTGCCATTGTTTATTTCAATAATAGCAACATTTGTTTGCTGACCGTCATAAAACCTGCCTAATATTTCTGGGTATTCATTTCCAATAATATTAAATGAATAGATAATGTTTTGACCACCATACATGTATAGTGTATCTTTAATTTCGAATATTCCGTTCTCAATATTTTCAAAAAATGTTATACCACTCCAATTAGATATAGAACTATAATTATGGCCAAAAACAATATCAGCATCACCTTCTAAATCCAGGTCATTTGAAATAACAGAAATAGCAGATATTGGTATTTGATACTCACTCTTACTATCTCCTATTTTTAAAGAAAGAAATAGAAAAGCGAAAATGGCGATTATAGTATATTTTAATTTTTTCATAACGTTATGTTAATAAGGTTATTATTTTTGCAAAATGTTTCATAGTCTTACAAATACAGTTAAATTTTGAGCAGTTTAATTGTTTGTAGGGCTTTACCGTTTACCGCAAGGTAGGCAAAGTAAGGGCCGGGGTTGCAGGTGTGGTTACTGTTGTCAACCCCGTCCCATTTTATGTTATAAATACCTCCTTCCATTTTTTTATTGACCAAATCAATTATCGGCTTACCTTGCACGTTATAAACGGCCAGCTCCACCCTGGCTGTTTCATTTATTTTGATTTTAATATTTGTTTCGTGTTTCATTGGATTTGGGGAACATTCAATGTAAATGTTATTATCTGCTTTTTCAATGATCTTTGTAATTGGGTTTTCCTGAAAATTTCCTTCTCCATCATTAAATAAAATATTTAAATAGAATTCTATCTGCCCAAATCCACTTATAAAAGTTAAATCTTTATATCCGTTATTGTCATAATCTTCACAATACAAACCTCCAAGTGTCAGATTATCATAAGAGATGAATTGTTGGAATTCTAATTCAAAATCTCCAGGATTATTATAAATATGTAGACCGGAATGGTCTGATGCTATAAAAACAATGTCAGGCAATGAATCTTTATTTAAATTAGCTATCTGTGCATAGGAGCAAAAAGGTGAGAACTGGAAATAATCGTGTTCAAAAAACTGGTTGTTACCGAGGTTTTCGAAAAAATATACTCTATGGTTTGGATAAATAAAAGTGGTATGAGTAATTACATCATTATCCCCATCATTGTCAAAGTCAGAGATTAACACATCATGACTTAAGGTTGTTGTTAAAACAAGTTGTTGAAAACCTGTTTCAGTACTAAAATATATTTCTGTATCCGAACCGCAAACCACAATATCTGCCCGGCCATCATTGTTTAAGTCCGCACAGGTAATATCAACAGGAGGGAAACTTAAATCGTAATATTGGGGAGTTGAAAAGTTTCCTGTTCCGTCATTGTATATAATTCCCCAAAGTAAATCATTATTGCAGGTAAAAACTACATCATTATCATTATCATTGTCAACATCACCATCAGCAAAATCATCAATAGCAGAATCATCATTTGTATAAAATATTTTTAAACTATCAAACTGGCTAATTCCATAATTGTAAATCATTGCAATATATTCAGTTGCCCCAATTTGATGCCTGCTGTATAAATCAATATATTCATTGTTGTCAAAATAGTTACCATGAACAACAGGAAATCCATGATCAAAATAAATCGAATCAAATAAACCATAATATCCTGATCCATCATTCATTAAGAATACCCCCCCCCCAAGAAGTTTGAGGAAAATAATTACTCCCTACAACAATATCAATGTAATTATCTAAATCTAAATCAGCACTAAAAACTGATACAGAGCCAGTGGGTACAAGGTATTCACTTTTACTATCCCCCAAAGTAAAAGCAAGTAAAACAAAAGATAAAATAATAATATATTTTGAGGTTTTCATATTACAGCTTATTTAGTACAGTTATTACAAAAAATTTAATGGTTTTATTTTACCAAATTAGTTTATTAAGGTCTAAATCAACAACGAAGGATTTTGATGCTATAAATATATAGAAATAAATTTTCATTTCAATAACAAATCAGTTTTCAGTTGGATTTTTTAAGTTAAATGTTTTAAATTGTAACAGATCCTTTTTAAACCTCAAAATACCATGGCACACCGGTAAAAAAAACGGCAAGCTGGTGGTCGTGGCCGAGGTCGTTGGTCAGCTGGGCTATGGTGCTCTGGATGTTGGCCCAGGTGGCGGGGCCGTCGATGTCGCCGTCGGGGTTTAATGGGCCATCTAAATTATCAAACCATCCATTTGAATAATTATGGCCATCATAACTGTATAAAACTATAATATTCTCTTTTTTATAATTATAGTTATCAATCAGCACATTGAATATTAAGGATACGTTTGAAATTTTACGTATATCATCTAAAGCACTTATTATCAAAGCATAATTATAGCTGCTTTCCACCTTTTCAGGAGCAGGTATAAATGCAGTACCTTCCATCGCTACCGGGTCAGGACGATCAGCCATTGATATTTCAACATAGACGAAAGATTCTTATGAATAAGACATATATAAGGTTCACCTGAATTTTTTTTATAATTGCATAATTATTCAATGATACTTGAAATAGATGGAAAGACTTTTCAAAAAATATAATCCATGGCAAGGATTTACTTTTAACCTGGGCTTCATCCGAAAAGATTATCCCAATAAATAAGGAAAATATGCCCTCGCCCCCTCCGAATGTAAGCCTACAAAGTTATTCACAGGAATTCTCAGGCCAAAAAAAACCTGCCATATTAAATGACAGGTTCATATTTTATTAGCTGAGATTTTTCTTAATAAACCTACTTATAGACAATCCCCAACTTAGCACTGATCTTTTCCAGCATATCAGCTACCATCACAGGAAGTGTGTATTTAGGATCCCAGCCCCACTCTGCACGAGCAGCTGAATCGTCCATATTATTCGGCCAGGTTGCAGCAATGCCTTCTTTTACCGGGTCCACATCATAGGTCAATGTAAAATCGGGCATATGTTTTTTAACTTCTGCGGCCAGAATTTCAGGATCGAAACTCATCGCCGATACATTAAAGGCATTCCGGTGAATGAGTTTTGCAGGATCGGCTTCCATCAGGTCAATGGCTGCATCCAGGGCATCGGGCATATACATCATATCCAGGAAAGCCCCTTTTGGTAAAGGACAGGTAAACTTTTTGTTTTTAATAGCCTCGTAAAAAATCTCCACGGCATAATCGGTGGTACCGCCACCTGGTAAGGTCACCGATGAAATGATACCGGGATAACGTAAGCCACGGGTATCCACTCCAAAACGTTTGAAATAATAATCGCTTAACAACTCACCGGCAACCTTGGTTACCCCATACATAGTCGTAGGTCGCTGGATAGTATCTTGTGGGGTATCATCCAGAGGGGTAGTGGGGCCAAAAGCACCTATGGAACTTGGGAAGAAAACAGCACAGCCATGTTCGCGGGCTACCTCCAATACATTGTAAACACCATTTACACCCACATTCCATGCAGCCTGCGGTTTGGCCTCGGCAACTGCCGATAAGAGGGCGGCCAGGTTATAAATGGTATCAATCTTATATTTTTTAACCACTTCGTTCAAACGTTCCACATCGGTAGCATCCACCCTTTCGAGGGGCCCGGAATTCGCTAATTCTTCCGAAGGTTGTGTGCTGCGGAATCCTGCCACTACATGGTCGGCACCATAACGCCTGCGTAATTCCATGGTCAGCTCCGAACCAATTTGTCCGACAGAGCCAATAATGAGTATGTTTTTCATTGTTTTATATTTTAATGTTAATTAATTCACAAGTTTGTGACAAAAATAAATATTTTTGCGAACCGGCAAATAGTTTGATTGCGATCGGCATTATTTATAATAAGTTTAAGGTCAAATTGGATTATATTTGTTCAGTGGATTGGGGAACAGGATGATGTTGAGGGGTGAATGGGTAAATAAGTTAATAAGTAGTTGTGGGTGTGGGTGGTGTTAGGTGAAGGAGGGTTAATCGGTATAGGGTATAATGGTATAAGGGAGATAGGGTATAAGGTATAGGGGGAGGTAGAATGAAAGATGGAAAGATCACATTAAGAATTGACTCATTCTCAAATTTTCAAATTAACACATTAGCACATTAAAAAAATAAATTCAATTAATATAGTAGAACATTAAAATATAAAAACATGTACGGAAAAATTAAAGACCACCTTGCTGCAGAACTCAAGGGCATAAAGGAAGCCGGGTTATTTAAGCATGAGCGCATTATTACTTCTCCACAGGGAGCAGAAATCAAATTAACCACAGGACAGGAAGTATTAAACTTTTGTGCCAACAACTACCTTGGCTTATCCAATCATCCCCGTTTGGTAAAAGCGGCAAAAGATACCCTCGATAGTCATGGTTTCGGGATGTCGTCAGTACGATTTATTTGCGGTTGCCAGGATATTCACAAAACCCTTGAAGCAAAAATTGCTGAATTTTTTGGAACAGAAGATACGATCTTATATGCTGCGGCTTTTGATGCCAATGGTGGTGTTTTTGAACCTATCCTTACCGATGAAGACGCCATCATCTCTGATTCATTAAACCATGCATCCATCATCGATGGCGTGCGCCTTTGCAAAGCCCAGCGCTTCCGGTATCAAAATGCGGACATGGCCGACCTGGAAGTACAACTTAAAGAAGCTTCCAAAACCGCCAGGTTTAAAATCATTGTTACGGATGGTGTTTTCTCAATGGACGGGAATGTGGCCCCAATGGATAAAATTAACGAATTAGCCAAAAAATACGATGCCATGATCATGGTAGATGAATGTCATTCAGCAGGTGTGGTCGGTAAGACCGGGCGTGGTGTAACTGAGCTGTTCAACATTCGCGGTGAAGTTGACATTATTACAGGTACATTAGGCAAAGCTTTTGGTGGTGGAATTGGCGGATTTACTACCGGTAAAAAAGAGATCATCGAAATGTTGCGCCAGAAGTCACGTCCTTATTTATTCTCCAACTCTTTGATCCCTGCAGCCGTAGGCGCCGGAATCGAGATGTTTGATATGATGGCCCAAACCACCGAACTACAGGATAAATTACACTGGAATTCAGAATACTTTATCAAAAAAATGACAGAAGCAGGATTTGATATCAAACCTTCGAAATCTGCCATTTGTGCAGTGATGTTGTACGATGCAAAACTTTCGCAAGACATGGCTGCTAAACTATTGGATGAAGGAATTTATGTGATTGGTTTCTATTACCCGGTAGTACCTAAAGGACAGGCCCGTATTCGTGTTCAGCTTTCAGCCGGCCATGAGAAAGCCCACCTGGATAAAGCGATTGCTGCCTTTACTAAAGTAGGTAAAGAACTGGGTGTAATTAAATAAAAGTAAAGACCATATATATAAACGGCCTCCTTCTCAGGAAGCCGTTTTTTTATTGATTATATTCCCGGATAATTCTTTCCAGGTCGTGGTAACGATAACCTTTTTTACCGATTTTTTGGACAATGGCGGGTTTGTCTGACATTAATTTTTTTAAGGTTTTCCTGTAATTCATCACCGTTAATTCACTCACCACGCTTTCATTTTCATTTCCCAAATAGTGAACGGTTTGTTTTTCAAAATAGGGCTGCATGGGATTTTCTAGCTGATTGCCTAATACGGTAACTTCATTCATATACAAACTAAAACTTCCGTTTACCAGTTCATATACTTTAACCATTTTACCTTTAGTAGTTTCTTTTACAACTGGGTTAGGAGAAGCAATAAGCTGGAAAGAAAAGAAAATTACAAGCAACAGAAAAAGCATCATCGTTTTCATGACATAGAAATTTTAGTGAAACAAGTTATTATTTGTAGTGCGTTAGTGTAAGTATAACATGCAAACATTTATATTTGTTCAATTTACATGTTTACAACGAGTTAGGCTGATATTGATTTTCTTTTCACAAATCATCTAAAAGTCTGCATTCCTTTTTCATAATTTTGCTTAATAAAACTTCAGTTCATGCGATATTCACTCCATATAGTATCATTCATAATTTTCACAAATTTTCTGTGTGCTCAGGAATCCACTCCAAACCACCAGAATGAAATTTTCTGGGAAATAAACAGTCCGGGCACCATTAGCTGGAATCTCTCGGATGAAAAAAGATTACCTCATGCTGACAATATCGAAATGAGCGGACAGAAAGTAGCCGGGATAATTTATTATTCGATCAATGAACAAAAGGAATTAAGTCTCCGCCGGCAAATTATTTTTCCTCAACTTAGAACATTCATCGGATCCAATGAATCCCCCTGGAAAAAATACCGCGCCTATCTTACATACGATTATGAGGATAATATCCTACCCACAATAATTGCCAAAGCAAAAATACTTAAGCCTGGTCCATTAGATTCAGTTTCCATTAGTGGAATGCTTCATTTTTATCATGCTGCGGTAGAAGGAATAAAGGTTCATCGCATATTATTTCCTTCAATGACTGAACGGCTTTTTGTAGAGCAATGGTCACTTTCCAATACAACAGATTCTACAATCAGCTTAAAAATCGGAAATACTTCCTTTTACCAGGAAGAAGAAGGAGTTTATGGATTATACAAAAGGACTGTAACTTCAGATGCAGAAAAAATAATTGACTTAAAACCTGGGAAAGACTATTCTTTTTCAATCCGATTTACGGCAAGTTTAAACGATGAAGAAATAATTCAAATATCTTCTACTGAAAGCCTCACAACCCGAAAAGCCTTTTTGGATAGTATCCAACAAAACCTCATCCTTGAAACACCTGATCCCATATTGAATACCCTCTTTTATTTTTCCAAGATCAGGGCAGCTGAAAGTATTTTTAAAACCAAAATGGGTTTAGTACATTCTCCCGGAGGTGGAAGGTATTATTGTGGAGTGTGGGCCAACGACCAGGCAGAATACTCTGGGCCGTTTTTCCCTTACCTGGGTCTGAAAACAGGTAACATTGCTGCTTTAAATGCATACCGCGTTTTTCTGAATAACATTCCGGAGGAGGATGGCCACTTCTGGTCTTCCTTTGAAATGAATGGGGATTTGACCTGTTGCGGGGGTGACCGTGGCGATGCGGCCATGATCGCCTATGGGTCAACTCATTACATAATGGCTTCAGGCAGCAAAGAAATAGCCGAAGAACTATGGCCTTTGATCAAATGGTGCCTCGACTATTGTGAAAGGCAAAAAAACGAATATGGGGTTATTAAATCAGATACGGATGAAATGGAGGGACGCATTCCAACAGGAGATGCCAACCTTTCTACCTCAAGCTTGTATTATGGTGCTTTGCTGCATGCCGTAGACCTGGCAAAAGAAATTTATCCTGAAACAGATATTTCAGAAGATTACCGGAAACGTGCTTTTATCTTAAAAGTTGCCATTGAAAACTATTTTGGGACAAACATCGACGGAATTGAAACCTACCAGTATTTTGAGGGCCATGAATTTTTGCGCCATTGGATTTGCCTCCCCCTGGTCATGGGTATTGAAAAAAGGAGAGAAGGCACACTGGAGGCATTGTTCTCCAAACTCTGGACAAACAACGGGGTGAAGGTGGAAGTTAATCCGGGCCTTGAGGAGCCCGACCTGTTTTGGGATAGGGGAACCTTATATGCGTTTATCGGGGCTTTTAAGGCCGGGGCTTCAAACCAGGCATATCAAAAACTGCATGCCTATTCACAAACCCGCTTGCTTGGCTTTCATGTACCTTATGTAGTTGAAGCATGGCCTGAAGGAAACATGGCCCATCTTTCCGCTGAAAGTGCTTTGTACTGTAGAATTTTTACGGAAGGACTGTTGGGAATTAACCCTAAAGGATTTAACAATTTTGAATTAACTCCTCAATTGCCTACCGGATGGGATTTCTTTAATTTGAAGAATATTCATGCATTTGGTAAAACATTTACAATTTCCCTGAAACGTAAAAATGATATTCTAAATTTGATAGTCCGGGATGAAAAAAATATCTACTTTGACGACTCCGTCAAACCAGGATCCGCCATTAAGATTAAACTGATCGATCAATAATAAATATTTTACGCAGGTTAGAACTCTAAACCATTATACTGATACATCACAAAAACAAATAATGCAGGGGTTTTTTTTTACTTTTGCAGAACAAAAATACGTATACGTTATCCCTGGAATATGATCGCTACAAAATATAAATTACAATCCCTTGCTTCAGGCAAAATTTTTAATGATAGTGGCTGGATGCTGGATGCACCGGGCGAAACTGCTCCTGGTTTGATTCGGGCTGTTTATGAAAAGAAACAAATTGATTTGCTTGATAACGGAAATGGTATTTATAAATTCGCCGACTGGTTGCCCGTTAACCGCACACTAAAAGGATCATCCGCACCGGTTACATATAAAAGTGAAGGCCTTGGAAAAGAACTTGGATTAAAAAACCTTTACATTACATTTAGTGGATATTGGCCGGAAAAAGGGGCTTTCATGAAGACTGCCTCCTTTAAAGAAACCGAAGCTTATACTGTTTGTGGAAGGTTAAACCCAAAAGAAGATAAAGTTTTGGTGGTTGCTTCTGCCGGGAATACAGCAAGGGCTTTCGCTCAGGTATGTTCCGATAATAATATTCCATTATTGCTTTCGGTACCTGAAGATAACCTGGATGCATTATGGTTTGAAAAGCCGCTTAACGACTGCGTAAAACTTGTTGCCTCCAAATCGGGCAGCGACTATTTTGATGCCATTCATCTTTCCAATATTGCAGTTAAACTGGATCATTTTATTCCTGAAGGCGGGGCTAAAAATGTAGCCCGTCGTGATGGCATGGGAACAACCGTTCTTTCTGCTGCCACCACGATAGGTAAAATTCCAGATTATTATTTCCAGGCTGTAGGAAGTGGAACCGGTGCCATTGCTGCCTGGGAAGCTAACTTAAGACTGATTGAGGATGGACGATATGGTAGCCATAAAATGAAATTAATGGTTTCACAAAACTTTCCTTTTCATCCCATTTATGATGCCTGGAAAGAAGGATCAAGAGCAATGTTGCAAATGGATGATGAAATTGCCCGTAAGCATGTAGAGAATATTGATGCGAAAGTATTGTCGAACCGGAAACCTCCTTATCCGCCTGCCGGCGGGCTTTATGATGCGATGATGGATGCAGGCGGAGATGTCCTTTTAGCCAACAATGAAGAATCAAAAATGGCGGCCAATCTTTTTTTAGCTCTCGAAGGAAATGACATTCATCCCGCGGCAGGAATTGCCACTGCAACGCTAATAAAAGAAGTAAAATCCCGAAACCTGGATCCCCAGGCCATTATCATGTTAAATATCACTGGTGGAGGGGAAGAAAGATTTAAAAAAGACAAAAACTTATTCTGTTTGAAACCCACTATCATCTTTGATATAGATCCTAAAGAAGATGAGGTAAAGCAAAAACTTCTTGAAATAAAATTTTAAAGTATAAATCGCAAAAATCACATTGCTGTGGAAAATAAGTTAAGTATTTACAATACCCTCTCACGAAAAAAGGAATTATTTGAGCCAATAAATCCACCCTTTGTAGGGATGTATGTGTGCGGTCCCACAGTATATGGCGATGCCCATTTGGGTCATGCCCGTCCTGCGATTAATTTCGACCTGGTATTCCGTTACCTTACCCATTTGGGTTACAAAGTTCGTTATGTTCGCAACATTACGGATGTAGGCCACCTGGAGGGTGATGCAGACGCCGGCGAAGACAAAATCGGGAAAAAAGCGAGACTGGACAATATTGAGCCCATGGAAGTGGTGCAGTATTTCACGAACCAGTACCACCGGTTAATGGACAAGTTAAATGTGCTCAGGCCAAGCATTGAACCCCATGCCAGTGGACATATTATCGAACAAATCGATATGATTCAGAAGTTGCTGGCCAAAGGTTATGCATACGAAAAGAACGGATCGGTTTATTTTGATATTGAAGCTTATAATAAAAAGTACGACTATGGTATACTGTCAGGGAGAAAAGTAGAGGAATTATTAGCCTTCACCCGTGAGCTTGACGGACAGGAGGAGAAAAAAAGTTCGGCCGACTTTGCCTTATGGAAAAAAGCCACTCCAGAACATTTGATGCACTGGCCTTCCCCCTGGAGTGAAGGGTATCCGGGATGGCACCTCGAATGTTCAGTGATGGGAACCAAATACCTGGGTGAGGAGTTTGATATTCATGGTGGTGGTCTCGATTTACAATTTCCTCACCATGAATGTGAAATAGCCCAATCGATGGCTACTAACGACAAAGCACCTGTAAAATATTGGTTACACAATAACATGATCACTTTGAATGGCCAAAAGATGGGAAAATCTTTGGGCAATGCCGTTTCGCTGGATGACTTTTTTACTGGTAATCATCCATTATTGAACCAGGCATACAGTCCGGCAACCATAAGGTTCTTTATGATGCAGGCTCATTACCGCAGCCCTCTTGATTTTTCCAATGAGGCATTGCAAGCAGCGGAGAAAGGATTTAAAAAACTGATGGCGGCTTTGAAATCTTTGAAAAGTCTGGCTTCCGGCCAAAGTAGTACTTCTGAGATAAAAGAATTAAAAGCAAAGTGTTATGAGGCAATGAATGATGACTTTAACACGCCAATCCTGATCTCTCATTTGTTTGAAGGTGTGCGGATTATTAATTCCGTAAAAGATAAGAAAGAATCCCTAAGCGCAGATGACCTAAGCATGCTGAAGGAATTAATGAATGATTTTGTGTTTGATATTCTCGGTTTAAAAGATGAAGCAGGGAACGAAAATCAGGAACTGATCAATGGCCTGATGGATACCATCTTAAATATCAGGCAAAATGCCAGGGCAAATAAGGACTGGCCTACTTCCGACTTAATACGCGACAATCTCCAGAAATATAACATCAAAGTTAAAGATACCAAGGACGGTAGCGAATGGAGTATTGAATAGCAAGGAGTATTAAACATTTTACCCTGATTTTGATTATATTTGAAACTTATTTATAGATTTCCGTTTGAATACTTACATCCTAAATTTACTAAAATGAAATCACTATTTTCAATTATTCCTGTCTTCGTACTCGTTCCTCTTTCTATTTATTCACAGGAAATTCAAAACAACGGCTTCGAAAACTGGTCGAACCAGCAATATTATGAGGATCCGGATGGTTTTTCCACAACTAATGTCCTTACCTTTTTTGCGGGAGGGATGGCCAATGTTGTAAAATCAACTGATGCCCATTCAGGTTCATTTGCATTGAAGTTAGAAACAGTGGATTCTCCAGAGGGCCCACTGGCAGGGGCAGCTTTTATCGGAGAACCCGCAAACGGTGGGTTTGCCGGAGGAATCCCATACAATCAAAGGCCTGATTCACTTAACTTTTATGCGAAGTACAATGTTCCTCCTACAGATACAGCATATGTGGCAGTACTCTTCAAGAAATTTGGCGCACCCTTAGGGATTTGTTTTGCCCAATTAACTGGCAACCAAAGTACTTACCAGAAGTACTCACTTCCCATTTCCTGGTTATTACCGATCATATCTCCTGATACCATGGCAACAGCAATCATTAGCTCAACCTTATTTTCTATGCCACTCATTGGTAGCACTATTACGGTGGATGATGTAAGTCTTATAGGGGCATCTATCCCCTATCCCAACGGTGGTTTTGAAAACTGGACGGCATTTGCATCTGAAGAACCAAATGACTGGACTACCTCAAATATTTTTACCTTACCGGCAAGTGATATTTCAGTAACTAAAACTACCGATAGTTATGAAGGGAATTTTGCTATACGAATTGAAAACAAACTTACTATGTGGGATGATACAGTTGGTTTTATTACCAATGGAACAATAGGTGATGAAGGGCCGACTGGAGGATTACCAGTCAATAATATCCCTGCTATGCTCTCGGGTTATTATAAATATTTTCCAGTAGGACAGGACTCCGCTCTGGCCGGCATGGTTCTTTATCATTACAATGAATCGACGGGAGTAAAAGAAACACTTGATAGTGCTTATACCACCTTATCAGTAGCCGCTGAATATACTTATTTCCAGATTCCGGTAGACTATTTTACACTACCCGAACCTGACACCCTTAACATTGCTTTTGGGTCAGGGAATTTTGAAGGAAGTTTTGTCGGACTGGGAAGTGTTTTATATGTAGATGCTCTTGAAATAAGCTATAAGCCCGATCTGACAGGGACACAGGAAATTGCCGCTGAAAACCCCATGTTTTACCCCAACCCGTTCAAGGATAGGTTTTCTATGGACTTGAATGGGTTGATTAATCAAGCAGCTACGGTTTCTATACTTAATTCAAATGGACAGGAGGTGTATCATAAATACTGCACTTCATCCTCACATCATGTGAATTTAGAGTTTTCGCATTACCCTTCCGGAATATATTTTTACAAACTCAGTTATGGTGACAAAATAACTACCGGAAAGATCATCAAAAACTAATACGGGAAAAATAATAAAAAAAGATTACCCTTCCTTTTGTACTTTTATACAAATTATCAGGTATGAAAAGGTTTTTTCTCCGTTTAAAAAATGTCTGGATGATCATCGGGATAACTTTATTCCTGCTTATCCTGATCGAAATTATTTTTAAGGTTTATTTTCTCTTCTACACCATTGAGGATCCTCGCGCTAATGCTGACTGCTACCCGGATGAACCCTGGGTGAAAGAATATTATCAGGAATTTACTTCGAGTAACTCAGCCACATGGCAGCCCTATGTGTACTGGAGCCGTAAACCCTTTTCAGGGGAATACATTAATATTGATAAAGAGGGGATCAGGAAAACGAGCTTTAAATTGCATCCGTTTATTCCAGGTAGTCCACCTACCAAAATATTCTTTTTTGGAGGATCCAGTATGTGGGGAAGCGGTGTCCGCGATGCCTACACCATTCCCTCGTTAACCGGCAATAATTTATCCCGAAAGGCCTACAATACCCAAATCAGCAATTTTGGGGAATCTGGTTTTGTATCTACACAGGAACTTATTCGGCTGATGATTGAGCTTCGTAAAGGAAATATTCCTGACATTGCAGTTTTTTATCATGGGGCCAATGATATTTTCAGCTGTTTACAATCGGGGGTGGCAGGAATACCGCAGAATGAAGACAACCGAAACAAGGAGTTCAATACACTAAAGGAAAAAAAGAAATCATTTTTAGTTTTTCTTCAATCTTTGAGCAACCTGTCAACAATAAAGTTTGTCAATGTGAAGTTTGGGCGGAAGCAAATGAAATTTGTGGATCGTGACGAAGATGAATCTAATTTACTGGCAGGCAAAACCGTTCTTCTATACAATGAGAATATTCGGATAATCAATGCATTGGCAAAACAGTATGGCTTTCAGGCTTTGTTTTACTGGCAACCCCTTATTTTTGATAAGCCCGGTTTAACGGCTTATGAAGCTGGAGAAATAAAAAAAGTAAAAGCTCTACAAAGTTTTTCAGGCAAAGTACAAAACGAACTCTTTTCAGGTAATATTAAGTTTGAAAATATTCGTTTCGACAATATCTCCATTATTTTCAAACAGGTTGATCAGGCTGTATTTATTGATTGGTGCCACACCGGTGAATTTGGAAATGAAGTGATAGCTCAAAGGATTAGCAATGATCTGGTTTCTGTTATTGATTCGATAAACATAAAAAAAAATGAGTGATGCATAAAATAAAAAAAAATATTGGCAAATTTATTCCGGAACGTTTTAAACCGGTAATTAAGAGAAATGCAGGAAAAATACTGTATTATGGCAATACTTATTATTGCCCCTTATGTAATTCTAACACCCGTCTTCAAAAAACATTCGGACTTAACCTTCCCGTAATCAAAGAAAAACAAATTATTGGAGGAGGTATGCGCAGTGTGCTTTGCCCTATATGTAATTCATCTGATCGGGTAAGGCTGCTTTATTTATTTATTAAGGATAAAACCAACTTGTTCTCGGAGAATGTAAAACTTCTTCACGTGGCCCCGGAAGCTCCACTCGAATATCTGTTCAGAAGAGAAGCAGGCATTGATTACCTCACTGCTGACCTGATGGATAAGGACGTAATGGTGAAAATGGATTTAACCAAAATTCAATATCCTGAAGGAACATTTGATGCCATCATTTGTAATCATGTTTTAGAACATATTCCTGATGATGCAAAAGCGATGGCAGAAATTTTCAGGGTATTAAAACCTGGTGGTTGGGCCATTTTGCAAGTACCTATTTCGCTAATCCTTGATCAAACCTTTGAAGACCCAAAAATTACCAAACCATCAGATCGTAAAAAGTTCTTTGGACAAAGTGACCATGTAAGGGTGTATGGTCAGGATTACACTACCAGGTTGAAAAAGGCCGGTTTTGATGTACTTGTTTATAACTGGTCGAAAGACCCTGACTTTAATTACGAGCCCGGTAAGCTAAATATCAACCCACGGGAAAGTGTATTTTATTGCACGAAACCAAAATAACCAATGGATGTCTCAGAAGTCTGCTTTCTTAGCTTTTGGTCATGTTGAGTTGCGTCGAAACATAATAGGTTCCAAACATTGAACACATTTCGACGAAACTCAACATGACCTAAAATTCTGACTTCTACGCAACATCCTCAAGTCAATATTTCTTCCTAATCCATTTTATTTCGGTACCTGGCTGGAATATCCTTCAGCGGGCATCCCATCTACTACTTTTGTTCCTTTACCTGCATTTGGAGCCCAGAACATTTCCTTGTCCTCATCATATACGTTGCAGTTCATATTAAAGTCAGCATTGTAATATCCGGTGCTTCCGCGAAGTGGTACCCAAACTTCGTCTTTATCATTATTCTCTACCTCGCCATTAGAATTTCCATCCCCGCTGATCATTCCCCATTTGCCCGCATCAAGTTGTTTGTGTGCAAGTCCCCCTCCATGAACTTTATTCACAGCAGTAGTAAAGTCGTAGGTATATACTCCACCTGTTTTTGTAACCGGGTTGGCTGACATAATTCCAAGGTGGTTACGGTGCCAAACAAGTGCAAACAGGTTATCAGTTACCGTAACATTAAATTTCAATGGCCCTGAATCAGTTGTATTGATAATGGTTCCATCATTTAACAATAAACCTGCTTTTCTTGCAATCATTTTATCTGAAGTAGCTGTGGTTGCATCTCCGGTTGTTTCCCTTAATTCAACAAGCACCCAGTCAATCACCTGGTTGGATGGCATTGCAGTTACACTTTCGCTCCCGGCATAGAACCAGGGTTCAACATTGTACGGCTGAGTTAATGGAAGATAGCCGAATATATTTAACCAGGGAGTCATTGCACCATTAAAATAGGGGCCTTCCAACATGGCTTTTAAATTACACTGAATGGATACATCTGATACCTCAAGTGTACAGGGAACAATAACCAAAGGATCGTTTAAATCGTTACTGCTTACCTCTACCTGCGCTGTATAAATTCCAAAAGTGAGGCCGGTAGCATCAAAGTTTAAGGTTACATTGTTCGATCCGCTTACTGGTACACTGCCTGAACCATTATTCGTAATATTCAACCAACTAAGTGTGGATGTTTCATATAGTTCAAGCGCAAAGAATGTATCGAAGCCAGTTCCTTGAACCAACCCTCCCAACACTACTTTGTCAGTCACTAAATCAGGTGAAAAGAATAACCCTCCATTCATTTGATCAGTTAATCCCGGCAATAATGGAACCTGGATTGAAACACCTGTTAATGAATTGGTGCTCAAACTATACTCATATAAAGAAGTCGCTGGAGTCCCCGTTCTGTCAAATATCCATAAATTGCCAGTTGATTCATCATAAGCCAGGCCATACATGGTAATGAGTCCGGGAGCAGCATGGCTCGAAATTATATTTCCGGATGCATCAAATTCAATAATACTGGTATCCCAATTACATGCATAAAAATGATTATTATTAGGATTATAAGCCAAAGCTCTTATACATGTAAGTCCAATGGAAGCACTGGTAAAAAGCATTGTACTGCTGCCATTTGTGGGGTTAATTTGATAAAATCCATTTTCATCTCCTGCAAAAAGATAGGTTCCGTTAAAGGCCATATCGCGCATACCCCAATCTGAAGTAGTTCCTTGCGTATAGCTATTGACCAGGTTACCTGCAACATCCAATTTATACAGCATATTGGTACCTGCTGCACCACCGCCTGTAAACCACAGATAAGTACCATCAAATTCACAACCTAGTATTTGGTTATCGCCAGTAGCATTTTCCACATTCAGTTGCATCAAAATATCCCCCTGGGCATCAGGGACACTTGCCCCCATTTTTATTGCAGGTGAAAGTTCCGCAGTCTGGCTTTTTTCAGCATTTTTTATGGCATATCCCATTTTCATATTTGGCTTATACCAGCCAGATTTAGCACTATAGCTTACTGATGAAGAATAAGTTAATGTGGCACTCCCATTGTTAGAAATCTGCATGATTTCATCTTGTGCTGTATTTTCAGATAAGGTTACGTAAAAACTTCCCGGGTTAATAGCAATATCTGGTTGGGGAGCTGGAAGGCCATTACCCGTAACAGCCACAAGATTTTGTCCACCTGGTGCATTATGAGCAATCACTACGTTTCCATTGTATGGCTGGGCCAGGGTAGGAGTAAAGGTAACATCATACGATTCTGTTACACCCTGGTTCACAGCGAATGAAATCACATTATCACCATTATCTTTTGCAGCAGCCACTGAAAAACCCGTAGGGGTTGTTATCGTCCCCGCCAGTGTTCCTGTTCCTGTGTTTTGAATGGTGAATTGCAAAGTGTTCGATAATCCAACCTGAACATCCCCGAAATTAAGGGTAGATGGTGAAACTACAATTTGTGGATTCCCACTGGATACCGTCAATGTTGCGGGTACGGTAAGGAGTGGTTGAGAAGGATCGTTGCTTGAAACATTGATATCGGCAGTATATACTCCAATGGCAAGTCCTGTAGCATCGAAATCGACATTCAGGTTTTGTGATCCACCGGCAGCTATGGTACCTGAGGTTGGGCTCACAAGCAGCCATCCCTGCACGTTCAGGGAATAATCTTCAACTTCTCCGTAAGTCGTCGTTCCGCAAGGACTACCACAATCAGATCCTGACCATTTCATGCGAATACGCATGGTGGTTGTACCGGCTGTCGCATCACTGGGAACGGTAATTGAAAAAGTTCCCTGTCCGCTATTGTCAATGTCACAAACTACATTTTCACCAGCATCTTCATAGTCGTCATCCTGATTCCAGTCAATCCAAACACCCAGATCGTCCGCTGTATATACATTACCATTTACAATAGTTAGACTGTAGGTATCTCCGGCATTAACATCCGTGGATATGGCAGTATAATCTGCATAACCGCTGCATCCAGATACATTATTGATGGTATTGAAAATAACCTGGCTTATATATTCATCACATCCTCCACTGGCAGTACAATAAGCTTTACCCGCTTTCGAAGTAATAGTAGTAGATACAGAATAATTGAGGTCAAGCTCACCGATATTTGATATGGTCAGAATTTCAGTTGTAGATGCATCTGGAGGAAGGCTTACATTAAAAGAAGCAGGGTTCACTGAAATACCAGCATCACCCCATTGTACATTTGTTCCGGCAGGTACCGATTCACCTTCAACATGGACGGCAGTAACAGTATACTCATAATAGCCATAGGTAGGTAAATTATCGGTATAGGAAGTATTCGCAGTCGTTCCAAGCAAACTTCCATCCCGGTACACATTAAAGTAAAGGAATCCGGGAACTGAGCTAAAGTTCCATGTTAAGTTAACCTGTCCGGTGGTATTATTTAGTGATGCCGCAAGATTCGTTGGTTTTTCCAGGTTATTGGTAACAAATGGAGATACATAAGTCATGTAAATGCCACCACGATTATCTGTCCAGCAAGGGTAAACTTTCCCACCTCTGGCTGAAATTGCCAGATAATCGCCCATATAACCTCCGGCAAGTCCTGGAATTGCAGAGGGTGTAAATGAAACATCACTAACTACAAAATCTTCCCAGGTATTTCCGGCATCAAATGAATTCGCAACAAAAACTTCACACGAAGCGCTGCTGGTATTCCGGTCATCATAAAAAATAACGCTAAGTGTTCCTGTTTCAGGATCGCAGGTTATCCAGGGGAAATAAGCCTCTTTGCCTTGGGTATAGGTATTTTGGTTTACCCTGATAGGAGTTGACCAGGTAGCCCCCCCATTGACTGAACGGATCATATAAACACTGATGTTGGTTCCGGTATTTGTTCCGGGAACCCCCACATTGGCCCATACCACATAAATATTCCCATTATTTGGGCCCCCACTGATATCCACAGCCATTGAAGGAAATGAATTTACGCGGTGATTTTTGGATGTTTCGGTTGTCCTAATTCCTCTAACATTGGATATTATTCTTGTAGCAGATGCAAAACTTGCTCCACCATTTACTGATTTAGCAAAGCCATAAGCGGACTCATCTGTCGGCCATCCATCATATATGGCCCATACAGCATAAACCTCACCATTGGGGCCTGTTTGTACATTCACACCCTGATTATGGCTTCCTGCATTTACTGCCGAGCTTATGTTAAGGTTCGACGACCAGGAGACTCCATCATTTGTAGATCGGTTAATGACAATCTCTGCGTCATCAACTCCCCCAAAGGGAGTCCATGCAACATACAAATTGCCCTCATAAGGGCTGGAAGGGCTATTGTCGATACACATGTGATTTTTATCCGCTAAGGACCCCGGATTAGGGGCTACTGTGGCGGTTGACCAGGACGAGCCATTGTCAGAATAAGCAATACCCTGGCCGCTGGAGCTACTGATAAAATTTACATATTGGCGGCCACTTAAACTAATAGCAGTTGCCGGATCCCCAGAATTGGAACCTCCGGCCCCCTGGTAACTACCTCCCCAGTTTAATCCGGTATTGGCAGATTGAAAATAATTTGCTCCATAAAGGGTTCCCACAGAACTTCCTGTCCAGGATGTTGAATTATTTGAATTCAATACATAGTCTGCATTGCTGGGATCAACAAATATGGAGTTCTCACTTTCTGTAACATTGGTTAAATTGGTCACCGGAACATCTGTCGAATTTTCAGTTAAAACACTTTTGGCTTTAATTTGTGATGTCTTGTATTCCGCTGGTTTAACAGGGATTTCCGGCGAAACCGGCACAAGGCCTTCTTTGGCCTTTTGAGTCCAGTATTTCATATTGTCGATCCGGGTATCAATGGTTTCCTTCGAATTTTGTGAAGATACCTTTTGAACTGAAAATGCCAAAAAAAGAATGGCTGATAAAAATAACGTAATATGTTTCATGAATTTAGCTTTTTTAAATTTACGTATATATTTTGCCCTACATAGGTAAGGAGCAATAAGCTTTATATATTTGTATGGATGACTTACTAATTTGACCCTGATCATTCTCTATAGCGAAAAGCAGCAGCAAATTTATTGAAATCAACCAAATAGCCAAATTTTTTTTTGGTCAGCAATAAAATTATTTTCCGTTTTTTGGAGAGAGATCTTGAAATGCAACATTTATATTCTATATTTTTCTACCTTTATTCCTTAAAATTCAAGCATTATGAAATATTTATTAAGTCTGATATTCGTTTATTTTTTTTCCTTTCAATCATCGGTAATCAGCCAGGTTAAATTAGTTAGTGAAAGTGAGCTGCCAAAGATCTCCGGCCTGAATTTTCAAGCCGATGTAAATGGAAAAGTACTCATAACTGAAATGCTTTATAACAAACTCATTTCACAGCAGAAATTAGATCCAATAGAGATTTACCCTGGCTGGCCAATACAAAAAACCGGCAACTCAAACAGAGGAGGAATTTATTGCAATTTAGATTCCGATCCTGATCTGGAAGTTATTTATAACATAGGCACCCAGGTTCATGCATGGAACATCGACGGAAGTAGTGTAGATGGTTGGCCTGCCACTGTTCAGCTCTATCCCGACGGAGCACCAGCTTTTGGGGACATTGATGGGGATGGGGAAGGAGACATAGTGGTTTCAAGCCGGCAAGCCGGAACAGGAAATACGGGCAAATTAATGGCCTTTCACCTGGATGGTTCGTCTGTTACCGGATTTCCGATTACCCTTGGGGGTGGAGCCACAAAAACACCCGTTTTGGCTGATCTGAATGATGATGGCGCCCTCGAAATAATTGTTGAAGAAAGGGACTATCCGGATGGTTATGTAGGTGTATATTTGGGTAATGGTAATCCTTATCCCGGGTTTCCGGTTGCCCTGGATTATATCCCGGGTTCCGCAGTGGCCGTCGGGGATATTACAGGTGACAATATCCCTGAGATTGTGGCCGAATCGTATTATAGTGTTTATGCTTTTGATGCCAATGGAAATGTATTGGAAGGATTTCCATATGCTCCAGGAGCTAATCGTGTGTTTTCCTATTCCTCACCAGTTCTTGCAGATATGGATGGGGACGGGATTAGGGAAATCCTCGTCGGAGATCACTCTTTGACCAATGGGAACGGAGCTATTCATATTATTAAAAGTAATGGGAGTGCATTCGAAGGCTGGCCAAAATATACCGGTTACTGGATCTATGGCCCGGCAGCTGTAGGGGATATTGATGGTGATGGAGAGCTGGATGTAGCCGTCGGCGACCAGGTATTGTCCGGTGTTCCCAGTAATAAAGTTTTTGCATGGGATAAAAATGGAAATGCATTACCTGGTTGGCCAACTTCGCCTATTAATTCCATTAATAATCAAATAATACTTGCTGATCTTGATGGTGATGGAAATGTGGAACTTATGTGGGATGACAATACTACGGCCAACGAATATATCGGCTATAACCATGATGGAACCGTGATGGAAGGATGGCCATTATCCCTTGATGGTTCTTCCTTTTTCATGAACCCCTTTGTAGCAGACCTCAATAACGATGGCATCCTGGATATGTCGGGGGCAGCGCAGGAATTAACTACCGACCAGCTTTACTTTTATTTATGGAATGTAAATGTAGCTGTGAATCCCAACCTGGCCTTTTTACCAATATTACAATATAATGTTAGGCATGATGGGGTTTATACTGATGCTTCAGTTCTATATGCAAATTTTACAGCATCCCCGGCCATTATTTGTGAAGGAAATACTACACAGTTCAACGACCAGTCAACAGGAAGTATTCAATCATGGGAATGGATTTTTGAGGGAGGTGATCCCTCAACTTCTATGGAGCAAAACCCAATTATTTCATATGCTGCTTCAGGCGAATATGATGTATCGCTTACTATTTCTGATGGGAGCAATAGTAGCTCCATTTCCAAAACCGATTACATACATGTAGAATACGATCCGATAATTCCTGATCTGCCTGCGGGCCCAACCGATTTTATTACCGACACGGCTAATTTTACTTTTTACAATACCTGGGCTCCCAATGCTGTGGATTATATATGGGAACTTGTTCCTGACGATGTTGGGGTTATCCTTGAAGGAGATACCATCACACAGGTTAAAATCTACTGGAGTACCGATGAAAATTATAGCGCTGAACTTAAAGTAAAAGCCATTAATGTATGTGGTGAAAGCGAGTTTTCGGATGCATTGACCATTTATGTAAACTGGAATACCGGCCTGTATCAGAAGGAAAAAGACAAACCGTTTAGTCTACAACCCAATCCATCTTCCGGATCTTTCCTTTTATCATTTGATGACCATTTCCCAATTCAAACGGTAAAGCTTTTTAATGCAGTTGGGGAAGAGATAAATTTATGTAGGCAAGAAATTAATCAAACACTTTCGATCTCTGAACTTTCACAAGGCCTGTATTTTCTGGTAATTGAAGGAGAAGGAAAACAATTTATTGAAAAGATAATTGTGAAATAAGAATTATAATCATCGATCGGTGTGACCAACTAGATCTTTATACCGGAAGCAATTTACGAGATGATCGTTAACCATTCCGGCTGCCTGCATATAGGCATAACAGATGGTAGAGCCAACAAATTTAAAACCTCTTTTTTTCAATTCCTTGCTCATGGCATCCGATTCAGGGCTGGTGGCTGGAATTTCATCCAAAGCTTTACATTTATTGATCCTGGTTTTATATCCTGTAAACTGCCAGATATATTTATCAAAACTGCCAAATTCTTTTTGGATTTCCAGGAAGCATTGGGCATTATTAATCGTTGCCCTTATCTTTTGTTGGTTGCGGATAATGGAGGCATCCTTTAAAAGACGTTGCACCTTCTCTTCATTGTACTTTGCTATTTTCTTCAACTCAAAATTATCAAAAGCTTTCCGGAAGCCTTCCCGTTTTTTTAAAACGAGGGCCCAACTCAAGCCCGCCTGGAAGGCATCCAGCACCATAAACTCAAAATGTTTTTGATCATCATGAACAGGGGCACCCCATTCGGTGTCGTGGTATTTTATCATTAAGGGGTCTTTCCCCGGCCAGTCGCAAGTTTCCATGTTATAATTCTATTTATTATTCAAACAATCGATTGATGGCATCAACCTGATCATCATCCAGCTCCCTGTAATCTCCGAGCAATCCGGTTATAAAAGTCATTTTAGCGGCAGCTTCCGTTACCTCCAGCCGGTCGAAAGCCTGAAGCAAAGTGCTACCCACCGTCAACACCCCATGATTTTCGAGCAAAATCACATTTCCTTTTAAACTTGCTTCAGCGGCAACATTGGCCAGGTCAGTAGTTCCCATAAGCCGGTATTCAGCCTTAATTGGTTTACCGATAACGGCCCATGCTTCACCTGCAAGCCTTGTTTTTATTTCTTTTCGTGAAATACAAAAACTTGTTGCAAAAACAGGATGTGCATGCACGATAGCTTTGACATCATGCCTTTTCTGGTATATGGCTAAATGCATTTTACTCTCCATGCTTGGCTTTAAATGGGGCATAAAGTTATGGCCATCTATATCCAAAATTCCAACTTCCTTTGCTGTAATCTGACCCTTATCAGTTTGCGAGGGGGTAATAAAAATTTTATCATCCATACGCAAACTTACATTCCCCCCTGAAGTTGTGGTAAGCCTCATCTCGTAAAGCCGCCGCATGATGGCAGCTACTTCTTTTCTTTGAGATTCGAATTCTTCCATTTATGAAAATAGTTTATTAATGGATTCTCTATTCGGTTTAATGATCCCTTTTTCTGTGATGATTCCTTTGATCAGCTCAGCTGGAGTTACATCGAAAGCCGGGTTAAAAGCATCGGATCCCGGATTGCTCACCAATATTTTAGTAATGGTGCCATTGTTGGATGGTCCCTCCTGGAACAGAACTTCTTCCTTTCCCCTTTGTTCAATAGGAATATTATTACCACCAGGGCAATGAATATCAAAGGTGGATAAGGGTGCAGCCACATAAAAAGGAACAGCATATTTCTCCGCGACAATCGCTTTTTCGAGTGTGCCTATCTTATTTGCTACATCACCATTGGCAGCTATACGGTCGGCTCCCACGATCATCATGTCAACCTTCCCTTTCGACATATAGTAAGCTCCGGCATTATCAGGAATAATGGCATGCTCAATATTTTCATTCTTTAATTCCCATGCTGTCAGGCGGGCTCCCTGGCTCCTGGGCCTGGTCTCATCCACAAAAACAAAAATATTTTTGCCTTTTTCATTGGCCACAAAAATAGGGGATAAGGCACTGCCATAATCTACAAACCCAAGCCATCCGGCATTACAGTGGGTTTCTATTTTAAACCCATCACCGATTAATTCATTTCCATAAATACCAATTTGCCGGGCTTCTTCAATGTTTTCATCTGCCATTTGTAGCGCCGTGGTCAAGGCATTTTCGATAGATTTTTTTCCTGCGTTAAAAACCCTGTCGACAGCGTAAAATAGGTTTCTTGCCGTGGGGCGGGTAGCTTCAATTTCATTTTTTGCCTGAAAAAGCATTTCTTCATCGCCATGCGATTCCAGATATGCCTGGACCATGGCAAATCCTGCTGTTGCTCCTATTGCTCCAGCACCGCGAGTGATCATCGCTTTAATAGCATAGCAGCTTTCTTTGTATGATTTTGCCTCAAAGATCAAAAACTCAAAAGGCAGCCGGGTTTGGTCAATCATAAAAACCGATGTCCCCTTCATCCAAACTGTCCTGTAATGTTTGCCGTTGACTTTCATCTTCTTTTTTCTTAAACCTAACAGGTTTGCTAGGTTTTTCTGATTTTTATAGTTTTAACCTGATTTCCATAGCGGACCTTGAGCAAATATACACCCGCCTCTTTCTTCGAAATATCAATTTCATTTACCAGCTGTTGTAATTCTGTGGAATAAATCAACTTCCCTTTCAAATCAAACAGACTAACTATTATTTCGTCCACCGGAAATTCATCCAACTCCACAAAAAATATATTCTCTAGGGGATTAGGATAAATCCTGCATTCCAGTTTAATTTCTTTTTCTCCGATAAAGGTGAGTGTATCAACTATAATAAAATCTTCTTCCAGCTTGGTATCAGCGCCATTGGCATTCGCTACGGTTAGGGACACATCAAATGCTCCAATATCATTATAGCTTACTTCAGGATTTGGTTCTGAAGAAGTGGCAGGATCTCCACCTTCAAATACCCAATCCCATGAATTTGGATTGTTTAAGGATAAATCTGAAAATTCAACACTCTGGCCCACCTGAATAGTAGTGACATTTGCAGTAAAATCAGCTACTGGTGGATCAGTAATATCTTCGTATTCAATTACTGTTACATAATCAGGGCCGGGCATACAAACCACTGCAGTGTTGGTCTCCAAACAAAAATCAAAATAGGTGGGGGTTGCCGGTAACACAACTGCTTCATTCTTTCGGATCACATATCCCGGGTCATCATTGGCCGAAAGAGCCAGAACAATTGGATTACCTTCTGCGTCATAAGCTATTTGAATGGGATTTCCATATTGGGTGTAGTAGTCGGTACTATTGATAGCACCCGTTTCAGGATCAACATTAATTACGGTTTTGGTAGAGTAATTAATAATTCCAAACTCATTATCCACTGGATTGTAGGCCAATCGTAATGGCCCATCTCCATTGCAAGGGAAAGTGCCAACCACAGAAGAGTTAGCCCCATCAACATGGATAATAGAATAATTATCGCTATTGTAATTAGTTACGGCCGCATATTCGCCAGTGCTGTTAAATGCAATTTTTAAAGGGAATGTCCCCACAGGAAGGTTAGCCACAATTAGTTGCTGTGACACATCAATCACCTGTACTTTATCTTCAAAGCTAACGGCTACCAAAACAAATTGTCCGGTAGGATCAAGCTCAACGCTGCTTCGTACTCCAAAAGCAGCCCAGGACAAACCAATTACCCCGGTGGGTATTTCTATTATCTCATTGCTGGCTGCCCCATCCAGTTCAACAAATGAAACCGAGTTGCCTTTAAGGTTTCCAATATATGCAAATTGATCATCAGGGCTTATATCGACCATCAATGGCCTTTGCCCGGTATAAACTGAAGCCACAAATTCATTAGACAATAAGTCGATGATTTTAATGGTATTCAGGTCATAACCTCCCATAATCCCCCAATGCGAATCATGGGTAATTCCTATGGCATCACATTTTTCGCCCAAATCAATTACAGTATCTACAGCGTATGTGGCCAGATTAATGATGGTCATGCTTTCCGATAGTGAATTTGAAGTTATCGCTTTGGATCCATCAGGAGAAATGGCAATTCGATATGGTGTATCTGCTTCAGGGGGTAATCCGGCTAGGGCTTTCCCGTTAAACTGGATATCCCCAGGATTTGTAAATTCATAAAAATAAGCCCCTTCATATCTTAATGGATCATAACCAACAGCTAGATATTCCACAGGAGAAATGCACCCAAAATCCTGGGAATATCCCTGCAACTGATCAATCATGTTTTCATTTTCAAAATCCATCACAGAAAATCTGTACTGCCCACTTATGGCATATTGATGGTCGTACGTAGTACCCATCCAAAATGGGGTATAGGTTTGTGTAAAAACAATAAAATCGGACGTGGCAAACCTAACGATTGCACTACTGTTGTTGCCTATGCCAATAAATGCCTTACTTCCGTCCTGATTAACTGCTACGTCATAACAGGCCAGGTAATTCCCTGTAATGTCAACGGAAGCAGAAATTGTATGGGTGGTGTTATCAATTTGAAATACTTGAAATAGGTTGTTTTCATCACTTAAGGCGATGGTTTTGGATCCGTCACCAGAAAGCCCTGTAACAAAACAATTGGGGATATTGTTGACGGTGAAGTCAATATTTCCGGTTGTCGGATCGATAAACAATACATCATTTTCAGAATCACCTACAATTAAATGATCACCATCAGACGAGACATTAAACCTTGTAAATTTAAATGAACTTCTGCCTCCAGTAGAAACCCAGGAGAAGGAAAGAAGGGCTATCGGAAAATTGGTGAGTGGTGCAAGCTGGGTTAGGTTTTGCAAGTCAATGACCTCACATTGATCATTGATATCACAGGCGACATAGGCATAATTCCCATCCGGACTAAGTTCAACGACTGCAGGTTGAGCTCCGACAGGTGTTGTGAATATAGCGGCCAAAGAATAATCCGAAATATCAATGACATAAATTTCATCTCCAAAAATACAGGGGATAACCGCGTATTGATCATTAATGGCGACATCACAAGGATAATTACCCACTTCAATTACTGTCAAAGCCTGCATGCTGGTATAGTCATAAACCGTAACATTGTCAGTGCCACCTGTACAAACAAATACCTTGCTCCCGTCAGGTGTAAATGAAGAGCGTAACATAAAATCACCTTCGGGTGGTACACCCGGGTCGATGTCGGTTTGGGTTTCTGAAAATAAAATTGGGTCAATAAAATCGAGCAGGGTTTGGCCCTTCTCAACTATTACTTTTTGAATTTCCGGAAGGGAGTTTTCATCTGTTTGAGGAATTATTTCCTGGGCGATTAAAGCAGGTATAAACAATAGATACCCAATTGCGAGTGTATAAAACTTTCTTATCATACATTAAAAATTTGAAAGGCTAAGATAAGAAAAAGTTGAGATGACCGGGCAAAAGACCTAACAGGTTTTCAAAACCTGTTAGGTCTGTATGTCCTATCGTAATATCAATTTACCGGATTGCTGAGTGTCGCCGGCTTTAAAATGGTAGTAATAAACTCCTGCAGGAAGCTTACTCCCGGTTTCATTGGTACCATTCCAGTTTATATTTTTCTTTCCCGAACCAAAGCTTTGATCGGTAATCGTTTTAACCAATTTCCCATCCGAATCATATACCTTAAGGGAAACATGTGATTTGAATGCAAGCGAAAAGTTGAAATTCGTTTGGACAGAGAAAGGGTTAGGATAATTATTTACGAAAGATTTGCTTCGTTCATTGTTATCAATACCTGAAGCAAAATCCACCGTGAAATAAACCGGGATAACAACTGAAGTAAAGTCAGGGTCATTTGACGAAACCGTAATCGAGCCTTCATAATCACCAAGTGGGAGTATGGTCCCATCGCATGTAACCTCAATCGTCTGCGATTCTCCTGGTTGTAATGTTCCGCTTGCTGGCGCTACTGAGAGCCATGGGTAGATCACATAGGTTTTGGTAATGGTAACACTAATATCTGTTGCCTGGTGCCCACCATCGCCATACGAATCTGTGATCCAGACTTTCCAGGTACCTTGCATTTGCTCTCCGTTAAATGCATTTAAGGATATGGTATAATCCCCATCAGGAAGGCCGGAAGAAATAACCGCCTCCGTGCCACCCGGCGATTCAGCATAAAAAGTACTTTCGTACCCATACTGATCCGTATTCCAGTTGAAGTCAATAGTCCAGCCGGCAATCTCGCCAACTACACCCGATACCTCAAACTCAGTCCAGCCAAGTTCTGTATAAGTATTATAATCCCAGGAATTTTGAGAGGGGCTATCATCCAAATTAAAATTATGATCCTCTAAAATAGCAGATGACCAATCAAGCGAATAGTTCAGTTCAAGGTCACCGGTACTGGAAATATCAAAATACTCAATGTCAATATATCCCTGGTTTTCCCAGGCATTGATCTCGGTCACATCCAGTGTCATGGCTGCAAATAATTGTTCCCCCACATAAAAGATATGAGGATCAGGTTCGCCGATAAAAGGGTGATTAGCAGCATTTCCGGCATCATCTTCCGCTGTGATGTAATAAGCCATCTCAGAACCCTCCACTCCAGCAGGCAGTGTGGCGGAATATACCTTATCGCCCTCATATGTCATGGTTATATCATCTTGCGATACTCCGTTTATCCAATAACGAACGATCACATTTTCTGTGGCTATTGGCTCTCCGCTATAGGCCGTGATCTCGGCTTCAATATCATATTCCGTTTGAATGGGTTGGTCACCCAATAATGGGAAATGTTCAATATAAAGCGTATTCCTGTCTGCGATGCCTTTTGTACGGCAATGCAGTGCATCGGTTGATTCCCAGGAGCCTGTAAAGGTCAGGATTTCATAACCAGGCATGGCTTCTTCGTAGGCTTCAACTGCTTCATCGTCCCACTGGCCTCCCATAATGGGTAAAAATACGCGGTCGTTCAATATCAATGAATTGGTATAAGGTTCATTGTTCGGTGTCCATACACGATATACTTCGAAATTATTTCCCCAGGATGTAACCTGATTTTCAAAATAAGCGGCTGTAGCTTCTATTTCATCATACTGTGGATGCGAAGTTGGGACTTCCCTGATCAGCACCTTATCCACATCCAGGAATTTACCCCAGCAGTCTATATGGTCGATGTACGTATTATTAGGATCTGGCAAAACATGATAGGTATCTATGCCGCAATAATCCAGTAACATTTGGTCAATTTCTTCGGCAGTAAGTGTGGGATTTTCTACCCATGTAAGGTCTGTTGAAGAAGAAATGCCATATCCGTTGGTCATATAATTACCACCGGCTGTAATCAAGCTCATTCCAAACCATTCGATGCCCAGGTAGGCTGCCATCTGAGGGGGAATGGCATTATCGTTAGGGCGGTTCGGCCGGTTGTATACAAAATCTATGATCCCGATCTGGTCATCACCGTAGCGCACATACCATGGGCCGTAATCCCTGGTCCAGTATGAATCCAGCGCCGTAACAAGGAAATTGGCGTTGGCCATGTTCACCCCATGAGATTGGTACTGATTGGTCACATAGGTTAACTGGCTGTTATTTTCAACTACAGTTGTTACCGGGATTTCCTGCGACATGGCAGCAATCAGTTCATACGAAATCCCAAAACTCCCGGGATAACCTACCAGTACACCCTCCATTTGTTCGAACTCAGCAATGTTATGAATAACACCCGGTGGGGGGTCTGTTTCCAGATAACCTTTGCCAACCGTATGAAACAAGTCCTTTTCTTCCTCCGACATATGATGGGTCAGGGTGTATTTTGTACGAACAGGCTCGTTTTGAGAATAGGCCTTAAAACCAAAACCCGATATTATCAACAGGGAAACAAGAATGGTAAAATATTTCTTCATCATGTATTTATTAAATGAACTTTACAAAAATAGACTTTTCAGGGTATGTTAAGGTTGCATTTTTTCAAATATAATACGCTCGCAACTGCAAATTTTTGAAATTAATGAAAACTTTAATTGGTATGTCATCCTATTTTTCTTCGTACATTTGCCATCTAAAATAAAATGTTATGATCACTGCAAACATTCTTCTCGGTATGGTTGGCCCCTGGCAGATCGTTTTAATAGTACTTGTGGTATTATTACTTTTTGGTGGGAAAAAAATTCCTGAATTAATGCGTGGCCTGGGAAAAGGGGTAAGGGAATTTAAAGATGGCATCAACCCGGATGAAAACAAAAAGAGTGATGATGAGGTAGAAAAGAAAGAATAAGACGGAAAGCAGCGTCTTCTTTCCTTGATGACCAACCCACTTTTGAAATTCAAATCCGGATTTTATTAAAAGTATTCCTTAAATAATCCAATTTTTTTTATCGCTCTGCGTTTATTGCATTAATTTCGCAACGATTTTTTAACGCACCCGTAACATCCATTTTTACGATAGAATAACATATAATAATGAGGCATTTACTATTTTTACTAATTCTTGTCATCACTACTGCCACACTATGTTTTCCTGTATTTGCCAGTAGTGAAGAAGATACTACCCAATCCATAAAAAACATCGATACCCTTGCAGTTAAGATGAATGTCCCCGGGGATGAATTTAATCCCAATATCCTGGCTTTTATGGATAGCCTGGTGGCATTGAATTTTTATACCAACCTTACTTTTACCGATGATACCAATCAGCTAAATACTTTTCTTTTTGCCAAAGACAGCATACCTGTTTATCCTGATTCGGTGATCATCAAACAACTGGAAGACCTGAATCGTGAAACCATCATGGAACTTAGCTTTAACAAGTATGTAAAAAACTATATTGTTGCCTATTCACAGAAAAGGAGGGAGGTGGCATCGCGGGTATTGGGACTGTCTGAGGTGTATTTCCCATTATTTGAAGAATACCTGGATAAATACAATATGCCTTTGGAATTGAAATACCTTGCTGTGGTTGAATCAGCTTTAAATCCAACAGCTAATTCCCGTGCGGGGGCAAAAGGATTATGGCAGTTTATGTACAGCACCGGCAAACTTTACGGATTAAAAGTCAACTCACTGGTCGACGATCGTTTCGATCCCATTAAGTCCACCGATGCAGCTTGTCGTCATTTGCAAGACCTGTATAACATTTATGGCAACTGGGCCCTGGCCCTTGCAGCTTATAACAGTGGCCCCGGAAATGTAAATAAAGCTATCCGCCGTGCTGGTGGCACAAAAAGTTACTGGGCAGTCTGGCCTTATTTGCCGAGGGAAACAAGGGGCTATGTGCCTGCATTTATAGCTGTTGCCTATATCATGAACCATGCAGCCGATTATAACCTATACCCCATCCATCCCGGTATTTTTCACCAGGAGATTGATACGGTAATGATAAACGATGTTTTGTCGTTCGACCAGATTTCTGAATTGATGGGCATCAGCATGGATGAACTGAAGTTTCTAAACCCGGCTTATAAAACCGGTATTATTCCTGCTAAAAAAGACCAGGCCTATGTTTTGCGGCTGCCTTATCCTTATATTGGGCCATTTGTGGAAAAAGAAAAAGAACTGTATGCCTACAAAACCAAAAAAGGTATTGAAAAAGAAAAACTACTGGCTGAAATAAAAAAAGCCACTGAACGGAACATCCACATCGTAAGGTCGGGCGAAAACCTTGGACTGATCGCTCAAAAAAACCGATGTAGTGTTAGTAATATAAAAAGCTGGAACAACCTGCGAAGCAATACCATTTATCCGGGACAAAAACTGGTGATTTATGCACCAGGTTATACGGGTCCTAAAACCACATCAACAACTTCAACAGCGACGGACGTTTCGGACAGGGATAAAAATACCCATACGGTTAAAAACGGGGAAAACCTTGGTTTGATTGCCAATAAATATAAGTGTTCTGTTTCGGACTTAAAAGCATGGAACAACCTCAAAGGGAATACCATTCAGCCCAAACAAAAGCTTATTGTATATGAACCCAAAGTAACCCCTATGGAAACTACCAAAAAACCAGAAACATCCGAGGAAGGGGGGTTTGTTTACCATACGGTGAGAAGTGGCGACACCCTGTGGGATATTGCTAAATTGTATGATGGGGTTTCGGTAGAGCAGATTAAAGAACTCAATAATATCCGAAATTCCAAAAGGCTGAAGCCCGGCCAAAAATTAAAGGTGAAAAAAGCCTGATCATTTCGTATTCTTTATAGTATTTCAGATTATCTACCAAGAGCAAATTATCCTGTGAATACCAAATATTTTTTTTATCCGTTTATGCAAAAATGATTTCATTTGCATCCATATAATAAATAAATTCGCGTTTCCAGAGTAAAATAATTCATTTACCATGAAGAAAATAGTATTTGTTATCCCCTTAATTACCTTATTCTTTTTAAGTTCATGTACCGATAAAAAAGCAGGTCCGGCGCGATCATCAGGAAAAACAGCCGAAATGATCGTGGCCACCAATGGTGATGAAACCTGGGAAGGACCAGTAGGCGAAGCCATCCGTAATTTTTTTAACCAGGATTATGAAGTCCTTTCCCAGCAGGAACCCTTGTTTACCATGGCCCACCTCCCCGAATCAAAACTGGTAGATAATAAAATGCTGCGGGCCCACCACAATATTTTTATTGTGAATATTGATCCGAAATTTACAGCAAATAATATTGATGCGCGCAAAGATGTATGGGCAGGACCTCAACGGGTAATTAAGATCACTTCGCCGGATGTGGAAAGTTTTCTTGCTTATTTTGATGAAAAGAAAGAGATTATCCTTGGAATATTGATGGACTCGGAGTACGAAAGATTGATCAAGACATTCAGGTCGTTTCGTGACCGTGAAATCTTTGATCAGGTGATTAAAAATTTTGGGTTTAGCCTGGAGATTCCCAGCGGATTTTATGTGGCTAAAAAACAGGCTGATTTTATGTGGATACGCAAAGAGACCCAACACAACAGCCAGGGTGTAATCATTTATACCTACGATTTTGTGGACACCCTTGCCTTCGACCAGGCCCGTATACTCTCATTCAGGGATGTAATGACTGAAGAATTTATTCCTGGGCCATCAGAAGGATCATACATGACAATTGCCAGGGAATATTCTCCTTTATATTCCAAACCCATCGAATTTAAAGGCATGTACGCTATTGAAACCCGGGGACTCTGGCGTCTTGAAGGTGACTTTATGGGGGGGCCGTTTGTGAACTATACTTTTGTGGACGAACGGATCAATAAAGTGGTGACCATCGACGGTTATGTGTATGCCCCAAACAAACCAAAACGGGATTTGATGATCCAGATGGAGTCCATTGCCCGGTCCTTAAAATTTGTTGAATAGAAAATAATTCAAATTCCTTTTTAATGTTTACCCTCTCTCGTCCGCCGAAGCCCCTGGCGAGGGTGGACTGTCAAATCTATAACAACTAATTATCATTGGACAACAAACTTACACTCCCCCACAGGAATCTCCTCACTATAAACCACCGCCACATACATCCCCTACGGCCTGCCTCCTAATACTTTGAACTTCTACGCTTAAATTTTTTGCAAAAATATAGATTTGACTTCTGGGGCAGATGCTTATAGCGGAAAGGTATAAATAATAATTGAAACTCCATCTCCTCGTATGAGAGGGCTGAGGTGAGGTGTTTTCCATACGTTGAATGTTTTAATGAACTCAATCAAATTTAATAAAACCCTCTCTGCCCTGAAGGCATCTCTCCCAGGGGGAGAGAACAAAGCCCGTTTAAGTTTAATGATATCCAAGGATAATATTTAAAATTGATTAAAACTCCCTCTCCTTGTAGGAGAGGATTGGGGTGAGGTATATTCCTCGTTGTCCGTAGCGTCCTCAGCTACGGACCTTCACAAATGGTGAAAAATCCAGAAGACTTTTTATACAGTAGTGCAATAGATTATGCAGGAATCCCTGGCTACGTGAAAATTATGAAAATTGAATGATTAGAGTCCATTGCGAGGACGCTATGGACAACGAGGGCTGATTTGGGGAGAAATTTTTCTCTAATTAGGGATTTTTTTTTAAAAAAACTTGACAAACCCATTTTCAGATATTACTTTTGTCCGCATGGTTTAACCATTTAGTTAAACTTAATAATTAAACTGACTGTTTAAAAAATGGACAAGGATCTGAACACAGAGCAAAGAATACTCATAGCCGCAAAAAAAGTTTTTACCGAAAAAGGGCTTGAGGGTGCCCGTATGCAGGAAATAGCAGATGAGGCCGGGATCAATAAAGCCCTCCTTCATTATTATTACCGCACCAAAAACAAATTGTTTGAGGCTATATTTAAAGAGGCCTTCGATAAAATGGTACCGCAGGTAATGGACCTTTTAAAAACCGATCTGCCCCTTTTTGATAAAATCAATATGTTCGCTGAACAATACATCGATATCTTCATCGAAAACCCTTTTATCCCAGGTTTTGTGCTTCATGAACTCAGCCGGAACCCTGAGCGTATCGTCGACCTTATTTCGAACATGGGAATCCAACCTGAGGTTTTTATCCTGCAAATACAGCAGGAAATTGAAAAAGGAACCATTAAACCAATCGATCCACGGCAGCTAATTGTAAACATGTTGGCTATGTGTATTTTCCCATTTGTGGCAAAACCCATTTTAATTACACTAATTTTCCAGGGTGATCTAGGGGCCTATTTGCAGTTTATTAAAGACAGGAAAAAGGCAGTCCCTGAATTCATTATAAATTCCATTAAAAAATGAAAAAATATATTGTCGTTTTATTGTTGATCTTTATTGGTTGGACCGGGTTTAGCCAAACCTCTATCTCTCTTGAGGCATGCTATAAAAAAGCCATTGCCAATTATCCGCTTACCCGGCAGGGCGAATTGCTGAACGCCTCTAATGAGCTAAGTATAAAAAACCTGAACAAAAATTATCTGCCCCAACTCAACATCAACGGTCAGGTGCATTATCAATCGGATGTAACCAAGATGCCTTTTGAAAATGCCCAGGCATTTGGAGTAGAAGAACTTTCAAAAGACTGGTATAAAATTATGCTGGATGTTAACCAGGTGATCTATGATGGGAAAGCAACCAGCAGGCAGAAAGAACTTGAAGAGGTAAACCTTGAAATTAACCAACAAAACCTGGAAGTAGAATTTTTTAGCCTGAAACAACGAATTAACCAGGTGTATTTCGGGATTATTCTTTTAAAGAAAAACCAAACAATCCTTCAAATTCATAAGGAAACTTTAAGTAAAAAATTAGCAGATGTACAATCGGGTGTAAAAAATGGAATTTTACTGCCTTCAAATGAGGATATTCTACAAGTAGAGCTCATCCAACTTGAACAAGCCCTGGAAGAATTAGAAATCTCAATAGCCTCGTCCATTAACATCTTAAACGAATTTACAAACCTGAGCCTTAATAGCAATACAGAATTTGACCTACCAGATATTAGCATCGAAAATACCAGCTTCATAAATAACCGCCCGGAGTATGTAATTTTTAGCATGCAACATAAAAAAATTGATGTTTCGAAAAAAATGCTTGGCAGTAAGAAACAACCCCGCTTATCTGCTTTCGGACAGGCAGGTTATGGTCGGCCCGGATACGATATGTTAAAAAACCAGTTTGATGATTTTTATATGGTAGGTGCTCGTTTGTCATGGAGCTTCTGGGACTGGAATCACACCAAAAAAGAAAAGGAGATTTTAAGCTTGCAACAAGAGATTGTGAATACCCAAAAAGAAACTTTCGATAAAAACATACGGATCGATCTTCAAAATAAAAAAGCATTAATTCAGCAAAAGGAAAGCCAGATTAGCAAAGATGATGAGATCATCCAACTAAGGGAAAAAATTTCGGCATCATCTTCTTCTCAATTATCTAATGGGGTAATAACCTCCACAGAATATTTAACTGAGTTAAATGCTGAGTCAAAAGCTAAACTCGATCTTGAGGTGCATAAGGTTGAGCTGATCAAAGCAAAATTAGATTATCAAACTACATTAGGAAACATTTAAGAAAATACCATTTTAATATGAAAACAATACAACTCCAGATTATCGTTCTTGTCCTGCTGGCATCCTGTTCCAATTCTGAAAAATTATCCGATGCTTACGGCAATTTTGAAGTGGATGACATCATCGTTTCATCAGAGGCCAGCGGAAAGCTTCTGTTGTTCAATGTTGAGGAAGGCAAAAGTTTAAAAAAAATGGATCTTGTGGGGGTAATTGATACCACCCAATTGGTATTGCAAAAAAAACAGCTTAAAGCGCAATCTAAAGCCGTTTCCTCTAAAATTGCGAATATTGAATCGGAGATTAAGGTTCAGGAGCAACAAAAGAAAAACCTGCTGGTAGACAAAAACCGAATTGAAAAGTTATTGAAAGATGGCGCTGCAACCCAGAAACAATTGGATGACGTAAATGGGGCACTTGATTTAATTGATTCGAAGGTGTCTTCAATTAAAACCCAATATGCTTCAGTAATGTCGGAAATGGAAGTGATTAAAACGCAGGTTTCGCAGGTGGAGGAATCCATAATTAAATGCAAAATATTGAACCCTACAAAAGGGACGGTCCTTGAAAAATATAGTGAACAGAACGAGATTACGGCATTTGGCAAACCATTATATAAACTAGCGGATACCGATGAAATGATCCTCAGAGTTTATGTTTCGGGGGTACAACTGGCTCACTTAAAGATTGGGCAGGAGGTAGAAGTTCTGGTAGATGACGATGCCAGGACCAACCGCTCCTTATCAGGGCATATTTCCTGGATATCTGAAAGCGCAGAGTTTACACCCAAAATCATTCAAACCAAAGAGGAAAGGGTAAATATGGTATATGCAGTTAAAGTCAGGGTGAAAAATGATGGCACCCTTAAGATTGGAATGCCGGGAGAGGTGAATTTTATATCGGGTAAATAGAATGGGAGTAATTAGTAGGGAGTAATTAGTAGGGAGTAATTAGTAGGTAGTAATTAGTAGGTAGTAATTAGTAGTTAGTAGTCAATAGATTGACAATAAAGGCAAATAATTAGAATATATTAATATTGAATTCATATTTTAAATAACTAATAAACACACACATGACAAAAGTAAAATCATTGCTTATCCTTACGGTTGCCCTGTTTATGGGAATCAACCTTTCAGCACAGTCGAAGAAAGCTTCCGACATTCTGGGCATCTGGTTCAATGAAGAAAAGGACGCCAAAATAAAAATTTATGAAGAAAAAGGTATGTACTATGGAAAAGTCATTTGGTTGGAAGAGCCAAACGAACCAGATACCGGCCTGCCCAAACTGGATGACGAAAACCCCGATGAGGAAATGCAAAAACGTCCAATCATGGGATTATTGCTTGTAAAAGATTTTGTATTTGACGGGGATGACGTTTGGGACGATGGCGAAATTTATGATCCAAAAAGTGGGAACACTTATTCCTGTTATATCAAATTCGATTCGAAAGATAAGTTGAAAGTAAGGGGATACATCGGCATTTCATGGATCGGTCGAACAACCTACTGGACCCGCACTACAGAATAAATAATGCAAGAGCTTGCAATCGAAATAAAGAACCTGAATAAGACGTACCACAAAGTAACCGCTTTGAAGGATATTTCTTTCGCCGTGCATAAGGGTGAGCTTTTTGGGCTGATCGGCCCTGACGGGGCAGGAAAGACCTCTCTACTCAGGATACTGGCTTCTTTACTGATCCCCGATTCAGGAACAGCTATGATGGAAGGATTTGATGTGGTGAAGGATTATAAAGAAATTCGAAAAATCGTGGGTTATATGCCAGGCCGGTTTTCTCTCTACTATGATCTCACAGTGGAAGAAAACCTCTCCTTTTTTGCAAGCATTTTTGGAACAACAATTCGGGAAAATTACGATTTAATAAAGGACATTTATTTTCAGATTGAGCCTTTCAAAAAGAGGAAAGCAGGAAACCTTTCAGGAGGGATGAAACAAAAACTGGCTTTATCCTGTGCCCTCATCCATAAACCCAAAGTCCTGATCCTGGATGAGCCCACTACAGGGGTGGATGCCGTATCGAGGAAAGAATTTTGGGATATGCTGAAACAGCTTAAAGCGCAGGGGATCACGGTTATTGTTTCCACACCTTATATGGATGAAGCCGGTTTATGCGACCGGATCGCCCTGATACAGGATGGGAGTATCCTTAAAATTAATTCTCCTGATGGTGTGGTAAACGATTATAAAAATCCGGTATTTGGCATTACAGCGGATAATATGTACGCATTAATGACACATCTTAAGGCCTATAACAGACTGGTGTCTGCTCACAGGTTCGGTGATTCGATCCATACAACGCTTTCAACTGAAGATGATAGGGCTGAATTACAACAGCATCTCCAGACACCGGATATTATAAATCTAAGGATTGAAAAAATTGAGCCTACTATAGAAGATTGTTTTATGGCATTAATAGAAGAAAAAAGCGATGAATGAGACCATAATACAGGTAAAAGATCTGGTGAAAAAGTTTGGCAATTTTACGGCTAACGATAAACTTACGTTTCATGTAAACAAGGGTGAAATCTTTGGTTTCCTGGGAGCTAACGGTGCGGGTAAAACCACAGCCATTAAAATATTATGTGGTTTGTCCTCACCCACGTCTGGCGATGTTAAGGTGGCCGGTTTTGACGTGTACAAGCAAACGGAGTTGATCAAGAAAAACATTGGCTATATGAGCCAGAAGTTCTCTTTGTATGAAAACCTGAGTATTAAGGAAAATATCCGGTTTTTTGCCGGCATCTATGGGTTATCAGCCAAAGAAATCAAAAAGCGGATGGATGATCTGCTTGAAAGATTAAACATCTCACACTTGAAAAATGAATTGATTGCTTCGCTTCCGCTGGGTTGGAAACAGAAGCTGGCTTTTTCAGTGGCCATTTTCCACCAGCCTAAAATTGTCTTTTTGGATGAACCAACAGGGGGAGTTGATCCCATTACCCGCCGGCAGTTTTGGGATATGATTTACCAGGCATCAAACGACGGAATTACAGTTTTTGTAACCACCCATTATATGGATGAAGCAGAATATTGCGACAGGGTTTCCATTATGGTGGATGGACGTATTGAAGCTTTGGACACTCCGGCAGGACTTAAAAAAAGCTATCAAGCAGAGAATATGGATGGGGTGTTTTTGAAATTAGCTAGGGGGAAATAGACGATAGATTATTTGACATTAGATGTTAGACTAATTTATAAATATGCATAATTACAAAAAACTAATTGTTTGGCAACGAGCTGTTAATTTGGCAGTCAGCATATATGATCTTACCCGATCTTTCCCTGAATCAGAAAGATATGGGATGATCAACCAATGTCAACGGAGTGCTTGTTCAATATCAAACAATATAGCAGAGGGATCAAGAAAATCCTCAGAAAAAGAATTCAACAGATACTTAGAAATTTCAGATGGATCGTCCGCAGAACTAAATACTCAATTAATCATTGCACAAAGGATTGGCTACATTTCATCTGAAGTTCTAGAAAAATATGAAAATGAAATTGAAGAAATTCAAAAAATGATAAATAAACTAAAAAACAGATTATCAAGTTAGAACAAATATAGAGTCTAATGTCTATCTGTCTAATAGCTAAGGTCTCAAAACTATGAATGCATTCCTGGGTTTTGTAAAAAAAGAATTCTTTCACATCTTCCGTGATCCACGGACCTTGCTGGTTCTATTTGGGATACCCATTGCCCAGCTGTTGATTTTTGGATTTGTGGTAAACAATGAAATTAAAAATATCAAAATTGCGATATACGATCCGTCCAAAGATGCAATAACCCTGGAGATATCAAACAAGATTATTTCCTCGGGATATTTTATTCTTGAAGAAAATTTGCAATCGGCCACCAACATTGAAACGATCTTCAAAAAAGGGGATGTAAAACAGATCGTGGTTTTTGAACCTGGTTTTGCCAATAAACTCGAAAAAGAAGGTTCAGCCAATGTCCAGATCATTGCCGATGCCTCTGATGCCAATACCGCCAATCTAATTGTTAATTACACTTCAGCCATAATCACGGATTACATTACTAAAAAAAATGAGACCGAAGGCAAACCTATGCACATAGTGCCCATTACCCGAATGGTCTACAATGAAGGGTTAAAGAGTGTTTATATGTTTGTGCCGGGTACCATGGCGCTCATCCTTATGCTGGTTTCAGCCATGATGACTTCCATTTCCATTGCACGCGAAAAAGAAATGGGCACCATGGAAGTGCTTCTTGTCTCTCCGCTTAAACCACCCCAAATTATTATTGGGAAAGTAATCCCTTATGTGGTATTGGCTTTTGTAAACGCAGTATCCATCATCTCCCTGGGATACTTTGTATTTGGAATGCCGGTAAAGGGGAGTTTGCCACTGTTGTTAGCTGAAAGTTTCCTGTTTATCACCCTGGCTTTGTCGCTGGGCATTTTAATATCTACCATGGCAAAAACCCAGCAGGTGGCAATGTTTATATCCATGTTCGCACTGATGCTGCCCACACTATTGCTTTCAGGTTTTATTTTTCCAATCGAAAATATGCCCATTATTTTACAGGGAATTGCCCACTTGATGCCCCCCAAATATTTTATTATCATCATAAAAAATATCATGTTGAAAGGCACCGGGATGGCCTTTATCTGGAAAGAGACACTTATTTTGATCGGAATGACTCTGTTATTTATCATGATCAGTATTAAGAAATTTAAAATCAGGCTGGACTAATGAGAACAATCCTATATATCATCCAGAAAGAGTTTATCCAGATTTTCAGGGATAAGACCATGTTGCCGATCATTATTGCCCTTCCATTTGTACAGCTAATCGTACTGGTGTATGCCGCTACTTTTGAGATGAAAGAAATTAAAATGGCCATCGTTGACCAGGACCTTTCTGCTACTTCCCGTAAATTGACTTCTAAATTTGAAGGCTCTCCCTTTTACCAGTTGGAAGAATTTACTTTTTCGATGCAGGAGGCTCAAGACTTATTATCAGCCGATAAAATAGACCTTATCATTAACATTTCAAACGGTTTTGAGAAAAAGTTGATGAAGGAAGAAAAAGCAGAGGTACAACTTTTGATCAACGCGATCAATGCCACCTCAGCCGGCCTTGTAAATGCCTATTCAAGTTATGTCATAGCCGATTTTAACCGTAACATCCTGGTGGAAAATCTCAGCTTTGTTACCCCTCATAAACTTCAGCAAATTAAGGTGGACTACTCCTTTTGGTACAATCCCGGATTAAACTATAAAATTTATATGCTGCCGGGCATTCTTGTCATATTGATCACCCTGATAGGTGCTTTTCTTGCAGCCTTGAATATCGTGCGCGAAAAAGAAATGGGAAACATAGAGCAGATTAACGTGACGCCCATTCAAAAATACCAGTTCATCACGGGCAAATTAATTCCTTTCTGGATCATTGCCATGTTTGAGCTGGCTTTTGGTCTTACCCTCGGAAAAATACTCTTCGACATTCCTATGGTTGGAAGTCTGCCTCTCTTATTTGGTTTTGCCGGAGTGTATTTATTTGTTGCTCTGGGTTTAGGGCTTTTGGTATCCACTATGGCCGATACCCAACAGCAGGTGATGTTTATCATTTTCTTTTTTATGCTCACATTTATCCTGATGAGTGGCATTTTTACCCCTACTGAAAGTATGCCCGACTGGGCACATTATGTAAATATTACCAACCCTTTCGCATATTTTATGCGGGTAATCCGTATGGTATTGTTAAAAGGATCGGGCTTCGCCGATATCAGTAAGGAGTTTTTCAGCTTGTTGGCTTATGGGGCCATCATCCTCAGTCTGGCGGTTTGGCGGTATCGTAAGACCGCTTGATTTCATCTCCTTAGCTTCATTGGGAACCAAATAGCTGGCCTTTTGGATTGAAGCGAAGCAGTCTCTCCTTTAAATTGGTACAATTAATCAGAGAGATTGTTTCATCAGTATATACGCATGCCCAAAAACTCTCCTCATAATGACAAGTGGTCGTGGGTAGTTTTATCCGCTAAGCACTTTTGAAGTGCTAAGCGGGTGGATGGGCTAATGTACCACAAACTTACAATTCCCCACAGGCAAACCATCACTGTATATCACCGCAACATACATCCCGCCTGGCCAGATGTTTATATCCACTATGCTTTTCTCCTGATGGCGGAAAACTATCTCAGTATAAATCTCCTTACCATAAATATCAAAACACTTTAATTCAATATTGCTGTGATGCTCTGTATTCTCAAACTCAAAAGTAATACCCCCTTTTGTGGCCGGGTTGGGATAAGCTGTTATAGGTATAGTTTTTAAATGGGCATAGTATTCCTCAGGTATGGGTATATCCACCCCGGTAATAATATCACAATCATCTAAATAGATAAAACCACTTTGTGGCAGGCCGGGGGTGGTGCATAGGCTATCATAGGTATAATTGCCCGGGTCCAATGTATCGTACTCCAGGTTGAGGTTGAGTTTTGACAGGGCTATTTCCCAGTTGCCGGTTTGTTTAAGGGTGGAGTTTGAGACAATTTTTTTATTAAAGGCCGTAATCATGGTGTAGGGGTCTTCAGAATTATGCTGGATATGATCATAAACAGTAATATTATTAAAAATATTTGTATCCAATAAAATCTCTGTTGCATATCCTTCATTTGGTATTACATACAAACCGCCTAAAACATAGTAGGAATCTATATGTTCAAAGTACAATGGTACCCCTTTTTGTATAGATGGACTTATTAATTCATTATCAATTATAACATACTGAATGGTGTTGCCCAATGAATCAAATTCCAATAACAAAGTTTGCATTGTTTCTGTAGGCCATTTATTTGCGATACCAATAAACCTATTATCATTTATTTGGAATATATTTTTACCTTGTCCGAAAATCGTATCATTTAAACCAAATGGAAGTACCCACTTTTCATTTCCAGTTGAATCAACCTTAACAAATAATGATCTTAAACCTTTAGGGCCTCCTGGGTTCCAGGGGTCTTCCCAATAAACATCGCCTGATATTAGATATTCATTTTGGGAAGTAATCATTATTTTTTTCCCTAATGGCAAGGCGCTTTCAGGGTGAATAATGCTACTACAATATGTTTTTCTCCAGATTAAATTTCCCTGTGAATTCAACTTAAACAAATCCATATCCCCAACATTATTCTCTCCATATTGATTTACCAAAACAATGATGTTTCCAGAAGATGTTTCAACTATATCCTGTGCCCAGGGATTTGTTTGTATACTACCGGCAAATATTGTACACCATTCCTTGTCCCCACATGCATTTAATTTTATTACAAATGGATCAGATGCACCGATATCTGTCCAAACTGCACCGCACGCCAATATCCCACCATCAGATGTTTGGTATACTGCATTCAAATAATTACTTTCTTCCGATTCAATTATTTTTTCCCATAATACATCTCCATTGACATCTGTTTTTATTAGCCATGACCATCCGCTTTCATCATCAAAATAGCCCCCACTCATTAAAAACGCTTTATCATAGGTTTCAATGATGTCCCTGCTATAATCATAACGATTGGGTTCACCGTAATACTTTGGCCAATTTGTAGAGTCAATTTTCAATGACTCACCCTCTCCGGTAATCAATGTATTATTGTTAAACATAGGTGGATTGTATTTATCAATAGGTCCATCTATATAATGTAATAAAGAGCCAGAATCAGGCAAAGTATAATTTATTTCCTCGTAAAGCTTCATCACTTTTAGAGATGCCGAGGAAATTTCATGATCGGGAAATTGTATAAAATGACGAACGCGTTCCCTCATATCAAGGTTTGGACTTTTGTCACCTGATAAGCTAAATATCAATTGAAGGCTAATCGCTTTTAGGTAGTCAAGGGCCTCATTTTTATCATTAAGGTTTATTTGTTGGCACAAATAGTTCTCTATTATGCGCTTTTCCAGGGATATTGTTTTACAGGATATAGGATCACCAGATGTAACAATATACTGCACCCCCTTTATTTTAAACATCGGTATAGGTGAGCATACAGGGCTCCCACCGCAATATTTAAAGACGATGGTATTCTCATTAAATTCTATGTTTGCAAAGCTTGTTAGCCAGCCATCCTTTTCCTGTGCGTTTAATGCGAACGGAAATAAAAGAAATAAAAAGAATATCCTCATCAATGAATGGTTTATAAAGATGAGTAAAGATAGCATAACTTGTTTAATTAATCTTTACTATCCGCTAAGCACTTTGGAAGCGCTAAGCAGGTAATAGATCTTACTGCACCACAAACTTACACTCCCCCACAGGCAAACCATCGCTGTAAATTACCGCCATATAAAAACCCTTGGTCCAGTTATAAATAGATACTAAACTTTCCCCCTGATGCCGGTAAACTTTTTCATGGTATACCTCTTTACCATAAATATTAAAACATTTTAGTTGTATGTGGGTGTGGTGTTCCGTATTCTCAAACTCAAACGTAATGCTCCCTTTAGTAGCCGGATTTGGATAAGCTGTTATGGGTATGGTTTTTAAGTGGGCATAATACTCCTCCGGTGATGGGATATCCACCTCGGTTATAATATCACAATCATCTAAGTAGATAAAGCCGCTTTGTGGCAGGCCGGGGGTGGTGCAAAGGCTGTCGTAGTTGTAGTTACCCGGATCAAGAGTGTCATACTCCAGGCTGAGGTTGAGCTTGGAGAGGGCTATTTCCCAGTTGCCGGTTTCTTTGAAGGTGGAGTTATTTATAAGCTTATTATCACTTGTTTTTATCAAGTTGTGAGGTTCAGAAAGTAACAAATAAAATGCACTATCATATATTTGTAGCTCTTGGCTAAAAATATTGGTATCAATACTTGCATCAAACAGGGGATAAACTTCTCCCGGTTCAATTTCTACAATTCCTTCTAAATAGTATTTTGCTTCATTTTGAACAATTTTTACAAAAGCTCCCTCAATTATATTTGTACTAAAATTTTCAGGTTCTTCAATATGGTAATCAAGTTCATTACCATTTTCATCAAACCTCATTAATAATGGCTTTATCTGATCATTTCCAATCCAATTTGAACCGGTAGCGACAAACTTATCATTGAATAGAGGTTCTATTGACATTTTACCGGTTCCCCTTAGAGTATCATTTAAACCAAATGGAAGTACCCATTTTTCTATCCCCAAACTATCTACCAAAATAAATAAAGGTCTGATCCATTTACCACTTCCCGGACTCCAGGGATCTTCCCAGTAAACATCGCCTGTTATGAGGTATTCATTTTGTAATGTAATTATTACTTTGTTTCCCAATGGCAAAGCGGATTCAGGATGTATATAACCACTGCAATATGCTTTCTTCCAAAGCATATCCCCTTCTGAGTTCAATTTTAATAGGTGCATGGTTTCTTCGGGGTAATCACCAAATGTATTTACAAGTATTACAATATCACCTGATGGGGTTTCTTTTACGTCCTGTGCCCAGGGTAAAACAAGAGGCTCTGAAGAATAAAAACTCTTGCACCAAATTTTTTCGCCGCATTCATTTAGTTTTACTACATAAGGCATTTGATTAGCTTCTCCATAATTTATTGCCCCACAAGCAATTACTCCCCCATCCATCAAAGGATGCAAAGCCAATAAATAGTTCATTCCGTTGCACTCCAGGATTTTTTCCCATAAAACATTGCCATTAATATCTGTTTTTATCAACCACGACCAAGTACTTTCATCAGTAAAGTACCCCCCACACATTAATAAACCCTTGTCATAGGTTTCAATAATATCGTAGCTGTAATCTTTCCGGTTGGGTTCGCCATAATATTTCGGCCACACTTGTGCTTCGGAATACTGTACAGATATGATTAGAACAATGGTTAAAACGATTCCTGAATATTTCTTCATAATGATTATTTCAATCAATTACAGCACTTCCCATTTCGGGGAAGTGCTGAGTATTAAAATTTCAACTTTTATTTAACTTTTGTAAACTTAACTGATTCTATCTCTTTATTGTTTACCAAAATTGTGGCAACATAAACCCCGGCCTTCAGTTGGGAAATGTTCAGGGTTTTCTGGTTTTGCCTACCAACCAGGTTTACCTGCATTTGTGTAACGCCCTGTGCATTTGCAATTTTAACTATAACAGCTTCATAATCCATTTCAAGCTGATGTTCCAGGATAAGGTAATCACGGGCAGGATTGGGGAATATTTCCAGGTAATGATGATCATCGAGCGCACTTAATAAATCCTCATATTTTTGCTCCAGGGCAGCCGATTTCGAAAAATCGGGCAGTATGATGGGCTCATCCCAGGAAGTTTCTTCCATTGCAAGCAACACATTCCTGGCATAAACCGGGGCCTTGCCCTTTTCATGGGCTTCAATTTCAAATAGGTTTTCAATTTGAAGGCTGTCGGCATCTGTCAGGGCCTTACCTTCCTGGGCTATACCGGCCAGCAAATTGTAATAATTTATTAATTGCTGATGGGCTTCCTGTTCTTCAGGCCTTAAGATAAATTGTGAGGGTATGGAGTTCAGGACATCAAGCCCTGTGCTCCCTGCCCCTTGCCCTAAGCTCAACAAAGCCAGGCGGTATTTCGACATTAAGCCGTTATCATTCTCAAGCAGTACCGAAAGACTGTCCATTGAAACCGCCGGATTAAGGGTATCAGCCAAGTAATAGCTAATAAGTTTGTTGAAAACCAGGCCGCGTTTTTGTTTGTAATGGGCTAAATTCGACCGCAGGTTTTCATAAACCGACACCAGGCTTTGGCCCTGCAATATCTGGGCTTTCATATAATCAGGCATGGGATTGTTTCGTTCTTCAATTTTTCCCAACAAAACATCGTCCTTGGCATTGTGGGGGTTGGCCACCATTACGTCCCGTATCATCACATTGGGCAATACCTCTTCTTTTTCAATGGCCGATTCCATAACCGTATCTGAAATATATGGGGAATTGTTCATAAGCTCATTATATACGTCATAAGCTTGTTGCGTAGTGCTTATATCCACCTCCCATTTCAGATCTTCGGTACTGCCGCCGTCTTTCAGGAGGTTGATGATGTTTTGTACCGAATCGGCTTTGGCGTCGGTTGAAGCCATCCTCCCTTTCATTTCGCTTTCGTCATCCGAATTCCCCCCACCCGGATCGCTTGAAGGGCAACTTTCCTCCGGTTCCCAATAAGCCCCAGGGTTTGTGTTTGGAAAAGGGAATACCGTTTCATCGGTGTAATAATCAGGCCGTAGATGCCAAGGGTCATTTTGCAAATAATGATAATAATAATAGACATCATTGGCCTCGTTGTAAATATCAGTTGCTTCACCCAATGGGCCTGTCCAGCTAAAGCGGTTACCTGCAGGTGCATCTGGTGCATTTTCGTTAGCTCCCTGAAATGCGGCTATTCCGGCAGTATTAAGCATCAGCCCCCCGGCATCCCAGGATACAGCCTGGTCGTACTCATTGCCTGTATATTCGTTGCATTTAAGCACCAGTCCGGTAGTGCCATCGTAAGAGCGGTTGCTTTGCTGGGCAAGTATACCAAATACCAAGTCTTCAAACTGGTTCCTGTATATTTGGTTTGGCTCACCACCAGAATTATTTACTACTATCCCCAGACCTACAATTTCACCTTTATTAATATAATTGTCCTCAATTTTATACCCGCTTGAGCGGTCAAGGTAAATTCCATAGGGCCAATCATATCCACTGACCGGGCCGGTGCTTATGGTGCAATTTGTTATCAAGCCATATTCTATGGCACTGAAGTATATGGACCTGTTTTGGCCGCTGAAGTTTATATGATCAATGAGGGGAAAATAGAGGCTGCCCCCGGAGGTGGCATAAATTCCCCGTTTGAGGTTGGTAAATGTACCGGCTTCCCATTCGGTACAGTCTTCCCCTGGGTTGAGGCATTTGCCTTTTACAGCAAAACCGGAATTAAAACTGTAAATACCCCCACCATAACATGGGTTGCTGCTTGCATTGCTAAAATGACAGCCTATAAAAGATATTCCTTTTACACTGTTCATCCTTATAAAGTAGTCGGGGTTGTTGGTACTTGAAAAATTATTATCTGTAGTAAAATAACAATCACCAAAACCGCTTACACTGTTTAAACCGTAATCATAAAAATGAACCGCAACTTTATTATTGATAAAGTTGGCCTCAGATGCCTGGACAATGCCACCAGTATAATCAAAGTCGAGAGTCCCCTCACTTCCATTATTATCTTCTTTAATTGTTTTTATAGCAGTAGAAGCTTTCTCAATGGTCCCGCCATTAATTACTTTTAGCCAACCCTGGTCAGTAGGATTTTGATTAGCTGTAGCTGTTCCCCAAACCTCTATACCCTGCCACATATGGGGGCCGGTTATGGTACCACCATCAATAGTTAGTTTGGCGCCTCGTTTGACGATGATCTTGGTATCGTTATCAACCTCTAAGGTGTTTTTCACTATTAATGTCCCACCGGATTCGATTGTGATTAAACTGGCTTCAAAGTCTAAGTGATTATTAATAATTAGTGTTGCACCTGGTTGAATTGCCATTAAATCACCTTCAAATAAAAAATCGTGATTCCATGTAAGTTCCTGATCAACTATAATTAAGGTTTCAGGTATACAAATTAAATTTATTCCGGGAGATGAAATTTCAAAATTACCTCTCAAATTATCAGGATGAAAAAATATTTTACCGCTCCCGGTAAACTTTGCATCCATGATGGTAACACCGGGCTCAATAGTTAACTCTACACTGCTACCGCCTAATTCATATTCAGAGAGAAAATCGCCGATCTGATCGGTTGGGCATAATACATCCCTTAAATCATCGAAACCAGTATTATTTGTCATTACCCAGGCTTTGTCAGGGTATTTACCATGGACAGTAAGAAATTTGTAATCTTCAGGAAAGGTTAAATCACAGTCAATAGAAACTTTTGAAGGATTATAGATAATTTTCTCAGAGGGATTAATGTTTTCTAAATCAATTGAAGAATTTATTGTATATGTATGCTCAATACCTGTCTCAAAGGTAGAATTAGAATTTGGGACTCCTTCATATTCTCCATAATCATCAAAACCAGCATATGCTTTAGCAGGTTTATTCCTAAGTGGAGGAGATAAAAGAGCATAAGGTGCCGGGTAAAAATAAAAATCACCAAAATCATCTGGAAAATAATTGTTACCAAAACCAGGGTTAAAAGGACCGGTGATTTCAACATCATCTTCATGGATATAATTAATTGAACCTATAGGGTTTATACCAGATGGGTATGCCCCGTTAAACCATCCTAGATTTGAAGTTGTATTATATTGATGATTCGAAAGTTCACCCCAATCAGGAATACCGTCATATAGGATTTTTGGCATGAAAATGACATCATATTTTTCAGTGCTATTTACGCTCATTCCATCGTTTTCATTTGTAAAGGGATAGTATCTCATTCTCCCTCTGGTGTTGTCATATAACCAGGAAATCTTAACCTTAATTTCCCCATCTATTGTCGTTCCTTCATGTACGTTTAGGGTAATTCGTAAAATAGTATGAGGTAAAATCATTCTATCAGTTTCCCATGGCGCATCAGAAATATAGGATCGGGTTACAAGTGTTGTAGGATAACTAGTTTCGTTCGGATAATCAAACCCCAATGGGTTAGAGTATTGATATACATCCATTCCAGATGAAATTATCCATCCAAAACCGGGATATGGTTCCACAATGGTGTTTAACAGATTATCAGGTAAAACTTCGAAGTTTCTAACATTTGAGCTAGGTGTACAATCCATATTAATGTAACAATCCGGTACAAACGGATAGGATACGCATTCAAAATCATAGGATATGAAATTGGTATAGTCGTTAAGCCACCAAAACGACCAATAAAACGATGATATTCGAATTTGATATTCTCCATCATAATAAGTAGGTGATCCCTGAGTATTGTATAATTCAAACAAATTTTCAGGATTATAATGATTAATAATATCCTGCGAAAAGCAAGTTGAAGAGAAAGTGTAAACTAAAAATAAAAGTGTAAGTTTTTTCATTCTTTAAGATCCTGGTAACTACTTTTTTGAATTGGCAATTATGTTTTGTTAATAATTTGATTCCAAATATAGTTAATATTTTTCAATATTTTAAATTTAGAAAAGTGTTGTGTTTAGTTTTATGTTATAATAGTATCCGCTTGTGCCTTTTGCTTAAGCTGCAATGCTCATTCATCGTATAAAATGAGCTGGCATTACCTATCAATAGCTGAAAAATGATTTGTGTATAAAAATACAAATCTTTCGGTTAAGATCTTCAAAACCTTTTTTCGGTTATTATAAGTGTTGATTTTTCCCTGTTCTTATTCTGTTTGTGAATTCCCCATACTTCCAAAACTAAACCGCATCAAACCCATTGCAAAGGATACAGTAGGTTTATCTTGAGAAAAATAGGTAGTAATATCCCTCACGGCGATACCTAACTCCCAGCTAAAACTATCGTTATTAAAAGGAAGGAAAGAAATTCCCACAGGAATATTAGTTCCCGTTTCACCTCCGGTAACCATTCCTATTGAACCCCTAAACCATTTAACCGGCGAGATACGGGTTCCCAGGCCAACGATCATCTTATCATACGAACCGGGTGTTTCATTCATCGGGACATAAAATTCTGTTCCGAACTCAAACTTCTCATTTAAAACATAAGCAGCCCCGGCCCTTAAGCTCATGGGTAAATCAGTTGACCTGCTTTCCAGTCCTTCCCAACCACCCCACTTCAGGTTATCAAAGGCCACATTGTCGTCCAACTCAAAAATATTATAGTTATCAATTCCTGCAGTCTGTATATCAGTTAAATCAGTATCTTCTCCGGTATACACATTTCCATCCCATTTTATACTGCCAATATCTGTTAAAGCAAGTGAAAGCCTTAGTTGATTAAATAAAAGAGCTGACACACCGAAATCCAGTCCAAACCCCTGGCCCACTTTCTGGTAGTTATTTCCTTCGATTTTTGATGGTGATGGAGCGTCATAGTCTACCTGCAAAACCGGATTAAGCGATGACAAGGCGGTAAGCACTCCTCCCTGGTAGGAATAATTGAACAAACTATAGCCTTCAAGGTATTTGAATCCAACACCCCCATAAAGTGAAAAATTTTCGTTGTTGAGGATAGCCCTTCCATAAGAAAAATTATATTCCCTAAACCAAACAACTTGTAATGAAGTTCCTTCAAAAAGATCAGTTACCTTTTCCGGGTCAAAGGCTTCACCGGTATATTCACCGGTTTGTGGGTCGAAATAAACGGTATCAAAATATGCGGCGTTATACCCGTTAAACAGAATATCGGCACTTTCTTCATTAAGGTTAGAATCCCACATAACACGTTCTTTTACAGAAAACCCAAAGCCACCAATTTTATCATCCTGGAATGAAACGCCAAAACCACTTATGTTCCCTTCTACCTGAAGTTTAGTATTGGTGAAGTTTTCGACAGCTTCTTGCCTTTCTTCATCAGTAAAGGTTTTTCCGGTAGAAAAGAGATCGTTTACCAATGTCCGTTTAAGCGGTTCAGAGTAGATGGTAAAATCTGCCTCACCTATACCCACATTCATTAAATGATTGTTTCGTTTCCAGCCTAAATTGGCCGGATTAATACCAAGGCATTGATAATCTGTAACTACAGCTGTGCTATATCCAGCTCCTGTTACGGTAAACGCACCGGATTGATTTTGTGAGAATGAAACCAAAGGGAAAATGTATACGCAAAAAAGAAGGACAATAGGATGTAATTTTTTCATTGGGGTATGTTTGAAGTTTAAAGAAAATTGAAGGCGAAAGGTACAATATTTTTAAAAACGTTTTATTAAAATTTGCGTAAAATTATCTTAAACAACTAAACATATAACTGTAAATTGAATACTTTGAATTAGATTTATACTTAATTTAGTCGTATTGCTAACAAAACTTTTCATCATAAATCACTGGAAAAAAATACTGCTTCTGTTGCCAGGAATATGGGTGATAATATTTTCGTGTCAATCTCCTGACCCGAATTCCAGGGCTAATGATCAAGCTAAAAAACAACCCGAAGACCTGGTATTAAAAAAGATATTGAACACAGGCACACTGGTTGCCTCTACAGATTATAATTCCACCAGCTATTTTGTTTATCGGGGAGAACCGATGGGGTACCAATATGAACTTTTAAAATCCTTTTCTGATTACCTGGGGGTTAAACTTGAAATAAAGATTATCAATGCCCTGGACGAAAGTTTTAGCTGCCTGAATGATTATGATTGTGATTTACTGGCCATGGGTCTTACGGTAACGAAAGAGCGGAGCAATGTGATTGACTTTAGCATTCCTTTCAGCCAAACAAGGCAAATGCTGGTGCAGCGCAAACCAGAGAACTGGCGGAGAATGGCCACTATGGATGAAATTGATGCGAAGCTAATCCGCGATCCTCTTCAACTGGCCGGAAAAACCATTCATATTCAAAAAAACACCACTTTTCTTTCCAGATTAAAAAACCTTTCGGATGAGATAGGTGCGGAGATCATCATCGTTGAACACCCTGAAGCTACTGTTGAAGAGTTGATCAATATGGTTGAAAAAGGAGAAATTGAATACACTGTTTGCGATGAACATATTGCATTGGTCAACCTCAAATTCTACCCCGACATCGACGTGAATACACCAATAAGTTTTTCACAGAATATTGCATGGGCAGTACGAAAAGGGTCACATGGATTGCTGGATTCTATCAATGACTGGCTGGGGGAGTTCAGTAAGAGCCGGACCTATGCATATATATACAATAAATACTACAGGAATTCACGAACTGTAAATATTGCTCAAAGTGAATACTATTCGGTTTCGGGAGGTAAAATATCACCCTACGACAAATATATTAAAAAGTATAGCGAGCTGATCGAATGGGACTGGAGGCTTTTGGCTTCATTGATCTACCAGGAGTCCCACTTTTACCCGGAGGCCAAATCCTGGGCGGGGGCTTTTGGATTAATGCAATTGATGCCGCATACGGCTGAAAAATACGGGGTGGATAGTTTATCCCCTCCGGAAGAGCAAATCAGGGCAGGAGTGGAATTTATCCAACTGCTCGATAAACAGTTTCTCGATAAGATTGATAATAAAGAGGAACGGACAAAATTTGTCCTTGCTTCATACAATGCCGGTATTGCACATGTATACGATGCAAGAAGATTGGCGGAAAAGTACCAGAAAAACCCCAACCTTTGGGATGAAAATGTGGATTATTACCTACTAAATAAATCCAAACCCGAATATTATAACGATTCGGTTGTAAAGTACGGTTACTGCCGGGGAGCCGAGCCGTATAATTTCGTTTATGATATCCTGGAACGATACCAGCATTATAAAAACACCATTACCGACTAAGCAAACTCAACCTCAATGGCAGGGCACTTCAGAGTCAGGATCAAAATAAAATAGTCCATTAAATACTTAGTTGACAGGTCCTTTAGGGCCTGGTTCCTGAAAGTTTGATAACTATTGCGTGACCTACCTGCTGAAATTGTCTAAAATTTCATGGCTTTTGAAAATATTGTCTTAAATACCAGGCCATAAAGAACCTGGTAATTCATAAAACAATTGGATTGATTTCCAAACCATTTTTCATCTCAACAAAATTTCGTAATTTGCGTATGAAAAGAATTACTACAATAACAAATAAAAATCAGATATCAATGAATAAAGCAAAGCTCATGCTGGTCTGGCTTCTTTTGTTTCCGATATTCCTTATGGCTCAGGACGACGAAGCAGCACTGGCCCAGAAAAAAGAAGACGCCAAACTCGCAAATAAACTCTATAATCAAAGCCTGGAGCATTATGTAAATGGCAAAAACATTGAAGCGATCACTGCATTAAATAAAGCCATCCGCTTAAGGCCTGACTACGCCCCTGCTTATTATAACAGAAGCTGTATCAGGCTTGAGATGAATGAAAAGCAAGAGGCTTTAAAGGATATTCGTTTGGCCATAGAATTACAACCAACAGCACAAAATTATTCAATGATGGGCTATATTCTGCTCCTTGATGAAAATTACAGGGACGCATTTGAAAACTTAAGCTTAGCCATTGATGCGGATTCTAAATTTGAAGAAGCTTATTATTACAGGGGATGTGTTTTATCTGCCCAGAAAAAATACCCAGAAGCAATCAATGATTTCGACAGAGCTGTTTCCCTGAAAGCCGATTATGCCCTGGCTTATAATGAAAGGGGCTATATTCATTATCTCACGGAATCGTATGAAACGGCTAAAAATGATTTAACAAAGGCCATCACTTTCGACCAGAAAATGGCCATTGCCTATAATAACCTGGGTAAAGTCAATGAAAAACTTCAGGATAACGAAGCTGCGGAAGAATATTACACCGCAGCTGTAAAAATAGATGGGAGCCTGTTCGAAGCTTATGTAAACCGTGGCAACCTGAAATACAAAAAAGGACTTTATGAAAGTGCAGTGGATGATTTTGCCAAAGCCCTGGAGGTGAATCCTGATTATTTTGAAGCTTACAACAACAGGGGCAATGCAAAATACATGAGTGGGGATTTACCCGGAGCGATACTTGATTTTACAGAAGCTATTGCCATAAATCAGGACTATGCTGACGCCTGGCTCAATCGGGGTATTGTAAAAGAAATGCAGCGGGATAATATCGGCGCTTGCACCGACTGGCAGAAAGCCTCAGAGTTAGGGAATAGAGACGCCCTTAAACACCTCCAAAGTTTTTGTAAATAAGTTATAAATATCAGGTTATGATCAGAACAATAATATTCCAAATAATATTGCAGGCCATTTTTACTCAATTAGCATCAGCACAAAGTATTGCTTTTAATAAATATAATTTCCCTAATCATAAAGAACAATTAAGTAATGCACTTAGTAACATAAAAGCAGGTGATAAACTTTATGACCAGGGTCCGGGTGTATACCACCTTGCCGTTATCGAATACCTAAAGGCCAATAAATTTAATCCGGATAATGCCTTATTAAATTATAAAATTGGCAGATGCTATATGATTGATAACGATAAAAACAACGCGATAAAATATTTTGAAAAAGCAATTGAACTTGACGAAAGGATCAGTCTTGATATGGAATATAACGATGTGAACTGGTTACTTGCCAAGGCATATCACCTCGATTACCAGTTCGATAAAGCCATTCAAAAATATAAAAAACATAAAAGTGCGCTCACCCCGGAACAACTAGTTAAGGAAAACGAATTGATCGATAAAAAAATGGAAGAATGTGAAACGGCCAAAGAAATGGTGGCCAATCCTTCTCGTGTATTCGTAGATGACCTCGGTGAAATTGTCAATTCTGCTTTTCCGGATTACCGTCCCCTGGTAGTTCCTGAAGAGGACATGATCCTCTTTACTTCCGTCAGGGAAAACACCACGGGAGGAAAGCGGGATGATGATTCATACTATTTTGAAGACATTTATGTGACCTATTATGATGATATGCGATGGACCTTACCCGAAAATTCGTATGATCTCAACAGCAATAACCATGACGCTACTGCCGGTATCGCCTCGGACGGGAGCATTCTATTTGTGTATAAATCAGCAGGAGGGAATAATCTTTATGCAAGCTTGCTAAAAGATGGTATCTATACCCTTCCCGATAAACTGGCCAATGAAATCAACTCCGGGATGAAACAAGCTTCGGCTTCCTTAAGTTTTGATAAAACCACTTTGTATTTCACAAGCTTAAGAGAGGATGGTTATGGTGGGCAGGACATTTATTATTCTATCAGGGATGCCAAAGACCGGTGGCAGGAAGCCATCAATATCGGGGCTACCATCAATACTCCTTATGATGAGGAAGGGGTGTATATCACCCCGGATGGCAAAAATCTTTATTTCAGTTCAAAAGGACATAATACCATGGGCGGTTACGACATTTTTAAATCAGAACTGGTAGATGGTAGATGGAGTAACCCTATAAACCTGGGATATCCAATCAATACTCCAGATGATGATGTGTTTTTTACCATGGCTGCAAACGGACAACGTGGATATTATTCTTCTAAAAAGAAGGATGGATATGGTGGGCAGGATTTGTATATCATCACTTTCCTGGGGGCATCCAAACCCTTAGCTATGTTTGAAGAAGGGCCGTTGTCAGGTTATCACACAAAGGAAGCCTATCCGGCCCTTGCACCAAAAATAGAACAGAATACAATTCTTGAAGGCAAGATACTTGATGAAGGGACACTCACTCCTTTGCAAGCCATGATAGAAATTACAGATAACAGCAAAAATGAATTGCTGGCCAGCTTTGAATCCAACAGCAGTACAGGAGCTTACCTGATTTCACTAAAGCCAGGGAAAAATTATGGCATTACTGTGAGCAGGAAAGATTATCTGTTCCATTCCGAAAATGTGAATATCCCTGATGATGCCGAAGCAAGGAAAATTACGAAAGATGTTTTATTGAAAAAGGCAGAGGTGGGAGTAAAAATCGTTTTGAATAATATTTTTTTCGACTTTAATAAAGCCACACTCAGGAAGGAGTCGGAAGCAGAACTCGACAGGGTAGAAAAATTCATGACCGACACCCCAACCTTAAAAATAGAAATTTCAGGGCACACGGATAACATTGGATCGGCAGCTATTAATCAAAAGTTATCAGAAAACAGGGCAAAAGCTGTGGTTGATTATTTGCTGGAAAAAGGTATTGAAGCAGAAAGGCTGGTTTACAAAGGTTATGGGTTTGAACAACCAGTATCTTCTAACGATACCGAAGAGGGCCGCCAGCAAAATCGTAGGACGGAATTTAAAATATTGGGGAAATAAAATAAAACCTAACAGCTTATGAAGTGAAGACCTAACAGGTGTTAAAACCTGTTAGGTCTTTATCCCAAAGGTTCGATTTTTCCGATTGATAACAAAGGAAAAATTGTTACTTCAGCACAAACTTGATACTTGTTTTAGGTACTTCCTTATAAGATAACACAGCAACATATATTCCCTTTTTCCATTGTTGGGTATTGAATAATAAAATGCCTTCATATGTTACTATTCGTTGTGTTTCACAAATTTTACCTTCCACATTATACACATCCACTTTAACCTTTTCCTCTCCCGGGTCAAGGTTGTATTCAATCAGGATATAATCATCGCCAGGATTTGGATAGATCTGCAAAGTTGTATTTTCCTCTGGTATATCCGGTACTAAATAATTCTCCGGCAATTCAGTTTCCCATAATCCTCTTCCATCAAGTCCTGTTAATATTGTATTTGCTGCATAATTTATTTTTATATCAATGGGTACTACATTAGGTAATCCGGGTTTATACAAAACCCAATCTTTTGATCTATCTTCCAAATAATAAATGCCGTAACTTGTACCAGCAAATAATCCATCTTGGGTCCCTTTTAAATGTGCGATAGAATGGACACCAGAATTAAGGTCCTGCAGATTACCGCTTATATCAACCCAATGACTTCCATTATACTCTAAAACTTTGGAAGTTATGAGCGAACCATAGGTAATCCAAATCCGATTCTGATCAATGGCATCCACTTCAAGGTCGCTTAGCCATCCTACCGGGGCAGGATTTGGTGTTATATCTTCCCATTTAATAAAATTATAGGGAGCATGAATATTCCCTGATCGAAAAATAAAAGGATGCTCTCCCTGGTTCACAGGAAATACTCTTAAGTACAAATAATTGCCATTGTTTTCTGCCGTATGCATATCATAAATAAAGTAATTGGCAGGATCGAGACCCAGATCTTCGGGGCTTACAAGTATATGCCAGTTTTTACCCTGATCAGTGGAACGTTTAATAAAATTGCCGAGGGAAACGTATACGGTGTTATGATCATTAGGAGAAACGGCCACATTCGCAGTCCAGAAATTACCTACTCTATATTGGGATGAATCAGAATAGTTTTTATTTCTGACCACTAAGCTATAACCCGGATAATTTGCGGTATAAAAAGTGCCTGATTCAACATTATCAAAGGCACATCCAAAGCCATCGCCGGGGCCTACCTGGTCCCATAGATTTTCTTCTTTATTAAATACCTGGGACCCAACGTCCCATCCTCCAAAAAGATAGTACTCTGGATGTTTCTGGCTTTGATCGAACTTCATTACTTTGGCGATTCCAATATTATTTATTTTATTTTGCCAGATAGTATCTGAAATTTCTTTCATATAGGGCCCCCCATCGGTTGCTGCCCATATTTCCGTTCCGGCTTTATTAATCTTTAATTCCTGCACATCAACATGAGGATTTGTTTTTAGAATCCCATTTCTAAGCAGGGTATCATTTTCTTTTTGCCAGGATATTCCACCATCTTGTGATAAATATGTCTGGACGGTAGCACAATAAAGAAGTTTTTCATTCACAGGCGAAACAGCATACCCATTTCTTCCATTACCCGTAAGCTTTAGAACCGGGCTTAATTCAATCCATTTGTTTTCACTAATTATATATTTGCAATGATGATGATAGTATCTTGGTTCTGTCAGGCGCCTGCCTTTCATATAAATATAAAGCACATCGTCATTTGCAGGGCTCATTTCAAAAATGGATAAAAAGTGATTGTAAATGCTATCCTTTGGAAGAAAAGAGGCGCTTCCCGGAATAGGTTGCCATTCATTTCCCCCATCCAGGCTCCACAAAATTTCATTCCCTTTAACGGATGTAGTTAAATTCCTATATTCTCTCGAGAGGAAAATTGTATCTGGTTTTGAAACATGAAACTCAAGATCAAAAAAACCTTCACCATTAGAGATTGGATCCTCGAGTAGCAGAGACCAGGAAACATTTTCAGGAATTTCATCCAAAATATTTTCTGATCTGTATAAACCTCTGCTTGTGGCGGCATAGGTAACATTGTGGTTGACCGGATGATTTGAAAGTTTTCGGATATAATACCAGTTATCAGGCAAATTTTGAGGAAACATCCCATTGATTAATTCCCAGGATTCTCCCTGGTTTGTTGACCTTATCACACCACGGCTATAATTAAAGTTTTGATCTTTATCGCCCGTAGCCACAATCCAATAAGTTTTATTATCCTTATGAAGGATTAAAATGGAAGCAATCCCTGGGGTAAATATGTTAAGATCATGTTCTTCTTTTGGTCTGTCTAAACCGGCATTTATCCATGATTCCCCCTTGTTTACTGTATAATAAAGACCACCGCTTGGCGATCCCACCAAAATAATGCTATCGTTTTCGGGGTCGATACATAAAGTCGACAATCGACCGACATCTTTTGTTGGAGAATCAGATGAAGAAGTAGGACCAATTTCTACCCATTGCCCTGTTTTATCCCAATAATCAAAAATTTGAAGATGGGGATAGGATGTATATGAATAACAAAATTTATTGAATAGAATATCAGGCTCCGTAAGATATTTATTTACAGACTGGCCAACTCCTTCATAAATGGAAGAGAGTATTACTAAAATTAAAATGGATGAAATACGAAATGTTTTCACATGCATAAAATAAAAAGACCCGGCAGGTTTAAAAAACCTGCCGGGTCTTATATTTAATAACCTGTCAGGTCTAATTAAAATCCTTTTTTATTTGCTCAAACCACCTATCCAGCCTCTCATCGGTCAACTCTGCTTCATGATCCTCGTTCAAAGCGAGCCCATAAAATAAACCATCTCTTTGTCCGTCAGAGTCTTCAAAATTATAGGCTTCAGTGGGTGTTTGTCCAATGATTTTAACCTCTCGTTTTTCAAATTCTTCCTGAAATACGCCCAGGCCATCCACAAAATGATGAGGGTAAAGAATTTGGTCGCCCAAACCATAGAAAGCCACTACCTTATTTTTCAGATCAACAGTATCAAGTAATTTAAAGAATTCAAACCACTTATTGGAATCATCAGCATCTTCCCAAACATGACTTCCTACTGTAGAACCTCCAACAATCCAGTTATCATAAGCTTTCAAATCATTAACGGTAACATCGGTAACAGTTATTTTTTTTATCATTGAGTTGTTAAAACGGCTTAACATTTTATCTGCAACAACTTCAACATTTCCTTCCCTTGGCCAGAATACTAATAATACTTTATTCATTTTTAATCTTGTTTTTAATATAACAAATCAGGGCGCAAATATAATCATTGAAATTTAAATAAATCAATATTGTTACGGAATCATTTATAATGGTTTATATGTTTTTTGAATCCATATAAAACCTGCACGAATCAGTTATTGTTTGCTGCACTGTTCTAAATTCAAAATCCAGGGCATCAATAACTTTATTTGCAGAATAACGATACTCATTCCCTGCTGTGCGTGCGGTTTCTTTAGTTATTAATGGCTTATTCCCTGTAAGCAGGGATTTCAGGTATTCAGCCCTCCAGGCCAGCTCTCCCATCCATTTAGTTGCCTTGTAGGGGGGAGCTGGTTTATGAAGCTGTGCAGCTATATAGCTAAACAACGTCTGATAGTTAATATTTTCAGAGGTAAGGACAAAGCGCTCGCCACCAATTTCACTTTGCATTAGTTTAACCATAATTTCCACTACATCCCTTACATCAACAACTCCATTAATACCAGGAGTATAAAACTTCAGGCCATTTTCCACTGTTTTAATCAATTTGGTTGACCCACTGTTTATTTCACCAGGGCCCAGCACAATACCCGGGTTTACAATGATGGCAGACAAACCTTCAGCAATACCACGCCAAACTTCCTGTTCAGCACCATATTTACTGATGGCATAGTTCGAATTATTTTTGGAGGCCTTCCACACCACGTTTTCATCAATTACCTTATCGTTTTCACCTCGCCCAATCGCCGCAATGGAACTGACATGACAAAATTTATTTATCTGTTTTTCAAGGGCCATGTTCACCATATTAGCGGTTCCGTGAATATTGACCCTCATCATTTTTTCCCGGTCAGCCGGCTGAAAAGAAACGATTGCAGCTGCATGGTAAACCTGAGAAACACCATTGAAACAAGCCTCTAACGAATAAATATCGGTAATGTCTGCACCTATCCATTCTATTTTTTTTTTGATATCTGAAGGCTTTCTTTTGTAAAAAGAAAAAACCCTTTCGATGATGTGGAATGAACTTTTTTTACGGTGGATAGCCCTGATAGTATTACCTCTATCAAGCAAAACATGAAGCAGGTGAGCTCCGATAAACCCCGTTCCTCCTGTAACCAATATCATGTTGCAAAACTAATAATTTAGATTAGTACTAAACTGGTTTTGACATAAGAATTACTTTTGATACTTTTGTAATATAAACTAATCTATATCTCAATATGAAAAAGCTTATTGTATTTGCTATAGGATTTATTTTTTTATTCAGCTCTCAGTCCTTTGCCCAGAAAGGTAAAGAAATAGTTGTTGGTGCCGGTGGAGCTCTCACAAGCGTATGGATAATGAACCAAAGTTTTTACGGTGAACCCGAAATTGATTATGCTCCTAAAATCGGTTATATGGCTAACTTCAGGCTTGGTTATAACTTTACTGAAAACGTAAGTGTAATGACAGAATTACAATATTCACTGCAAGGACAGAAGTATGATGGGAAACAAAGTTTTAATGGGAATAAATACGATGTGGCACGGGATATTAATCTTAGGTATTTAAATATTCCCCTGTTTTTTAAGTATGGCTTTGGCGACAAGGAAACCAAGTTTAGGTTTCTTATTGGGCCCCAGATAGGATTATTGCTGGAAGCCACCCAGGAATATACCCGTGATGGCAATAAAATTGGTACTGAGAAAACCGATTTAGATGGAAACTCCTTTTTGACGGATGAAACAGAGATTTCCGACCGCTTTGAATCAATGGATATTGGAATAGCTGTGGACGTTGGGGCTGATATCCATCTTTCTGACCAATGGTTTATTAATGCCGGTTTTCGCGGTAATTATGGATTTACTGATATCAATGCTGCAAGTTTTCAGATTAAGAACATTGACGGGGAATATACCCCATCTCATAATTTTTGGGGAGGCCTTTATGTAGGGATAAATTACAAAATAGATGTGCAGGGATATAGCCAGCGTAGTTTCTAAACCTGTGCTTGGCTTTAACGACCCTAACCTTCTTTAAACAATTCTTTAGACAAAATTAGTAGCCTTTCCATATCTACAAATACCCTTATCACAAGATAGGTACCAATACCTATTAAGATGATGCCAACTATGCGGTTCATCCAGGTGGTGACTTTCGCATTGACAAACTGTTTAAGCTGGTTTGAAACATAACACTTGAAAATATCTGTAAGGAAAATAGTAATAAGGGCACCCGTTAGGAAAAGAAATATTGAATGGCTGTTAACACCGTAATTTGCACTAATGGACACAACAATGGTGATCCAAAGGAACCACATACCGGGATTTAACCCATTTAATAAAAAGCCTTTAATGATGTAAACATAAAATTTCGAAGGTGTTTCTATTGGACCGGCTTTTTCTTCTGATGGCCGAATTCCTTTACGGGTTCCTGTGTAGGTACCAAAAATGACCAGGATAATCCCACCAATCACACTGAAATAAACATTTTGCCGTGGATCAGCCCCCAGAATTTGTGAAGCTCCAAAATAACAAAGCAATAAAGCAAACAGATCACTTAGAAATATCCCTATAGCAAGAAATGCTCCGTATCTGAACCCCCTGTGGATACTTGTCTGGATCAGAGCAAAAAAGGCCGGGCCAAGAAGAACAGCAAATGTTAATCCTAATAATATACCTTGCGCAAAAGGTCCCATGAAATTGTTTTATTTTGAACTGATCTGGTAATTATTTAAATATTCCTGCCATTCTGTTAAAAGATCTTTTTTTAACACCCTGGGAAATTTATTAGCTCCACCTTCTTTTCCTTTCATTTTCATCCAGCCGGAGAAAACACTTGCAGGCAATACCTCAACAAATACATCCCTGATGGCCTCAATACGCTCAACCCTGTAATCATCATTTAAAATTTTAAGATAACCGTCAATTTTATCTCTGGCTTCCTTGGGGTCAATTTTATCATCACTTCCAAGGTACCATTGATGGGCAAACATTGATCCGTGTTTTTTACCAGCGACAGTAAATTCTCTTATCTCCACATTCATTTCATTTTCAAGCATCTCAATCGCTCGGGATAAGTTATCAAGCGATAAATGCTCTCCGCAAATACTCAGGAAATGCTTCGTGCGCCCGGTAATCATTATTTCATAATTCTCTTTGGAAACAAATTTTATCACATCTCCAATCAGGTATCTCCATGCTCCTGAACAAGTGGTCATGAGCAATGCATACTCTTTTCCCGCTTCAACATCTTTTATTGTTAGGGCTGTGGGGTTAGGTTTTAAATTCCCGTCTTCGTCAAAATTTATATTGTCGAAAGGAACAAACTCATAAAAAATACAATTGTCCAATATTAATTGCATTGCATTGCTTTTTAAGCTGTTTTGAAATGCAATATACCCTTCGGAAGCCAGGTACGACTCTTGATAAATAACCTTTTTGGCAAAAAGTTTTTCAAAGCTCTTAATATAGGGAGCAAAAGAAACACCACTATGCACATATATCGATAGGTTAGGCCATATATCGTGAATGGTCTCCACCTTATAATGATCAATAATCCTTTCAAGAATAATCTGTATCCACGCAGGAACACCTACAATCACACCAATATCCCAGTTTTTTGCTTTTTTAATTATTTCATCCAGCTTAGTAGACCAGTCACGTTCTTTTGAAATCCTTTTACCCGGTTTGTAAAAATGCTGAAACCAAAAAGGGATATTGCCGGCAGAAATACCTGACAGGTCACCTTCGTAATAAGTTCCGTTATATTGCAAGTGAGTACTTCCCCCAATCATCAGGACTCCCTTTTCATAAAATTCTATGGGGAAATCAAAATTAACAGAACTCACCAGTTGCCGGATACTGGCCCGACGGATAGCACGGATCATATCGCCTGTAACCGGAATTTGTTTGCTGGATGCCTCAGAAGTGCCTGAAGTAAGGGCAAAGTATTTAACCCTGCCAGGCCAGGAGACAAACGACTCTCCATTTAATGCCCTGTACCACCATTTCCTGAACATGGAGTTGTAGTCGTAAACAGGGACTTTGCTCTGAAACCTTTTTATCACATCGTTGCCACTCAGTAGTTCAGAAAAGCCATAATGCTCACCAAAATAAGTAAACTGTGATTTTTTCAATAGTTTACGTAATTCCTTTACCTGGGTAAGGTATGGATCGGTATGCTTACGTTGCTTCTGATCAATAGGGATCTTCCTAAGCTCATAAGCTTTTTTTATTATAGAACCTAATATCGGCATCTTACTTTCGACTGATTGACTGACACAAAAATAATCAAATAAATTTGATGCTAAGTAAAAGTGTATCTTTTGAAAAATCTGTTAAATCAGATTGGTTTCTGGGATAAATATCATTAGTAAAATTATGATTGTTTATGTACTTTCGCTATAAGATAAACTAAAATGAAAATCGCATTAAAATTGATCATCGGCTGCGTTCTATGTATAATCTCCATATTTGTCTTTTACCTAGTAGGGGTCATTATTTATAGTTTAATAACTGCTTTCCATCCGGATGAGGAAGAAGTTCTGATAGCTAATAAAAATTCTGATAAAGGGATAAACGCGCTTGATACACTTACCGCCTTAAGCTGGAACATTGGATATGCAGGCTTGGGAAAGGAGATGGATTTCTTTTATGAAGAGGGTAAAAAAGTTAAGCCGACTGCAGAAGAACACAATAAGTATCTGACGGGGATAGGTGACTTCATTCAAAAACAATCTAATATTGATTTCGGCTTTTTCCAGGAAGTGGATTTTAAATCAAATCGTAGCTATAAAACCAACGAATATGATTACCTGCAAAAGCGTCTTGCCGACCACTCATCAGTATTTGCCTTAAATTACAAAGCTGGGTTTGTACCTGTACCCCTTTATAACCCTATGGGAAAAGTCAATTCAGGAATGGCATTCTTTTCAAAGTATCGGTTAGCAGAATCGAAACGCCTTTCAACTCCCGGAAAACACAAATGGCCAAAACAGATGTATTTACTAAAACGCTGTTTTATTGTGAACAGGATAAATTTGGAAAACGAGAAGGAGCTGGTTCTCTTCAATATTCACAATTCGGCTTTTGGAGATGAAAAGGATTTCAGAAAAGCGGAGCTTGAAATGTTAAAAAAACTTGTTTTAGAAGAATATGAAAAGGGTAATTATGTGTTAGTTGGAGGAGATTGGAATCAAAATCCCCCAGGAATGGAGGTAACAGTAATTGGTAAATATATATCAAAAGAAGTATGGCCTGTTTCTCCTGACTTTATGCCCGCCGGATGGACCTGGGCTTTTGATAACAGCTTACCAACCAACAGGGATGTAAACAAACCATTTGATTTTACCCGGACAACTACCACTATCCTGGATTATTTTTTATCCTCACCAAATGTGGAGGTAATTGAAATACAAACTTTCGACCTGGAATTTAAAGATTCGGATCATCAGCCTGTTATGTTAACTTTTAAACTGAAATAAATGGCTTTCCCGGGGGAGAACCTGGCCCCTTAATTTGTCAGCATCATCTTCCGCTTAACATTAATCCCGGCACCTGTTAATGAAAAATAATACATCCCCGGGTTCAGCCTGATGCGAGAAGCATCAAACCGTTCAATGTATTTTCCCCTCAACCTGTATTCATTATTAATAAGGCTTGCAACCTCTTTTCCCATTACATCATAAACTTTGAGGGATATTAAACCGGGTTCATGCAATTTAAACGAAATTACTGTACTTTCATTAAAAGGATTGGGAAAGTTTGGACCCATTTCAGCAAGGGGCTTTTGGGCAACTTCAATATCCGTAGTAATTACTGCTTCAGGATCTATAATGGCTGTCCAAACACTCAATTGGCCGTTGTTTAACCGGGTCCATATCGGCCTGATCACGTCATTATGAGATGAAACACAATTATAATCACCGAAAAATACATTCCCAGAGGGTAAAAATGGTGATTCACTCACCTTAAAATTAATGAAGGAATCTGCACCATCTTCAGAAACAGCCATATAAACATCAGTATTATTGTCGTCATATTCTCTTCTGTCGTACCAAACAAACCATAACCTACCGGTCACCTGATCAATTGACATCCAGGTAAAGAACTGATGTTTTCCCGGAGGGTCATCATTTACACGCAAAGGCAAACTCCAGTTATCGCCGCCATCTGTTGATTTTACAACCCAAACATCAGTATCGTCAATGCCATTCCCCTGGTCGGACCAGTTAATGTAAATGCTTCCATGATTGGGACCACCACTCAAATCACAAACTGTTATCGGGAGGCCATTACAACGGTTGATCCCAGGAATGTCATAATCCCATCCACCGGGGAAATCGGCCACAAAAATATCTTCATCCAGCCAGGTTTCACCCTGGTCAAGTGATCGGTCGAACACCAAACCCTCTGGTCCGGCCCAGGCTACGTAAATTTCACCATTTGGTCCAACAGCAGGAACTGCCCCTTCATTTGTATTATCGCTATCTATGCAGTCTCCATCCACTTCATTGATCTTTAATGCCGGACTCCATGTTTCTCCTTCATTTGTGGATTTCGAAAATAGAATTACAGACACATCATTAGGGCTTGAACTTCCATATTGATCAAACTGAGTCCAGGTAACATACATATTATTATTTGTCCTGTCAACCACAGCCCATTGCTTATCCTGCGCCTTTGTCCCGTTTAGCCCCATATATGATCCGTCATTCCAGGTTAGCCCTTCATCTGTAGATTTCTGGCAAACTATACGGTCGATCCAATTTCCGGAAGGGGGATTGGCCAGATGAAAGAAAAAGTAATTTCCTGCAGTATCTACCATAGTTACCGGATCTCCCCAAACACCATTGGTAGCTGAGGTTAAAGTGGTCACCGTCCAGGTATAACCTCCATCATTGGAATAGAATAAATTGTTGATGTTGGCCCCTGCAATTAATTTATTTGTATTTTGGGGGTTAACATAAATAGAAGGTTCTTCCGGCGAATTGGAGGAAGAGATCATCACGTTTTGATGTTGAGAAAAAAGAAAGCCAATACCACCCAAAAGGAAAAAGAAAGTAAAAAAGAATCGTTTCATGTTTTTGTATATTTCAAAATAAAACCAATTGTTAACATAAAGACAAAAAAACATCGTACATCGTTGGATAGATCGAATGTATTACAACATTTTATATTTTAGCCAATAAAACTAACTATTTTCTATCAATCTATAAATCATATATTTAAAATGACCTATACTCCTTCAGAATCAAGATATAATACGATGTCATATAACCGTTGCGGAAATAGTGGTTTAAAATTACCTGCCATTTCTTTGGGTTTATGGCACAATTGGGGCGATAAAGATAATTTTGAAAAAGGAAGGATGATGCTTCGAAAGGCTTTTGATTTGGGCATAACACATTTCGACCTGGCCAATAATTACGGGCCACCCTATGGAGCAGCAGAAAGGAATTTTGGAAAAATACTGAAACTTGATTTTAGCAATCATCGTGATGAACTCATTATCTCCTCAAAGGCGGGCTGGGACATGTGGCCCGGACCCTATGGCAACTATGGTTCACGGAAATATTTGATCGCCAGCCTTGATCAAAGCCTGGAACGGATGGGATTGGATTATGTGGATATTTTTTACCATCACCGGCCTGATCCCGCTACCCCTCTGGAAGAAACAATGGGCGCCCTTGATCATATTGTAAAGAGCAGTAAAGCACTATATGTGGGAATTTCCCAATATAATGCGGAAGATACTACACAGGCTGCAAAGATACTAAGGGAAATGGGCACACCACTTCTAATTCATCAGCCCCGATATAATATGTTTGATCGATGGATAGAGCCTGATCTACTAAAGGTCCTTGCAAAAGAAGGCGTAGGAAGCATTGTTTTTTCGCCACTGGCACAGGGATTACTCACTGACCGTTACCTAAAGGGGTTACCTGCTGATTCAAGGGCCGTTAAGGATGGCCGTTTTTTAAATCCTAAACATATCACTGATAATAAGTTAAATGTGATTCGTCAGCTTAATACCATAGCTAAAAGCCGTAATCAAACGCTTGCCCAAATGGCTACTGCCTGGGTACTTCGTATGCCGGAAGTTACATCTGCATTAATTGGTGCAAGTAATGTTGGCCAGATTGAGGAAATTGTTGAAGCGTTAAATAACACAAGTTTTGCAGGAGAGGAGTTGGAGGCCATTGATCGTGTTTTAATGAAATAACAATGAATATAATTAAGAACGGGGCGTTTTGTTAACAAATTAAACGATAACCTAGCATTTGTTTCAATTTTTTAAAATTTTGTAAGATCCAATTAATTTACCCTTTTCGTCAATTAGATTGATCAGGTAAAAACCATCGGGATAATGAATAAGGTTGACTGAACTCATTGAATTGGATATCATACCTGAATAAAGTTTTTTACCAGCCAAATTAACTATTTCTATTCCAAATCCTGTTTGGTTTGTCGATACGATAACCTGATTCCTTGTCGGATTTGGATAAATATGAAGTTTTTCTGTTCTATTAGTTTTCGAAGAGCTAACAAATACTTCTTCAAACATAGAAATAAATATGTCTTTATCACCGTATGATTGCATAATATCGTTACCAAAATTTCCAAGGTCAGAAAAATTGGAACCCAAATAAACATATCCCAGTGAATCCATATCAAAAGCCAAGTAGTCAGTAAAGTATAGGTTGCCACCATAAATGCCCTGTACCCATTTAAACTTACCAGTTTCCTTTTCTACTTCGGTAAAATAACTATCATAACCATTTGAAACTCCGTCAAGATAAAGATCATCAAAATAGCAATTTGACTTATAACTCCCACCAACAAATAGTTTCCCATTTTTAACTTTCATATCGCAGGGAACGATGCTATTTGGCAACCCACTGATGCCAGTAATTTGGTTATACCAGTTCAATTGCCCTTCACTATTTATTGACAATAAAAATGTTTCATTATTAATTATTCCGCTTGGTGCAATTTCAGTAGAATCAAAAATAATTGCAGAATAATAGCTAGAAGTAAAATAAGTATTATTGCTATCATCGCAGCATAAATCATAGTTAGGTGTATTGAAGTTGCCATCTGCAGTAGTTGCCCAGATTATATTACCCTCATTTGTAAATTTAGCAAAGAGCATATGATTTTCAGTTTCAAATTCAAAAATTTGATTTTCTATAAAAAGATTAAACCCTTCGAATGTCGAGGCAATTATCAAATTGTCATCACTATCCAAAACAATTGGGTGTTTGCCTGATAAGGAACCATCAGTATATAGCACCTTTATCCATTGCATATTAAAATCACTATCAAATTTCCAAACCGGAATTTTGAATGTTCCCAGAGGGGCAATAATGACTTCGTTATCTGGACCATAGTATATGGTATCCAAACTTACTCCTGCAAAATAAATATTATCATTACCATCCACAACGAAGTGCCTGCAAAGCGAATATCCATCAGATATTTGGATTGGGGTAAAGCTTTCAGGTGACAATTCATTTGAAAACTTACAAATAAAACCCTGCGGGAACTCACGATAAATAGCAGTATCTCCAAATTGCATCGTACCTCTAAAACCTCCTGAGATAATAACATCATCATCTCCAATAAATTCAATCATCCTAGTATCAATGAAATTAATTTCGCCTTGTATGTCGAAATGGTAAAAATTTAATAAATCACCAGAACTAGTAAACTTTAATATGCTAGTGGTTGCTGAATTACTTAACAGGCTATCATTCAAATAAAAGAAATCAGATTCATACCGAACCAATGCAAATAAATTTCCCTGACTGTCTATTTTAAGATCAATGACATTATCTTCATATAGTCCTCCAAGCTGGTTTGTATGAAGGAAGTTCATTGGCTCTTGGGATAATATTGAAGTAACACATAAAAATGTTAAGATAAGAAATAAATACTTGACAATTTTTATTTTCATCCTGATTATTTTTGTTTTCTAATTTATGGCTTTAGCAATGACAAATATAAGGAAAAAAAATCCAAATTCTTAGAAAAAGGAAAAAAAATCCAGAGTTTATTAGGTGATTTGTAGCGTTCTATCGAAATTTTTATAAATTTATTAAGTTCTCCTTATCAATTCCTATAAATTTGTTAAGTTCGCTTCAGATTCTGAAGCAATGAAAATTCTAAAACTTCAACTCCACTGGCAAATATTAATTGCATTGATCCTGGCTATTGTCTACGGGATTATATTCCCAACAAGTTATATTATCAGAGATCACTCCTATGAGTCTCTTACCCGGAATAAAGCAGATAAGGCTATCCTGAATCAACTAAAATCTATTGAGGGCAAAGTATATAAAACCCAGGATAGCTTTCAAAATGAGGTGAAGAGTTTGATTGGTGAAGAGGTTTACAAGAAAAATAGTAGTACTATACTTAAGGCCGCTTATCAAAACCAGGCCATAAATGCCGTTTCCTGGTTAGGTATTATTTTTCTCAAGGCTCTTAAAATGCTGATCATTCCGCTTATCCTGAGTTCACTCATTTCGGGGATTACCAATATTGGGAGTGGCTCCAACCTGGGCCGGTTGGGATTAAAGACTTTTGGGTACTACGTCATGACCAGTCTTTTTGCTATTGTTACAGGCTTGTTTTTGGTCAATATAATTAAACCAGGTGTTGGCGCCGACTTAAACCTGAGCGCTACGGTAGAAGGATTGGAAGAAAAACGAAGATCATTTATTGATATCATTGTGGATATTGTTCCGGAAAATATTTTCCAGGCATTCAACGAAAATCAAATGCTGTCGATTATTTTCTTTGCAATTCTTTTCGGGTTTTTCATTACTCAAGTGGATGATAAATACAGGATCTCCCTGAAAAATGCTTTTAACGGCATTTTTGAAGTCATGATGAAATTAACAATGTTTGTGATCAAATTCACTCCACTGGGTATTTTTGGGATCGTATCCAAAACCGTTGCTGACCAGGATGACCTTCTGGGCTTATTGTCCAGCATGGGATTGTATATGGGAACAGTTGTGGCTGCTTTGTCTATTCACTTCTTCATTACCCTGCCTCTAATCGCCAAATACATCGGAAAGGTTCATCCATTCCAACACATGAAAAATATGGCCACACCGCTTATCACAGCTTTTTCTACAGCATCATCAGGGGCTACCTTACCCCTTACCATGACTGCGGTTGAAAAAAATTCAGGCGTTTCGAATAAGATTAGCAGCTTTACTTTACCACTTGGCGCAACCATTAATATGGATGGTACAGCTCTTTATGAATGCGTTGCTGCCATGTTTATTGCCCAGGCCTACGGGGCAGATATATCTGTTTTAGGACAGGTGATCATTGTATTTACGGCTTTATTGGCATCCATCGGGGCTGCAGCTATACCTATGGCCGGCCTGGTAATGATAGCCGTTATCCTTACAGCAGTAAATTTACCTCTTGAAGGAATAGGGTTAATTCTGGCCGTAGATCAAATTTTGGATATGTTCAGAACTGCTACAAATGTATGGAGCGATAGCTGCGGTGCAGTTATTATTGCTAAATCAGAAGGAGAGGAGTTGCTTGTATAATCAGGCCACTTAATCTACATGTATTTTTATTCCATATCAAACTGAACCATGAAGGTGGTTCCCTGTCCATGTTTGCTTTTGCAGAAAAGTTCGCCACCCATCCCTTCCACGTATTTTTTGGCAATAGAAAGTCCGGTTTTATCTGTCTGCCGGTCATGTAATTGAGGATTATCAAATAAGGTCTGCAAGGCTTTTTCACTTATTCCTGGCCCCTGGTCACTGATTTCTATAATGGCCTTATTATTATTGACAAACAAATCAATAATGATTCTTTTATTCGATGGGGAAAATTTAATAGCATTAGAAAGCAGGTTGTCGATGATAAGGTAAATAAAATTGCGATCAAGCTTTAAAATAATTGGCTCCGTTTTCAAATCAATTTCGATTTTTTTCAGCTGGAGGGTATATTTAAAACTTTCACATACGCGCTCAAGAATATCCTGAAGATTTATCGCTTCGGGTTTTAGTTTGTCGCGTTGAAGTTCAATCAGATCAATGTCGAGGGTCTGATTGATCAGGCTGTTCATCCTCCTTAAACTATTATGAATCAGGTCCAGGTATTCCTTCTGCGTTTCTGACAGCTCATCTTTATCCGTATCCAGTAAGTCAGCCACACATAAGCTGCTCGTTAATGGATTCCTTATACCATGTGAAACCACACTGATCAGCCTGTTCTTTTCTTCATTTAGTTTAGTAAGCTGCTCATTGGTTTTTTCAAGCTCAGCTTTTTGATTAAGAATATCCTGATTCTGTTCTTCTATCTCATTTTTTTGTTTCTGAATTTTCATATAACTTTTCGCAAGCTTCCCTTCCAGTTCATTCATCTCCCGTATCCGACGAATGACTTTCCTTAAAACCCCCATAGTTACATCGGGTTTATTGAACATCACACGTGCAAAGTTTTCCTGTCCCAATTCAAAAAGGACAGTAGGCTCTTCGGCAGTGATGGAAGCCGATCGTAATTCTTTATCAAACAGGGCAAACTCCCCGAAAACCTGTCCCGGAACCAATCTTGATAATACATGATTACCATCATGAACCCTCACACTGCCCTCTTTAATAATATACATAGCATCCCCCTCGTCGCCTTTTTTAAAGACAGTTTGGCCACTGCGGTATTTTCTCTGGGCTAATTCGCTGGCGATATCAGATAAGTCATTGTTTTTTACATCTGCAAAAATTCTGACATTTTTCAATAAATCGAGAAACTCTTCGTGCGTCGAACGTTCGGGAGGTAAGCTCATACAAATGGTATCAATTTTTCCTTAAGATTGCAAACGACAAATATGCGGAAAAATTATATATCAAAAAGCTAAAAATTGTTAAAGAGTAATAAGGACAATCATCCTGTGGGTTCGCCCACAGGATGATTGTTTTAGAAGTTTAATTTTGATTAAACCCGGAAATTGATTTTTCCAGACTTTCAATTACTTTTTTACTCACTTTACGTGGGTGTTTTTCTTTGGCAGCCTTCAGGAGGCTAAGTGATTTTTTTCCATATTCATGCAGGCCGCTGGGGTTTTTATCAAAACTATAACTTCCAATGCACCATTCAAGTTTAGATACTACTTCTGTGTATTCATCTTGTTCAAGTTTCTGAAGAGCAATCACAGCTTCTTCACAACTTTTTTTAAGTTTCTCGTTAATCAAATTCATCGTAATAAAAATTTATTTATTAATTAATTGAAATAAAATTGCTTTCAGATTTTCAAATTAGCCGGCGAAATTAAGTCAAATCCATCATATGCAAGTTAATAAATTGTTAAAGTACGCAGGTTGATTTTGGTGAATAACTTCAACTTCCTGACTTTAAAAAAAATCAGATACATTTATACCTTTGCAAACAATTGATAATAGCAGTTTTTAATAATAAAATTTTATAGGATGATCCTTTTCTTTGCTAAATCTGAACACACCTGTTTTGCTGTAAATTCTTCCACCACCATTATTCCTGCAAACATCTCCAAACTTAAATGGCTATTTGGAAATGCAGATTTTATTGAAGCAGATTCCCTTGAGGGTTATTTTGTTGGGCCAAGAAAAGAAATGATTACACCCTGGAGCACAAACGCTGTGGAGATCTGTCAAAATATGGGTATTGATGGAATTAAAAGGATCGAGGAATTTTATTCCGTGCCTTTAAAAGAGGCTGATTTTGACCCCATGCTTCAAAACTTATACAATGGCCTGACTCAGGATGTTTTCACCATCAACCGACGACCAGATCCTGTGATCCCGGTTGAAAATATTTCGGCTTATAATCAACAGGAAGGTTTAGCATTAAGCGAAGATGAGATAGAATACCTGGAGAATTTGAGCCAACGTCTTGGCCGGAAATTGACAGATAGTGAGGTTTTTGGTTTTTCCCAGGTAAATTCCGAACATTGCCGCCATAAAATATTTAATGGCATTTTCATCATTGATGGAAAGGAGTTGCCGGAGACCCTTTTCAGCCTGATAAAAAAAACATCTAAAATCCATCCCAATCGTTTGGTATCAGCTTATAAAGATAATGTCGCTTTCGTTGAGGGGCCTCTTATTGAGCAATTTGCTCCTGAAACTCAGGACAAAGCCGATTACTTCAAAATAAAAGATATTGACACTGTAATTTCACTTAAAGCAGAAACGCATAATTTCCCCACTACCGTTGAACCTTTCAACGGGGCAGCAACTGGCACTGGCGGAGAAATTCGTGACCGTATGGCTGGTGGTACTGCAAGTTTACCTTTATCAGGCACTGCAGTGTACATGACCTCATACCCGCGAACTAAAAAAGGACGGCCATGGGAAAACTATACCCAACCACGGCCATGGTTATATCAAACGCCCGAAGAAATACTAATTAAAGCTTCAAACGGGGCTAGTGACTTTGGAAATAAATTTGGCCAACCTCTGATTTGTGGGAGTGTACTGACTTTTGAACATACGACCCAAAACAAAAAATTTGGTTTTGATAAGGTGATCATGCTGGCAGGAGGCATCGGATTTGGCAAAAAACAGGATAGCCTAAAGAAAGAACCTGGTATTGGTGACAGGATCATAGTAATGGGTGGTGATAATTACCGTATCGGGATGGGAGGTGGTGCCGTATCCTCCGTTGCAACCGGAGAATTTGATAATAAAATTGAGTTGAATGCGGTCCAACGCTCAAACCCGGAAATGCAAAAGCGGGTCTTAAATGCGATCAGAGCATTGGCTGAATCGGATATAAATCCAATTATTTCTATCCATGACCATGGCGCCGGTGGTCATCTGAATTCACTTTCAGAACTGGTGGAAACTACCGGAGGTAAAATTGATTTACACAAATTACCAATTGGTGATCCTACACTTTCATCTAAAGAAATCGTTGGGAATGAATCGCAGGAGAGAATGGGACTGCTAATAAAAGCAAAAGATGTAGAATGGTTAAAAAAAGTATCTGAAAGAGAAAGGGCTCCTATGTACGACGTAGGTGAAACTACCGGAGATCATCGGTTTACTTTTGTTGATCATCAAAATAACAACAAACCAATCGACCTGGAGCTTGGGGATATGTTTGGCAATCCTCCAAAAACAATACTTGAAGATACCACTTCAAAAGCAAATTTTGAAAAAGTTGACTATTTAAATGAGAGCTTTAATGAAGACCTTCATGCGCTTTTACAAATGGAGGCTGTTGCATGTAAAGACTGGTTAACCAATAAGGTGGACCGATCAGTTACCGGAAGGGTAGCTTTCCAGCAAACCTGTGGTTCCGTTCAGCTGCCATTAAATAACCTGGGCGCTTCTGCTCTTGATTACCAGGGTGAAAAAGGGATTGCCACTTCAATTGGCCATGCACCTGTTGCCGGATTAGTAGATCCTGAGGCCGGATCCATCTTATCTATAGCAGAAGCACTCACTAATATTGTGTGGGCACCCATTACCGATGGACTTAAAGGAATCTCGCTAAGCGCCAACTGGATGTGGCCTGCTAAAAATCCGGGTGAAAATGCCCGACTTTATAGAGCAGTTGAAGCAGTCAGTAAATTTGCAATAGCTCTGGGAATAAATATCCCCACCGGAAAGGACAGCCTGTCGATGACCCAAAAATACAAAGATGAAACAGTCTACTCACCCGGAACAGTAATAATTTCAGCTGTGGGCGAAATCACCAACATCAGAAAGATCATTAGTCCGAATTTAAAAAAAGCAGAAAATTCTTCTTTGATATACATTGACTTTTCTCAGGATGATTATTGTTTGGGTGGAAGCTCTTTTGCACAACTTAAAAACACCCTTGGACAAAAAGCCCCCAGGGTTAAAGATGCAGAATATTTTGTAAAAGCATTTAATGTGGTGCAGAAACTGATCAATGATGAGAAAATTCTGGCGGGACATGATATATCTTCTGGCGGCCTGATCACCAGTTTACTGGAGATGTGTTTTGCAGATAATAAATCAGGACTTAACCTGGATCTGACTTCAATTGGTGAACGGGATACAGCAAAATTACTTTTTAGTGAAAACCCCGGAATACTTATTCAGGTAAGTGATAGACTAAACCTTGAAAATGAGCTGAAACAAGCTGGAATCAAGTATCACTCCGTTGGCAGGGTTAATTTCAACAGATCCTTCAGTATTAAAAACTATGACCTTGAAATGGTGCTGGATATAAATAACTACCGCGACAGTTGGTTTGAGTCTTCATACCTTCTCGACAGGAATCAGTGCGGAGAAGATCATGCTTTAAAACGATACAACAATTACCACAATCAGGAAGTAGAATTTCAATTCAGCGATAGTTTTTCAGGAAAAGCAAGCAGCTTTAGCATTGATTTAAAGAGACGGACAAAAACAGGAATCAAAGCAGCTATCATAAGAGAAAAAGGAGTAAATGGCGATAGAGAAATGGCCTATTCACTTTATCTTGCCGGTTTTGATGTTAAAGATGTTCACATGACCGACCTAATTTCAGGACGTGAAACACTGGAAGACATCAATATGATAGTGTTTGTAGGTGGGTTCTCAAACTCCGATGTTTTGGGTTCAGCGAAAGGATGGGCCGGAGCTTTTCTTTACAATGAAAAAGCAAAAATTGCACTCGACAATTTTTATAAAAGGAGCGACACACTTAGCCTGGGAATATGTAACGGATGTCAATTGATGATTGAACTTGGGCTGGTTACCCCAGAGCATGACCAAAAACCCAAAATGCTTCATAATGCTTCCCATAAGTTTGAATCCGCTTTTCTGACCGTTGAAATACAAGAAAATAAATCTGTCATGCTCAGATCATTGGTTGGATCAAAATTGGGTATATGGGTTGCGCATGGTGAAGGTCAGTTTAATTTCCCTTATCAGGAGGATAAATACCATATCCCTGTTAAATATAGTTATAATCAATATCCGGGAAATCCCAATGGATCACAATATAATACTGCCGGATTATGTTCCGCTGATGGCCGTCACCTGGTGATGATGCCGCATCTCGAACGTGCAGTTTTCCCATGGCAATGGGCGCATTACCCTGCCAACAGAAAGTTGGATGAAATTACACCCTGGGTAGAGGCATTTGTGAATGCCCGGGAATGGATTAAAGAAAAGATTGACGAATTTCGATTTACGATTTGAGAAGGTTATGAATAATATTGCATTAATTACCGGAGCAACAAGTGGCATTGGAAAAGCATGTGCAGAAAAATTTGCCGCCAACAGGTATAACATCATACTAACAGGCAGAAGGAGTGAACGGCTTCAAAGCCTAAAAAAAGAACTTGAAAAAAAATATCAGGTTAAAACAAAATCACTTTGTTTTGATATTCAGAAAAAAGATCAGGTGATCAATGCTATTGAATCTCTTGATAATTCTTGGAGGCAGATAAATATCTTAATTAATAATGCCGGCCTTGCTCTTGACCTTAAACCAATTCAAGAAGGTGATTTCTCCGATTGGGATACGATGATTGATACCAACCTTAAGGGTTTGTTATACATATCGAAGCTGGTTTCAAACATAATGATTACCCAAGGGAGCGGCCATATCATCAATATTGGCTCCATAGCCGGCAGGGAATCTTATCCCAACGGCAATGTGTATTGTGCCACTAAACATGCCGTAGAGGGGTTGACAAAGGCCATGAGGCTTGATTTATTCAGGCAGGGCATAAGGGTGTCACAAATTGCTCCTGGTGCAGTTGAAACAGAGTTTTCCCTTGTTCGTTTTAAAGGGGATGCAGATACCGCTGAAAAGGTATATCGGGGCTACACTCCTCTTACATCTGAAGATGTGGCCGAATCGGTATATTTTGTAGCATCTCAACCCACACATATCAACATCAACGATTTACTCATAATGCCCATGGCCCAGGCTAATGCAACAACCTTTAACAAAGAACCCAAATAAAATTTACCTATTCAAAACCTGCAGGATCAGGAAATATTTTCTATCTGTCTCATATTGAAATAAATTAGTATTTTTGGTCTTTAGCGTAACAGTTCGTCACCAATAAATGACTTATGGAGGTAACACGTATCTTTGACATCCTGCCTTATTACAAAATAAATTTCCGCCCAAAGGATGATGCCCTGGCCGGGAAGGAGGACGGAAAGTGGATTAAATACAGCATTGATCAGTACATCGAAAATGCCAACAATATCAGTTATGCATTTCTGAACCTGGGGGTGAAGAAAGGCGACAAAATCGCCACAATTATGCAAAACAGGCCCGAATGGAATTTTCTGGACATGGGTATATTGCAGATTGGTGCGGTACATGTTCCTATTTACCCCACCATCAGCGAGTCGGATTATAAGTTTATCCTTAAGCATGCTGAGGTGAAATTTGTTTTTGTGGCAGGCCGTGAATTGTATAGCAAAATAGAACACATCCTACCTGAAGTCCCATCGATTAAGGGAATATATACGATAAATCATATTGATGATGTAAAAAATCTGGATGAACTTATCAGTCTGGGCAAAGCCAATAATGCCCCTGACGACTTACATAAGATTGAAAGGAGTATCAAGGCAGAAGATATAGCTACCCTGATTTACACTTCAGGTACAACAGGCGACCCAAAAGGTGTTACCCTTACCCACCATAATATCCTGAGTAATGTTAAAGCCTGTTATGGATATTTTCCGGTAGACGATACCTGTAAGTGCTTAAGCTATTTGCCTGTGAGCCACATTTATGAACGAACCAGCTTATATATCTATTCCTACATCGGGGTATCAATATATTATGCTGAAAGCATTGGAACTATAGCTGATAACCTGAAGGAAATTAAAGCCGAAATGCTAACAACAGTGCCTCGTTTGCTCGAAAAGATCTTTGATAAAATAATGGCAAAAGGCCGTAAATTAAAGGGAATTAAGAAATCTATTTTCTTCTGGGCTGTTAACCTGGGGTTAAGGTATGAGCTTAACGGAAAAAATGGGATTTTTTATGATCTACAGTTAAAGATAGCGAACAAATTGGTTTTCAATAAATGGCGCGATGCTTTGGGTGGTAATATGCGGGCTATTGTGTCGGGAGGAGCTGCACTGCAGCCAAGGCTGGCACGGATATTTAATGCCGCCCGAATTCCTACCCTTGAAGGATATGGGTTAACAGAAACCTCACCTGTAATTGCTGTGAATAACCTGGAAAAAGGTGGTTTGAAATTTGGTACAGTGGGAAAACCAGTATTCAATGTCGAAGTGAAAATTGCAGAGGATGATGAAATACTATGCAAGGGCCCCAGCGTAATGAAGGGATATTATAAAAACATTGAATTAACCAAAGAGGTTATTGATGCTGATGGCTGGTTCCACACCGGCGATCTTGGAAGGCTTGAACCGGAAGGACATTTAAAGATTACCGGCCGCAAAAAAGCCCTGTTTAAAACGGCTATGGGCAAATACATTAGCCCTGAACACATCGAAAATAAATTAACTGAATCCTCATTTATTGATGCGAGCCTTGTAATTGGTGAAAATCAAAAATTTGCTGCTGCTCTTATCGTTCCTGACTTTACCCATCTTCGGTCGTGGTGTAATGTAAAAGGCATCAAATATGCCACTGATGAAGAAATGGTAAAACATCCTGAAATTTATGCCCGGTTTAAAAAAGAAGTCAATGAATGTAACAAAGATCTGGGTAGTTTTGAACAAATTAAAAAATTCGCTTTAATGGATAAGGAGTGGTCAATACAAACAAGAGAGCTTACAGCAAACCTTAAGCTCAGAAGAAATTATATCTGTCAAAAATATAAGGATACTATTGAACAAATCTTCAAATAAATAAAGTGGAATAATTCCATTCACCTTAATTTATTGACTTTTAACCTATGAAAATAACACGTCTTTTTGATCTGCTGGAACAGAATCAAAAAATATTCCGGGAACAGGAGGTTGTACTTGGAGGAAAAAACAATGGGAAGTGGACACATTATACAGCCAGTCAATACGCTTCAACAGTAAATTCATTAAGCCTTGGATTGTTGTCTCTTGGAGTTGGGAAAGAAGATAAAGTGGCCACTATTATTTATAATTGTCCTGAATGGAACTTCTTTGATATGGCACTGATGCAGATTGGTGCAATACAAATTCCTATTTATCCAACCATAAGCGAAGCCAACTACGAATACATCCTCAAAGAAGCAGAAGTAAAATTCATTGTGGTTTCAAACCAGGAAATTCTTGAACGGATCAATAAAATTTTGCCCGGAATCCCGTCGCTGAAAGGAGTTTACTCCATCGAAAAAACAGATGGTATAAGCCATTGGGAAGAAATTCTATCCCTTGCCGATGATAGTAACAAGGAAAAACTTAATAAGATAAAATCAGGGATTACTACCCATGATACTGCTACAATAATTTATACCTCAGGCACTACAGGTAACCCAAAAGGAGTAATGCTATCGCACAGCAATTTTATTTATAATTTTATGGGTGCTTCCAATATCATCAGTAAAAACCCGGTGAATAAAGCCCTCAGTTTTTTACCCCTTTGTCATGTATACGAGCGGATGCTGAACTATATGTACCAAAACATGGGGATTTCCATTTATTATTGCGACAGCATTGATAAACTCAGGGATTTTATGAAAGAGGTACATCCTGAAATTTTTGGTGCTGTGCCCCGGGTAATCGAAAAAACATATGATAAGCTAGTACGAACCGGTAGAGGTTTAAAAGGGATCAAAAAACAACTTTTCTTTTGGGCTCTGAACCTGGCTCATCGCTATGAATTTGATGGAAAAAACGGTTGGTTCTATAACCTGCAATTACCCATTGCTGATAAACTAGTTTTTAGTAAGTGGCGTGAAGCTTTTGGTGGCAATTTAGATACCATCGTTTCGGGGGGAGCTACGCTAAATCCACGTCTTGCCCGCACCTTCTGGGCTGCTAAGATCAAGATCATGGAAGGTTACGGGCTTACTGAAACTTCACCAGTAATTGCTGTAAGCACCTTTGAAAAGGGAGGTGTGAAATTTGGAACTGTTGGTCCGGTAATGGAAAATGTGGAATTAGGCTTCGCCGATGATGGAGAAATTCTCACAAAGGGCCCCTGCCTTATGAAAGGCTATTATAATCAACCCGAATATACACGGGAAGTGATAGATAAAGAAGGGTGGTTTCATACGGGAGATATTGGAGAATTAATTGATAATAAATACCTGAAAATTACCGACCGGAAAAAAGAAATTTTCAAAACTTCAGGAGGAAAGTATATTGCACCTCAGGTTGTTGAGAACAGGTTTAAAGAATCTCCTTTTATAGAAAATGCTATGATCGTAGGCGAAAACAAAAATTTCACCACAGCTTTGATCATTCCAAATTTTGAGCACATTGAGTCATGGTGTGGGGTGAAAGGATTTGAATATACTTCACCTGAAGAGGCCATAAGAGATGAAAAGATCATCAACCGGATTCAAAGGGAGGTAAATGAGACCAATGTTCATTTAGATAAGATAGAACAGGTTAAAAAGTTTGTGCTGCTTCCTAAAACCTGGTCGGTGGAGGATGGGGAACTCTCCCCCACATTAAAGCTTCGGAGGAAAAATATACTTGCCAGGTACAAAAAGCAAGTTGACGGGTTGTATTCCTGAATCTAATGTAAAATTTTAAACATCAATTCTTTTAGCAATTCACCATCACTGGTGGAGATGTTGTTCACTCCCTTTGATTTCAAATCATAATCGCGAAGGTAACTAATAAGCCTGGCTACTTTATTCACATTGTAATTACGGGCCGCAAGCTGGTAGTCGGTCACAAAAAAAGGACTAACCCCCAAAGCTGAAGCTACACTGTTCCTCGATTTATCCTTAAGCTGATGATAGATGAGTATTTTTGCAAAAAAAGAAAATAGTAATGATACCGTTTTAATCAGGGGGTTTTCTTTAGGATTCGCAGCAAAATAATTCACAATGCGGTTGGCCTTTTCAATATTTCTGGAACCAATAGCATTTTGCAACTCAAAAATATTATAATCCTTACTGATGCCGATATTTTGCTCCACGAGCAATTCGTTGATTTCCGCACCTTCGGGCAGGTTGATGATAAGTTTGGAGATTTCGTTAACAACCTTTCCCAGGTCTGCACCCAAATATTCACCCAGAATGGCAGCAGCCTTTGGGGTAATGGAGTATCCCTTATTTACAATGTACTTATTGATCCAGGGAGCTACCTGGTTGTCGTAAATCTTTTTTGATTCAAACAGAATCCCTTTTTTAGCAATGGTTTTAAAAAAAGCCTTCCGTTTGTCTACCTTCTTATATTTATAGTTGAGAACAAGGATAGTAGATGTTAATGGATTTTCGATATAGGGCAAAAGTTCTTCGATTTTATCAATATCCTGGGCTTCTTTTACGATCACGACCTGGTGGTTAGCCATCATTGGAAAACGTTTAACTACCGAAACCAGGGATTTCACATCGGTATCTCTGCCATATATGATGGTTTGGTTAAATTCCTTTTCCGTATCACTCAGCACATTATCTTCGATATAATCCGAAATCATGTCGATATAATAGGACTCTTCTCCGCTCAAAAAATACCAGGGATAGTAAATTTTATTTTTTAGATCGTTTAAAATCTGGTCGTGATTCATATTCAGCGTGTCCCTTTTGGGTGGTTAAAATCTCAGATGTTTTACAGTTAAACCTACATTTATCAACTGGTTCAAAGAGTCGATACCAATCATCAAATGATCCTGTGCATATTTTTTAGTTACCTCTATATCACTTTGTTCGGTTTTAACCCCTGACGAAATCATAGGCTGGTCCGAAACCAAAAGCAAGGCACCGGTTGGAATTCCATTTGCAAAGCCAACTGTAAATAAAGTGGCTGTTTCCAAATCAATGGCCATACTTCGGGTTTTGCGCAAATAACGTTTGAAGTTTTTGTCGTGTTCCCAAACCCTGCGGTTAGTAGTATACACCGTACCTGTCCAGTAATCCCTTTTATGATCCCGGATAGTGGTAGAAATGGCTTTCTGCATACTAAATGCCGGTAATGCCGGCACTTCAGGAGGGAGATAATCGTTTGAGGTACCTTCTCCCCTAATGGCAGCGATAGGCAAAATAAGATCACCCAACTGGTTTTTCTTTTTCAATCCGCCACACTTACCCAAGAATAGGACCGCTTTGGGAGATACTCCGCTTAAAAGGTCCATAATAGTAGCAGCATTGGCACTGCCCATATTAAAATTGATCATGGTAATATCACCCGATGTAGCACTGGGCATGGCCCTGTCTTTGCCTTTGATAGGTACCTTATTCATTTCAGCAAAAAGATCGAGGTAATTTTGAAAATTAGTGAGGAGGATGTATTTCCCGAAATCTTCTATTTCTGTACCGGTGTAACGGGGCAGCCAGTTTTCAACGATCTCATGTTTGGTTTTCATTCAGTAAATTTTTGCAAAAATAAGGGTTTTGAGGATATTTTGATTTGGAAAAGCGAATCTCAATTTTTAAAATACATCACAGGAATATGTAAAACAAGAAATACCCATCCCAAATCTTCCCCCAAAATATTTTATAAAATCCTTCATTTTTACAACTTATGTATATAATGACATAAGTACAAGTAATATACCTTCAATCCATTAAGGAGCTACCTTATCCCTGAATTCTGCTAAATATAAAATATGGCAGAATTCAGTGATGCTTTTTGGTTTTTATTGCTATATTTTTACGAACCTACTATTTAACTAACATATTCTCTATAAAGGAAAAGCATTCTTTAGTGGCACTTGAACATACTAACCCGGCTTAATCAAGTTGTAAAATCCATGTAGCTGGTTTTTGGTTATCAAAAATTTCAGCTAAAATTAATAACCTTAAAATTTAAAAAATGGCAATTAAATTTAAACCAATTGAAAAAGGCCCCGCCTGACCAGCTTATTCGGGCAGGCAACCTGGAGTAGCAGGTGGTGGCGTAAAAAAATTCTATGCAAGTATCATTTACGATGGTGAAAAAACCATGGACGATGTTATTAAGGATGTTGAAAAATTCAGTGCATTGTCCGAACCCGATATCGAGGGGGTTACTACGGCCATCGAAAATGTAGTACAAGGATACCTTGCCGAGGGTAAAATTGTAAGATTAGGGAAATTGGGCGTGTTTTACCCAACCCTTAGTTCTTCACCTGCAGATACTGTATCCTTGGTAAGTTCAAACTCCATAAAAAAGATTGGGGTGAGGTACCGCCCGGGGGCAAGGATACTGAGCAGTATGCGCGATGCAGGTTTCCAGAAAGTAAGCGACAAATAAATGTTCGGCCCTTCAATTTCTGAATGTAATTACGGGGCTTCTCTGAGCCCTGTAATTACTAATGTTTACAAGGCACGTTTGGTTCCTTCAAAAACCACGTGTGCTTTTACCTGAAACCAAGCCTGCTTTTGACCAAAACCACACGTGGTTTTGGCTGGTGTGAGGCGTGGTTTTTTTGTAATGAATATAGCATGGAATAAATTAACCAATATAATACTAATAAAAAAATAATTATTAAAAATAAAAGATATGAAAAAGAGCATTTTACAACTGCTTATGGTGGTTTTTATATTAACACTACCAATTAATGAATTTGCTCAAATAGTTTCACCCGAAAATAATTTTGATTCTGCTTACTTTAAGCAATTAAATTATTTAGAAGACCTTGCGGATGATCAGCGTTAAGACATTGAAGAACTCAGTCAGTATAAACACTTTGGGCAATAGTGGCATCACAGGCCAAAGGCGTTTGGCAGGCCGGCCTGCCCTGCTTCAACGACAGCATTACCACCCTCATAGAAGATACCGTAACATGGGATTACAGCTACCCGGCTTATGGAGATATTATTATCGATTCGGCGGCTGTGCTAACCGTTAAAAAAACCGTTTATATGCCTACCACATCAAAAGTAATTGTTAAGCGCGGCGGAAAGCTCATCGTTGATGGGGGCATGTTCACCAATGCCTGCGATCAGGTTTGGAAAGGCATCGAAGTTTGGGGTACCAAATCCGAACCGCCAACAACGGTGGGCGCCCACGGAAGGGTAACATTAATAAATGGGGCAATAGTTGAAAATGCCCAGTATGGTTTAAGGACTATCATGATGAAAAAAACATCAGGCGGGGGTTCAGGCGGATTGGACAATACCCCCGATTACGACTACGCCGGTGGACAGGTAATTGCTTATGATAGTGCCACTATCAGGAATTGTATTTACGGGGTTTATTTTTATCCCTATGCTTACAACCACAATAGTGGCTTTAATGATGTAAGTTTTATCACTTCTGACTCCCTGCTTACCACAACAGGAAAACCCCTTGCCCATATTTACATGAACGGTGTAGAGGGTATTTCTTTTGACGGTTGTACTTTTGCCAATACCCGCGACTCAGCTGATGTGCCCATGATATACCGTGGAAAGGGTATTTTAAGTTATGAATCGCAATATCAGGTGGATGGAAACTGCGACAGCCAACAATCGCCCTGCCCCGATTCATTGATAACGCCCAGCCGCTTTAACGACTTGTATTTTGGTATTGATGCCCTTTTTACTACCTCCAATAAATTTATTGATGTGCGTAATTCTGAATTTAATGAAAACTACCGGGGGCTAAATGCAAGTGCTATGACAGCAGGCCGGATTACCAGCAACTATTTTGATATTGACCAACCCTTTGAGGAAGATGGTGGTTGTGGCTTATACTTAGACAACTGTACTGGATATTGGGTGGAAGAAAATACGTTTACCCATTCGACAGGTGATACAGAAGGTCTGGGTATTGTCGTGAACAATTCCGGTTCGGCAGCTAATGAAATTTACCGAAATGAATTTACAAACCTTGAACAGGGCATTGAAGCCATGAACCAAAACAAAGGGAGGGTCACCGGCCTGCAAATCCGCTGTAACGACTTTGAGGATTGTGATTTTGACATTTTTGTTGCAGAACCATTGTTCTCAGGAACTGGAGTAGCACCCTACCAGGGCGTAAACGGCACCGATCCCGAAGATATGGCCGGGAACCTGTTTTATATACCAAGCCCAACACCCAACGGCGACTACGACGACCTGAATAACGAAGCCGACTATTTCTACTATGTGTATCCAACTAATCCTGGCTCTGGGTCCGAAGATTCCAGACCTGTTGACTATGACTCAACTTCGGTTGGGGTAATAGAGAAACCTATTACTGGTGGATGGGATTATGATGACGGTTGCCCTTCACAAATATCATCCGGTGGGGGAGGAACGAAAAGCTCCGGTTCGGGTTATAAAGATGAATTGATTTATTATACAGGCCAGGTTGAAGCACTTGAAACAACTCTACAGGAATTGATTGACGGTGGCAATACAATGGCCTTAAATATGGAAGTTGAATTTAGTACACCGCCGGAAACAGTGGAAGTATACAATGAGCTAATGGGTGAAGCCCCTTTTGTTTCTGAAACAGTAGTTGAAACATCAATTGAAAAGGAGGATGTATTGCCCAATGCTATGATACGTGATGTAATGGTAGCTAATCCACACTCAGCTACCTCAGATGAACTGCTTGATAAACTTGATGAAAGAACCGTTCCAATGCCTGATTATATGAAAGCACAGGTGCTTACTGCAAGGGAAGTGCAAACCATAAAATCTGAACTGGAATCGAAACTGGCAGGCTATAAATTAAAGCAGGCAATGGCATTAAATGGTGTAGTGCGGGAATATTTGTCAGATACGATAAACCCTGAAAGGGCATCGGATAGTTTAGTATCTTTGTATGAATCGTTCAGCGACAAACAGGTTAAACATAAATTGGCCATGCTGCATTTACAAAGGGGAGAATACACAGCAGGAACTAATGTTCTCGATGCAATACTTGAAGAATATGTTTTATCTGAAGAAGAGTTGGTTGTTCATAATACCATGGTTGATTATTACAACCTGGTAAAAGGGATTAAACAGGTTGGCCGGACAGAAATGGAAGCAACAGAAGAAGAAATCGGGCAATTGTTGGATATTGAATTGTATGGGACAGGAATAGCTGGCAGCTATGCAAGAAATGCACTTATTGCTTTGGATGAGATGGAATACCTTGCCCCAATCCAGCTGCCTGACCTTACCAAATCGGCAAAAGAGATGGAAGATTATTTAGAAATAATGAATTCGCAACCTCCATCCCGGCTTGAAGCTTTTCCTAATCCTTCAAAAGATTATGTAATAATCCATTATTTGATGGAAAAGGAAAGCGATGGGATAATAGAGATAAAGGATGTAAACGGAATATTGGTTGAGACAGTAATAATTAACAAAGTGCAGGACCAGGTTACAGTCAAAACTGAAGGTTGGAAACCAGGGATGTATATTGCAACGATTAATATCATCGGAAATTCGATAGAAAGCATTAAGTTTACACTTGTTAAATAGATAGTATTCTGGATATGGGAAAATTTCCCATATCCTATTTTTATCATTTTGCTATGAAACAAATATTAACCATTATAATCCTTGCACATTCAATATGGTTATATTCCCAAAAATGGGATCATATTTTCGGGACAACCAATTATAAAGAAGCATTTGCAGATGTATTAGAGTGCTATGATAAAGGATACTTAGTAAGCGGCTGGTACCAACAATATGATGGTAATTGGATCATTAAAACAGACCTTAACGGTAATCTTTTATGGGATAAAATAATTACCCATAATGAATATGAAGTTGGGGATGGAGAGGTTGAGCAAAATAAATCAGGTGAAATCGTTTTTGCAAGGTATTTAAATTTCCCAGAAGGAGGACAATGGCCTTTAGTTGTTAAACTGGATTCCTGTGGTAATAAACTATGGTGCAGGGTATACATCGATGATGAATATATGCATGGTTGGTTTGAGGATGTGATCCTGTTTGATAACGGCGATGTATTGGCCCTAGGAAAGTTATTTACAACCGAAAGTTATAACGAACGGATATTCCTGTGGTATATTGATAGCAACGGCAATTTAATATGGAGACGATCGTACGCTTCCAAAGAAAACCACCCTTTGGTATTGGAAAGAACAGGATTTGTGATCCATAAATTTGGTAATGACTATATAATTAACGGCTGGTGTGCCTACCCATACCCAGGGAACCCTGGTACGGGCTATGTGAGGCCCTTCTTTATAGGTATTGATAGTTTGTTTGAGGAAAAATGGATATTGCCTTTTGGAATAAATGATTCAATTATGGGGGACGCCAACAGTATTATCCCATTAAATGATTCTGTATTCATGGGTGTTGGGTTTGTATGGGGTGATAATTCCAAACAAAATTCGTTGTATATGTTTTTTAATGATGAAGGAGAGGAATTAGGTTATACCCAAATAACCAATGAAGACATAGGCCCGGATATCCAGGCAAATATACCAACAAGTATTGCCAGGGTCAATGATAGTCTTTTTGTAGCTTCAACCTATTTTGGCCCGGAAGATTATGGCAATCCTTTTGGAGAATTAATAATTGACACAGCAGGAAATATATATAACCTTGAATCCCGGCCAAACACTACTGGAATTAGTAAGTTGATAAAAACATACGACAATAAATATGTTATTGGGTGTACTTATAAACACCCCAATAACAATAAAGACATCTACCTCTACAAAATCAACGACAGCCTACAGCATGATACGGTTTACCCCGGAAGTTACACCTATGATAGCCTTTGCCCCTTTCAAATACAATCAGGCACCATTGATATAACAGATTGTTTGCTGGTAACAAATGTAGGTGAGGTACCTTCACCGAAAGAGTATTATGCCAGTTTAAATAAGGTGCAGATTAAAGCTTATCCTAATCCGGTAAATGGCAATCAAATTACTTTTGAACTTCAAAATACCAAACATCACAAGAATATAAGCCTAATGTGTTTTAATGTGTTTGGTAAGAAAGTCTATTCAGAGATGGTATATCCATATCAAGGGGAAAGTAAGGTAAAAGTTGAAAACTGGCAAGTCGGTATTTATATGGCACTGGTGTATTCTGGAAATACGGTAGTAGGATTGGTTAAGTTTGTGGTGCGCTAGTCATGGGTCCAGGTCTCGCTATCCCACCATCCTGGCGGGAAGACTTGAACCAGCGGGGAAAGACACAAAGTTTACCTCACCCCAGCCCTCTCGCTAAAGGAGAGGGGGTTTCAATCTTTTTAAAAATAATATTCTTTGATAGAATTAAACATTAACGGATCTTGTTCTCTCCCCCTGGGAGAGATGCCCGAAGGGCAGAGAGGGTGTTATTAATTTGATTGGGTTTATTAAAATGGGCTAATTTTCATCCCGTAAGTTTAGCCCCAGCGAAACTTGTGGTTTGTTGCAATATGTCCATATTTATCAGCCCCTTTCGTCCTGTAAAATCAATTGCCCTGCGGTATAAAAAGTTGTCTGAATTTTCTCAAGGGTCCAAGTCTCGCTGTCCCACCATCCTGGCGGGAAGACTTGAACCAGTGGGGTATATTTAGATATATATGGGTCATTAAAAATGACTAAATTTGTGTAAATCAATAAAAGGAAATATAAATTCTAAAAATATTGTTATGAAAAAGTTCGCAATTGTATTATCCGGTAGCGGGGTTTACGACGGCTCCGAAATCCATGAAGCCACCCTCACCATGCTGGCTATTATGAAACAAGGTGCAATGTATGAAATTTTTGCACCTGATATTCCCCAACATCATGTGATCAACCACTTAACTGGTAAAGAAATGCCCGAAGAACGAAATGTATTGGTAGAGTCGGCCCGAATAGCCCGTGGCAATATCAAAAACCTGAATGAATATGACCCGAATAATTTTGATGCCCTAATTTTTCCGGGGGGATTTGGTGCCGCCAAAAACCTGAGCGACTTTGCCTTTAAAGGAGTAGATTGCACAGTGAATGCAGAAGTAGAGAAAGCAATCCTGAAAACTGCTGGTAAAAATAAACCCATTGGTGCACTTTGCATTTCACCGGTAATTTTTGCCAAAATTTTTGGTGATGTCGAAATCACCATTGGCCAGGATAAAGGAACTGCAGAAGCCGTTGAAAAGCTTGGGGCAACCCATGTTAATACTACTCATGGGGGAGTGATCATCGACGAAAAAAATAATTTATATACAACCCCTTGTTATATGCTGGATGCGAATATCCTGGAAATAGCCAAAGGAGCATCCAATATTGTAAAAATTATGCTGGAGAGGATGTAAGGTAGATTCGACCCATATAATTCTTTTATCACTCCTTGATTTAAGTATGTAGAATTATTATATTTGTATTTCTATAAAACATTAAATCAACCAGGTATGAAATCCATCTTTCTTGTTTTTATTATTTTATTCTGCTCCCAATTTCCCAGTAAAGGGCAGGAGGCCATTTATGCAATTGTTGAAAACGACACCGTTACTATTTGGCATGTGGAAACCTATAGAAATTGTGCATCATCATACGTAATGGAATTTGGGATAAATGGAAATGAAATAAACTTATTTCAGGTTGATACTATTGGGCCTATTGCTTTATGCATGTGCTATTTTGATTTAAGTGCGACTCTTACCAATCTCCTTCCGGCTTATTATGAAGTGGATGTTTACAGTGTGGGAGATGGTACATCAATAAATGATACCACTTTTTGGGGTAGTACTTCTTTTACAATTTTGTCGGGAGATGGACTATCAGAGCTGATTGCCGGTAGCCAAAGTCCCTGTTATGATCCTAATGAGATAAAGGAAATAGAGTTTGCTGCTCAAGTCAAGGTTTATCCAAACCCTGCTGTTGATTATATAATCATCGAATTTCCATTAGAAAGTGTGCAGGTCTGTGTAAAAGATATTCTGGGAAACACAGTAATTTCAGAGGAAAATTATCGAAACAACTCCAGGATCGACCTCACTGATATCAAAAAAGGGTTTTACTTTGTCTGTGTGCTTTCAGAAGGAAAAATGGCAGTAAAAAAAATCTTCAGGATATAACCATTCCTGCATGGCTATATTTGAGAAGCTGTCTTACTCAATAGTTAAAGATTTCTTAAGGCCCTTTCGCTAAATTGACCTTAAATTGATTTTTATCGACTTTGTTAAACAATTTCAAGGTATTGTTCTTTAAAATTGGACAAGAGATGATAACATCTGTTGATTTTTCCTTAAAATCCTAATAACCAGGCATAGGT
>JAIOZL010000078.1 GCA_021740645.1 Bacteroidales bacterium
CCTCACTAGCCATACCATACGTAAGCCCCGTCATTGCGAGCGCAGCGAAGCAATCTCTTAATTTTACCAGATACAATTAAACTTTATACAAAAAAAAACGGGGCATAGCCCCGTTTAATATAAAAAGTAAGAATTTATTACTTAATCATGATTTTATGCATTTCAACGTCTCCGTTTCCAGCAGTAATTTTTCCAATATACATACCTGATTTCATGTTTGAAAGACTAATATTTGATTTTCCTTCAACAGATCTCTTAAGTACTACCTGACCAACTGTATTAATCAACTCTAAAGTTGAAGCTTTATTTACCACAACGGTAACATAGTCTTGAGCAGGATTAGGATACATTTCAGAACTAACCGCTTTTTGAGCGTCCTGACTTGTCCACTTTAGTGCGGCAGATTTAAAGACTTGAGGTATTTCAAAATCTTATCGTTGTATTTTGTCTTGATTCGTATCTCTTTGTTTGTGATTTTATTGAGCATCCGAGCAACCGTTACTTTTTTGCACTCGGTTATAAATTTTCTAATAGACTCACCAGTAGCTAGCTCAATGTGTTTAGAAACTACAAGTGCCATAAAACAGATTAAGATATGAAGATTAATAGGTTCTTCCTTAAAGTGAAAGATGGGTCTTGTTTGTAAATCGTGCTTCGATATCCTGAAGGCTTGCTCGACTCTGTAAAGTTCGTGATAACGTTCGATGATGGTTTGATTGCTCACGGTACTCTCATCCAGATTGGTATAGTATCCCTTGATTCCTAAAAGCTTTTTTGACTTCTCAACCAATGCCTGGTTTAGCTCTACTTGCTCACCACTGGTTTTGATAAACTTGACCTTTTTGCCTTTTGAGGGTGTCTCAATAATGGCTTTGGCTCTCTGGATTTGCTTTTCCATTTCATGCTTATCTTTTCGATAGCGAACTGAAGAATAACTGCAAACTAAATACCCGTTTCCTGTTTTTATTCTGATACTTCTTCCATCTTCTCTGGTTATACTACTGTCAATCCGCTCTATCAACTCATTAGGTAAGTTACCCAGCCTTGCTCCAACTATGTAGTTGATGTTATTTTTTAATAGCTCCTGTGTGTTGGTAGTGCTTATCATTGCCGCATCGGCAACTATAGTAAAATCTTTCACAGCATGTTTCTTGATAAAATTATTCACCACGGGTATTATCGTATGCCCTTCAAACGTATTGCCGGAAAAAATGTCGTACTCTATTGGAAAACCTTCCTTTGTAACAAGCAGGGCTACTAAGATTTGTGGCTGCTGCGACTTATTATCTTTAGAAAATCCGTTTCTACGCAGCTCGTCCTCTTCAAATGTTTCAAAGTATAAAGTGGTTACATCGTAAAACAACAGATCAAAGTTGAAAGCGTAATTCTTCTTGGCAAAGTCTACAACAATGCTCTCAATCTTTTCCTTCAGAACGAGCCATTGCGGAGCCGACTGGTAATAGCTCTGCCTTCTATGTTTTATCCCAAAATAAGTGTCTAAAAGTTCTATTGAACGTAATTTTGAAGCGGGTTCCACGACCCTAATGGCAACCAAATCTAAGAGCAGTTGTTTCTTGATTTTATCTAAACCGATCTGTGAAAGCAGATCAGAGATGACCTCATAAAGAAAAGTAAAATACACACCCAAAAACTCGCTCTTGTCCAAGTACAGTAAATTATCAAGCTTGGCCTCTTCGAATAAAGGAATTTCCGGATTGAAATTACTAATTACATCTTGTGCAACCAATTTCAGCGACTCTAATTCTTGAATACTCTTTGCCGAACCAATATGCTTAAATACCACTCGCTTGCGATTTCTGTAGTAAACCACTTGGACTGCATTGGCCCCTGATGCTGTTTTTATTACCCTGATGCGTAGCATAAATTTGCCTTAGTGCGACAAATTTATAACTTTATCTATGCAATCACTTGATATTCAATAGTAAATTTTTGCTCACCAAAAGGGGTGGACAAGTCAGGAGCAGGCAAAGCATTGCAGTACATCATGACTCAAAAATACATTGCCTTAGCTTTACATCCTGAAACATGGGTGGATATGAGAAGAATGGATTATGACAGTCTTATTTATCCCGGACTCGTTCAACCACAATTCTTAAATCCAATTTTTGGACCTGGTGAATGGATTCGTGCTATGGTATATGAATATAACGAAGAAAACAGGAATCCGGAAAACATCCCTGATAATACTCCTGCAGTAAGATTGAAGACACCGGTATGGTGGGATGTGGCTGAGTAAAGCTGTTGTGTATTTTTTTTTGACATTAAAAGTTTAAGATAAACTGTAATCCGGAGGATCCCTTAAAGCTCCTTCGGATTTTTTTTCAAGACCTTTCAATCTGGTATAATTAAGAAAGATATTTTCTTATTACTAGTTCTAATTTCTTAATAAGACCTTTTTATAAATATTTTTTTGCACAAGCAAAGAAGGGCTGTTAATGACGAAAAAGCACTTAATCGAGAAATTTCGTCATTTAATAGAATTAAAGATAATTATCCCAAAATTCTTTTAACATTAGATTACGATAATACGAGTATAAACGGCATTCAAAAAATTAATGTAATTGATTGGTTGTTAGAATGAAATTAAATTGAAAAACAGCCGGTGCACATCAAACTGTAAACACTATACATACAAAATCGCAACAAAGAAAAATAATTCATAAATTAACTTTTAACTAAAACCAAATAACAACCCTCCGTTCATCGGTACAGCATACCGCGACCCTTGTGCTTATTGGCAAAAGAGCATTTCGTCATTGTTCGTAGTATGGATTAATGATATTTTCGTATTTTTGAACTTATGGATAAGAACATTGATATTACTATAGCAAAATATCTGGATTTGATTAAAGGTAAATTCGCTGGTATAGTGAGACTAAATAATTTTAAAATGAAAAAAATACTAATCCTTTTCGTACTGGTCTGCGAAATAGCAGGTGCGCAGAACCTTAGCGTTTTGACAAATGATAAAATCCTGAATTCTGACTCAAAATATTATTACCCGCATTTTTCTCCGGATGGGAAACAGATAGTTTTTACAAGTCAGAATTTTGTCGGTTTGTATGTTCTTGATATGGAAACAAAGAAAACTTCTAAACTTACCGATAAGCAAGGAGCCGGATATAAGCCGGTTTTCTCCGGCGACGGTTCAATATTATTTTACAGATGGAATGAGTATGATGGATTGAAAAAGTATTCATCTATTAATTCCATAAACCTGGATAGTAAACAAATATCGGTTATTGAAACCGGGAAGAAAAATCTTTCTCCGCTTCAGGTAATTAATAATAGTCTGGTTTATACCATTGAAAATAAAGAAGAAAAACGTCAGATAGCCGGGGCGCTTAAAACTGCTAATGAAAAAACTATCTGGACTTGCATCGAAAACCAAAAAATAGTTATTTACGATAACAATCTTAAATCGGTATTAGCACCAAAAGGGGATGGAAACTACATCTGGCCGGAGTTATCTCCCGATAAAACAAAAATTCTCTTCACATTCGCCGGCCATGGAACCTATATTTCTGATTTGTCGGGGAAAATTATTGCAGAATTAGGCTACCTGAATGCTTCCAAATGGCTGAATAATAATTGGGTGGTTGGAATGAAGGATTATGACGATGGTGATGTAGTTACAGAATCTGATTTATTTGCGGTAAGCCTTAACGGACAAAAATCAATTCAATTAACTCATACGGCTGATGAAATTGAAATGCATCCCGATTGCCTTCCCGAAAGTTCAAGAATTGTTTACCATACTCTTAAAGGGGATATTTATTTATTGACTGTAAAATTTGAATAGGAGGAAAAACCATGAATAAGATAGTTGCAACTTTAATAGCCCTTCTTTTGTTCAGTAATCTCTTCTCTCAAGACTTTACAGGCATCAGTATTTGTATAAATCCCGGCCATGGAGGGAATGATTCAGACGACAGGTATATGGAAGAAACCGGTTTTTATGAGTCGGAAGGCAATCTTACAAAAGGTCTGTACCTGAGAGATATACTTGAAAGCTACGGTGCAACAATTGTAATGTCGCGGGTAACTAATTTTACTGCCGATGACCTCCCTCTTTCGCAAATCAGTCAGATTGCAAATGAAAATAACGTTGATTTTTTCCATTCAATTCACAGCAATGGATACAATGGAGTGAGTAACTACCCACTCATGCTGTTCAGAGGTTACGACAATGCCCCAATATTTCCTGCTGCAAAAGAAATGGGACACATCATGTGGCAGAAACTCTGGGATAACGGCAACGGATGGACACACACGGGAGAGAGGAACAGGGGTGACTTCGACTTTTATCCCAACTGGAGCGACGGGCTGGGTGTTTTGAGAGAGTTAACTATGCCTGGCGTACTGTCAGAAGGCTCCTTTCACGATTATTCTCCCGAATCGTGGAGATTAACAAATATAGATTACAGAAAACATGAAGCCTGGGTTTTTGCAAGGTCTTATGTCGATTTTTTTGAAACCGACAGTTTTATAATTGGAAATGTTGCAGGAATCATCAGGGATCCTAATTCTTCGCCCGACTTTTATTCTGCTCCGAATACAAAGGATGTAGATGCGCCAATAAACAATTCAACAGTAACTTTAAATCCCGGTAATCTTGTTTACCAGGTTGATACTATGAATAACGGATATTTTTATTTCGATAGCATTGCACCCGGAGATTATGTTCTTACATTTATGGCTGAGAATTTCTACACCGATTCTGCAAATATTACTGTGGTGGCAAATGAAACCTCCTTTGTTAATCAGTACCTCCAAATTGACACAACAATAGCACCTCAGGTTTTACGACATTCTCCCATTAGCACGGTAAACGATAGTGTAGCTCCAAATCAGGAATTTCTGGTGTATTTCGATTACCAAATGGATAAAACTTCTGTGGAAAATGCAATTTCAATAAGTCCTGCAGTAGAGCTGGTATTTCTCTGGGATGATGAAGCAAAAATATTGAGCATTAAGCCGGAAACTGTTTATATGGATGGCTCACAACATATCCTAACCATTTCAACGGAGGCAAAACATATATGGAATGTAGCTCTTTTAGATCCTTATGTTTTTGATTTTTACACCAAAAAGCGAACCCACCTTGTTATAGAGGATATGTATCCAAAAGAAGGAATGGAGGAAGTAAGTACTATTCTCCAATTCCGTTTGTATTTCGATGCTCCCCTGGATGTAACAACCATAACGGATAATATTATGCTATATGATGCAGACAATGCAATTGTCCCAGTTGGAGGCGAAGTTATTTTTGAGGAAGCGGGTAAAGGATTTTACTTTTTTGAGGCTGAAAGTGAACTGGATATCGGGTCATATTACAAACTTGTAATTTTGAATAACTTAAGCGATAAGTTTGGCATTTCAATTAGCAATAATCAGGAAATAAACTTCAAAACCATTACTGAACCCTATGAATTAGGAAAAGTATTTCTGAATTTCGAGGATGTTAGCTCCTGGTGGGATCCGAATGGAAGTGGAAGTACTGTGGGAACAATCGATGTGCTTACAACTTTTTCTACCTCTTCGAATTATGTAATAAACGGTACATATTCAGGAAAACTCAATTATGCTTTCGAGAATGATAATGGCGGGGTAGTCAGAACGCATAATACAGCAACCCCATCGGTGGGATCTGATATGAGCTCGAAAATAGGATTTTGGGTTTTTGGCGACCTTAGTTATAATAATCTGGAATATTGGTTCTATCCTTCAACAGGGTATTCACCGGTGTTTGTTGATGTTATCGATTGGGCCGGCTGGGAATTAAAGTATATTCCATTTTCTGATATTACTTCGGCGGGTTCTGCCCGGTTTACGAGCCTGGTTGTAAATCAGACAGAAGGGGGAGCTAAATCGGGAACCTTATATTTCGACGATGGACAAATACAATCTTTAACGGGAATCCCTTTTACAACTGTAGCTGAATCCAGTCTTAAACCTAATTACCCGAATCCGTTTAGTTCAGAAACAAGCTTCAGCTATTCTTTACCAGTCGATTCTAAAGTGAAATTATCGGTTTACAATATTATGGGTGAACAGGTTGCCGTCTTAATAAATGAAAATAAATTTGGGGGAAGTCATAATTTTGTATGGAATGCGACAGATGATAAGGGCAACCGGCTTAGTCAGGGAATATATGTTTATAAATTTGAAGCCATTTCATTAAACGACAAGTCAAAGGTTCTTATGGAATCGGGTAAATGTATTTTGATGAAGTAGATATTGAAACAGAATTGAGTTTGGATGGTGGGTGAGGCTGCTTTGTGGCACTCAAATGATAGGCTTATTATATAATTTTGGATTGCTTTTTCGGAGAAACAATTTAGGCACTCTTTTCAGAGAATGCCTAAGTCAGGAATTTCGTATTAAAGCTGCTCTCTGTTATAAATTCTCAAGAATAAATTCACTCATCTTTGTATAAAGATGAAAGCTGGTGTTTCCACCGTAAATGCCATGATTTTTATTCGGATAAAACTGCATGTCGAATTGTTTGTCAGCTTCCACAAGCGATTTGACAAGTTCGGTTGAATTTTGAAAATGTACATTGTCATCAGCCATTCCATGCACTAGTAGTAATTTTCCTTTCATTCCTTCCACAAAGTTTATGGGTGAATTCTGATCGTATCCTTCTGCATTTTCCTGAGGGGTGCGCATAAACCGTTCAGTATAAATAGTGTCGTAAAACCTCCAGTTGGTAACCGGAGCCACAGAAATAGCCATCTTAAACACCTCTGATCCTTTAAAAAGGCAACTCAGACTCATATATCCGCCATAACTCCAGCCAAAGATTCCAATTCTTTGAGCATCAATATAATTAAGACTCCCTAAATAATTTGCAGCTTCAATCTGATCGATGGTTTCGAGTTTTCCCAATTGCATATAGCTCGACTTTCGAAATTCTTCCCCGCGACCATTGGTACCACGATTATCAACGCATGCAACAATATAGCCCTGCTGGGTAAGGTATTGAAACCAGGGACTACGCATAGAAAACTGGTCTTTAACATTTTGAGATTCAGGCCCTCCGTAAACAAACATAAAAAGAGGGTAGGACTTATTCTCATCAAAATCTTTTGGCTTTATCATATAGCCATTCAATTCAATGTTTTCTGAAGTGGTGAATTTAAAAAATTCTGTTTTAGCAAATCCATATTCCTTCATTCTGTTTTTAAAGGCTTCGTTTTCCTGTAATACACCGATTTCTTTTCCTTGCTTATCCCTTAAACTATAAATAGCGGGAGTATTTATGTTGGAATAGGTGTTTATGAAATATTTAAAACCGGAACTGAAATCAGCTTCATTCCATCCTGCTCTATCAGTGAGAAGCTTTTTCCCTTTACCGTTTAGTTTTATTGAATATACATCCTGATTCAATGAAGAACGCTCATAAGAGGCATAATACAAACGTTGCTCTTTCTCATCAAAACCATAAAGTGCTGAAATGTCAAAGTCTCCTTTTGTTATTTCTGAGATGGTTTTCGTGATAAAATTATAAAGGTAAAAATGACTGTAATTATCTTGTTCACTTATAATTATAAACTCTTTGCCATTATCAAGGTAGGTGATCATAGCATCTGAAACTTCCGAAATATATTTATCCTCTGTTTCTTTGTACACCACTTCAGAGAAACCACTTTTAGCGTTTGAATGTAATATATGCATTTCATTTTGCAGACGGTTCAACCTTACAATACTCAGAGTATTCGGATCTTTCGTCCACTTAATCCTTGGAATATACTGATCTGTTTCCTCTCCAATATCTGCCACAATTGTTTTTGAAGAAAGGAGATCAAAAATATGAATAGTCACCACTGAATTTTCTTCACCTGCTTTAGGATATTTAAAACGGTACCATTCTGGATAGAGTTCTTCATACATCGTCATATTAAACTCTTTCACATTGCTTTCGTCGAAACGATAGAACGCGATTTTATTTCCGTCAGGAGACCAGTCAAATGCCTTATTGAAGCCAAATTCCTCTTCATAAACCCAATCGGGAGAACCGTTAATAATCTTGTTGTATTCCCCGTCAATGGTGATGGCCTTTTCAGTATTCGAATCTAAGTCTTTGAAATAGAGATTGTTATTCCTTACGAAGGCAATTTTACTTCCATCGGGAGAGAAAGTGGCTAATTGCTGTTTTCCTTCCGTTGATAAGGGATAGATCTCATTGGTCTTCAGATCGGCCACATAAAAAGATGCAACAAAAGAGTGGCGGTATATATTTTCCCGTTCTGTAGTCAGGAGAATTTTAGACTCGTCGGAACTAAATTCGTAAGCCGTAAAATTTTGGATGGGAGCATCCTTGAATTTTGTAAGGTCAAAAATAACATCAATAATTTCCCGGGTTAAATAATTATATTTTTGAATATATTTCCCTCCTTCAAGGATAGTGTAATGTTCACCATCGTTCATGGAACGGATATTTTCAATTCCACGTGGGTAGAATTGGTATTCCTTGTAAATATTATCGAGGCTGATTTTTTTACTCTCTGATTGTGCATTTGAATAAAATGAGAAACTGCCTATCAGTATGGCTGATATAATAATTCTTCTGAAAGTCATGTTTAAAAGTATATTTTAGGAGAACAAATTTATTGAAAAACCACCATCCACAGCAATGCATTGTCCAGTTATATAACCTGCGGCCGGGGAACACAAAAACCTGAC
>JAIOZL010000079.1 GCA_021740645.1 Bacteroidales bacterium
AATTAAAAGAAAAAATGGTAGTTTTGTCGCAGAAGTAAAAGACGTTCTTTAAAAAGCTGATTTGCAGGAAGTCTGGCAAAGCTGGAAAGCTCGGTTTTAGTGGAGTCGGTGGTGATGTTGCCGCAAATGGAGGGGGTGACCCTCCACAGCTTTATGGTACTAACCGATCAACAAGGATACCCGATGGTGAAATTAGTACTTTTTCAGCAGGATTCGCCTTCGTAGGAGGAATGTCGATTGAGTATGGAACAGTAACCGACCAACAAGGAGGAAAAATTAGAGTTAAAATAATCAATGGCAATATTGGATTTGGTATAGGTGCAGGTTACAGTTCAAAAGGAATTTATGTTACACCAAATGATCCGGATGGGATATTTACAGTTGATGATTTTTTAAATTCTTATACTCATGAAATAGAAGGTGGATTTGCAATTTTTGATATATCCAAAGGTTGGCAGGCCAATAAAAACTATATGACAACAGCAGAGCCTTATTTTTTAATTCAAGGAGGAGGCTTAAATATTGGTTTGGAGTTTGGTGCATGGTGGACGAGAAGTGTCAGAACCTCAAAATGGTAAAAATATGAGTAAAGGTTTTAAATATTTTCTGTTATTTACGATTATTGGAATAATATTCATTTTTCTTTATAATCCAGATTATGAGAAGAGGTGTTACAAAGCCTTAGAAAAGGAAAAGATGGAAGAGGTTATTGGAGTGGTTGTAAATAAATACCATCAAAAAGGAAATATGTATCCCAATCTTGAAATAATGCTAAGCTCAGATTCTTCAATTATTAAGAAGTCTTTTCATGCAGAGTTATCGGGTATTTTTGATTATGTAGAGATAGGAGATTCTATATTCAAATCGTTAGGATCACTAGTTTATACAATCAAACGAGATACTGTAGTAACAGAAATGAAGTACACAAAATTTTGTAATAAGTAACAATGGTTTGCCAGTTCGCAGGGAGATGATGGTAAAGCTTGGCCTGGTGTTTTAGCTTTCTCTGCTGCTGCCGTAGCTATTGATGGACCTTTGCCTATAGGTGATGCGGTTGCAGTTTCTACAATAGCAGCATACGGTGCTTATACAGGTACTAAAGCTGCAGTTGATTACATGAAAAAGCAAGGAGTTCAGTATACCTTGCGAACATCGGACGGAGAAATTTGGAAGATTGGCCAGACGACCCAGTACGATTTTAGTACTGGTAAACAATGGAGATATTCACAAAATCAACTTGATGCCCGGGGTGTAACTTTCTTACCTGAATTTCCGGGGAATAGAGTGGAGATTCTTATGGTTGAAAAGATGAAGATTTGGAATTATATCCACACATATGATAGGCTTCCCCCTGGTAATAAAGTACCTTGGTAATAAAGTTGTCATCCCTGGTAGTAATGACGGGGATGACAGCTTTTTAATAAATAGAGAAATCTAAATACATGAAAATTAAGTTTACAAAAGAGACTACTCTAGACCTCTTTAAGAAATTGAACTTTTTAGAAGATTTATCAGAATTATTTACTCAATATTCTTTTGGTAAAGGGATTGATGCTGTTTATGTATGCTTACATAGTCTCGACCCTGAATTCGGTATTTGGCGGGATTTTGAAACAGGCTTAGTAGTCCATAAAAAATATACAAAATCCCAAAAGACTTTAGAGTTTAGCTATAAATTGAATCATAAACAAGTAACAGATGCTCATACAATAGGAGAAGTACTCACTATAATTTTAGAAGGTTTTAAAAAGACCTACAACGAAATAAAGTCATTAAATATAAAAGATTTTGATGTAGATGAATTTTATCGTGTTGTGGCTTCGGTTATTGAAGATTTTGCTCAAAAAGATTATGTTCCCAAAGAAAGATTATTTGTAGCACCAGCCAAAGGAAAAAAAGTACATCCTAAAGAAGCTAAAATGAACGAAGTAATTTTTTGGGAAATAATAGAACAATCCAAAGAAGAACGGGAAGATTACGCTAACCAAATACAAATATTGAAAGAAAAGTTGAGTAAGCTTGATGAAAAGCAAATCATAGGCTTTGAATATACATTGAGAAGCATAATTGCAGAATCAGCACATTATAATATTGTGGCAGCCACTAAAATAATCAATGATTTTGCGAGCGATGATAATTTCTTGTATCTAAGATGTAGGTTAATTACAGAAGGTAAAGACGTGTATTATAATGCTATCAAAAATCCTGAAACACTTGCAAATTCACAAATACAGGAAATAGAGTTCGGAGGTGAAGAAATGTTATCAGTTGCAGACCAAGCTTTTATTATGAAGTTTGGAGAAGATACAGAAAAGGAATTACCCAGAGATATAGCCTTTGATTACATAAATTATGATGAAGGAGAAGATATTAAAGGGGAAGACTGGAAAGAAGAAGACTTGCCCTTTAAATACCCCGAATTATGGAAAAGATATAAAAAATGAAAGCCTTGCATAAGCAGGGCTTTTTTGATTTATAACACATAAGCTTGTTTAGTCTTAAAATCCCTGATATAAGCGCCAATAACTTCCATTAAAACCGATTTCTCCCGCTCCGGTAATGTCTCAACCTCTTTAAACTTTTGCAGCAGTTCAGCATTTTTAAGGGCTGCCTGCGCCCTTTCATCCGTATTTCCATTAATTAACTACTTGTATAGTTATTTTTAGTTTGTATTATCGTCTGCAATGCTCTCAAGCCCGAGCGATTTTGCAAGCCCACAGTCGAAAAACTGATGCCGCTGAAGCTTCACAAAAGCAAGGCTTGAAGGGCGAGAAATATTTCTTTAGCAACTTTGAAATAATCACCCCCAATAAATAGGACTCTGAGCGGTCTGCAAGACCCAGCGAGGAGTACATGTTGGACTATACTTCGACAAGCTCAGTACAACGCATCCCGGTAAATTTTGCAGGAATTTTTGTTCTATGTACTTTCTGACGGTTTTAGTTTTTTGGAATCTGAAATACAGGACGTTACGGCAAGCAACTTAAATGACAGAACTTAGCAGAAGAAAAGTAAAAATCAAATATAATAATTTAGCATGAAAAATCACACTGCTATTAAAAGAAAGAGCATTAACAAACTGATAATGACCTTTTCAAATGTGCACTAATTAATTTAATTTACATGGTTGTAAATAAAAGAGCTATCCCGTAGGGATTTAGTTCAACACTACCTCAAAAGAATTTTTATTTGTAAATTCACCTACTGGTTTGTGTGCGATAATTGAGAGCTCCAATGTGAGCGGAACAAGAAAACAAAAACTATGGCACACCTACACAGACCATTTAGGTTCTTTGGTATATTGAGTGAAACACGATTTTTGTGAGGCACGAACGAAAACCGATGTTGAACCAACTGAACGAAGTGGTCTCATGAACCAATTACTATTGGTGAATAATCCCGAGAGGAACGAATCGGGACGCAGTAAATGCAGACAGTACTGCTGAAAAGAGGGAGTATAGCTATGACGCCTGTTCAGTGAAACTCAGTTTTCGGGAGGTAACGAACCGAAAACTGTTAGTAGAACTAACTGAACGAAATGGTCTCATAAGCCAATTACTATTGGCGAATAATCCCGAGAGGAACGAATCGGGAGGGAAATCTCCGTAACCACACAGATTGGTTAGACAACAACCCAGATTATGAATTAATCGCAGACAGAGGTTATACCGGCCACGTTCAGTGAAGGCAAACATTGGCGAGACCCTGTAGATGACCATGTTTTGAACTGAACTAACTGAACGAAGTGGTCTCATGAACCGATTACTATTGGTGAATAATCCCGATGAGGTAACGAAATCGGGAAACACTTGACAGAGTTCGGCTTAATAAATATGCCTGTCCACCGTAGCGACAGCGAAGGTGGAAACGGCAGGGTTTACGACCCCATAATAGGCAGATTCCTCAGCCCCGACCCCTTCGTGCAAGTACCCGGCCAGGTGGATGGCTATAATCGTTATGTTTATTGCCTGAACAAATCCATTGAGGTATGTGGATCCGAGTGGGTATATTTTTGAGAGGGAGCGGAACTGGGGATATTGGGGAATAAAGCCGCAACAAGATAGTGGCGGGCACGGTAAAACCGGGGGAGGAACGACTTAAAGGAGCAAATGCAAGGTTTAATCCGCCTTCGCATTCGCTTCGGCGGACGAGAAGGTAGTGGTTTAATTCCCCGACCCTCTGGGTCGGAAACTAAGAGTTCCATTTGATACCTCGATGGCTCTGCCTCGGGGTAATTCATTCTTTTTTCAGGAGAATCGGACGGTTCGGTTGATTGGAGTCAAGGGCCTAATGGCACTTTTAGAGAACCTGGCAATAGGTATAGGATGGGAGTCCTTTATGTGGGATATGGAAACTGTAGAATTGGCTACAATAGCGAAAGGAATGTAAGAGGGGGTATTCAAAACGGTTTTCATAACCTTATGAATTATCCACATTTTGAAGTGCTAGATATCTCAGACAAGTTTTACGGAGGTTATTATTCATCAAATCCTTACACACTATGGTAATAAAACTTTTTTCAATTATTGCAGTTATGCTGTTCTCTTGCGCAAGCTGCGAAAAAGAGCTGCATGAGCTAAGTATGACTAAAACCTCATATACTGGGGATGAGTTGAGAATTGACGGCTATTATTATTCAAATCTAACTTCAGCAAGTGATATAGGAGTTGCTGTATTTTATAGAGATGGTTTTGTATCAACACATGGGTAAAACCTATAAATCAGGATACATTAAGTTATATTGAAAATGATATTTTGCTTAACAGTGAATTCATTAATAAAATCAAAAGTATTCCTACTCATATTGGGGTATTTCAGATAAATGTAAAATCTATTGAGTTTGAAGCGTGGGAAGCTGGTAGAGATATTATAACTTTCAGCCACTATGGTGAAATATTAAATGATACAACATTTTTAATAACAAAGCAAGTTAACAATGACTCGGGCAAGTCATATTCAGAAAATTTGACCTACCGGTTTAGGCAATTTAGCCCAAAACCGGATAGCACAAATACATTTATAAAGTAAGATAGAGAAGCCTCGGGAAACCGGGGATTTTTGTTTTACATGTTATTTTACCTTCCTAAGCTTTCTAACTTTTGAAGCTCTTCAGCTACCGTGAATAATACCAAGAACAACAATTTCAGAGGTTTTAATTTTGTAAATGATAAGCCAACTCATGCAAACTGCTTTGCGGTAAATTTTGGTTTTGGTCGGAATTTCTTCGCATTCCCGAAATGCCAAAGGGTTCTGCTCAATACGGTCTATTGTTTCAAATATGTTATCACCGACACGTATAGCGTTTAAAGGCTGGTGTTTGATGTAAGCAATGTAGCCCGTAATATCATCAATATTTTGGAGGGCGCTTTCGGTTACTCTTAACGAATAAGTTTTTGGAGCTTTTTCTTTTGTTTTGCCCATCGTTGTTTAGCTTCTGTTATACTTACAGTTGGGGAATCTTCGGCATACTCAACCCATTTTTTAAAATCTTCTTCGCTTATTGGTTCACCAGGCAAAGCATATGAATTTAAATCGGGTTCTTTTACAATCCGTATTAAATGCTTATGCTCTAAGTCTTGTAAAGCCTTTAAAGAGTTGTTATTTGTAAGTTCTATTGTTACTGTTTGCATAAGATTGTTTTTACATTGAATAAGCTTGCCTTGCTTTGGCATCCCTTAAAAAAGTATCAATTACGAAATAAAGCTTTGATTTAGTATCAGAATCAAGCTTTTCAATATCTTCTAAGCGTTTAATGTCATTTTGGTTATACTTTGCAAAAGCACTTTTGCCTAAAAGATAATCTACAGTTACCCCAAATACATCAGCTATTTTTTGAGCCATCTCAATAGAGGGGGCATTCTCGTTACGTTCGTACTTTCCAATAATGTCTCGTGAAGCATTAACCGCTTTGGCAAGGTCTGCTTGAGACCATTTATTTTGCTTACGCAGCTCTGTTATTTTACTTCCAATGTTTAACATATATCACAAAAGTATAGTGTTTGTTAATAATTAACGCAAATATAGTGAATAAAGTTCTACAAATAAAGAAAGAATTATTTTGCAGAATAATAAAGAAGTTCTACTTTTCTTGCACATGTTACACAAATAAAAAATTTTATACATGGAAATAAGCGATATAAAACAGCGGTTAAAAATAGAAACAGTTCTAATATATTACGGCTTACAAGCCAATCGAAACCACATGCTAAAATGTGCATTCCATTAAAAAAAAGATCCAAGCCAACCCAATCAGGGCCCCAAAACAAAATATTTCTTCGGCAACTACGAAATAATCACCGACGACAACGGCTCAAAAGAATTTTTATTCGTAAATTCACCTAGCGGTTTGTGTGCGAGAATTAGTGATACTTATCTTTTTGGGGTTTACGAACCAAAAGATATTAGTAGAACTAATCCCGATGCCTCGGGATGGTCTCATAAGCCAGTTATTATTGGCGAATAATCCACGAGAGCGGAGCGAAATGGGATTCAGAACCACAATGTTGGTGCTCCTACCACTAATAAAGCTCATCAATAGATTTCCTCATAGAACGATCGCTTTTCTTGTAATCAGAAGGTGTTAGTCCGGTTATTTGCTTAAACTGGGCAGAAAGGTGCTGAATGCTGCTGTAATCCATTAAATAGGATATTTCGCTCATGCTGTATTCATCGCTGTCGATAAGCTCTTTTATTTTTTCAACTTTTTGAAGAATAATATACTTTTCAAGGGTAATGGGCTCGTGTTGTGAAAAGGTTTTTGACAAGTGGGGATAACTCATACCCAGTTTTTCCACGAGATAATCAGATTTACGGATAATGGAGTTCGCGTTATTCAAATGATGAACCAAATCGATTACTGCCATTTTTATTTGTTCCACCAGAAAGACATCGCGATTGCTGATGATTTCAAAACCTAATTCAGCAATAATATCCTCTGTAATTTTAATGGTTTCCTCATTCTTAACGTCAACACTTAGTTGTCCAAGGCTTACCTCAAGAACAGTGATGCCCGCAGCCTCAAGTTTGTCGCTTAAATAAGAAACACAACAACGGCAGATCATGTTTTTAAGAAAGTAACTTTTAGGTGTGGCCATAAGGAAATTAAACTTGATTAAAGCAAAGTTATAAAAAATATAAGTCTGCAAGCGGAACTAATTTTCCTTTATAAGGGCAGCTTTAAATTCCTTTTCGGTTAAAAATTGAGGACTGTATATCACACCAAGTCGTCCGGCATGGAAATTAAAGGCTTTAAGATGGTGATGAGAACCCATAAGTAAAAACTCATAAACAGCTTTTATATTATCTTCCTTAATCACATTTTCCAGAGCGTCACTCAGGTCTTTGATATCCATTTCTTCAATGGTTAGCCCCACCACAACAGCACTACTCAACGACTCTTCACCAAGTGCGATAAGGTCGTTATAATGTTTTTGTAAATCCTTATTTTTGAATATTCCGGCTACATGGTCTTTGGCCGGATCTTCAATACCGTAAGCCTCAAGTAATTCTCTGACCTTTTCCGTGTGTAGGTCTTCGCTTCGTCCAATATTTTTAAAAACCGGAAGAGTGTATAATTCTGAAAGATAGTCGTAAACATCTCCAGCCAGAAATTCTTCTTCCCGAAGATATTTAAGACTTTCAACTTCATCCTTGGTTAATTCTCCCATATTTTCAGCATCAATTTGCAATGTTGTCGCAACACACTGACCAAAAGACTGACTGGTCAGGAATAACAGACCGGCGTATAATAGTATTTGTTTCATGATTTTACATTTATTAGTTAAGGAAAAATTTTATTCAAAATTTAAGCCAAAATCTATCGTACATCCTCCATTTTAATCAAATTATTTAAAATGGCATAAATCGTTAGACCTGAAATGGTTTTAATTCCAAGTTTACTGGTAATATTTTTTCGGTGAGTGATAACCGTATGGGTTGAAAGGAACAATATTTCAGCAATTTCTTTGTTGGTCATTCCTTTAGCAACATAAGCGAGTATGGTTTTTTCTCTTTCGCTTAATTCGTTGGATATAAAGGAGCCGGGCGATTCCCTCAAAGCAGGATTGATGATGGATTTTAATTTTTGATATATTACTTCTTTAGAATCCTGAAGATCAATTATTTCCCGAAAAACAGGAAGCATTCCTTTTCGATATGGAGAAACGGTTAAAATTGCAATAACTTTTTCGGAAAGATCCATATTAATATGAAAATTTCTATGGTCTTCTGATTTTGGTATCAGGTTGGGATTAACAAGCAGGAAATCGGGATTAAGTGTTAAAATCTCGGAGTTTATATTATCAAGATTGTCCATTTCTTTAATAACCACCGCCCCCTCAATCCGGTTGATGATGGAAACCATACCCTTTCTTACCAGGTAGGATTTTTCGGCGACTATGAATTGGAGCCTTTCCATTTACTTTTTGCTAATTTTTTGAAGAATCAGTTCTTCCATTTTAGCGACTTTTGGAATTAGAACCTTGTCTTCTAGCTCTGCGTGGGCGTTTAAATCTTTTTCAAGACGGAAAAGCTCCATGAGAATTCGATTTCTGAGGGCCTTATCTTTGCTTGGGGGCAGATATTTAATGATAATGTTTTTCAAATCGTAGAGTTTTTCTTCAACATTATCGTGTTCTCCTGCAAAAACATTGATGGAGTAGTTGTTTATTTTTTCTAATAGTTCGGG
>JAIOZL010000008.1 GCA_021740645.1 Bacteroidales bacterium
TTGCCTTTTAGTATAATTACCGGTGCTAAGTTCGGCTAAAACTTTCAACTTGAAAGCTTCACTGTAACGTCTTAAAACTTGATCATTTTTATACATATCTACATCATTTTGTGTAGACATTTTTTAGGACGGGTCAAAATTTGCTATAATGGTTTGCGCTATGCCCAGTAAGGGATTTCGTAGCAATTCCGTTTCAATTTATTACTAATTTTCATTTCTTGATTTACCTTTCAATATAGCACTAGAACCCTTTTTGGGTATAGCTTTTGTTAGCAGGCGTATTTATTTCTTAATCCCTGTTTCTTCGCTCCATTTTATCAATTCATCTAATGGTTTATCAAGCGTATATTCTATTGGTCTCAAAGAGCCTGTCCATTTTGTGTATCCTTCTAATTCAAGAACTCCTAAAATCATTCTAATTTTATATTCTTCCGCTTTTCCTTTAAAAACACGATTTGGAGATAATTCTTGGTTTTCTAACATCTGAAAAATGGTATCATTATTAATTACGTTTTGCTCCTGAAAAGCTTTAATGATTTTGGAGATAATTGTCTTAAAATGATCGATGGGACAACTATGTTCATAGGGATTTTCTTCTCTAGCTGTGGCAAAAAGAGAAGTTCCACGTATTTGCCATTTATAATATTTTGTTCCTACTGTTCTTTCTACTTGTTCATCTGTCGTGGTAGCATCTGCTTGTGCTTCTGTTTGCTCTGTAATATCTGTTTTAACTGTTGCAGTTACAGGCTTGATACTAATTAACTGTGATATTTGAAAAAATGTATTTGATAAGTCTTTTTTTTCTAAAGTGAAAACAAATTTGTTATTATCAATTTCAGAAATTGCATTTATAAATGGTATCTTAAGAAGTTGAATAATATTTTCTATATCTTCCAATTCTATTTCAAGTTCTTGTATTTTTTCTCTTCCTGCTAAGCTTTCAAATGTAAAATATCCAAGTCGAGTGTTTTGAAGCTTTTCAATCTCTTCTATAATAGTTTTAAATTTTTCTAAGAAACTGCGTCTGACGTGATTTTGACTTAACAAGTCATCTACTTGCTCAGTTAAATAGCCCGCTTCCGCAAATAAATCTTTTAGCTCTAAAAGAGTAAATGGATATTTTGAATGAGCTTCTAAAATCTTAATCAACTCATCTGTTGTCAATAAACTAACATCATATTCTTGTGCTCTTTTTTCAAGATTTCCCCCTGCAAAACCTGGACCAGCAACAACTACAAAATTTGAATTATTTTTTTCTTTATGGTCTTTAAGTGATAGCCAATTTATTTGTGCATCACTTATTTTGTCATTTTTGCTTGTTTTGCCATCAACATCTACTTTGTAGCTTTCTTTTCCAATATTTGCAGTGAGTAGAACATCAGTATCTCCCTTTCCACTTATTGTCTTGGCTTGATAACCTAAAAATTTAAAAGCTTCAGCCAAAATTAATTCATATTCAGTTGGTGCGTCACTCTTATTTTGAGTGTCTTTTAGGTTTTGAATAATTTCTTCTAATGTCATAATTGTTGTCTTAATTCATATGCCTGCTAACCTGTTTATATCGCTAAATTACTACTTTTTTTCATCGTTTTTTATACTTTGGCGTTCTTGGTTTGAAGGTGGTTACAAAATCATGTCACCCTTTGACAGGCATCGCATGATAAGGGAATAAAAGAGCTATCGGTATATGTTACTGGATAATGTAAGTAGCTTACAAGGGGGAAATTTATTTTAATAAACAGGCCTGGTATTCAGGATGGCGGTCGATGTAAATACGCACGGCAGAACATGCCGGGATGATCTCAAACTTATTTTCCATGGCCCAGTCTAATCCTTCTTTTATGATTTCTTTGGCAAGGCCCTTGCCCCTTAGTTCCTCCGGCACCCAGGTATGGGTAAAAACCACAGTAGAGGGATCATACACTTCATATTCCATATAGGATTCTAGGCCTTCGGTTAAGGTAAAAAATTTATTTCCGGTGTGTTGTACCATCCTGTTTTTCTTCTTGTTTTTGTAAATTAAAACCTTTTGCAATGCTATGAAATGTTTACTTATTTTGGTAAGAAATTGTTACTTATTTGAGGAATTTTTACACATGTAAGATCCCTCCCAGAAATCGGGATTCTATTTTCTTTCGGTGCTGAGGAGTTTGATGTTGTACTTGTCCTGCACAAACTTAAAAAACCAAAAAAGCTGGTATTCCACATCCAGGCCATAATCTACCTGCCAATCGTAATCAATCTGGTAATCGTAAGGGAAATCTGACATGGGGGCCAGCACCCTATGGTTCCATTCGCTGACATACAATTTGTTGAAGTTTTTATAATATTCGAGGGAATGAAATTCAACCGGCCTGCGGTTGGTGGCTACCCAGGAATCGTAACCCGGTTCGGCTATCATTATTTGATATTCTGTTGTATCCATTCCGGAGGCTTCCGCTTCAGAAATGACAAGGGACTTTGAGCTATGGCATCCTATAAAAAGTAAAAAGGCCAGGAGGTATAAACTTAAACGTATCATTGGTTTGTTTTGATAGATAACGTTTTAAATACCGTAATATTCTTTCTTTAATTCCGATCAGGGAATATCAAATCCATACGTGCTATGCAGTTCTTCCGCCGTAAAATATTCAATGTTTACCTGGTCCATAACTACATCCGTTATCGGTTTTTGATTGGCATCCACAGGCACCTGGGAAATAGCATACACTACATCCAGCCCTTCAAACACCATCCCGAAAACGGTATAATTTCCATTCAGGCCCGGTTCCCCATTTTGATCGCTTACCATATAAAACTGTGAACCGTTCGATTCTTTATCGGGGTTCACATTATCGGCAAGGCGGGCAGCGCCCACTGCCCCATAGGCATGGTTTAGGCCCGGAACGATCTCTGCAGGAATGGTATATCCGGGGCCACCATAACCGGTTCCGTCAGGGTCGCCCCCCTGGATCACAAAGTCCTGGACCACCCTATGAAAAATCAGTCCATCATAAAAAGCCTGACCCGCCAAATCCAGAAAATTTGCCCGGTGCAAAGGGGTATTGTGGTAAAGCCAAAACCGGACAGTTCCAAAACCGGTATTCATTTTTATGGTAGGATAACTAAGGGCAATATAGACCGAATCCTCCTCAGAACTGCTGCATGAGCTTACAACTACCCAATAATGGCCTGTAGTATCCACGGTGATCTTTTGGGTTTTTTCTCCAGTCGACCATAAATAGGTCATGCCTGAAATACCGGCATCGAGCTCCAAAGAAGTTCCCTCCTGGATAACCTGGTCGGGGCCAAGGTCGATGGTGAAGGGCTCACTGCAAGGTTCTTCTTCTTCCTTTTTATTGCAGGAAACCAATATCAATCCTGCAACTGCGAAATAAAATACGTATTTATACATGTTAAACATTAGTATCCGCTTGAATTATTTTTGAAATGATTGAAAAAGAAACATTATAAAAATAGCATAAATCTGTGAATCTGTGGCTACTGAATGAGCTGTTTTATTTCCTTAAAAAACCGGTAGATAAATTGAACCAGTTTTGAGGCTCCCTTTGGATCATCCAAAACATCAGTTTGGTAAAAAACCAGGGATAGGCCCTGAACAGCCTGAATATAGCGCCGGATTCTACCGTAAAACGGGCCTCCAGTTTATTTCTGATTTTAAATAATTCTTCTGCCGACAAATACCTGGTTCTGACGTTGGCCGCATAATGATTGTATTTGGTATAATCTGTCAGGTTGGTGATCAGGCCTTCTTTTATGAGGTCTTCCCGCAATTCAGTTTTTAAATGCGGTGTAAGGATATTAAACAACTGAAAGTCGATACCGATTTTTTTGGCAAAATTAAAATTCCTTACCAGGTCTTCTTCTTTGTCATCAGGATTGCCAAAGATAAACCCACCTACCACAAGAATGCCGTTTTGTTTTAGTTCTTTTACTACCTGTTCCGTATCAGCAGTGGTCAGCTGATTACTTTTTTGCATGAACTCCAGGTTATCATCCGATGCATTTTCTATCCCAAGGAAAACGGTTTTTGTACCCGATTCCGCCAATGCTTTTGCTAATCCCGGATTCTGTTTAAAGCCCCTTACACTTGCCTGCACCGAAAAGTGTAAATCAAGCTTTGCTTTTTTTATGGCATCACTCAGTTCGATCAAACGTTTCCCATCAATGGTAATGTTATCATCGGTAATAAAGATAGAACGGGCCCCATAACGTTTGGCATCTTCCAGGTCGGTAATGATACGGTCGATCGTAAATTTACGGAACGACTTTCCATACATATGGCGGATACTGCAGAAATTACAGCTATACACACAGCCTCTTGAGGTTTCAATTACATCTCCCTGCCTGCCCAGCATATGAAAACCTTTTTTATAAATCCGGGCTGACCGCAAAGGTATTTTGATATCCTCCGGTGCCATTAGCTTTTCAGGCCGTGGATTATGAAAAAAAGTTCCATTACGCCTGTATGATAGTCCCGGAACATGTTCAAAATCCTGTTTATGCAACAGTGCTTTCATAAACGCATTAAAAGGCAGCTCTCCTTCCCCATTGATCAGGAAATCGATGTTTTTCATATCCTCACTCTGGATGATGGTTTCGCTATCGGCGGTCACATGATAACCACCCATTACGATCTTCACCTCATTGGAATATTGCCTCACCACTTCGGCAAGCCCTAAGGCTGTCTGGTATTGAAAACTCATGGCCGTTAAGCCTACTACATGGGGTTTAAATTCATTTAGAACCTTTTGAAGCTCTTTATGGGGGTTCCTGTCTTTTACCACCAGGTCGGCGATTTTTATTTCACACAATCCCTCATCCACATTGGCAGCCAGTGAAGCCAGGTTCAGGCTGGGTATCTTAGTCAGGCGATTAAAGCCCATTACTGTGCGGGGATTGCCTACGAGTAATACTTTCATATTTATTTTCTTAGTTCAACCATTAAAATCACCCTCTTGTTTTTATTATTCCATCTCTACCACAACCGGGCAATGGTCCGAATGTTTTGCCTGGGGTAAAATTACGGCTCTTATTAATTTATCCTCTAAAGGCACTGCCACCATATTATAATCGATACGCCAGCCCAGGTTTTTTGCCCGGGCATTGGCCCGGTAGCTCCACCAGGAATAATGGTGGGGTTCCTTGTTAAAATACCGGAAAGAATCAATAAAGCCTGAATCAATAAATTTTCCGAGCCACTCCCTTTCTTCGGGTAAAAAGCCTGAGTTTTTTGCATTTCTTACAGGGTCATGAATATCAATCGGCCGATGGCAAATATTGTAATCTCCCGAAATTACCAGGTGAGGAATTTTTTTCTTTAATTTTTCGATATAAACATAAAAATCCTCAAGCCACAACATTTTAAAAGCCTGTCGTTCGTCCCCACTTGAACCCGAAGGATGATACACACTAATGACTGAAAAACCTTCATAATCTGCCCTGATTACCCGGCCTTCCCTGTCGTATTTTTCAACTCCCATTCCATATTCTATATGTTTTGGTTGAAGTTTACTTAATATAGCCACACCACTGTAGCCTCTCTTTTCAGCTGAATGGATGTAAACCTGGTATCCCATTTCTTCAAATATCTCTGAAGGGATTTGATCGGGTTGGGCTTTTGTTTCCTGTATGCAGACGATATCGGCATCGGTGCTTTTCAACCATTCGGGAAAACCTTTGGTAATGGCTGCCCTTATTCCGTTTACGTTGTAAGTGATTATTTTCATCTCTTAAAATGCGAAATTAGTTTTTTTTGGGTAATCATGAATTTTCAACAAGACAGAAATTGATTAATTGAAATTTGATGTAAATTCGCAGCTTTATGGAAAGGCAAAATATCCTAGAACGGTTTATTCAATGGCGGATGAAACACATCAGCGACAGGCAGTTTATGCTTATACTGAGTGTGGTAATCGGGTTGAGCGTGGGGTTTGCAGCGGTTGTTATTAAAAACACTGTTCACTTTATAAGCTATTTATTAACAGCAGGATTTGCTACGCAATACCAAAATTATTTATATTTTGTATATCCGGCTTTAGGTATCCTGGCTGCAGTACTGATCATAAAGTTTGTGATCAAGCAGCATGTAGGGCATGGTATACCCAGTGTATTGTATGCCAAATCAAAGACCAATGGCCTGATCAAACCCCATAATATGTATTCCTCAATAATCACTTCAGCTTTGACAGTAGGATTTGGAGGATCAGTCGGATTAGAAGGCCCGACAGTGGCTACAGGTGCTGCTATAGGTTCGAATATTGGCAGAGTACTTCATTTGAATTATAAGCAGATCACTTCATTATTGGGTTTTGCATGTGCAGGTGCAATGGCTGCTATTTTTAAAGCACCCATTGCTGCTATTGTTTTTGCCATGGAAGTAATTATGCTTGACCTTACCATGTCGGCCCTGGTGCCCCTACTTACAGCTTCAGTTACGGCAGCATTAACCTCTTACTTTGTGTTTGGAATGCAGTCGCTATACACCTTTGAATTGAATGATAAATTTCTCCTGAGTCACGTACCCTATTTTATTCTTTTTGGGATTCTCGCCGGATTGGTTTCCGTTTATTTTACCAAAATGTATATGGCGATAGGGACATTTTTTGATCGAATAAAGGCATGGTATTATAAAGTTATGATAGGTGGGGTGATGCTTGGAATCCTTATTTTCTTCTTCCCCTCACTTTACGGCGAAGGCTATACTGCTATTAATTCCTGCCTGGATGGAGACTATAGTTATGTGTATGATAACAGTATCTTTTATTCATTTAAAGATAATTTCCTGGTAATTACCGGGCTCATCCTGGTCATTGTATTGCTTAAAGTAATTGCTACTTCCATTACCTTCGGGAGTGGGGGTATTGGGGGAATATTTGCCCCATCCCTTTTTATGGGAGTAAATACCGGTTTATTTTTTGCTAAAGCCACTAACTACTTAAACCTGGGAAACCTCTCTGAAAACAATTTCGCACTGGTAGGTATGGCAGGACTTATTGCCGGGGTTATTCATGCCCCTTTAACAGCAATATTCCTTATTGCCGAAATTACAGGGGGGTATGGGCTTTTTATGCCGCTGATGATCGTGGCCACCATTTCGTATGGAACGGCGAAATTGTTTAGTGCCAATTCTGTCTATACCATTCAGCTTGCTAAACGCGGGGAACTCATCACGCATCACAAAGACAAAGCCTTGTTGGCTTTAATGAAAATTGATTCACTGATTGAAACCAATTTTACGACCATTAAACCCGATGCCACCTTGCGCGACCTGGTAAAAGCAATTTCTGATTCACAACGAAATATATTCCCCGTTGTGGGTGAAAATCAAAAATTCCATGGCATTATTATCATGGATCAGGTAAGGCATATTATGTTCAATTCGGAATTATACGATACTACCTATGTGCGAAACCTAATGTTTACACCCACAAATACAGTGGACGTTCATGACCCCATGGAGGAGGTTGCCGGTAAGTTTCAGCACTCAGGTAAATTTAACCTGGTAGTACTGGATAATGGCAGGTATCTGGGCTTTGTTTCAAGAGCCAATGTGTTCTCTAAGTACAGGGAAATGCTCAAAGATTTTTCTGAACATTAATTTACCAGAAAACAGATCATTCCTTTTCTTTAATCTTTCCGTAAATCTCCTGGATCTCTTCCCTTATTGTTGTTGAATCCCATGCATGATCTGCATCATGGATAGGCTGTTGCTGTTCGGTTAGTAAAATATTCTCAAGCTGCTCCGAAAACTTTCTTGCTTCAGTGATGTACTTGGTATCATCATCTTTCCAGAGTTTATGCAATTCTTTCATCACCATTTCATCGTGATGTTTAAAGGTTTTAGCCAGGCGGTGAGCCTGGTAATTATTATAACCCAGTTCAATCATTGCCTTCATTCCCAAATCGATTGCAGAATCATAAATTTCCATTCGTTTTGATTCTACCTTTAAATCTTCCAGCTCAAATGAATGGCGGATATCTACTGCCCGTGCAAATACTTTGAGGTTTGGGTATTTCATTTTTACATGGGCCACCAGTTCATTGATCATCTCCCTTTGCTCCATAGCAACTACTAATACTTTTGCCCGTCCTGCACCGGCAATTTCAACCAGGTCGGGCCGTGTAGCGTCTCCATAATATACCTTAATCCCAAACTTTCGCAGTACCTGAATATTATTTGGATTGTCGTCGAGAATGGTTGTTTGTATTCCATTAGCTTTTAAAAAACGGCCCAGGACAACTCCAAACCTACCAAACCCTGCGATAATGACCGGGTTATCTTTTTCTTCCACATCATACACTTTTTCTTTATTGGCGGTTTTCTCATAAAATGGCTGGATTACCTTTTCATTGAGAATTAGTAACAGCGGGGTTAGTAACATGGATAATGCAACAATAATAAGCAACATACCTGAAGTTTCCGAATCAAAAATTGCATTCTGTGTACTAAAAGAAATCAATACAAAAGCAAACTCACCAGCCTGTGCCAGGGCAAAAGCGGTCAGCATCTCCTGGCCGGATTTTAATCCAAAACGTTTTCCCAAAAAATAAAGGATAAAAAATTTCACTGCCATTAATGTTGCCACAATTCCCAATATCGTCCCCGGACTATCAAACAAAATGTGAAAGTCGATACTAGCCCCCACAGCAATAAAAAACAGGCCAAGAAGCAAACCTTTAAAAGGCTCGATGTCAGACTCCAGCTCATGCCGGTATTCATTATCGGCAAGTACTACACCTGCAAGGAAAGTACCAAGTGCAGGCGATAATCCAACAGCATCCATAGCTACGGCTATTCCGATAACCAATAACAAAGCCGCTGCCGTAAAAATTTCCCTTAAACCGGTAGTGGCAATAAAACGAAATAAATAGCGTGCTAAATAACGTCCTGAGCCAATGATGACCGCTACTACACCAATGATAATCAGTACCTGCTGCCAGCCGGGCAATGATGCAACACCACCTGCTTCATGCCCTGTATCAGCATGAATTAAATCTGATGCCAGACCCAGGTCAACCTGGTTCGCCATTAAAGGCAGTATGGCAAGAATAGGGATTACGGCTATATCCTGAAACAAGAGTACAGAAAAACTACCCTGGCCTCCCTGCGTTTTAAGCAGGCCCTTTTCAGCAAGGGTCTGAAGTACGATGGCTGTAGAGGACAAAGAAAGGATTAATCCAACTGACACAGACTGGTAGATATTTAATCCAAGAAAATAGGCGATAGTTCCGATCACTAACACGGACAGTACTACCTGCAATCCGCCAAGGCCAAAAATTGACCGTCGCATTTTCCACAGGAGTGAGGGTTTAAGTTCAAGGCCTATGAGGAAAAGCATCATCACCACACCAAACTCAGCAAAATGCATGATATCTTCGCCTTCGTTTCCAACCAGTTTCAAAATATATGGGCCAATAAAAATTCCAGCCAATAAGTATCCCAATACCGATCCAAATCCCAGGCGTTTGGCTATGGGAACCGAAATTACCGCTGCCGAAAGGAATATTAAAGCCTGGTAAAAAAAGGTTTGTTCATGCATGCTAATTGTTTTTTTTCTTCAACTCATGCAAATCATTCATGTACTTATGTTTCATGATTTCATCAAGATCAAATATATTGTCCCTTAAGGCAATTAATACTTTTTTATAACTCCCGGCATGTGTATTATGATCTTCCGGAGTGATCAAATGTGTGCCATGAATGACAAAAGGTGGAAGATATTCCATTTTACACAAAGTAACCGTTCGTTCAAATGGCACCAGGTACTGTCTTATAGTGTACTGATTAAATCCTCCTGGCTGGTATGCATCCTGGCTACCCCCTGTGGTAATGGCTGTCATTACTTGTTTTCCAACCAATGAATTTCCTTTGCTTCCGTATGCAAACCCATGCTCCAAAACCAAATCAATCCATTCCTTTAAAATAGATGGTGCACTTTACCAATAAAATGGATGATGCCAAACGATAATGTCATGTTCAAGCAACAATTGCTGTTCACGTTGTATGTTGATATTAAAATCAGGATATTGATCGTACAAATTGTGAAAAGTGATTCCCTCAATGTCCTTTACCAATTCTATCATCTTATTGTTTATCCTTGATTTGTGAAGGACAGGATGAGCAAATAAGATTAATATTTTATTATGAATCATTTAATTTAGCCCTTTTAGTATTTGGTTAAAAAACACAAAGTATGGCTTAATGTTCAAGCAAAGGAACCTGAAGTTCCTTTCCAATGTTTTCTTCATTTATTTTCGCAACATCTGTATTTAAATTGCTTATAAATTAGGAACCTGATGCATCGGCAAGCTATTTTCAGATTGTCTATCCCGGGCAAGGGATATTGCACTGTTCGTGAAGCTTAGCGAGTGGAGGATTAAATAAAATAGTATGAAATTATAATATTTAATTTTTTGTTTTACTTTGATTATTGGTAGGTAAGGAAATAATAACGGAATTTTTTATAATTTTCGAAACAATTAGAGCCCGAAATGGAAGAACCCTATTGTCCAAATATACGTACTTGTAAACTGGTAAACGAAGAAGGTTTTACCGGTGACGAGATTCAAAGAAAAAAATATATTGAGCAGTATTGCTTTACGGAAAACCCAAAATGGTTTGAATGTAAAAGGTATATGACCAAATCAGAACTAAATTTTTGCCCTGATTTTGTGCTGCCCGATACGGAATTATCTATTGATGAGATCATGGATAAATTTGATAACGAAACTTTTAATTTAGAATAATCACTAACACGAGATAACAATGGCAACACTTGACATAGACGGAAAAACATTTGAGGTGGATGGCGATGGTTTTTTAGCAAAGCCCGAAATATGGAACAAAGAGGTAGCTGCATTAATTGCTAAATACGATGGAATTGGTGAAATGAATGAGAAACACTGGGCAATCATTGATATTATCCGCAATAGTTACGAAGAAAAGGGTATGGCACCAATGATCCGGACAATATGTAAAGAAACCGGACTCCGTCTTCGCGAGATTTACGAACTATTTCCACTGGGGCCTGCTCGTGGAGCCTGTCGTGTGGCCGGTTTACCTAAACCCGATGGTTGTGTTTAATTTAATCCTGTAAATATGATGTGGTTTCAGTGGCTTGCCTTGGCTGCCATATTGATCTGTACGATAAGTTGCTTGTTTCATTTCTTTCGATTGCTCAGGTTGGGTAAACCCAGGGATTATTCTCAGCAAAGAGGGAACATTGGATCAGCGGTCAGGTATTCATTTACCGGAGCAATGAGCCCTGCCAGTAAGGAATCAGCATTTTTATATCTCCCTACATATACGGCCGGAATCTTTTATCATATTGGAACTTTTCTTTCGATAACAGTACTTGCACTTATGCTTCTTCAAATCTTTCCGGTTTCCGCAGGGTTATGGGTCGCAATTATTTTGGGAATTACTTCTTTAAGTGGAATTGCCATCTTTATTAAACGCCTAAATAAGAAAGAACTTCGTGCACTTTCCAACCCGGACGATTACATTTCTAATATGCTGGTTACCCTGTTCCAGGTATTTACAGTAATGATACTAATATTCCCTGATTTTGAAATGGCCTATTATGTCACGGCCAGTTTGCTCTTTTTATACTTACCAATAGGAAAACTAAAACATACTGTTTATTTTTTTGCTGCCCGTTACCATCTTGGGTTTTTCTTTGGATGGAGAGGAATATGGCCACCTAAAGAAGGATAACATGGAGAGACCAACACAAGAAAAGATAAAAAAAGGGCTTGAGGTACTCAATGATAAAGCAGATAGTAAGCTTTTAACCCACATGAACAGTTGCGTGCATTGCGGCTTATGTGCAAAAAGCTGTGTTTATTACAATGCAAATCCAGAAGCAAAATTTATCCCGGCCACGAAAGTTGATTTGGTAGCCTCAATTTACAGGCGGTATAATACCTTAAGCGGTAAATTTTTACCAGGTCTGGTCGGCGCCCGGGAACTTGATGAAAAAACAATGGATGAAATGGTGGACCTGCTTTTTGGTGCATGCACGATGTGCGGCAGATGTGTGAAGCATTGTTCTGTGGGGGTAGATATCAGTTATGTGGTTAGAAAAGGTAGGGAAATGTTATCCAATATGGGCCTTGTTCCGGAATCCCTTCAATCTACTATTAACTCTGCACTGGAAACCGGAAACAACATGGCCATACCAACAGAGGAATTTGTAGAAACCCTTCAATGGCTCGAGGAGGATCTTCAGTTTGAAGTGAATGATGACAACGCAGAAATCCCCCTGGATCAAATGGGTAAAGATGTACTTTATACCCTTAACCCCAGAGAACCGAAATTCTTTCCACTTTCAATTTCGGCCATGGCTAAAGTATTCCATGTGGCAAATGAAAGCTGGACCATTTCCACAAAAATGTACGATGTAACCAATTATGCATATTATTCAGGGAATCTGGAAGAAGCTGCAATAATTGCCCTTCGGCTGCATGACGAAATGGAAAACCTGGAAGCGAAAACCTGCGTTTTGGCTGAATGCGGTCATGGCTCACGAGCCTTCAGATGGGAAGGGCCGAATTATATAAAAAAAGAATATCCTTTTGAGGTTATTTCCTCTGTGGAGCTATTAGCAAAATATCTCAGGAATGGAAGAATAAAGACAAACCCTGCTTTGATCACCGATAAAGTTACATTGCATGATCCTTGTAATTTGGTTCGAAGTGGTGGTATTTGCCAGGAGCAAAGATATATCCTTGGAAAATGCGTGACTGATTTTGTAGAAATGACACCCCACGGTATCGACAATATTTGCTGTGGTGGAGGTGGTGGCCAGTTGGCCATGAGCGAATACAACGAAAGAAGAATGGCCATTGGCAAACTTAAAGCGGAACAAATTAGAGCAACGGGTGCTAAGATCGTAGCAACGCCATGTCATAATTGTGTAGATCAGCTTACCCAGCTTAATGTCACCTACAAGCTCAACATTCAAATCAAAACTTTGTGTGAAATTGTGGCAGATGCTATTGTTTTAGAAAATCAAACTGAAAATGAAGAAAGCTAATTTTATTCTTTGCTAAATAATGCAAATGACAAACGAATGATGGGTAATAAATTTGAAAACTGAATAACAAAAACAACAGGAATATGAGTGACTTAATATATTTAGACAATTCAGCGACCACCTTTCCCAAACCTGAAGTGGTGTATGACTTCATGAGCGATTTCTATCGTAAACATGGGGTCAACCCAGGCCGGTCCGGTTTTGATGCGGCTATCGAAACAGAAGAAATAGTGCATTCAACCCGTAAGATGCTTGCCGACCTTTTTAACGGGGATGACCCTAACCGCTTAACCTTTAGCTATAATGCAAGTGATTCATTAAACATGATCATACAGGGACTAGCCGAAAGGGGGGATCATATTATTACCACTTTTCTTGAACATAATTCAGTGCTTCGCCCATTGCATCATCTTCAAATAAATGGGGTGGCTGAGATTACTCATATTCCATTTGATGAAAATGGGTATGTAAACCCCGATGATTTTAAAAAAGAAATGAAATCCAATACCAAAATGGTTGTGGTTAACCATAGTTCCAATGTTATTGGCACCATTCAACCACTTGCTGAAATCGGCAGGATTTGCAAGGAAAAAGGGGTAATTTTTGTTGTAGATGCCAGCCAGAGTGCCGGTGCTATTCATATCGACATGAAAGCGATGGGTATTGATGTGGTGGTATTTACGGGCCATAAATGCCTGATGGGGCCAACCGGTATTGGAGGATCTTATGTGATGGAAAATGTCCCTGTAAAATATACCCGGTTTGGAGGAACTGGTGTACGTTCAGCGGTAAAAACCCACCTGGAAGAATTTCCCTACAGGCTTGAATGTGGAACCTTAAACATTGTGGGTGTTGCAGGATTGAATGCCGGTGTAAGCTGGGTTAATGAACAGGGAATGGAAAACCTGCATAAAAAAGAAATGGCTTTGTGGACCAAACTCAGAGATGCTTTTCATCAGATAGAGGGCGTGATAACCTATTGTGCAAATAACAACAAGGATCAAAACCCGGTGCTCTGTTTTAATGTGAAAGGTTTTGAAGCCGGCGATGTGGGAACCATGCTGGATGTGGATTACAATATCGCGACACGAACAGGATTACATTGCGCACCAAAAGTACATGAAGGAATAGGTACATTTGATATTCACGGAACTGTACGGATGAGTGTAGGACCATTTAATACCGAAGATCACATCAATCAGGCAATAGCAGCGGTTAAAGAAATCGCCTCTATCCGGAATTAAAACTTATTATAATTTATTCGGGATAGAATTAATTCAATCCTTCCCACCATTCTTGAAACGTATGGGTAGTATCATCAAGAAAAACTTTTTGACCTATTATGGGGGTTATAAGGTTCAAACCAACATCTTCATTTAACCTGGAAATTTCTTTTAAGGGCTCATCCCATGGATGTTCAGCTAAAGTAAATTTTCCCGAATGTACGGGAAAAAGTCTTTTAGCCTTCAAATCCTGACTTGCCTGAAGCACCTGCCCGGGAGTCATATGGATTAGGTTCCACTTTTCATTATATTGTCCATTCTCTAATATAGCCAGATCAATTGAACCGAATTTATCACCTATTTCCTTAAAATGAGTATCGTAACCACTGTCACCACCAATATAAATTTTGAGAGTGGGTGCTTTAAGAAAAATGGATAACCAAAGTGATTTATTCCGCACTAAACCCCTTCCTGAAAAATGACGTGCCGTTTTTGTACTAATGATAAAACCATCACCAAGCTCTTCGGTTTCATCCCAATCTTTCTCAGAAATTTTACCTGCATCATATCCCCATCGCTCAAAATGCGCCCCAACACCTAATCCACAAATTACCTTATTGATTTTAATCTTAAGCTTTTTTATTGTTTGATAGTCAAGGTGATCAAAATGATCGTGCGTAATGATTAGATAATCAATTTCAGGAATATCCTCAGCAGTATAAACATCTGTTCCTTTATAGGCTTTACCAAAAAAAGAAACCGGTGATGCCCTTCCACTTAAAACCGGGTCGACCAGTATTTTTTTCCCATCGATTTGCATGAAGTAGGATGAGTGTCCGAACCAAACCAAAATGTTTTCTTCAGGATTTAAGTTTAAAAGATCTGTTTTGGTTGAGGGTAAAATATCGGTTGGATTCAGTCGGGGTTTTTTCTTCAGGAAAAAGTCATACATCTGATTAAAAAAAGATTTGTCTGTCGTTATCATCCGTGTAGGACTTACATTCTTAAACTCGCCATCTTGAAAGTTTGGTGAATTTTGAAAGGATAGAGTTTGATCTTGATCAGGCAACTTCCCAAACTGCGGATGCTGAATAAAAAGCCAGGTTCCAGTGGCAAATACACTAATTACTATTAACGTGATTATCATTATTTTTTTTAATTTTCTCATTGGTCATAATTAAACTTGTATTATCAACATAGACTACCGGTTCTTGTTCATGCAAGATGGAAGAAACCAAAACTACATAAACTAATCACAAGAACTTTTTGGTTTGTGAGAACTAAACTTGACATATCGATGAAAGTTAAGTATTTTTGATAATTCAAAAATCAATAGCTACACATTCTACATTTTTTAAATTCTTATATTAAAAATATCAACTATGAAAACCACAAAGTTTTTTTATTTCTTTCTTATCCTGGCAATGACGATAAGCTGTAGTAAAAAGGACGATGAAAATGACACAAATGATACACCGGGTATTCTGGGGGCTGTTGGGAACAACTGGCATATAAAACTGGATGGCGTGGCTGATTTAACTGCTGAAATAATTGCAAAAGAAGGGAATGTTTCTACCGTTCAGGTTTCCTACGGAAAACTAAGTATAAAAGAAGTAAAATTTGGCAAAATCGGAAATGAGATAGTGGACTACGTTTACAGCGACGGGGATGTTGCCGAACCTTTTACGATGGTAAAATTTGATGCTACTGTAGGAGATTCATATGGGGCCACCATTGATGGTGTTTACCACTATCGTGAGGTTTTCGAAAAAGAAAGCTATTATATTGATGCCTTAGGTAAAACAATTGAAACCATTGGGATTTATGAATGGATACCCTATGAAACGCCATCCACCTATTTTGGCTTAACTATCCGCTCGATATACTGGTACTGGCATCCCGTTTATGGTTTGGTATGCGTTGAATTTACAACCGAAGAAGGAGATTTTTATGAAGTAGTTTTTGTAAACATTGATGTATAGAATTATTTTCGTAAAGATTTTTTAACTTTGGTCAAAATTAATGGCCATGAAAAAACATTTTTCGTTAATTCTTACAATTGTTTTATTGTTTGGATGTACCACCGTCCCCATTACCGGCAGAAAACAATTATCAATAATTCCTAATAATCAAATTCTTCCCTTAAGTTATACCAGTTATCAGGATGTATTAAAGGAGAGTAAGCTTTCGACAGATACCGAAAAAGTTCTAATGATAAAGAAGGTAGGTTCAAGAATTCAAAATTCAGTGGAACAATTTATGGCTAAACATGATATGGCCGACCAATTAGAGGGATATGACTGGGAATTTAACCTCATTGAAGATAATGTATTGAATGCATGGTGCATGCCAGGAGGAAAAGTAGCATTTTATACCGGTATACTACCAGTCTGTCAGGATGAAGCAGGGGTGGCTGTTGTAATGGGGCATGAAGTAGCCCATGCCATTGCTAATCATGGCCGGGAAAGAATGAGTCAGGGATTAATCCAGCAAATGGGAGGAATGGCTTTAGCCATTGCCATACAAGATAAACCTGAAGAAACCCAGGCCTTGTATTACACGGCCTACGCCATAGGATCTACTTATGGGGCAATATTACCCTATAGCAGGTTGCATGAGTCAGAATCAGATAAACTTGGATTGATTTTTATGGCCATGGCTGGTTATGACCCCACTGAGGCACCCAAATTCTGGGAGAGGATGGCTGCTGCTACCGGTGGACAGGAACCACCGGAATGGTTGTCGACACACCCTTCTCACTCCAGCCGTATTGAAGATTTGAAGGCCTATATTCCCAAAGCGATGAAATACTATCAACCCACCGCAGGAACCATAAAAAGATAAGGAACAGGGTTTAAACCTAAAATTTTAACTATTTAATTATAAGTTTTTCCGACCGGAGAAAACTTCCCGCATCATTGTAAAAGTTTAAAATATAAACCCCGGGTTGAAGGTTCTTTAAATTAAGAAGAGTATCTTTTGTTTTATCCAGCTCGAATGTTTTTAACCTTTCTCCATGAATGGTAGCCACTTCAGCGTAAGCATAGGGCAAAGAATGATTGAATTTTAAAGTTTGATTTTCCAGAAGTGGATTGGGATAAAGGTGTAAAGTCCCACCCTGATATTTATCAATTGGGGCATTTACCGTTAGGGTATCTATGCATAATACAGTTTGGTTATAGGCCACATTATTTACCGTTGTATTAGCTACCCCTAATCCGGGTGAAAGGCAATAAATATATGGAGAGTTGACCTCCGGGTTATAGATTCCTACTTCAGGCATATAATCCATTTCATTGCATCCACTGTATCCATTCTTATCAGTTTTTATGAGGTAAAAATCACTTCCTGAAGTCCCAAAACTATTTGTACCTCCCCGGATAAAAATGGTACTATCTGCATTAATGATAAAATCAATGTTCCCATTTTGAGTATCCTCCGCATAACCTCCGTAGGCTTTAGCCCAGTTAATATTACCCTGGGCATCGGTTTTTATCAAGCTGGCATCCCGGTTGCCAAACCCATAACTGGCCGTGATGGCCCCTATTAGTAAACTTCCATCGTCAAGAACCTGAATACTCTTGGCCATATCAAAATCGTTCCCGCTCCAAATCTTGCTCCAAACAGGATTGCCATCCCCATCCGTTTTTAAAAGGATCATATCGTAGTTTCCATTCCCCATTTTATCAATTCGGCCTACGGAAAAAATATCTCCATTTTCATCTTCCGCCGCATGATATAGTAAACCAAAACCTGTGTCATTATAAGTTTTGGCCCATAAAAGGTCACCGTTATTATTTATTCTTAATAAACTGGCGTATCCAAAATTATTGGTAAACTCTAATCTGCCGCAAAGTAAAAAATCACCATTATCCAGTTCAATAATATTATATAGCCAGTCATTTTCAGGGCCTGTTCCATAAGACCTTACCCATTGTAAATTACCATCACTACTAATTTTTGCAACCATCATTTCCTTGGCACCGGCTCCTATTGAACTGGTAGTGGCTGCTATCAGAAAATCACCTGTACTGCTTTCAACAATTACTTTATAGGCATATTCCCAATCTCCAAAACCCAGGGTTTTCGACCAGAGCAAATTCCCATCAATATCTACCATCAAAAGGTAAATACTCCCTGTGCTTTCATCAAAACTTTGGGTTCCGCCAACGATAAAATAATTACCCTCAAAGGTTTTCGTAATATTTAAGGCCATATCGTCACCATAGCCACCATAGGTTTTAGCCCACATTAAATTGCTTAACGAATCGATCTTTACCACCAATGCATCCGCTATACCCTGGCCCAGTTCGGCATCCAGGCCAACCATCATTAAACCACCATCATCCGTTTTGACAAAATCATATAAAATATCATCTGTATTGGCGCCATAGGTTTGCTGATATACCACCTGGGCGTTTATTTGATGGATAAAGAATAAAAAAGTGAGGGTAAAAAAGAAAGGTCTCATGATATTTTTTTAGGTTAAAAAATGGCCATTTAAACATATTCTTGCAAATTGTGTTGATTGACCACGTTCTGTTTTGTTTTGTAAAGCAAAAATACGAAAAGTATTGGGAATAGTAGCAACCTATTATTCCATATATTATTATTTTTTATAAGTCTGACTTATCAAATTTTAAAAGAATCAAAATCTTTTGATAAAAGGACAATAATTTTTATAACTATATTTACAAATAATTTCAGGAATATATAATCATAAGTTTAATTAATCGAAGAGGAACTTACTATGTTAAAAGAATTCAAACAATTTGCTATGCGCGGCAGTGTCATCGACATGGCAGTAGGTATTGTAATCGGTGCAGCCTTTGGAAAAATAGTTGCATCTTTTGTAACTGATATTCTTATGCCACCCATTGGATTATTACTTGGTGGGGTAGATTTTTCAGACATTTTCCTAACCCTAAAAGCAGCAAGCGGAGATGATCCGGCAGTTACAATGAATATTGGTTTATTTGTCAATATTGTCATTGAATTTATCATTGTGGCTTTTGCAATCTTTTTAGTAATAAAAGGAATGAACTCGATGAAAAAGAAAGAAGAAGCCAAACCTGCTGAACCACCAAAGCCCAGCGAAGAGGTTACTTTATTGAAAGAGATTCGTGACGCTTTAAAAAAGTAAATCTGCTTATCTAGCATAAATTTTTTAACCCGGGGATTGATCTTCGGGTTTTTTTATACTCTAGTATCTAATGTCTTTCCCTGCTATGCAATTGGTTTTCATATCCAAAAGACGTCTATTTGTCTTTAACTAATAATTTATTAAACCTATCCCCGGTTTTCTCCTAATTCGAAAACAAGATAATATTATATGAAAACGATTACTCCAATTCTATTGCTCCTGGCCCTCATTGTTTCGTGATACAGCAAAATATTACTACATCAAAGATTATTCGATCTCTTTAAGATGCATTAAAGATTAAGAGGAACCTATAAAATTATTCCCTACCAGGTTGGACTGATTTGATTCAGGCATAGAATTTTTAATTCTTTTGAAAAACCGGGTATTTCCTGATTCGTTAAAAATTGAACTTTTTTTGGAACTCCTGGCATAAGGTCAAAATAGTTATCAGAGAAAAAGCCCTCATGTGATGTTGAGAGATAAACGTTTTTTGCAAGTTTATCCGAACGGAGCTCAATTACATAAGCAGCATCAGCTTTCGTAACTATATGCAAAATAGTAGCTTCGGGTAAATCAAGATTTTTGGAAGAAGAGAAATAAATGAAATTTTCGGCCATTACCTTATCTTCAATCTTTAATTCAGCATGTAATAATTGATTGGATTTGTTGAACCCATCCGAGGTTTTTTCAAAATAGATTTCACTGGAATTTGCAGGTAAATTAACCGCTGTTGTTTCTTCCCAAATCTTATTTCCATCTACGTCCAAAAGTTTTATTGCTAAATTCCCTGTTACATTTTGAAGCTTATCGGAAACGATATACAGCTTTACTTTTTCATTTTCTTCTTCAAAAGAAATTAAAATATCTTCATAAGCCTTTTTTGCAAAATAATGCAAGGCCTTCCACCGATTATAATAATCCACACTTGACCAGGAAATAACCGGCCAGCAATCGTTCAACTGCCAGTACAATGTTCCCATACAATCAGGTTTTGCCCTTCGATGGGCTTCCAGTGCGGTTTTTATTCCATATGCCTGAACCAACTGACTGATATAAATGTATTGTTCAAAATCATCCGGCACAGGATAATCCCGAAGCATGTATGCCTGAATTAATTCCATACCTCTGGGATGTTTTTGATGATTCTTTAAGCTTGCTGAAGCGAGATTTAAATCATCGGCAGAAAGACATGAATCTAATGTTTTCAAATCCGGAAATGCCTGGAACCCATATTCAGTCATAAATCGTCCAACTTTATCTTCATATATTTCAAATGGCTCTTCGCCCCACCATACACCCCAGTAATGCATATCACCAGAATATTTAGCCTCCTCATGTCCCCAGCCTATTTTAGGAGAAGAAGGCCAGTAAGCCCTTTGAGGATCATATTTTTGGATTACATTTGGCAATAAACCCTCAAAAAGTTTTAAATAACTTTCCCAGGCTTCCAGGGAATCTGAGGGAGAATATTCTAGTGATTTTTGCCATCCCCAGTTAAACCACCCCTCATTGACTTCATTATTGCCGCACCAGATAGCTATTGAAGGATGATTGCGAATGCGCTTAACATTTTGGATAGCCTCTTGCTCCACATTTTTTAGAAATGCCTCATCCCCTGGATACAGGTTGCAGGCAAACATAAAGTCCTGCCAAACTAAAATTCCCATTTCATCACATAAATTATAAAAGATATCTTCTTCATAAATTCCCCCACCCCAAACACGGAGCATATTCATATTGGCATCCACTGCAGATTGAATCGTTTGCTTATACTTTTGATCTGATACAAGGGGAAGGAAATTGTTCTGCGGGATATAATTGGCCCCTTTCATAAACACCGGCTGGCCATTTACTTTAAAATAAAAGCTTTCGCCTATGGTATCAGCTTCCCTAATAAGCTCAACTTCCCTGATACCGATTCGTTCACTTTTCTTCGACAAATAGTTTGATGTCTCCAGTTCAAAGGATAGGTCATATAAATACTGTTCGCCCAAACCGCTGGGCCACCATAAAACCGGATCGTTTATTACAAAATCTACTGAAATGCTATTTTGGCCTTTCTTTAGTTCTATATCATTTTCTACAAGTTCAAATCCTTTGTTTTCCAAAATAATGGCCAATTCAGCTTTCGTATTTTCAGAAGCAACAATTTCTATATTGGCGGAGAAAAAAGCTTCAGATTTATTCCTTTCCTTTTGTACTATTTGTATGTTATCAATTCTTGCTTCTTCCCATGTTCTAATATAAACCGGGCGCCATATTCCACATGTTAAAAATTTAGGGCCCCAGTCCCAACCATAATGATAAGGAGCCTTTCGGGTAAATCCCCGCATGTCAGGAAGACTATATTCCAGCTTGTCTGCCTTCATCTTTTCAATCTTTTCAGGGGCTAAAAACCGGATGATTAATTCATTATTATTTTCTTTAATCAAGCTTTTTATATTCACATTCCAACTTCTGAACATATTATCAGCAAACAGGATATTTGAATCATTTAAATATACCTCAGCATAGGTATCAAGTCCTTCAAAAACCAGTTCAATATTTTGTTTGTCTATGATTTCATCACCGGCAAAGGAGGTTTTATATTCCCAATCCGACTCACCTATCCACTGCAAATTATTTTCATTATTGGCAAAATAAGGATCCTCAATAATACCATTATTCAAAAGGTGTGTATGAATAACACCAGGGATAGTTGCTGAAAACCATACACTGGAATCGGTATTTTTAAATTGCCAATTATTTAAAGCTTGAATTTGAATATGCTCTTTCCTGGTGCAGGAAAAGAGATGGAGTAAAACGACTATTATAACAAGGGCAGAAAAAATCTTTTTCATCATAAAACAAAGTTAAGTTTTAGGAAACAAATTATGCGAAAAAGATTTCTATTTAACAGACTTTATAAAAAAATCAGAAACAAGATTGGAATAATAATACCGGCCACGATGTATATTCCACCCCGTCCCCAGGCTCCTTTTTTTCCGCGGACCATAAAAATAGAAGTAATTGCTAAAAGGATCAATGCCCCGGCGAAAATATCTGAAAACCACATCCACCAGCTATTGGGGTTGTAGTGTAAAAAGTTCACCTCATAAAACACTTTACGCTTCTTTAAGTATTCAGCACGGCCTCGGCCATTGTCGGTATTGACTAGTACCGATGATCCCCCTTTTAAAAAAATCTTCAACAGCCCGGGCTCCGGGAAGTAATGACTTTTATAGTTTCTGCTATCATCTATTTCATCGAGAAGTTTTAAAATATTATCTTTTACATTAACGGTTCTTTCCAAAGGAATATCCGTTGTAAAATCATTTAATTTGACTACATAATTTGGATTCCAGTCGTGTAAATGGTTTAAGGCAATCCCGGATAAACCATATATAATTGACGCACCGATAAAAAAATAACCGATATCCCGGTGTAATATCCGACTCCACTTCCGCAGTAACTTCATAGTAAAATATAACTAATGGTTTTTAAAAAATCAACCGGGAACTCTAAACGATAATGATCGATTAAAACTCCCGGCTGAGATATCATTTCATTCAAACTAAATTAAATCTCTTCCTCTTGGGCTTCTTCCTTTGCCTGCTCCACGATCAATGAAACATACTCAATGCTGTAAAAAGAAAGGTGATCAGTCTCGGCCGTTGCCATAGAATCGCGATACCATTGAATTTCTTCCATTTTACGGGCATACAGTTCGTCTTCAGTTTCACCTTTCGAATGACTTTTAATATTGTCTTCTTCCATTTTCAAACAGTAAGCTTCATCCACGCGGAATTCTCTAACAATACCGGTAACTAAAACGCTACTTCCAATGAGTGATTCATCAAACCTTTCATCAGATTCAACATGCACATCACCATCATCAGACACCAGGAATAATTTTTTTCCACCATGCTTGCAAACATGGTCAACTAAACCAGCTACCTTCACTTCTTTGTCTACAAACTCAGCTGCTTTGGCATCAAATTCTCCCAGATTTATTTGAGGAGCAATGTATTCGGTTTCTTCAACTACCATTGTAGATTCTGAATCCGATTTTCCGGCATCGCCTGCACATGAAGCAAATATGGCCGGAATAGCAATCATAAATAAGAATTTTTTGATCATTTTTTTTATTTTAAGTGGTTCTATTTAATTCCCGATTAAACTTTTCGGTTTATCGAAGCAAAATAATCAGGCTATCTTACTGTTTTATAGACTCGAAAGCATAGCTTTTTGCTTGTGACAAAGATAATATTAATTAAAAAACTTCCAAGTAAAATCTAATTTAGAATGATTTAGAATAATAAAGTTTCAAAATTATACATTTAGCTGATTTTACACATGAAATACGAATAAATGTATCTTTGCGAGATGATTTATCCCCGGGATTTCGAGAAAAAGGTTGAATTTGATGTAATCAGAAAATTACTTCATGACAACTGTTTCAGTCCGATGGGAATGGAATATGTTGAAAAAATGAAGTTTGAGACTCAATTTAAAAAAATTGATCTCCTTCTTGATCAAACCAGCGAATTCAAAAAGATCATTGAAGAAGGGAAATCATTTCCTTCGACTGACTTTTATGATTTAAGGCAAGAACTTCATCGAATATCTACAGCAGGGACTTACATTTTCCCCGATCATCTTTTTGACCTCAAATCCACCCTGGAATCCATCACTGAAATCATTCGTTTTATTCAAAACAATGCCGATAAAAACATTCCCAGGATTCTTCACATAGCAGATAGAATATATATTGATCAACAAATACTGCAAATGGCAGTGAAGATAATTGATGACAGGGGAGAAATAAAAAATACGGCCTCCGCAGTTCTTCAAAATTTAAGAAAACGGATAGCCGAAAAAGAAAAAGCAGCGGATAAGAAAATTGCCCAAAAACTTAAAGAGGCAAAAAAATCAGGGCTGGTAGCTGATGATGTAGAAATCGCTATCCGCGACGGACGACAGGTAATACCTCTTCCAGCCTCCCATAAGCGGCAAATACAGGGATTGATCCTGGATGAATCGTCTACTGGTCAAACTGTTTTCCTCGAACCAAAAGAAGTACTTGAAATCAATAATGAAATTAGAGAACTTAAAGGAGCGGAGAGACGGGAGATCATTAAAATTCTTAAAGGGGCCACAGACGAGTTAAGGCCTTTTATCCCGGACTTGTTGAATGCCTACCAGGAACTTGGATTGCTCGATTTTATCAGGGCAAAGGCAAAACTGGCAAACACCTTTAAAGGGATTAAACCCAACCTTAATGAAAATAGTGGTTTTAACTGGATACATGGAGTTCACCCTATTCTATTCATTAATCATCAGAAACAAAATAAAAATGTCGTTCCTCTTGATATACTATTAGATAAAGAAAATCGCGTTTTGGTTATTTCAGGCCCCAATGCAGGAGGAAAATCAGTTTGTTTAAAAACAGTTGGAATTCTCCAATATATGCTGCAATGCGGCCTCTTAATCCCTGTTGAAGAAGGTTCTGTTTCAGGCATATTCAAAAATATTTTTATCGATATTGGCGATGAACAATCTCTCGAAAATGATTTAAGTACCTACAGTTCTCACTTGCTAAATATGAAAAACCTGGTACTTAATGGGGATGAAAATACCTTGTTTCTTATTGATGAATTCGGAACGGGTACCGAACCTCAACTTGGTGGTGCTATCGCCGAATCAATACTCGAAAAGCTAAACGAATTAGGATGTTATGGTGTAGTAACTACACATTATTCAAACCTAAAATTGCTTGCAAAGCAGGGAAATGGTATCATCAATGGTGCGATGCTATTCGATACCAATATAATGGAACCTCTTTATCAATTGGTTATCGGAAAACCCGGTAGTTCATTTGCTTTTGAAATAGCCCGAAAAATAGGTTTTCCTAAAATCCTTTTAAAGAACGCTGAAAAGAAAACAGGCAAAAAACAACTTGATTTTGATCAACAATTACAGCAGTTGGAAATTGAGAAAAATGAGTTGGATAAAAAGAAGCAGGAATTTGAAGTTGCCGACAAATTCCTTGTGGAACTAACTGATAAATACGAAAACCTGAAAAATGACCTTGAGGACAAAAAAAATAAGATTATTTCAGATGCTCGCGAAGAAGCCTTTCAGTTGCTTCAATCTTCAAATAAACTCATCGAACATACCATCAAAGAGATAAGGGAATCGCAGGCTGAAAAGGAAAAAACTCAAAAATTGAGAAAGGAGATGTGGGAAGAAAAAGAAAAAATCAAAAAACAAATGCCGGATAAAAAAAAGAATGCCGGACAAAATGAAGAAGAAAAATCAGGGAAAAAAGAAACGCAAAAGTCTCAGGAAATTAAGCTAGATGGTAAGATCAGAACAGGGGATTTCATTAAGATCCCTGAACAGGAAATATCCGGAGAGGTATTATCTGTTTCAGGAGATGAAGTTATTATTGGTTTCAATAATGTAAAGTTTAAAACCCAGTTAAATAAAGTGGAGAAAATAAACCCTAAGAAGATGAAGAAACAGCTGTCTGATATTCGTAAAACGGTATATTCAGGAATCCTTGAAGACTTAAATGACAAACTGACAAACTTTAATTTTCAATTGGACGTGAGAGGGATGCGAGGGGAAGATGCACTATTAAAAGTTAAACAATATATTGATGATGCTTTGTTGTTAAACATCCGGGAGGTGAAGATATTACACGGAAAAGGACATGGCATCCTGCGCTCTTTGATCCATGATTACCTGAAAACCTTATCCGAAATAAAACAATTTAAAGACGAACATATTGAGCGGGGTGGCCATGGAATTACGTTGGTGATACTTAAGTGATATATTGGCATTAACTTTGATAGTGTATAAGTCTAAAAAATTAAAGTAATTATGATAGATACATCAAAACCTCTGCATCTAAATTACCCTAACTTCGATACAGTTGTTCAAAACTCAACTATACTGGTTGATTTCTGGGCTGAGTGGTGCGGGCCTTGTAAGGCGCAGGATCCCATTCTGGAAGAATTAGCCGGAGAATTGGAAGGTAAAGTACTTATTGGTAAAGTGAATGTAGATGACAACAGGACACTTGCAAACAAATATGGTGTAATGAATATCCCAACAATGATCCTTTTTATAAATGGGGAAAGGATTCACCATTTTGTGGGTGTGCAGTCAAAAGAAAGAATTCTTCATATATTAAACTCAAAAATAAAATAAATGATCCTTTACGAAGCAGGTGGCGGTAGCGTTATTATTTATATCCTTTCAGGAGCTATAGTAGGATATTTTTTATATAGCTTTTTTATTGCTAAAAAAAGAATGAATGCACCCCCATCCGAAAACATTAAAATCCTGACGGATAGTACATTTGAAACAACCATTAAAAATGGAGTTAGCCTGGTAGATTTTTGGGCAGCCTGGTGTGGTCCGTGCAAAGTTCAGGGGCCCATTGTGGATGAAATTGCCAATGAAATAGGCGAAAAAGCAAATATCTGCAAACTTGACATAGATAAAAACCAAAGAACAGCAACCAAATTGGGGATTCGGAATATTCCTACACTTATACTTTTTAAAGACGGTAAACCTGTGGATAAATTTGTTGGGGTGAAACCCAAAGGTGTATTAATGAAGGCTATAAATCAACACATTTAAATCAGCATGAAAGAAGGAAAGTTAAATTTGTTCAATAAAAAAATCGGAAAAATTCGGTTGATATCGGCTTTGGGATTAGTAGTGGGTGCAATTGGTGGATACCTGTATTATAGCCAAATTGGTTGTGTTTCCGGAACTTGTGCAATTACTTCCAATCCATGGATGAGTACGGCATGGGGAGCAGCTTTTGGTTATTTGGTTTTTGATATGTTCAATGGTAAAAAGAAAAATGAAAGCACTCCAACAGCCCCAGTTGATGATAAGTTAACTACCATGAAATAATTTGAATTCTTAATCCATGGGGTTAATTATATCTATTTTTTAGAAAGTGGGTCTAGGTTCAACATTCCTGACAAAAGGTTATAAAGGATTGGAAGTTCTTGTTTAAAATTTTCAGGCTTTTCAAAAAAGTTCTCCATAGCTACTGCAAAAAATTCCTGTTCATTAAATTGGGCATACCTCCTGAATATTTGTTTTGCCCAACTTCTTTTAGAATATTATTGCTCCTGACATAAGGCAACCATCGAACAAATTCAGGCTAAATCCTCATCGTAACGGTTTTTAAAATGATCGATAAACGTAGCGTGTGCTAATTCATGATAGGCAAGATTGAGGGCATCATTATCTTTCGAAAATCCATATAGTAAATCTTTGCATGAAAATACAATTACCCCGGTACCATTAGTTTCAGCTTTTGTCAGGGCTTTCGAGAATTTAGAATAAAACTCTCCGGGATATAGAATAATTGTATGAAAAGTCGAAAGCATATATTCTTTAAGTCCGAAACTAATCTGTATTGCTGTAGCCGCAATATATAATTTCATTTGTAATGTAATTTGCAAATTTTCTCTTGATTCAAAATTTTTGTCCTTCAAAAAACGTAGCAGTCTTTTACCAAAAACATACTTATTTGGCTTGGAAAGTTTCCTGTAAAACTCAAAATTATTATTTAGAATCATACTGTATCTGGGTGGAAGTCCATATCCCTCAAAAAGAGAAAAGTTTGAAAATTCATCCCTTACATCAAAAGGTTTACAAGAAAAGATAATTTTGAAAAGTAGAATATTGCATAAATTGTAATAATAGCAATATATACACAGAAATCAATGAGTAAAAAATCTGATTCCATCTTGCGGATTATGGATTTATCATGAAATTATTGTTTTGCGTAATTTTTTAGGCATGTTCGATACGACCAGGTCATACGATTCATCCGTCCACTCCTTTAAAATGTTATCTGCAATTGAACCGTCAATTATAATCGTATTCCAATGCCTTTTACTCATGTGATAACCAGGCAAAACATTAGGATACTTCCCTCTTAGCTCTATAGCTTTTTCAGGGTCACATTTCAGATTAATACTGAAATCACTTTCCAGGTCAGTTAAGGCAAACATCTTTCCAAGAACCTTAAAAACCAGGGTAGTTTCATCAAATGGAAATGACTCCGTAACTTCTTTTTTACTAAGGCAATACAACCTAAACTCTTCGATATTCATTAATTATTTTTTTCAAAAATAACACATATTCACATAAACTTAATTTTAGGAACTAACATTGTTTGTATATTTGCCGGCTGATCAAAAAAAGCGAAGCATGTTTTTATCTGGCAATAAAATACTGCTTTTCAACATTTTACGATCAGTGTTAACAAGTATTGGCTCGAGGAATATTGTAATTGGTATTTATTTAGATTATTTTTGCACGATATTGGGGAAAATTGTTCTTTAATATTTGTTCTTCACTAATTTAAAATATCAGGAGCGATACCTGGCAGGGAGACTTCCCTGGAATAAAATTATTTGAAAACAAAAAATTCAAACTATGGGCTTGAAGCGTAAAACAGCTGACCTGAAAAAGAGAATGCGCGAGGCAGTTAAGGGGGGAGGTTCTCAGGCAATCAAAAAGCAAAAGGCCATCGGTAAAAAAACTGCCCGAGAAAGAATTCTATCCATTTTAGACCCTAAATCTTTTCACGAATATGATATGTTTGTTGAGCATTCAGGTAAAGATTTCGATATGGATAAGAAATTTTTACCAGGTGATGGTGTGATTACTGGTACAGGAACAATCATGAGTCATCCAGTATGTATATATGCTCAGGACTTTACAGTTGCCGGGGGATCATTAGGTTGGGCACATGCGAAAAAGATCACCAAGATCATGGATCATGCAATGAAGCTAAAAATCCCGATCATTGGGATTAATGATTCTGGTGGAGCCCGTATACAAGAAGGCGTTAACGCCCTTGCAGGTTACGGTGAGATTTTTTACCGGAATACTAGGGCATCTGGTGTTATTCCGCAATTGTCAGTTATTTTGGGCCCTTGTGCAGGAGGTGCAGTTTATTCTCCAGCCCTCACTGACTTTGTGTTTGTTGTAGACCAGGTTTCTAAAATGTTTATTACTGGACCTGAGGTTATAAAAACTGTGCTTGGTGAAGAAATCAGCATGGAGGAATTAGGAGGTGCAAGGGTACATTCTGAAATAACCGGTAATGCGCATTTTTATGCAGATAGTGAGGAAGAGTGCTTCGGACAAATAAAAGAATTGATTAGTTATATCCCCTGGAATAACGAAAGAAAAGCTGCTACTTTTCCTAAAAAACCACCCAAGGCCCGCCTGTTTAATATCGACGAAGTTATACCCGCTGACCCCAGACAACCTTATGATGTCAGGCATGTGATCCGATCTATTTCAGATGATTCTGAATTTTTTGAAGTGCAGGAACTTTTTGCTGCAAATATCGTCATAGGTTTTGCCCGGATTGCTGGACAAACCGCAGGATTTGTAGCCAATCAACCTTTAGTATTAGCGGGTGTATTAGATGTGGATTCTTCGGATAAAGCCGGCCGTTTTATTCGTTATTGCGATTCCTTTAATATTCCGCTGGTAACCTTGGTTGATCTTCCTGGATATTTACCTGGGATTGACCAGGAACATGCAGGTGTAATCCGTCATGGAGCCAAAATGCTATATGCCTACTCTGAAGCTACAGTTCCAAAGATAACTGTAATTATGCGAAAAGCTTATGGTGGAGGTTATATTGCTATGTGCTCCCATCATCTTCGTGCTGATTTCGTGTGTGCCTGGCCAACCGCAGAAATCGCAGTAATGGGACCCGAAGGAGCCGCCAATATTATTTTCAGGAATGAAATAAAAAATTCTGAAAACCCGGATGAAACCAGGAAACAGAAGATTAAAGAATACAAAGAAAAATTTGCAAATCCATATGTGGCAGCAGCTTATGGATACATCGATGCTGTAATAGAGCCTAAAGAAACAAGGAGCTTTTTAATCCATGCTCTTGAAATTTCAAGTCAGAAATCGGAGACAGGACCACAAAGAAAACATGGTATACCACCATTTTAAGTTAGTTTTCTTTTTCTTCTCTTTCCTTAAAATTGAAAATTTATGGATAATCATGTAAATGACATTCTAACAAACAAGAAACGGATGAACTACAAATCTCTTCTCATCGAAAACATTAAATACAGAACCCTTTTAACTGAAAAATACAAGCAGCGAAAACCCTTTGAAAAAAAGAATGAAAAAATCATGACCGCATATATACCGGGAAGCGTTCGTGAAATCTTCGTGAAACCTAATAAAAAAGTTCAGATAGGGGATAAATTGCTGGTATTGGAGGCAATGAAAATGAAAAATGAAATACTTGCCCCAATAAGTGGAGTCATCAAATCAATTCACGTTTCAGTAGGTGACAAATTAAGAAAAGATGACCTTATTCTTGAATTCAAATAATCTGGAATCTACTTCTTAATATCAAGTTCACCGTATGACTTATTTCTCAAAAATAATAATTATTGGACTGTTGTTTATGCAAACAACGGGTTTCGGACAGGATTATCATTCTGATGAGGAGGACTATGATTTCCTGACCGGGTTAGTCAGCAGAGATCAGCTTCAATCTGGTAAATTTGGGGAGTACTTTTCACAGAACTACAAAGATTATCAGCCGGATAATGAAATAATTCAGAATCTAAAAAACACCATTTTTACTCATAAAATTCAAATTATTATGGCCACCTGGTGCCACGACAGCCAGGAACAGGTTCCGCGTTTTTATAAAATCCTCGACCAACTCGATTATAATACGAACTTCGTGGAGATAATCTGTGTGGATAGGAATAAAGAAGTTTCTGGTTATAACCTTGAAGCACTTGATATAGAGAGAGTCCCCACATTTATCTTTTACTCTGATGATGCAGAAAAAGGCCGGATCATTGAAACTCCTCAAACTACTCTTGAATTTGATTCCTATTCCATTTTAAAATAGTAATTTTGAAAATCAATTAATCCCAATAAGATATTACGGATTATGAAAATTTTTCAAGCAAGTAATGAGATAAAGGACTACCTCTTTCCTATTTTAAAAGACGGAAAAAGTATTGGGTTTGTGCCCACTATGGGTGCCTTGCATGAAGGACACCTTTCATTGATAACGGAGGCTAAAGAGGAAAACAATTTAGTAGTTTGCAGCATTTTTGTGAATCCAATTCAATTCAATAATAAGGAGGATTTAAAGAAATACCCACGCACACACGAAACTGATATCCAAAAGCTTAAATCCATTAATTGCGATGTATTATTTATGCCTTCAGAGGAAGAAATGTACCCGGAGGCTCCAACGGAAACCTTTGATTTTGAAGGCCTCAATAAAGTATTGGAAGGCAAATTCAGGCCGGGACATTTTGAAGGTGTTACCATTGTAGTAAAAAGATTATTTGAAATTGTAAACCCCACAAAAGCATACTTTGGGATAAAAGATTACCAACAAATGTTAATCATTCATAACCAGGTTAAGAAATTAGGCCTGGGCGTTGAAATTGTTCCTTGTTCAATTATCCGTGAAGAAAATGGCCTGGCCATGAGTTCCAGAAATGAGTTATTAAGTCCGGTTGAAAGAAAACAAGCATCTATATTATACGAAACTCTTAAATGGGTAAAAATCCGCTCAGGCTTTGCTACTATTGAAGAAATTAAGCAACAAATAAGATTACAATTTAAAAAGAATAAATTCGTTGAACTCGAATACTTTGAAATTGTTGATATGTATACCTTAAAATCACTTAACAGGTGGGCTGAAAGCAATAACATTATTGCATGTATTGCAGCCAATGTTGGGAATGTAAGGCTAATAGATAATATTATATTATTTTCTTAATTTTGCACAACTATGCACATTGAGGTATTAAAATCGAAAATCCACCGGGCTACTATTACTGAGTCTGACCTGAATTACATCGGTAGCATTGGTATCGATGAAGATTTAATGGAGGCGTCTCAATTAATTGAGAATGAAAAAGTACATCTATATAATATTACCAATGGTGAGCGATTGGAAACATATGTAATAAAAGGCAAAAGAGGTTCTGGTATTATATCTTTAAACGGAGCAGCTGCAAGGAAAGCAGCGGTGGGCGACCAGATTATTATTGTGTCATACGCTTCAATGGATTTTGAAAAAGCCAAATTGCATAAACCAATCATCCTGTTTCCCGATGATCAAAATAAAATAAATCATTGAAGAAAAAACTTTTAGATTTTTTTAAAATCATTTTTTTTCTCAGCCTTGGTATATTCTTCATATGGCTGTTTATGCATAACTTAAGCCCGGAAGAAAAAAAAGACATTTATTCGTCTTTCCTTCGCGCAAATTACTGGTGGGTTTTTTTATCAATTCTTATCGGAATATTTAGCCATATTAGCAGAGCCATAAGATGGAAACTCCTTCTGGAACCAATGGGATATAATCCGGGAATAAAAAATACATTTTTTGCTGTGATGATCGGCTATTTTGCAAATATGGCTTTACCTCGCCTCGGAGAAGTAACTCGTTGCGGTATACTGGCAAGATACGAGAAAATACCTATGCAAAAGTCATTTGGGACCGTAGTGACTGAAAGAGGGCTTGACCTGATTAGTTTAACCATCGTTTTTTTGTTAAACTTTGTTATCCACCTCGATAAACTTAGCCTGTTTAAACATAGTAAACTCTACCTTAACATGAAGGACAAATTAAGTGGTGTTGAAAACCCCGGGATTTATTACTGGATGTTTTTAGGCATCGTAATTATACTTCTTTTTTTGCTTTTTAAATTCAGACATAAAATTTCTCATTTTACTTTTTACAAAAAAATAAGGGAGATAATACTTGGCTTTGTTGAAGGGCTTAAATCTTTGATTAAAATTAAAAAGCCCTTCTGGTTTATTTTTCACTCAATCAATATTTGGATAATGTACTGGTTAATGACCTGGGTGGTCTTTTTCAGTATTCCTGAAACCAGTCACCTGGGTGGGTCAGTAGGCTTGGCAGTATTGGTTTTTGGATCAATCGGGATAATAATTGTTCAGGGTGGAATTGGAATTTATCCCTGGATCGTAGCTGAAATATTAGTACTCTTTCAGGTTATTGGAACTAAAGGTTATGCCCTTGGATGGCTGCTTTGGACTGGTCAATCACTTATGATCGTAATATTCGGACTTCTATCCATGATATTGTTACCCATGTTAAACCTCAGGAAAAATGGAATTCAACCAGCTCAATAAACAGAAAATACACCAGTCTGATCAATTAGATTCTTTACTTGCCTACTGGAAGTTTAAGAACTACAAAATAGTTTTTACCAATGGTTGCTTTGATATTATACACCTCGGCCATATCGACTATTTATCTAAAGCCCGATCCCTGGGCAACTTGTTGGTTATAGGTTTAAATACTGACCAATCTGTAAGGCAATTAAAGGGAGAAAACAGGCCTGTTAATGACCAGTTAGCGAGGGCTGAAATTCTTGCATCATTTTCATTTGTGGATGCAGTGATCTATTTTGATGAAGAAACTCCATATAACTTAATTAAAAAAGTTCAACCTGATATCCTGGTGAAAGGAAGTGATTATAAAGCAGAAGATATAGTGGGTTACGATATTATTAATGCCAAAGGAGGTAAAGTAATTACTATTGATTTCCTGGAAGGGTATTCCACTTCGGGAATAATTAACAAGATAAAATCATTTTAAAATTACGAATATGGCAAAGTCGAAAAGCGTTTTCTTTTGCCAAAACTGCGGAGCCCAGTCAGCAAGATGGATCGGCCGTTGCCCCTCTTGCAATGAATGGAATACCTATGTTGAAGAAATTATCCAAAAAGAATCTGAGAAGAATAAAAACCCAGTCGCATCTCAAAATAAAAGACCTGAACCGGTCAAAATTTCAGAGATTGAAAGCGGTAGGGAAGAACGGGTAAATTTAATTGACCAGGAATTAAACAGAGTACTTGGTGGGGGTTTGGTAAAAGGCTCCCTGGTTTTGGTAGGAGGAGAACCTGGCATTGGGAAATCCACTTTACTTTTACAGGTCGCCCTAAAACTCAGGAATATTAAAGTTTTATACGTAACCGGGGAAGAAAGCGAACAGCAAATAAAGCTGAGGGCAGGGAGGATTGGCAGTGAAAATGACGATTGTTATATCCTGGCTGAAACAAACACGCAGCATATCTTTCAGATGATAGAAAAGCTTACTCCCGACATGGTAATTATTGATTCCATTCAAACGCTTTTTACCGATTACCTTGATTCTTCTGCAGGCAGTATATCGCAAATCAGGGAATGTGCTGCCGAATTTCAGAAATATGCTAAAATTACCAATACTCCTGTCTTCTTGATAGGACATATTACTAAGGAGGGCTCTCTGGCAGGGCCAAAATTACTCGAACATATGGTGGACACAGTCCTTCAGTTTGAGGGAGAGAGGAATTATGGTTACCGGATTTTAAGAGCTGCAAAAAACCGTTTTGGGTCTACCTCAGAACTGGGTATTTATGAAATGCAGAATACCGGACTTAGGGAAGTATTAAATCCTTCGGAGATATTACTTTCTAACAGGGATAATAATTTAAGCGGGATTGCAGTAGCTTCGATGGTAGAAGGGGTCCGTCCCATGATGATTGAAACACAGGCCCTGGTGAGTTCTGCTGCGTATGGAACTCCCCTCAGGTCTTCTACTGGCTTTGATGCGCGCCGGCTTAATATGTTGTTGGCCGTTCTTGAAAAAAGGAGTGGTTTCAGGCTAGGTGCAAAAGATGTGTTTCTGAATATTGCTGGAGGAATAAGAGTGGACGACCCTGCTATTGACCTGGCAGTTATTGCTTCCATTTTATCATCCAGTGAGGATATTGCAATCGACCAAAACATTTGTTTTGCCGGAGAAGTGGGTCTTTCAGGAGAAGTGAGGGCTGTAAATAAAATTGAGCAACGGATAGCTGAAGCCAATAAACTTGGAATGGAGCAAATTTTTGTTTCTAAATACGGGTTAAAAGGATTCCAAAAATCAAATTTTAATATTGAGATTATTCCGGTCGGAAAAGTCGAGGAGGTATTCAGTAAATTATTTGGATAAAAAAACCCTGACGAAGCAAGCTTGTCAGGGCATTCAAAGTGATTAATTTTCTCTAATTCAAAATCTTTTTTCTTAAGGTCATTATCTTTTTAGTGCCATAAGCAATACCTAATGTAAGCATAAATATTAATCCTCCACCAATTGGTGAACCTCCACCCACAGGGTTTCCTCCTGTTGGATCTCCACCCGGATCTGGTGGTGCATCAGCAAATACTTGAGCACTTACCACTAAGGCTAAAACAATTAGAACTACTGCTGTTTTTATGACAATTTTTTTCATCGTAAAAGGTTTTGTCTTGTTAAAAATATTTATCCAAAATCCCCATTATTAATCTTCCTGCATCAACCTGACAAGCTGCAAAGATAATAAATAATTTATTTAGTTATTAAAAATAAAAAAAAATATCAGCTGCCTGTTGTTTAAAAATAAACCATCGGATTAATAATGAGTCATTGTTTGCTACTTGCCGGCAAATTTATATGATAAGCCTACTGAAAGTAGTTGCTTGATTTGTGTTCTAGGCCCAATATTTCCATCTTTATCCATAACCGGTGTATCATGATCATAAACCATTTGTAACCCAAAGTTGGCTGAAATCCAATCGTTCACTTTCATATTGATCATTGTATCCCAGTTTACATCAACGTTTTGAGGATCCTTAAGATAATCAGAAAACAATTCAAGCTTGGTACTCAAATTGACATTCTTAACAATGTCTTTTACAAATAAAAATCTGAAATATGCGCCCATCTCGAATTTGGATTTTTCACCATCTGTTAATTTTTTAGTCAAATCTGGATTTCCAAGGCTGTCAGCTTCATAGGTTGCACCTTCTACTCCAAACGATCCTGCATCGGCTAAATCCTGGTCATTGACGATGATCCATTTTGCAGTAGCCGGAGAGAAATAGAATGACAAATATTCCTTAGGCCGGTATTCCATTCCAGGGCCAATGGAAATATAAGCAGGTGCCAGAAAATTAGAAATCTTAACCTTTCCAATTGTTGGATCACCATCATGATAGTTATAGCCTTCAGCAAATTGAGTTTTAAAATTAAAATTCGCCGAATAGTACCAGACTTCAGAAGCCTGGTAACCATAAATAGACTGCAAATCAATTTTGTCTTCCGATTTGCGGTAGTCCTGAACACCCGTTTTCGTTTGACCATAAGCTAAACCGAGCATAGTTTCCCATTTTGCTTTTCCTTTAATATATCCGGCATAATAATTAAATATACCGTTCATAGTAATGTTATTTTCCCCACCGGGAGCCCAGTTAGTAAAAGATGTTTGAGAAAACATTAATGAAATATCTCCTCTTCTTTTCCATGATGTGTCAGCATCCTGGGCAATTACAACACTCGTTAGAAGCAAGCCTGTAAAAAATAATAAAATCTTAGTCATAACTTTAAATTTATTGGTAATAATATTTGTTTTATTTCGAATTATATACATGTACATCTGTTTGCGGATATGGAATTGAGATACCCTCTTTATCAAAAGCTTTTTTCACAAGTTCATACATATCAAAATTAATAGCCCAGTAATTGGAAGCCTCTGACCACACCCTGACCACTAGATTAACAGAACTATCCGCCAGTTCTGAAACAGCAATAAAAGGGGCAGGATCAGTAAATATTCTCTTATCCGCTTTAATTATCCCTTCAATAACTGCTTTTGCTTTGTCAATATCATCCGTATATCCAATCCCAAAAGTAAAGTCAACACGCCGGTGAGGCTCCGTTGAATAATTGGTTAATGAGCCGGTTGAAAGTCCTCCATTCGGGATAATAACCGTTTTGTTGTCAGGTGTTTTGAGTATAGTGTTGAATATATGAATCGCGCTTACAGTTCCCGAATACCCCTGGGCATCAATATAATCACCTACTTTAAAAGGTTTAAAAATTACCAGGATAACACCTCCGGCAAAATTCTGTAACGTACCTGACAGGGCCATACCAATGGCAAATCCAGCGGCTGCAAGAATTGCCACAAAAGAAGTCATTTCAATTCCAACCATACTGATTACTGTAATGATCAGCAGAATTTTTAAGGAGATTCCGAATAAGGATTTTAAAAACTGGCCAAGAGTGGGATCAAAATTTCTCTTTTCAAAATTCCGGTCCATGGCTTTCAGGATTAATTTTATAATCCACAAACCAACAAGCAATGTGACAATGGCTATTAATAGTTTCAATCCGTATTTGACGGCCAATTCATAAACCATGGTTATAATTCCCTCAATGTTTTCCATAAGAATAATTGTGTTTTTGTTTTAACTTTTATGTCTTTCAGGAGATTGTTTTAATATCTTTTTTTTACGATAATGCGAATCCAGTTCCAAATGAATAGGATGATTTATCTTGAATTTTTACTACTACCTGAAATTTATTCACTAAAAATAATAAATATTTCTTAATTCAGCTCTCATAACAAAGTTTTTCCCAATTTGTTAAATTTGCATAATGAAAAACAGGTTTTTGGACTTCATTGCCTCTCAAGATTTATTTAATGACAAAGATACTATACTTATCGGATTAAGTGGAGGTATAGATAGCATGGTGATGGCCAACTTGTTTTTTCAGACAAAAAAAAAAATTGTCATTGCCCATTGTAATTTCCAATTAAGAGGGTTTGAATCTGATAGGGATGAAAAATTCGTAATTGATTTTTGTGCCCAAAATAATATCCCCTGTTTTACCAGGTCTTTTGATACAAAAGATTATGCAAAAATCAATAATCTTTCAATACAAATGGCTGCCCGTGAATTGCGGATTAATTGGTTTGAAAAGCTTTTGGAAGAACACGGGTTTACCTACTATGCTACCGCCCATCATCTTGATGACCAGATCGAGTCTTTTTTCATCAATTTATTAAGGGGAACAGGAATTGCAGGACTACATGGAATTTTACCTAAACAAAACAAGGTGATACATCCCATGCTTTTTACCACCCGGACTGAAATAGCTGAATATGCCAATTTACAAAATATAACCTTTAGAGAAGATAGTTCGAATAGCAAAACGGATTATACAAGAAATAAAATCAGACATCAATTACTTCCAGTTATTAGCCAGGTAAATCCTGATGCTAAAAGTATAATTACTGATAATATTTATAGGTTTAGGGCTATAGAAAACATTTACCAGCTAAAAATTAAGGAATTGGAAGCAAAAATTGTTTCTAAACAAGGCAAAAATATTCGAATATCTTTTCATGAATTATTCAGTTTACCAGAAAAAACAACTGTTCTTTATGAAATAATTAAACAGTATGGTTTCAACTTTGCCCAGGCTACAGACATCACCGGGTCGCTGGAATCAATTGCAGGAAAAAAATTTTTATCGGGCACACACCAACTTATTCGCGACCGGGAATATTTTATTATTGAAGAAATCTCTATTGATGAAAATGATCAAAATACTTATATTATCTCCGAAGGTAGCCCGGAATTAAAATATCCAATGGAAATAGAAATCTCCATTATGGAAAATAATTCTGATCTAAAAATCTCAACAGCAAAAAACGTAGCTTCATTTGACCTTCAAAAAATCACTTTTCCACTTCAGATTAGAAAATGGAAGAAAGGCGACCATTTTTATCCTTTTGGGATGAAAGGGAAAAAACTAATCAGCGACTATTTTATTGACCAGAAGTTATCACTTTATGAAAAGCAAAAAATTTGGTTACTCACTTCGCAGGGTGAAATTCTATGGGTTATTGGGTATAGAACGGATAATAGGTTCAAAGTTTCTGGCTCAACCAAAAATATTATTCGGTTTACGCTGAAAAATTGACAATTTTGGTATACGATTTTGAACCATTAACCTTAAAAATTCATAAAAATAAGTACTGAATTTTTGAAATAATTACCTTTGCTGCTTCGTACAACTTTGAAGCATACACAGGTGTCTAGCTATTTTATTTACAGGGGTAAAAATAATACCATGAAAAAACAACTTTTCTTCTTAGGGATCATCCTTTTACAATCATTTTTTAGTTTTGCAGAAATTCTTGAACCGGTTAAATGGGCCTATGAAAGCAAACAAATCGAAGGAAACACTTATGAGTTAACGTTTAAAGCTTCTATTGATAGGACCTGGCACTTATATTCACAAAATGTTCCGGAAGGCGGGCCTGTTAAAACTTCCTTTTATTTTTATGAATTAAACGGGTTCACTTTAGCAGAAGACGTTCAGGTAATTGAAGAAGAATCATTCACTGAAGAAAACAATATGGATTACATTGTTTTGTTTAGTGAACCAAAGGGCCACGAAGAAAACGATCCAAACTTCAACATGATTGTAAAGTATTTTGAAGAAGAGGCTGTTTTTAAGCAAACCATCCGGTTAAATTCCTCTGACCCCCTTACTGTTACCGGATATATATACTTCATGTGTTGCGATGATTCCCGCTGTTTACCTCCGGCAGAAGTTGAGTTTGAGTTTTTATTCAACGGAGCCACCCCTACCCTCTCTGCACAAACAAACAGCGGTGAAGGCGCTGCCCTAATTGAGGTAGAAACTATAGGCGAATTGGGGGAGACAGTTGATGCGCAGCCAAAATATAAAAGAACAACTGAAATCATTAAAGACAAATCAGTCCTTGTAAATGATCTTTCCAATAAATCACTGTGGGAACTCTTTTTCTTTTCTATCCTGGCCGGACTTGCAGCAATTTTAACCCCCTGTGTTTTCCCCATGATTCCGATGACCGTAAGCTTTTTCATGAAAGACCCGGATAAAAAATCACATGCTAAACTTCAGGCTATAGCTTTTGGAATCTCTATCATACTTATTTATACCATAGTCGGGACTCTTATAGCCGTTACTCTGGGTGTGAACTTTGCCAACTGGCTTAGCACACATTGGATTCCAAACGTATTATTTTTCCTGATATTCGTAATATTTGCAGCTTCATTTTTTGGCATGTTTGAAATTACAATGCCAAGCTGGATGATCAATAAATCAGATGCTAAAGCGGATAAGGGGGGTATAACGGGATCATTCTTCATGGCTTTTACACTAGTGTTGGTTTCCTTCTCTTGTACCGGTCCGTTAGTTGGTCTAATTTTAGTTGAAGCCGCCGGAGGAGCTTGGCTTGAACCCATTGTAGGTATGCTTGGTTTTTCAGTCGCTTTTGCCCTGCCCTTTACATTATTTGCTTTTTTTCCTTCCTGGATGAATAAACTTCCTAAATCCGGGGGTTGGCTCAATTCAGTGAAGGTGATCTTAGGATTTATCGAACTTGCATTAGGCCTTAAGTTTTTAAGTGTGGCGGATCAAACCTATCATTGGGGATTGCTCGATCGTGAGATTTACCTTGCGCTCTGGATCATCATTTTTGGACTGATGGGATTGTATTTATTAGGAAAGATCAAGTTTTCGCATGACAGCGATGTAAAATTTATTAGTGTACCACGCCTTTTCCTGGTAATTATCACCTTTACGTTTGTGGCATACCTGATTCCCGGGATGTTTGGAGCACCTTTAAAAGCACTTTCAGGCTATCTTCCACCAATGGCTTCCCACGATTTTGATTTCAATGAAATATCCAGAAGAAATGCAATGACAGTAGCCGGAGTAAAAAACGAATCATCCATTTGTGAAAAGCCTATGTACAGCGAATTCCTTCACCTGCCGCATGGACTTAAGGGATACTATGACTATGGCCAGGGCCTGGGTTGTGCACAAAAACTTGACAAACCAATATTTATTGACTTCACCGGACACGGATGCGTAAACTGCCGTGAAATGGAAGCTAATGTTTGGTCCGATCCAAAAGTTTTGGATTTACTAAAAAATGAATTTGTTGTGATAAGCCTTTATGTAGATGATAAGACACCTTTACCAGAATCAGAATGGGTGCTTTCCTCTGCAGATAATAAACTTAAAAAATCTATTGGAAAGGTTTATGCCGACCTTCAGATTTATAATTTCAATGTAAATGCTCAGCCCTATTATGTTTTGCTTAACCATGATGGCGGATTGCTGGCACAACCTCGTGCCTATGACCTGGATATTGAAGCTTACGTTGAATTCCTGGAGGGTGGCCTCGAGATGTTTAAAAACGACAAACACCTTTAACAGTTTTTTAACAAAATTGACTGTTTGCCAACACCTTTCTGGCTTTGCGGTTAAGCAGAATGCTTTATTTTTGATGAAATAATTATATTGCTATGAAACAACTTTTATCATCACCTCAAACTTTCATATTTGTCTTTCTGATCATTTTCTCTTTTCAAATGAATGCCCAATTGTTTGTGGACATTAATGCCGGATTGGTCAATCTTGAAAATAGCTCGGTTAGCTGGGGAGATTATGATAATGATAAAGATATGGATATTCTTATATGTGGTAAAAGCTCAGGAGGTTCTTTTTTAACAAGGATTTATAAAAATGACGGGGGATTATTTACAGATATTAATGCAGGTTTAAGTGGAATAAATATGGGGGTAGTGCAATGGGGTGATTATGACAACGACGGCGACCTTGATATTTTGGCGACCGGAGAAAATCTGGAACAAACAGCTATTATTTATCGGAATGATAATGGGATATTTTCGAGCATACAGCTTGATTATTTTGATGGTTTTAGTTTTGCATGCTGGGGAGATTATGATAACGACGGCGACCTTGATGCATTTATAACAGGGAATTGGAATTCTGTTTTATACAGAAATGATGGTCAGGATCAATTTATTGATTCCGGGAACGAGTTTACCATGATGAACAGTGCGAAGGCAGATTGGGGAGATTATGACGGGGATGGAGACCTCGACTTACTTCTCACTGGCGATACAGGGGGGGGAATGAAAATGTATCTCTATGTCAATGAAAACAACGGCTTCACCCCCCAGGAACTTGCGAATATGGGATTAAGCGCCGGCTCAGTCCAATGGGGGGATTATGACAGCGATGGGGATCTGGATATCCTGATCATGGGTTTTAACGACTGGGTTGAGCCTCAGGCATATATATACAGAAATGACGAAAATTTGGCTTTTGTAAACATCTATGCAGGTTTAGCCCCTGTGGCAGTGGGCAACGCCATGTGGGCTGATTATGACAACGATGGGGACCTGGATTGCGCTCTAACCGGAAAACTTTCAGGATGCGGAGTGTTTGCAACAGAAATATACCGCAACGATGGAAATGACTATTTCAATAGTTTAAATGCGGGTATCGCTGATGGAGAGTACAGCTGTTTAGCCTGGGGCGATTACGACAACGACACAGACCTTGATCTGATTGTTGCGGGCAGCTCATATTCAGGTGGCCCTTTTACAAAGATCTACCGAAACGATGCAGCTCTTCCTAACTTCCTGCCAGAACCACCTCAAAATCTTTATTATGATTTTGCTGATGACAGAACAATTTTGAGCTGGGATGCAGGAAGCGATCTTCAAACACCTGTCAATGGATTAACTTACAATATTCGTATTGGTACTGAGTCGTTAAGTTGCGATAATCTTTCTCCTATGGCTCATATGGATAATGGGTACAGAAAAATTGTTAAAGCTGGAAACACATCAAGGTCTAATAGCTGGATGGTTGAGGGGCTGATACCAGGACAAACCTATTACTGGAGTGTCCAAACTATTGACAATACCTTTGCTGCCTCTGAATTTTCTGATGAACAATCTTTTGTTTACAGCATTACCGGAATTACTAAAACATCAAATCTTAATGAAGAGTTATTTTATCCCAATCCTGCAAAAGATGTTATTTATATTAATTCAATGGTTGATTTAAAGGGTACAAGTATAAAACTATTTACACACTCCGGTGAAATAATCAGGCAGGAGGCGCTTAACGCCAATAGACAAATAAATATTTATGACCTCAGTCCTGGCTTGTACTTTTTACAACTATCATCGGAACCTACTCAAATGCTAAATAAACTGATTATCAGATAAGAAATTAATAATTCCTTAATTTTTAACTTTATAACAATATTTACCTTTGTACTCGTTATTTAGGTAGTATCTGAATTATTTGTTAGATATTAACCTTAAATCATTTATCAACAATTATATAATAAAATAATGGACAGAATTAGATTAGGATTAAAAGGATTCGGAGAAGTCCCCAGGCATCTATATCGGATGTGCATAGAGGATGAACGGATTGAAGTAGTAGCGATTTCAGATTTAGGAAGTCCTGAGATTCTTTCCTACTTAGTAGGAGCTGAAACAAAAGGAAAACAAATAGCCAGGGTTGAAGGCAATTTCCTGGTATCAAAAAATGGCAAAGCCAGATTTATAGGCGGTGGAGAACCCGGAAAAATTCCATGGGATATGTTTGATGTGGATATTGTAGTGGATGGAACATGGCGTTACCGGTCAAGAGAAGATATGCAGAAACATCTGGATGCTGGTGCAAAGAGGGTAATGCTAACCTCCGTACCTACTGATATTATTGACCGAACGGTAATTGCTGGTATTAATGATCATACCCTTTTGGCTACCGACCAGCTTGTATCCGCAGGTTCAGCCACAACAAATGCTGGTGCTCTGATGCTAAAAATACTTTCAGAGAGCTTTGGCGTAGAATATGCCATGCTTACTACCGTTCACTCATATACTTCTGACCAACCGCTTCGCGACAGAGCTGGTTCAGATTTCAGGAGAAGTCGCTCAGCAGCAGAAAATATTATCCCTGTAGATACCATCGCTCCAAACTGGATTGAATTTATTATGCCTGAACTGGAAGGAAAAATTGCTGGTACTGCACTCAACGTGCCTGTTCCTAACGGATCTTTACTCGATCTGACAAGTATATTAAAAAACAAAACCAGTAAAGAAGATGTACATGCTGCTATGAGAGAAGCTGCAAAAAAATATCCTCACTTGATTCAAGTACAGGACGACCCGATAGTTTCTACAGATGTGGTAGACAACAGTCATTCAGTAGTGTATGATTCCAAGGCTACGCTTTTATCACCTGGCAGAATGGTTAAAACATTAACCTGGTATCACAGTGCTTTTGCTATGGCTGCGCGTATTAAAGAGTTAATTCTGGCTTATGACGAAGCCGATAAGAAAGGAGGTGTAAAATGAGAGTAGCTATAAATGGATTTGGAAGAATTGGCCGTTCGGTATTCAGAATTTTAAATAAAAGGAACGATATCGAAGTAGTGGCAATTAATGACTTATTTGATAATGAGGTATTAGCCTATTTATTAAAATATGACTCGGTTATGAAAGGTTTCGGACAGGATATTAAACTGGAAAACGACCTTTTAATCACTCCACACGAAAATGTGAAGATGCTTGCTATTAAGGATCCTAAATTATTACCCTGGAAAGAATTGGGCATTGATGTAGTGGTAGAAGCTACGGGAATTTTCCGTTCACGTGAATCTTTACAACCCCATTTGGATGCAGGGGCAAAAAGGGTGATATTAACGGTTCCGGCAAAAGATGAAATTGATTATACGGTAGTTATTGGTGTAAATGAAGAAGGACTAAAACCAGCGCATAAGATCGTTTCCAACGCAAGTTGTACAACCAACTGCCTTGCTCCTATGGCCAAAGTCCTACATGATAATTTCGGTATTGTAGAAGGCTTAATGACTACTACGCACGCTTATACCAATGATCAGCGCCTGGCTGATGTACCACACAAAGACTGGCGTCGGGGAAGAGCTGCTGCTGAAAATATTATCCCAACCACCACCGGAGCTGCCAAAGCAGTTGGTATGGTAATTCCTGAGTTAAAAGGCCGACTCGATGGGATGGCCTCAAGGGTTCCCGTTCCTGATGGGTCAATTGTAGACCTGGTTGTGGAACTTGCTAAAGATGTGACTGTAGAAGACATTCATGCCGCAGTTAGAATAGCAGCGAATTCGGAAAAAATGAAGAATGTGCTGCTTTATTCTGAAGACAAATTGGTTTCTTCTGACATTGTGGGCAATTCTTATTCATCAATTTATGACCCTGAATTTACTAAAGTTCTGGGCAACCGAATCGTTAAAACCCTAAATTGGTACGACAATGAATGGGGATACTCAAACCGGGTGGTAGACCTGATAGGTTTATTTATGAAATTTGAATAGAATAAAGATCACTTCAGATTAAATTTTTGAAAAGGCTGGTTTTAGAATCAGCCTTTTTTTATGATGCCAGATAGGTACGTTGCAATTCCTTAACCTGTTCATAAAATTTAGGAAACATAGTCCAAAGCTCCTTATTGCACGAAGTTAGCTGGTCGCACTCAATACAACAGTTATAGTTTTTTTCAATAACACATTTTCTTACAGTGCAATTGGTGAGAACAACCCCTTCAGGTTTATCATCATTTTTACAGCCATAACAATAGGTTTTTTCTGCTTCAAATTTTATCCCATAACGTTCTTCAAGCTTCCAGGCTGCAAAAGCCTCCTTTTTCAATTTATTATCATTGGCCACGGATGCCTTTTTAAATTCACATTCATCCGGACAGGTATATCCGCAATAATTTAGTTTTTCAGGGTCGGGTTTTTCACCTTTCAAAACACCTCCATTAAAGGCCAGAAGAGAGGGTGATGCCATCAAAGCGCAACAGCCGGCACATGTGGTAGAAGCTTTTTTAATAAATGTACGACGGGTAAAAGTTTTCATGGTTTAAATTTATTTATGGTGTGATAAAGATATGACGGATATATTGTAAATCGAAGCTGGGTTAACAAACTGTAATTATGGGTTTACCAATAAATTGGATACATACCCATAGTGTCGAAAGCATCTATCCATGCCCGCCTGAGGTTGATAATTGAATTATGAGTGTGGTAATAAAAAATGACAGCCCTTAATTAACAAACCAAAATTATTTTGCCAATTAATTTGCAAATTAAAACTATTATAATTTACTTTGCATTTCAAAGTACTTTTATATGATAGAAAAATACATAGAAGACATCAAAGAAATCAAAGACATTATGAACCGATCTTCCCGGTTCGTATCCCTAAGTGGCCTATCGGGCATAACAGCCGGTATCACGGCTTTGATTGGTGCATACATGGCACATACATTCGTTTTCGCACAAGGTAATTATCTAACCTTTGATGACCGTATCCTTTCTGCAGAACAATTTTCTTCTCTGCTATTAATAGCCTGCGGGACTATTTTTATAAGTATAGGTTTGGTAATTTATCTTACTACCAAGGAAACAAAAAAGCGGAAGCAAAAAATCTGGGATCAGCAGACCAGGCGAATTCTTCTCAACCTGTCGATACCATTATTTACCGGGGGCATCATATCCATGATGTTTCTTATCAGAGGTTATGTGGGTATTGTACTGCCCATGACCTTGATCTTTTATGGTATGGCACTGGTTAATGTGAGCAAATACACAATAAATGAAATAAGGAGCCTGGGGCTTATAGAAATTTTTTTTGGCCTTGCTGCTCTGCAGTTTATAAGCTATGGGCTTATCCTATGGTCTATAGGGTTTGGTGTCCTACACATCGTTTATGGAATTATTATTAAAATGAGATATAAGTTGTGAAGGATATTCTGAATGACCTGGATAAAGCATTTGAAAACAGGATTCGACTGGGAATCATGTCGGCACTTGTAGTAAACGACTTTTTGGACTTCAACAGTTTAAAAGAATTACTTGGAGTTACCGATGGCAACCTGGCAAGCCATTTGAAATCATTGGAAAAGAAAGAATATATAAACTTTACGAAGGAATTTCTGGGAAGAAAGCCCAACACAAAATACTTTTCCACCGATACTGGCAAAGAAGCATTTAAAAAACACATCAATGCGATTGAACAATTATTAAATTAAATAAAAATCATGAAAAAAAATAAAAGACTGATTATAATATTATTTGCTTTACCCTTATTGTTATTGATCCCATTTATCGGGATGCAATTTTCTTCAGATGTTAACTGGTCAATTTTCGACTTCCTGGTAATGGGGGCACTATTACTTGGTGTTGGACTTATGTTAGAGTTAGTATTGAGGAAAGTTTCTAAGAAAGCCAATCGTTTTGCTTTCATAGCCATTATTGTAATTGTGTTCTTACTGGTTTGGGCTGAACTGGCTGTGGGAATATTCGGGACGCCATTTGCTGGTGCTTAAGAGGTAAAAATTAAGCATGTCCAATATTTATATTGGTTTTCCATGAATCCCATTAGCCAGGGGAGTTACTCATCTATGATTTCTTCAGCCTGCTCAATTTGCTTAATACAATAGTCGGTAAGGGATTTTTGCATCATTCGCTCATCACGGCTGGCCAGCTTAAGAATTTTCTCTTCAAAACTTTTCTGGTTTTTTATCAGCTCATTTTCAAGCGTTGAAATTTTTGATTGGATAGTGGCAATCCGTGAGCCATAATTTTTATCCACTTCCCTTGCATCTTTCACAAATTTTAAAAACCGGTTTTTCGGGGCAAATTCAAACACATTTTCAATGGGGTCGAAATGAGTACTAAGTGCTTTTTGATAATTTGATACAGCAAATCCATCGGGAATTACAGCCATACCAAAATACCATTGTGTAAACGCATGCACACATGGCCGGAATGGAGAGAGCCACAATACGAAAGCAATTTCTTTTGGCAGGTCACTCCTTAACTGGGCAACAAAACCATACTGCGTGGTATTTGAACAGATGGCACGTCCATGTTCATGGGGATTTCCTTTTATATAATTTTCAGATTGATCATATTCACTCCCTTCATTGTGGTTACGCAACACAGTAAACAAATCTGATAGCTCAATTTTTTTCTTGGGTTTATATGAAAACGGGAATTCTTCTTCTACTTGATATTGATCCGTAAAAAGCGTATTGATCGCACTCCAGTGCCTTACGATATTGCCCATATTTTCTAGATTGCCTTCATCACTATATACTAACCTAAAGTTAAATTCTCCATCCTCTTCAGGATCATACCATTTCTTTTTAATCGCATAGTCCACTAAATCCGCCGAGCCATAATAGTTTTCAGAATCAGAAAGATCAATGGTGGTGATGGTATAATAATTTGGTATTATTGCAATGTGATCATCAGGGATACGCTGGGCCACCCAATGTTTACCATATACCACAGACAACATCCATGCTTCGTGGGCATCAGCAATACAATAGGTCCTGCCAGAAGAAGCATAACCAAACTGCTCAACCAGTGCTCCACCTATCTGAACAGCCTCACGTGCTGTCTTTGCCCTTTCGGCCATTGCTCTGCGCAACCAGTAACCAATCCCACCATCCGTAAGTTCCGGTTTTTTCTCTCGTGACAAACAGGCATCACTGCTAATGGTTACACCCCATTCGTTCATATAGGAATCAGAAAAATCCATCTCAGGCATTTCAAGCCACAGGTAGTTAAAGGTGGCATTAACCTGCTCCATTATTGCACCATTTTTTAAGGTAATAGTTTCCCCGGCATTATAATTCCTGGCTGGAACCTGGTACCAGTTAACAATTCGATCGCCCCAATCATCTTCGTTATGGGCGAACATCACTGAGCCATCAGCGGAAGCATCCTTGCCTACCAGGACTGAAAAGCAGTCGTGAGTAAAATCCGAAGTTTTCTGTGAGAAAACTACTAAAACCGAAATCAGAAAAAGACAGCTTATACCGAAACGTGCACGCATGATTTTAAAATTTATAATGTTTTCAGCAAATATAACCAATAAATTATACGCTACAATTTAACCAATTAAAAAGTGCGGCCTGCCCGGGGCAGGTCGCACTTTAAAAATTTATTTATCTATTTGGTATAATTCTACTTTTTACTGGTAAAAATCCGGATACCCCAGAGTTTTACTTTATACAATGCATGATACATTGAAGGCACTATGATCAATGTGAGGAAGGTCGCAAATGTTAATCCAAAAATGATGGTCCATGACATTGGGCCCCAAAATGCTGCATTTGTCCCACCAAAATAAATGTTAGGTTCAAAGCGGGTAAGCATACCCTCGAAGTCGATATTTAAACCCGAAGCCAAAGGAATCAGGCCCAGGATAGTAGTAATTGCTGTAAGAAGTACCGGACGTAACCTGGTTTTCCCTGCCTCCACAATACAATCAACCGATTCATCTAATGGCAGATTACCCCTGGCTTCAATTCCCAGTTCCTTACGTTTGCGCATTTTCAGGAGATTGATATAATCAATAAGTACAATGGCATTATTTACAACGACACCGGCGAGGGAAACAATTCCAATACCGGTCATAATAATTACAAAATCCATTTTAAAAGTTCCCAATCCTCCAAACACACCGATAGTGCTCAACACCACACTAAAGAGAATAATACCTGGTTTTACAATTGAATTAAATTGGGTTACCAGAATAATAAGCATTATTGAGATGGCAATAAGCAATGCCCTGACCAGAAATTCAGCTGATTCGGCTTGCTCCTGCTGTTCACCGGTAAACTCATACTTATATCCTTCAGGCATTTCAAAGTCATTTAGCAATGTCCTGATCTCATTGTTCACGGTGGTTGCATTATAGCCTTCAATTACATTGGACCAAACGGTAACCACACGAGAAAGGTCTTTACGCATAACCGATCCATAAGTAGTGCTGTATTCAATATCAGCAACTGCGGATATCGGAACCTGGATAATCTTTCCATTTGAGGCGCTTCTAAAGGTAATTCTTTGATTAAGCAGTGCTGAAATATCGTTACGATAAACCTCCTTTAATCGAAGCTGGATGGGGTATTCATCTTCACCAATTTTAAAGTCAGAAATTTCTTTCCCAAACAAGGCAGTTCGCAGAGTGGTGGCTATCTGATAGGTCGAAAGGCCAAACATCCTGGCTTTATCACGGTCGATGTGAACGATCATTTCAGGTTTTCCCACATCCAAATCAATTTTTAAGCCTTCAATTCCTTCAATATGGCTGTTGTTGATGAACACTATCATGGAGTCAGATAATCCAAGCAGTTTATCAAAATCTTTACCACTGATCTCAATATTAATGGGCTTACCTGTTGGTGGCCCGTTACTTTGCCGGTCCACGGTTACATCCACACCGGGGTATTTGTGAATTAGGCTATCCGCAAACATCTTGAGGTAACCAGAAGTATTTCTTCCTCCTCTATACTCATAATCAATAAAGGACACTGTGATTAATCCACGATTTGGACCACCCGACTTTCCGGAAAATCCTTCATTTTCTCCTACTGCACCTTTTCCTACAATTGTTACAAGAGATTTTAATAAGTCCTGGTTATCATCCAGCAAATGATAGATATCGTCCTCCATTTTTTTCATTATTCCATCTGTCACATCGATATCCGTTCCAATAGGCAATTCTGCTATTACATTTATAAAATCAGGATCAGCTACCGGGAAAAATTCTACTTTGGGGTTTCGTGCAAAATAAAAAACGATTGTCAGGATCAGCAAAAGGAAAGTACCAAATACAAAATATTGGGGATTCCGTTTACGCATTACAAACTTCAGGGTGCGCAAATATGTATTTTCAAGCCATACCAAAAATTTTTCCTGAAACCATTTTGATATTCTGTATAAAATGAAAATATTGAGAATACCCACCACAGCAAATATAGCGAGCATATTAGCCAGGAAGTAAACTTTAGCGATATAGAATAATATGGCCAATCCACCCATAATCCCAGCTACCCTGAGGGATCGTTTAATCCTGGGAGGTGGGTTCTGGTCGCCATATCGTATGTATGATGATGAAACAACAGGGATAATGACCAACGCAACAAATAATGAAGAAGTAAGCACGATGATCAATGTAATCGGCAAAAACTTCATAAACTCACCCATCATGCTATCCCAAAATATGAGTGGGAAAAAAGCTGCAAGTGTTGTAGCCGTGGATGAAATGATCGGCATCGCAATTTCTCCAACTGCTTTTTTAGCGGCCTCATATTTAGAATATCCCCGGTCAATAAAACGGTAAATATTCTCCACCACCACGATGGCGTTGTCCACTAACATACCCAGGGCAAGGATCAATGAAAACAATACGATCATATTGATGGTTGTTCCCATCAATCCAAGAATCATAAATGACAAGAACATGGAGGCCGGGATGGCCAGGCCAACAAATAGTGCATTGCGAATACCCAGGAAAAAGTAGAGAACCAGCAATACAAATAGTACACCCATGATAATACTATTCTCCAGGTTACTCAGCTGCTTCTTAATCATATCCGACTGGTCGTTTGTAATCGTAATGTTCAGGTTTTGAGGGATAAGATTTGACTCGCGGGCATTTTCCAGAATCTCAAAGATCTGGTAGGTAGCATTTAATAAATTTTCTCCACCTTTTTTAACTACCTGAAGTGTAACTACATTCTCTTTGTTTAGTCTTGCATAACTGTCTGGGTCTTCAAATCCATAAATTACATCAGCCACATCACGGAGATATACCACATCTTGATTTTCATGCTTGATGACAATATCCTTCATTTCGCTTATATGCTCAAATTCTCCGATTACCCTGAGCGTTCGTCTTGAACCACCAATCCTAAGATCGCCACCTGACATAGAAACATTTTCTGATGCAATCGCATTTTCAATGTCGGTAAAACTCAGTTCATAAGAAGCCAGTTTATAAGGATCGACATTTATCTTAACTTCCCTATCATTTAGCCCGGTGATTTCAACTTTTGAAATCTCAGAAATCGGTTCTATTTCATCTTCCAGGAATTCAGCATAATATTTCAGCTCATTTACGCTGTAATCCCCTGACAGGTTAATATTGATGATCGGGAATTCAGAAAAGTCAATATCTGTTATTTGCGGGTCTTCAAGCAGGTCATTTGGCAATTCCCTTTTCGCTTTGTCTACAGCATCTCTCACTTCCTGCAAGGCCACATTTATTTCAATGCCTGTATTGAATTCCACGAAAATCACTGAAACATCCTGAAGTGAATTTGAAGTGATCTTTTTAATTCCCCTGATCGACTCCAGTTCTTTTTCAATAGGCCTGGAAATTAAGTTTTCAATATCCACTGGTGGGTTCCCAAAATAAAAGGTCTGCACCATCACCGTAGGAATATAAATATCCGGAAAAAGTTCTTTTGGTAACGATTTATAACTGATGTAACCAAATCCCAGGATAATAAACAACAGTAAGAAAATGGTATTTTTATTGTTAAGCGCAAAGGTGGTAAGTTTAAATTCCCTGCTAACTTTTTCGTCTTTTTGAATTTGATTTTCCATTAATTATCTGATTTAGACATATGCGTAATAAATTACATTGTTACGATTTATATCACGGTTACTTTAGCCCCATCAGAGGTTTGATTATAACCCTCTACAATGACCAGGTCATTTTCACTTAGTCCACTGGTTACCATTGAATATCCCTGGTAAGATTTACCGATTGTAACATACACCTTACTGGCAGAATTATTTCCCGGTAATACTTTGTAGACATATGATCCTTTAAGGTCCTGTTTTATGATCAGGTCGGGCACCAATAGTGCGTTATCCGCAGTATAATCATTGATTTTCACTTTTGCCAGAACATTGGGTTTAATTACTCCAGACCGGTTTTCAACTTTAACCTGAACCACAAAAGTTCTGTTAGCTGGTTTCACGCTATTGCCAGTGCGGTAAACAGGTGCCTTTACTGAAATACCAGGATAAGACGGGAACTCTACATTTACCATATCACCTTTTTTAACTTTCGTAATATAAGCTTCTGATACATCTGCATTAATGTAGAGTTGGTCGAGATTAATAAGTTGAATAGCCATCATACCGGGAATAGCCAGTTCACCTTCTTTAAGCAAGATCTCGTCAACAATTCCGTCGATTGGCGCGGTAATATTAGCCATAGTAGCCTGCGATTTCAGGGTTTCAAGCTTACCTTCAAGTGATTCTTTGTTATTTTTAGCTGACAAATAATCCAGCTCTGACCCTATATTTTTATCCCACAATTGTTTTTGTTTTTCATATACAGTAGTAGCTAACTCAAGCGCAGTTTCCACTTCCTTGATTGTATTATCCGTAATACTGTTGTTGATTTTCAATAAAACGTCCCCTTTACTTACCCTTTGTCCTTCTTTGACTAAAATTTCCTTAACTTGTCCATTTATTTCCGGGCTAATAAATGCGGCATTTACCGCTTCGACAGTTCCATTGATCTCAATAAAATGATCAAAGGTTTGATACTTCAATTTTAGCACCTTAACAGGTATACCTGGGTTAGTTCCATATTCCATTGAACTAAGGGACTTCTCCAGTTCATTGATTTTCCGGTTTATGTCGGCGACTTCCTTTCTGTATTCAGAAATTTTAGTTGCTATTTCCTCGGCACTTTTAGGATCTTTATCACCAGTGCTGCAGGAAGAAACAAAAATCACGAGGGCAAAAAATAATAACTTTTTCATTTTATGTGCTTTAACTTATATTTTATTCTTTAATTATTTCTATTAATTCTACTGTATATATTAATGCTGACCCTGCGGGGATGGTGTTAGCAAAAGTAACATCCCCATAAGCAAGCTCTGAAGGAATATAAAGTTCGTAAATGGATCCGGGGCTCATTAACTGAATACCTTCTGACAGCCCGGAAATAACTGTTTTAAGTCGTATACCGGCCGGTCCCCGGTCATAGGACATATCAATAACATCACGGTTCACAAACATCGCCCGATAATGAACTAAAACACTGTCGGAAGCTAATGGCTTTGGACCTTTGCCTTCTTTTAATACTTTATATTGAAGTTTACTGGGCAATTCTATTACTCCTTCTGCGTCGATGTTTTCCTCCAGAAATTTAAGGCCTTCCATTTTATTTTCTTCCAGTATACGCTTTCCTTCCTTTTCAAGCTTTATTTTAAGCTCATCATTAAATTCATCAATAAGTTCGTTTTTCACTGAATCAGGAATAAGGTTACGACCTTCCAATCCGTCAGATAAGCCTTTAAATACAGCCAGCTTATTTGCTGCAATATTTTCTTCCCTGATACTACTGCCGTAATCCAGACCAATGATATAGCTGATGGTGTCCATCCTTGTTTCCAGCTTAATTTTTTCAGTTTTATCCGTACATGACAGCAATTGAAAAATCAGCATAAATAGGACCGCAATGCTTAATGATATTTTATAAATCCGGTTGATCATGTTTCTAAAAGTTGACTTTGGTTAATTCCTTTTCAAGTTCTGATTTCTTGCTTAACAGGTCAAGTGTGGCCGAAAGAAAATCAATTTGAGCAGTAAGATACTGGTTGTATGTTTGAGAAAGTTCAAGGCTGGTAGAAATTCCTTCACGATATTTAATTTCTGTTTTTTGGTAAATACGTTCAGAGTTTGTTAAAGCTAACTCCTTGTTCCTGTATATCAGGTATGAATTGCTAAATTCTGATTTCGCAGTTCTTACTTTTAGCGATAAACCTTGTTTTAACTGATCTTCCTGAACCTTGATCTTTTCTATTTCAAGTTTAGCTTGCTGCACTTTGTACTTTCTGTATCCACTGCTAAATATGGGGATGTCCATTTGAAATCCCAATATTTGGGTCGGGTACCATTTGCTGCCAGATGTAAAAAAGTCAAACTTATTGCGCATTGCATTTTCAGAATAATTATAAAATGCATTGATCATCGGATAATATTCTGACCGGTTTAATTTAAGATTCAGGTAAGCTATTGCTTCCTGGTTCTTTAAAATTTTATAGTCGATATGGCTATTATGATCAAACGGGCTATTTAATAAAAACTCTCTGTCAACTTCTGCAATTAATTGATCAAGGTTATCCGTAATCCTTATTTCCTCATTGGCTTTTATCCCCATTAAATACTTAAATGTGTTGCGTGCTATCTGCATTTGATTATCAATATTAGCAATTGTGGTCCTCATATCAGAGATTAATAATTCCAACTGATCTACATCTGTATCCTCAATAAAGCCGGCTTTGTAATATTCCCGTGTTTCATAAAGCATCTTTTCCATGCTTGACAGTGTACTATCAAATACAACTTTATTTTCCTGCAATATAATTACCGGGTAATATGCCTTAGCAATTACATCTTTAATTTCAATTTCAGTTTTCTCGTATGAAGTTTCGGAAAGGCTGAGGTATGCTTGTGAAGCTTGCAGACCCACCAGGTATTGTCCGTTAAAGATCATTTGATTTATACCTGCACTCCAGGTGGCATTGTGTTGCGTTCCGAATTTAATTTCCTCAAATTCATTAGGACTCTGAAAAAATTCTCCTGGGATCAATTGGGTTGGGATTTCAAGATAGTCGTTATAGCTTATTTGTCCACTGATCTGGGGTAGACCTGTGGCAATGGTCTCCTTAACTTTTTTCTTTGCAATTTCAATATCTGTTAAAGCATTAATTACATCATAATTATGCTCCAGGGCATATATTTGTGCTTCCCTCAATGAAAATTCTTTCACATCCTGGGCATATATAGTTACTGCGCTTATATAAAAAAGAATAATAGCAATAGGTAAAAACTGGTTTCTGAATTTCATTTTCTATTATAGATTGAAGTTTAACTTTGCTTTTTGTTGTTCAAAATATTTTATCCCGTTTTCATTTGATATTCCTCTGATATGGTTTTCAAACATGACCTCAAAAATATTTGAATACGAAAAATTTCGAAGGTTGTCCCCCTCAAGGGTATGAAATTCTTCTATTTTCTTAAAATATAAATGGGCCACAATTTCTTTGGTTAAATCCTGACGGTATAAGCCTTCATTTATTCCCTTTTCAAGATTTTTAATTATTGACTGGATTATTAACTCTTTCTTTTTGTTAATATAAGCGTCATAAACCTGAGGATAATATTTTCTGATCTCAAAATTTACCATTGGGTTTATCCGGATGTGACTTTTTGTTGAGGCTTTGCTCATTTCTAACAAAACGTCAATCGCATTTAGGTTGCTCTTCTGAAGTTCTTCAATCCTGATGGCTATTTGTTCCTGCACATAATTGCTGATCTTCATTAAAAGGTCAACTTTATTTTCAACATACTTATATATCGTTTTTTTTGATATTCCCATCATCCGGCAAAGGTCATCCATCGAGATGTTTTTTATTCCATGCTGAATGAAAACCCCATATGCTTTCGCTATAATATCATTGTATTTATCACCCTGATCTGTCATACTCTTATTAAAATTTAAGATGCGGCAAAAGTAAACGAAAGAAACAAAGGAAACTAATAAATATCATTTCGTTTCCTAATATTTTTCTACCACCAAAATATTTAATAATTTATATCCCTAGAATAAAGGGTAATATAGAAGCAATAATATCTTGAAAATGTTCAATAGGAAAACAAAATTAAGGATAGCTTAAAGAAGGCTTTAGCTTTTATCAAGTTCAAATTTAACTGATTTGATTTTTCTCTCAAAATAGGCTATGCCCTCTGGTTTGGCAATACTTCTTACAAGGTCTTCAAACATGACCTCAAAAAGTGTTTCAAAAGAGAATTTTTCGGGAGGAAATAATTCTGGATTATGGATGTCAATCAAACGACTCAGATACAATCTTGCAAGTAATTCAATACTTAAATCCGATCGATACATTCCCTGGTTGATCCCTTTGGTTAAGTTGATCTGAATTTTATTAAAAATAAATCCCAGCCGCTTATCAAAATGATCCTGGTAAGTTTTTGGATATTTTTCTTTCAACCGAATGGTAATCGTAGGATTTACAAGATCAAAATCTTTAGCCACTTCTTTACTTACTGTAAGTAATATATCAATAGCATTGATTCCTTCAAAATCATGGGTGATAAATATTTCCTCAAATTTTTTACGTTCAAGTTCAAGTAATTTGATAATTAGTTCTTCTTCATCTTTAACAAATTGCAGTAACTCCTTTTGTGTAACACCCGTCTTCTTTTCAATTTCCTGAAATGAAAAATCAGTTAGTGTTTTATTACGAGCCTCGTAACGTATTCTTTTTAGCAGATCCAGAAACCTTTCGTTCATGGGAAGTGGTTTGTTATTTATGCCTTTAAAGGCTTACAAAAATAGGGAAATTATTATTAGGTAGCCAAATACCATAAAATGAAGTAATTAACATTTTAGGGTTAGTTATCATTACCAAGCCTTGCAATAATAGTTTGGTTACCTGCCACCTTATCTCCAATTTTTACCTTTATATCAGCTTCTACAGGAAGAAAAATATCGAATCTAGAACCAAATTTAATAATTCCAATCTCGTCGCCCTGCTTAACTTTTTTTCCTTCTTTTGCATAACATACTATTCTACGGGCGACAGTACCAGCAATTTGCCTAAACATTATCTCCTCTTTATTTTCTGTTTCAATTACAACAGTCGTTCTTTCATTTTCATGCGAAGACTTTGGCTTAGAAGCTATAAAATACCAACCCTGTATATGTCTGAAATATTTAATTACCCCACCAGCTGGTGACCAGTTTACGTGCACATTGGTTGGTGACATAAAAACGGAAACCTGTTTCCTTTTTGATTTGAAATATTCATTTTCAATAACCTCTTCAATCACCACCACTTTTCCATCAGCTCCGCATAATACAATATTTGGATCGGGAACAACAGGCCTTAAAGGATGTCGGAAAAAGCGTATTACAAATATGTAAAAGACAATACCTGCCAGATAAAGTAAATAGTGTACGAACCCATTGTGAGGAACAAATATATTGATTAAAACAACGATGGTCAGTAGAAGAAAAAATACCAATACGATAACCGGCCAGCCTTCTTTATGAATAGTGATCTTCATAATGGATTAAACTAATTGTATATATATGAAAACTGCAGGCAAAGCAAACAGTAAACTATCAATTCGATCAAGAATCCCCCCATGACCAGGCATAATATTTCCCGACTCTTTAATTCCGGCTTTTCGCTTTAAATATGATTCGAAAAGATCACCAAATGTACCCAAAATAATAACTATTCCAGCAATTGATAACCAATCTGATAAATTAATATCCGACAGAAAAAATGACATTCCATAGGTTCCTACAAGGCTAAACAACAATCCACCTATCGCCCCCTCCCATGTTTTCTTTGGTGAAATGCCAGGTGCAAGTTTATGCTTACCAAATAAACTCCCGGTGACATAAGCTAAACTGTCATTTATCCATAGAATGATGAATAAACCCAGTAATAAATGGAAACTAGATTCCCCAGCCTGAAAATCGAAAAGATATTGGCCTAAGGCAAGGGGAAGAGCAATGTAAACTAAGCCTAACAATAGGCCTGAAATATTTTGTTTTATACTTGTCCTGTTTAAAAAAGTAAGAGCTGAAAAGATTATTCCGAGCATTCCCATAGATATAAAAAAGACCTGAGCACTGATCCATTTAAACCCGTAAAATTGCACGATAATAAAAAAGACTAAATTAATAGTGTAATAAATGAACAGCCAGGTTATATTTTCCTTCCCCCACAACAAATCTTTAAACTCCTTTAAACTTAGAATTAAGAATACAAATAAGAGAAAACTAAAGTAAAACTTACCAAGTAATATTGATCCCACAATCAATATCACATATATCAAACCGGAAAGAGTTCTGGTAAAAAATAATTTCACAATAAATTGTTGGAATTTATCAAATGTTTAGCTTTCAAAGCATTCTCGGCCTGAACATATATTTCAACTTCACCAAAATGATAAGATGAATCCTTTTTATTTAAAAGAAATGTTTCTATTTCATTTTCGGTTAAAAAGCCTTTAATCATCTCAGCTTTTATGCTATCAGAAGTGCTTATTATTTTGGTCCAGTTATTATCCATTATCTTTGAGGCAAAATTAGCTTCCGCTATCAATTAAAAGCAAATAAAGTTCTTTGGGTCCATGTGCCCCCATTACCAAAGTTTTTTCAATATCCGCAGTCCGGCTTGGACCTGTAATGAACGTCATCATTGAAGGTAAATGCTTCCCATATTTTTCCTTCATATGGTTTATGGCTTCTTTCAGTTCAAATACAATTTGATCAGAGCGTGCAATAACAATATGGGTTTCTGGATATACATTTAATCTTCTTCCAGAAATTTGTTTTGATGAAATGAGTATACTTCCAAACCTGGCAACCAGTAACTCACATTGAGTAATTCCTGCATCAAGCCCTAAAAGTTTTTCTTCTTCTTTAAAATTCGGTATACCAATACTATTAAGTATTTCTATAATTTCCGGATCACGGCAAAAAATCTCCTTAAACCCTTTTTCTCTGGATAAAGATTGAAGATTTCGTTTTAATTCCTCATGGCTTTCACAATAAATAAATTTTCCACCCATTTTTGTAAATTCTTCTGCAAAAACAATATCCCTTTGTTCAGAAAAATCCTCATAGACGGAAGACTCCATATCTAGTGATGGAAAAGGGTTGTCAACTTTACTAATCAATGAGTTCCTTATTTTTTTAAGGACCTTTTCGCGGGTGGTTGTTTCTTCCATGATGTATATTTTTAAATAGCGTGAAGCTACTCCCTTAATAATGGCTTATCATCAACAACTGTTTCAACCTCCTCTTCATCCTCTGGCTTCGTATTCTTTTGACTCTTAGGACTCTTCAGCTTTTTTTTACCATTATTTTCTTTCAACTTTTTAACTTCCTCGGCAGCCTCTTTTTCAATTTTTATTTTTTCGTCATCATATGGGCGTTCTCCAAAAATTTCAACCATATCTTCTCTGAAAATAACTTCCTTTTCAAGAAGCTTCATGGCCAGCTTTACTATGTTGACTTTATTTTCTTTTACAATAGTAACAGCTCTTTTATAAGCCTCCTCCACCAGTTTGCTGATTTCCTGATCGATCAACTGGGCGGTTTTCTCACTATATGGCTTATTGAAAGAGTACTCTTGTTGACCCGTTGAGTCATAATAGGAGATGTTCCCAACTTTATCGTTTAATCCAAAATAAACAACCATGTTAAAGGCCAGTTTAGTCACTTTTTCAAGATCGTTTAAAGCGCCCGTGGATACTTTTCCAAAATTAACTTCTTCCGAGGCCCTTCCTCCCAAAGTAGCAGTCAGCTCATCAAACATTTGTTCGAAAGTAGTGATTTGTCTTTCCTCAGGAAGATACCATGCAGCACCAAGTGATTTTCCTCGAGGCACAATGGTAACTTTCACTAAGGGATGAGCATGATCAGTTAGCCAGCTAACCCCTGCATGACCTGCTTCATGATAGGCAATAACTTTTTTCTCGGCTGCAGATATAATTTTGTTTTTCTTTTCCAGTCCTCCAATGATACGGTCCACCGCGTCTAAGAAATCTTGTTTTTCAATTTGTTTTTTATCATGACGGGCAGCAATAAGAGCTGATTCATTACAAACATTGGCTATGTCAGCCCCTGAAAACCCCGGGGTTTGTTTGGCCAGAAAATCCAGATCAACCGAAGTATCCAGTTTTAATTGTTTGGTATGTACATTAAAAATAGCCTTCCGCTCTTCAAGGTCTGGAAGCTCCACATGTATTTGCCTGTCGAATCGTCCAGCCCGCAGCAGTGCCCTGTCGAGGATATCAGCCCTGTTGGTGGCAGCAAGGATAATAACGCCGGTATTGCTTTGAAATCCATCCATTTCGGTTAGAAGCTGGTTAAGGGTATTTTCCCTTTCATCATTTGCACCTGTCAGTGGGTTTTTACCACGTGCCCTGCCAATGGCATCAATCTCATCAATAAAAATAATACAAGGTGCTTTTTCTTTGGCCTGTTTAAATAAATCCCTTACCCGGGAAGCTCCCACGCCTACAAACATTTCAACGAAATCAGAACCAGAAATGGAAAAGAAAGGAACCTGGGCTTCACCGGCCACAGCTTTAGCAAGTAAGGTTTTCCCAGTTCCCGGAGGGCCAACCAGTAAGGCTCCCTTTGGAATTTTCCCCCCAAGATTAGTGTATTTACCAGGCTTTTTAAGAAAATCAACAATCTCCATTACCTCAACCTTAGCTTCCTCAAGGCCGGCAACATCAGTAAAATTAACATTGACCGCAGTTTCTTTGTCATAAAGTTGTGCTTTTGATTTGCCAATATTAAATATTTGGGTTCCGCCTCCGCCTCCTCTGCTCATCATTCGCATGATTACAATCCAGACTACCACAATAAATATAAGCGGTAAAACCCAGCTCAGAATCTCTCCTGACCAATTTTCTTTATTGACATTTTTAAGGTAAATCGGATCTGAGAGCCCTTTCTGTGCATTTTCTATATCTTCTTTAAAAGTATCATATGATCCAATAGTATGTTTATAATGAGGTCCAGCACCCTGGTAACCCTGTTCACGTACTTCATCATATTTCGAACTGGATAAAGCCTCTTTTTTAATATAAATTTCAGCTTCTTTACCATTTACAACAACGATTTTTTCAATTTCCTGCTGATTAAGCATATCTTTAAGTTCGCCCCAATCAATTTCTTTTACGCCGGTTCCCCAATTTGTAAAAGTTAATGCAATAAATATCATGGCAATAATGCCATATATCCAATAAAAATTAAATTTATTCTTTGGGAATTTCCCTTTAGGAAGACTGCCTTCTGGATCTTTTTTCTGTTTCTTATCTTCTGCCATTATGTCCTGCTTTTTGCTTTTTCAATGATTTATTTAATCCATATTGTACTCCTTGATCTCAGCATCCGCCCACAAACTTTCAAGATTATAAAACTTGCGTGTTTCTTCAAGAAATATATGTACAACAACGTCCACGTAGTCTAACAAAATCCATTCCGCATTTTCAAAACCTTCTTTATGCCAGGGTTTAGCCTTCTTGCTTTTCAGGGCTTCTTCCATTACTGACCCGGCAATTGCTTCCGTTTGAACTTTTGAGGTTCCATGGCAAATGATAAAATAATTACTCACTGCATTATTCAATTTTGTGAGGTTCATACTTATAATTTCATGGCCTTTCTTTTTGAGAATTCCCTCAACAATTATTTTCGCCAGTTCTGCAGATTCCTTAAATTCTTTTTTAGGCATATATATGGGTTAAATTTATGCGCAAAAGTAATCAATTTCAACTATTAATTGATGTAAACTACACACTTAAGCGAATAAACGTATAAACTTTTCGTTTGTTTGATAAAAAAATTTACATTAGCAAATTAATCCATCATTAAGGCTGCAAATTGGGACATTTGAAAATAGGAGAACGGGTTCATTGGTTTGATGTATTAAAATCAACAAATGAATACCTGACATTGGAATTAGATAACTATTTACCTGGTGAAGTAATCATTACACATTGTCAAAGCAACGGCCTGGGAATGGGCCAGAACACATGGGAAAGTGAAACAAGGAAAAACCTCACTTTCAGTTTTTTTCTCAAGCCAAAATCGATCACTGCCGGGCAACAATTTTTTCTGAATATTTGTATCTCGCTTGGGGTTTTTGATTTTGTAAAGGCCATTGTTCCTAACCAATTAGTGAAAGTGAAATGGCCTAACGACATTTACATCAATGAAGGAAAAGTTGCCGGAATTTTAATTAAAAATGCCATTAGTGGTAATCAAATCATGCATACTATCATTGGGATAGGATTAAATGTAAATCAACTGGAGTTCAAAAGTGAGGTAAAAAACCCTGTTTCACTCAGGAATTTTCTTATAAGCGAATTGGATTTACAAGATTGCCTTGATAAGTTATGTGTTTCAGTGAACCACCGAGTTGATCAGTTAGAATTTGCTTTATTTCATAAGTTAAAGAATGACTACATCGAGGCCTTGTTTGGGACAGGCGAATGGCGGCTTTATAAATACAATAACCGGCTGTTAACAGCGACTATTAAAGGCATTTCTGAATTTGGTATGCTTAAGCTAAAGACACGTGAAGGAGAAATAATTGAAGGAGATATTAAGGAGATTGAATTTGTAATTTAAAAGTGGGCCTCAACCACTTCCTTTAACTTACCAGCCAATAAATCCACAAAATTTTGTAACGGCCTTGAGGCCATCATCTTGAGCATAGGATTTAAATCGGCATTTAATTGAATCTGTGTTTTGGAATTCGTTTCATCAATTTCTTGCAAATTGAATTCAAGGGAGAATTTTAGAGGGGAACTTCCCACTGCAACATAAGTAATATTTGAAAATTCTTTTTTGTTTCCTACCTCCATTTCGATAGTAGCCATTCCCTGAATAGTAAATGAGCAATGGTCAGCCGTTGATTTCCAGCTTGTAACCTGCTCCGGCATTAATCTTTCAAAGTGATTAAAATCTTCTAAAAAATGAAAGGTAAAGGCAGCGCTTTTCTCCAGTTTTATTTCCTGGCTGGTAAAGTTTGTCATGATTTAAATAAGGATTTTAAACGTTCCAACTCACAGGATCTTTCCTCCAGGTAATTAAAAGCTTCAGGTCACTGTCTGAAATGTAGTTACTTTCAATCGCCTGTTTTATCAGTTCATCATAATCAGATAGGGTATGAAGAATGCAACTGGCTTCAGAAAAATTTTTCAGTGCCTGTGGGAGGTTATAGCTAAAAATAGCAGTCATACCTTTTACGTCACAACCCGCACTCCTCAAAGCCTCAACCGCATTTAAACTGCTTTTCCCGGTTGACACAAGGTCTTCAATCACAACAACTGATTGACCTGATTCATATGCACCTTCTATTTTATTCTCCAGTCCGTGAGCCTTTTCAGAAGAACGAACATATACAAATGGCAGGCCTAATTCATGAGCGACCAATACCCCATGGGCGATGGCACCCGTGGCAACCCCGGCGATTAAATCCACATTGGGATATTCTTCTGAAATAATATTGACAAACTGCTGACGGATATATGTCCTGATTTTAGGATACGAAAGCGTTTTCCTGTTATCGCAGTAAATGGGTGATTTCAATCCTGATGCCCATGTAAAAGGTTCCTTTACGTTAAGCTTGATTGCCTTTATCTGTAAAAGATATTCTGAAATAGTTGCAGCAACTTCTGTGTTATAAATCATGAGGCAAAATTATGGGTTTTTAGGAATACAAACATTAAAAATTCATTAACAAATGTAAGAATTTTAACTTAACAGAATCATCAAAAGTAAATAATGCCTGATAGTGCAATTAACAGAAACATTTCGACTCTTTCTTAAATCTTAATTTCTTACTTTTGTTTTAAAATCAGATGAAATGAAAAAAACCGCTGTATTCCCCGGTTCCTTTGACCCTATTACACGTGGGCATGAATCTGTTATTCTTAGGGCACTTCCTTTATTCGACGAGGTGTATGTGGCCATTGGCATGAATGCAGAAAAGAATAGTTTCTTCACCCTTGAACAAAGGATTAAATTCCTTGAAACCGTTTTTATCAATCAACCTAAAGTAAAAGTTGTAAAATATAAAGGACTTACTGTTGATTTCTGCAAACAGGTTGATGCTGCTTATCTTCTAAGGGGATTAAGGACATCTGCTGATTTTGAATTTGAGCGGAGTATCGGGCAAATCAATAAAAAACTTTACCCAGGAATTGAAACTATCTTCTTTTTAACAGATCCACAATATACTTCCTTAAACTCTGGAATTGTCAGGGATATACTGCGACATGGTGGCGATGCAGGTCAGTTTATTCCTGAAAGCATAAATTTGAAAGATTTAGGATATTAAGCTAGCATTCAATATAATTTACTTTATTGACGTTATTCTCTTCTTATGAGCCGATTGGTATTTTTTTCATTCTATATTGCTGTATCCCTTGTTAGCCTGGTTTCTCAGGGACAATCTACCATATTGGAAGGGACTATCCCGGGCGCAGAAAATGCAGAAGTCAGGTTAATGGTTTATGCCGACCAAATATCTTATAAGCTAGAAATTTTAGATCGAACTTATTTGAGTGAAAATGGCGCCTATAATTTTGAAATTGAACTGCAAGAAATAAACCTTGTATACCTTGAAATTGAGTATTTTACCTTTGCCTTGTTTCTGGAGCCCGGAGGTCATTATATTTTGCAGTCTGATTCGATTAGTCCTGATGATGTGTACAGGCCATATTATAATAAAGATTTGCTTCCAGCTCAATTGCTTACTGAGCCCGAACCCGGACTAAATAAGCTTATCAATGGATTCAATGTCCAGTACAATGAATTTACAAGTACTAATTTCGGCGGAAAATATCTTAATCGTCAAGTAAATTTCATCAATGCATTCAGGGAAGAGATAATCCCAATTTATGAGGCTTATGACCATCCCTTTTTATTGGATTATATTAGGTATAAAATAGCTTCGATTGAGTTGATAGTGGCCCCCACAAAAAAACCAAAGCTTTTTTCAGAATATTTCGAAAACAAACCTGTTAAATACAACAATCCAGAGTATATGGACTTCTTTAATGCCTTTTTTAATCAGCATATTACTACCAATAATAAATTTATTCAAAGATCTGATCTTATTTCAACCATTAATTCTCAAAACAAGTATCCAGCACTTTTTGATTCTTTAGGAAAAGACACCTTGCTGAGAAATGAAAAGATCAGAGAACTGGCTTGTTTGAAAACCCTAAAAGAGCTCTATAAGAACGAAGCCTATTCACAATCCCATATTTTAAACTTCCTAAAATATGTGGCTAAAAATTCAAAGTTTAAAGTTCATGCTGAAATAGCAGAAAATTTATACGATGAACTTACCCATCTTCAACAATCGTATCCGGCCCCCGAATTTATTCTTCCTGATTTGGCCGGTAAACCCTTTGCACTTTCAATGTTTAAAGGAAAACCGGTGTATTTGGGATTTTTTACCACATGGAGTTATGCCTGTCTGGCCGAATTTGAATTGATGGACCAATTATTCCATCAATACAAAAACCAAATAACGTTTATAAGCATATCACTCGACAAAAACAAAGATGTAATTTCAAGATTTAAAAGTGAAAAAAGCTACAATTGGACATTTCTGTATAATGGAAATAATTTCGACCTGATAAACGACTACCGCATTAAAACTTTTCCTCTGTTCGTTCTTATTGACAAGGAGGGTAAAGTGGTTCAATATCCCGCTTATAAACCAAGCGAAATTATAAGCAAAGAACTGGATAAACTTTTAAAAGAAAATTAGGTCAGGCACAAATCCCAAAGGAATGGGTTTTTCTTTTAATTTTGCGTGCTATTTATGACGGTTTGTCACAAAAATATCATTGCTCTAATCAGGAATGATAATTGCTAATCTAGTTTTCACAAATTTCGATAGAGATAAATAATATATATCATGGCCAAATTCCTTGAAAAAATACTTGGAACGAAATCCGACAAAGATTTAAAAGCGATAAAACCTTTGCAGCAAAAGATCATTGCTGCTTATGAAAAAATCAAATTACTCAGTAATGACGAATTAAGAGCAAAAACTGAAGAGTTTAAAGCAAAGATTAAAGAGAATATCCGGGAAGAAGAAATGCAGGTCCAGGAAATAAAAAACAGCCTTGCTGATGAACAGGATGTAGATGTGAATGAAAAGGAAAAACTCTGGAAAAAAGTGGACGACCTTGAAACCCTTATATACGAAAAGACACAGGAAACTCTAAATGAAATCCTTCCGGAGGCCTTTTCGGTTATAAAAGAAACAGCCCGGCGTTTTTTCGAAAACAAGACTGTGGAAGTCACTGCCAATGATTTCGATCGGGAACTTGCCACTCAAAATGAACATGTAAATATCTCAGGCGGTAAAGCCTTATATAGCAACGAATGGGTCGCAGGTGGCAATAAGATTACCTGGGACATGGTCCATTATGACGTGCAGCTCATTGGTGGTGTGGTTTTGCATCAGGGAAAAATTGCTGAGATGGCAACAGGTGAAGGAAAAACCCTTGTGGCTACCCTTCCGGTTTATTTGAATGCCCTCCCGGGTAAAGGAGTTCATTTGGTTACGGTGAATGATTACCTTGCAAAACGTGACTCGGAGTGGATGGGAGTTCTTTTCCAATTCCACGGATTAAGAGTTGATTGTATCGACAGGCACCAACCCAATTCAAATGACAGAAGAAAAGCCTACCTGGCTGATATCACCTATGGCACTAACAATGAATTTGGCTTTGATTATCTGCGTGATAATATGACTGCTTTTCCTGATGAACTGGTTCAGCGGCCTCACAATTTTGCCATTGTAGATGAGGTTGACTCTGTTCTTATTGATGATGCCCGTACTCCTTTAATCATATCTGGCCCAACTCCAAAAGGCGACACACAGGAATTTGACCAGTTCAGACCTATGGTGCAAAAACTATACACTACCCAAAAAAACCTGGTAACAAAAATTTTGGCTGATGCAAAAAAAATGCTCTCCGACAAATCTGAATCAGAGAATGAGAAAAAGGGAGGTGAGAATTTGTTACGTGCTTTTAAAGGATTACCTAAAAATAAAGCGCTTATCAAATTTCTGAGTGAAGAGGGCATGCGAACACTAATGCAAAAAACCGAAAACTTCTACCTTCAGGAACAAGCCAAAAATATGCACGTAATTACTGATGAGTTGTTTTTTGTTATTGATGAAAAATCCAATTCTGTCGATTTAACTGAAAAAGGTATAAACCTTATCAACGAATCAGCCGGTGATGAAGATTTTTATGTGTTACCAGATGTAGGCGCTGAAATTGCTGAACTGGAAAAAACAGACTTGTCTGAAAATAAAAAACTGGAAAAGAAAAGTGAAATTCTAAGAGACTTTTCAGCAAAGTCGGAACGTGTACACACGGTTAATCAGCTCTTGAAAGCCTATACCATGTTCGAAAAGGATGTAGAGTATGTAATCATGGATAACAAGATAAAAATTGTGGATGAGCAAACCGGCCGTATAATGGAAGGACGGAGATATTCTGATGGCCTTCATCAGGCCATTGAAGCAAAAGAGGATGTTAAAGTTGAAGCAGCTACCCAAACTTATGCTACCATCACCCTGCAGAACTACTTCAGGATGTATAAGAAATTATCCGGGATGACGGGTACTGCAGAAACTGAAGCCGGTGAATTCTGGGATATCTACAAATTAGATTGTGTGGTAATTCCTACCAATAAACCCATTTCACGTGATGATCGTGAAGATATGGTCTTTAAGACTAAAAGAGAAAAATATAATTCCGTTATCGATGAAATTGAGAAGTTAGTCAACGGAAAGCGGCCGGTGCTGGTCGGTACTACCTCAGTAGAAACATCTGAATTATTAAGCCGAATGCTCACCCGAAGAAATATTAAACACAATGTACTAAATGCCAAGTTGCACCAAAAAGAAGCGAGTATTGTAAAAGAAGCAGGACAACCAGGTACAGTTACCATAGCAACCAACATGGCAGGCCGGGGAACGGATATTAAATTAGGCCCTGGGGTTAAAGATTCGGGTGGACTGGCTATTATCGGAACTGAACGCCATGACTCAAGGCGGGTAGACAGGCAGTTACGTGGTCGTGCAGGTCGTCAGGGTGACCCGGGTAGCTCCCAGTTCTTTGTCTCTCTTGAAGATGATCTTATGAGAATGTTCGGTTCGGAAAGAATTGCCAAGATCATGGACAGAATGGGAATTAAAGAAGGGGAAGTTATCCAACACTCCATGATTACAAAATCCATTGAAAGGGCACAAAAGAAAGTGGAAGAAAACAACTTTGGGATTAGGAAACGTTTACTCGAATATGATGATGTGATGAATGCCCAGAGGGAGGTGATCTATAAAAAGAGAAAACACGCCCTGTTTGGCGAACGACTTTCCATTGACATTTCCAATATGATGTATGATGCCATTGAGCAGGTTATTATGGACCATCAGGACAGTAGGAACTTCGAAGGATTCAAACTGGAAATGCTTAAAGTATTTGCTATTGATGCACCCTATAATGAAAAAGATTTTCTGGCAAAGGATAAGGACGAAATGACGGAAGAAATTTTCCAACTCGTATACAAAAACTACCAGGAAAAAAACAAGAAAATATGTGAAAAGGCACTTCCTGTTATTAAAGATGTGTATGAAAATAATTCACAATACGAAAATATTGCTATTCCAATAACGGATGGGGTAAAGGAAACCCAGGTAGTTGCTAACCTTAAGCGAGCCGTCGAGAACAATGGCCAGGAAGTAATCCTTGCAATTGAGAAGGGAGTGACACTTAGCCATATCGATAATGCCTGGAAGGAACACCTGCGGGAATTGGATGATCTTAAACAATCCGTTCAAACGGCAACCTATGAGCAAAAAGATCCTTTACTTATTTATAAGTTCGAGTCCTTCGAATTGTTTAAAAGTATGATCCAGAGAACAAATAAAGAGATAGATTCGTTTTTGGTGAAAGGTACTTTGCCTGGTCAGCAAGCGGATGTTAGACAGGCTCAGGCTCCCAGAAGAACAGATATGTCCCGGTTTAAGGAGCAACGTACTGACCTTCTGTCACAAGCCCATAGCAACACACAGGCAGAACAGAAGTCTCAGCCGGTAACCAGGGAGAAAAAAGTAGGAAGAAATGATCCCTGCCCTTGTGGAAGCGGGAAAAAGTTTAAACAATGCCACGGAAAATAAAACCTTAACTCAGCAATCACTATTAACTCACATCTGTATATAATTTAGGCGCCTACCAATGTCCATTATTGTTGAAAATATCACGAAAGAATATGGGAGTCAAAAAGCCCTTGACAATGTTACTTTTAAAATAAATGCAGGAGAAGTAATTGGCCTTTTAGGTCCTAACGGAGCGGGAAAATCCACCTTGATGAAAATAATTACCTGCTTTATTCCCCCTACTTCCGGCAATGTCAGCGTATATGGAAATAATATTTATGAGCATTCCATTGAAGTACGGAAACATGTGGGTTACCTTCCTGAAAATAATCCACTCTATCTTGAATTATATGTACGTGAATATCTTGAATTTGTAGCAGGTATTTACAAGGTAGCTAACAAAAAAAACAGAATAGATGAAATGATCGGTATGACTGGGTTAGGTGCTGAACAAAAGAAAAAGATAGGGGCATTATCCAAAGGTTATCGCCAAAGGGTAGGACTTGCTCAGGCCCTGATCCACAATCCGGATGTTCTGATATTGGATGAACCTACATCAGGGCTTGACCCCAATCAGCTTATTGAAATCAGAAATTTGATAAAAAAAGTGGGAGAAGAAAAAACGGTTATGCTTTCTACCCATATAATGCAAGAAGTAGAAGCAGTTTGCGATAGGGTAATTATCATTGATAAAGGGAAAATTGTAGCGGATGATACTACAAGCGAATTAGCCTCAATGGCATCACGTAGTGGAAGAATAAGGGTAGAATTTAACAAAAAGGTATCTGTTGACTTACTTAAATCCATTAAAGGAGTGAAGGACGCTATAAGAATTTCGGATAGAATTTTTGATTTAATCGCTGAAAAAGGGGATATGCGTGAACAAATTTTCAATTTTGCCGTTAAAAACCATCTGGCTGTGTTATCGATGCAACAAACAGGAACTGGGATGGAGGCCATTTTTCAAGACCTAACCCGCAAAAAATCTGAAAGTTAATATTTTGTTATTGCAGCCTGTTCGTTCTCAATAAATTTTTTTATTATCATTATTTATATAATTTTGCAGCAAATGTGGACAGATTTGATTGATTGCAACCACTAAAAAAAATGCTAAAGCAGTACGCATTTTAGCACCAGTCAAGACCTCCACCAAAAAATAAAGACAACAAAACTTTAACATTTTTAATATTATGGGATATTTATTTACATCCGAATCCGTATCTGAAGGGCATCCTGATAAGGTAGCCGATCAGATATCAGACGCAATGGTTGACGAATTTTTAGCGTTCGACCCTGAATCAAAAGTTGCTTGTGAAACACTTGTTACCACAGGACAGGTAATAGTGGCAGGCGAAGTAAAATCCTCTGCATACATTGATGTACCTGAAATTGCCCGTAGGGTAATCAATAAAATAGGGTATACCAAAGGTGAATACCGATTTGAAGGGGATTCATGTGGAGTGCTGAATGCGATACATGAGCAATCACCAGATATCAACCGTGGAGTTGATCGTGAAAATAAATTCGACCAGGGAGCTGGTGACCAGGGAATGATGTTTGGTTACGCATGCCGTGAAACAGATGCATTTATGCCTTTAGCCCTTGATATTGCACATATCTTATTGCAGGAACTGGCAGCCATCCGCCGTGAAGGAAAGGAAATGACTTACCTCCGCCCAGACTCAAAATCTCAGGTTACTATTGAATACAATGATGATAATCAACCTGAAAGAATACATACTATCGTGGTTTCTACCCAGCATGACGAATTTGACAAGGACGATGTAAAAATGCTGGCCAAAATCAAAGAAGATGTACGCACAATTCTGATACCCCGCACTAAGGCTCTTTTACCTGCTCGTGTTCAGGGATTATTTGATGAAAAATACATTCTTCATGTGAACCCCACCGGTAAATTTGTAATTGGTGGTCCTCACGGAGATACAGGATTAACCGGACGTAAGATCATTGTGGATACTTATGGTGGTAAAGGTGCTCACGGTGGTGGTGCTTTTTCAGGAAAAGACCCTTCAAAAGTTGACCGTTCAGCTGCTTATGCTTCAAGGCATATTGCAAAGAACCTGGTAGCTGCAGGAGTTGCTGATGAAGTATTGGTTCAGCTTTCTTATGCTATTGGAGTTGCAAAGCCTGTTGGGGTTTTTGTAAATACTTACGGCACCTCTCATATCGCGATCAATGACGGAGCAATTGCTAAAAGGATTGAAGACATCTTCGATCTTCGTCCAGCTGCCATCGAAGAAAGGCTAAAATTGAGAAATCCAATTTACTTTGAAAGCGCTTCTTATGGCCATATGGGAAGAACTCCAAGATTTGTTACGAAAGAGTTCAACTCACCCTATTCAGGAAAGCTAGTAAAAGAAGTGGAGCTTTTCACATGGGAGAAACTGGACTATGTTGATGAAATTAAAAGTAAGTTTGGATTATAGTTCAGTACACAAATCCGACGAAGGATTTTATTGAAGAAGTGATCCTTAAATTACTTCTGACTTTTCTAAAATAAAAAAAGGCCTCCTACAAGCAGGAGGCCTTTCAATTTCAGGTTGTTGTTTAGTGTTTGATGACCAATTTCTGAGTCATAGCTGACTCACCATTGATCAGAAAAGAGTAGAAATAAATACCTTCGATTAAATCTGAGGTATTTAATTTTATCGTCCCGTCATTTTCCAGGACATTAATTTCTTTTACTTTAGAACCTAATAAGCTAAAAATAATAAATTTAGCATCTTTGATGTTCTCATCTATTGCATAATCAATGCTTACATCAGTGTTTGCAGGATTTGGATATATTTCTGAAACATTAAACATTGATTTTTTCTCTGCAACACTTAAAGCGGTTGTTATATTATAATTGACATAAAATGAAGCTGTAACATTTTCATCAGCCATATCATAAAAAGTGTATTTCACCTTAGAAACCCCTATTTGGCCATTATGAATATAATCCCCTTCAAATTCTGAAGTGGTTGACAGGCCATCGATTTGAACATGAAATAATGAAGTGTCCACATCAGGTGAATAACACAATCCCCAGCAATAAAAATTAAGGGTACCGTCCACCAAATCAACTGACTCCCTTATACATTTCACATTAATTGGATTAGATGATGTATTCCCTACCACGATCCCATGCAATGTGATGCTGGAAGAATCGGGGTGAGTGGCTACCATAATCTCTGAACCATCTTCAAGTGAAACGCCATCATATTGGATCTCCAGGGTTTGACTATAAACCCAGAAGGCTGAAGTCAGGAGTAATAATGATAGTATAATTTTTTTCATGGTTTAATGTTTTTGTGATGCCATTGCATCTGTTAATATTGACAAGAACCTATTTTAAATGGTTGCCTATGACAAACAAATATGTGAGAAAGATATCAAATACCATGCTAGAAAATGTTAATAAGTCGAAAACATTTGAAAATCCTGTGAAGCAACTTCAATAATCAGAAACATGTCTGAATTTAAATCAATAGATATTTCCTAAATTTATCTAATTTAGCGATCGACTTAGGCAATTTGTTTACATAATTTATAAATTCAAAATATGAAAAAGCACATTTATTTTATTACACTATTTTTAATCATTTCTGGATTCACCTTTGGGCAATCTCAAAGACTTGTTTTACTTGAACACTTCACACAGGCATCCTGTGGGCCTTGTGCCACCTACAATCCGGCAATCAATACTATGTTGAACCAAAACCCGGATAAATTTACAGCCGTCATGTACCACACCAGTTGGCCTGGTTACGATCCAATGTATAATCATAATACCATTGATAATGGTGCCCGCACCACTTATTACGGGGTTAACAGCGTTCCTAACTCTGTGTTGGACGGAAATGTTTATAACGGCCATCCAAATGGATGGAACATTAGTACGGTTAACAACAGGTATGCTGTGCCTTCTCCTTTCGACATCCAAATTCATCATGAACTGAGCCCCGATCAAAGCATAATATACACGAATATGCTTATTCATGCCACAGAGGATGCAAGTTTTGATATGAAAGCTTATTTGGCAGTGATTGAGAAACATATACATTTTAATAATCCTCCGGGTTCCAATGGAGAAACAGATTTTTATAATGTACTTAAAAAACTGGTTCCCACAAAATCAGGGATAATTTTACCTGCTTTCGAAGCCGATGATTACATGATCATCCAAACCGAGTGGGAGCATCAGAACGTTTATGAAGAGGATGAATTAGCAACCATAGGATTTATTCAAAGAACCAACAATAAGGAAATCCAGCAAGCCGCAAATAGCAGTACCAATGCATTAACACCGCTTCATGCTAATGATGCGGAAATTCTGGAAATAAACAATATTTCTGTTTATAACTGTCTGGGAGTTCTTCATCCTGTGGTAACAATAAGGAATAATGGTTCTGAAAACTTAACGTCCCTAAGCCTTCATTATTCCGTAAATGGAGGTGATGAAATGACCCACCAATGGACAGGGAATCTTGGTTTCCTGGATAAAGAAGAAATCCAATTAGATGAGATTTCATTTGAAATTTTGGATGAAAATACCTTAGAAGTTTCTTCTGATGCTACCAATGGCATAGGCGATGACTATGTGAAAAACGATGTGTTGTTGCATAATTTTGCAGAAGCAATTCATACTTCTGACCAAATCAGACTGGTAATTATTACCGATCAAGCCCCTGAAGAAACTACCTGGGAAGTTATCAACTCAACAGGAGAAGTCATTCTTTCCGGAGGGCCTTATACTGACCCTGGAACCCTGCACCAGGAATACTATGATGTACCTGTGGCAGATTGTTATAAATTTATCATTTATGATTCAGGTAATAATGGACTATGTTGTGAAAATGGAACCGGCGCCTGGGGACTCTATGATGCCGATGGAAATGTGGAATTGGCAACAGGTGGAATTTTTGCTAACAGGGATTCTGTTAACTTCGAAAGAGGTGGATTTACAGGAATTACTCAAAAATCAGTAAACCATGAAATTTCTGTTTTTCCAAACCCAACAAACCATAGCACGAATATATCTTTAACACTTAAAAAGGATGAATCAATTCGCTATTCTTTATTTAACCTGCTTGGGGAAACAATTAAAACTTATGATTATGGAATTTTAAAACCAGGAAATAGTAATCTGCCAATAAACCTCGCTGAAATAAATCCCGGAGTTTATTATCTGAACATATCCATCGGGAACGCTGTTTATACTGAAAAGCTCATATTATCTAAATAAAACACTACACAAAATGAAAACAATTCTATTTTCGATCGCATTTATTTTTATAGCCGGAATAAGCATTTCGCAACAAGTGCCTCGCGACAAAGTGGTTGTAGAAATTGGCACAGGTACATGGTGATATTATTGTCCGGGTGCTGCAATGGGAGCAGTAGACCTGATAGCAAATGGTAAGGAAGTAGCCATAATTGATTATCACACTGGTGATACGTACGCTAATTCTTATTCTAATGCACGGCTTTCATACTATGGATTAACTGGTACGCCAACGGCATGGTTTGATGGCGGAAACGCCGTAGTAGGAGGTAATCATACTACAAGTATGTATAGTTATTATCTGCCAAAATATAATGCACGTATCAATACGCTATCCTCGTTTACCATTGAAACAAATGGAACAAATTCAGGAATGACTGACTATGAAATTGAGGTAACCCTTGAAAAGGTGGCCTCCAGTTCAGCTACTAATATCGTAATGCATGCAGTGCTCACTGAATCAGGAATTGATGTCAACTGGCAGGGATATTCGGGTTTAGAGCATGTAGAAAGGCTTATGATTCCAAATCAGAATGGAACAAGTGTAGATTTCTCAGGAGGGGACATTGTTGTAAAAACAATTAATTTTAGCATGAGTGATTTTTGGGTAAATGAAAATTGTGAATTAGTAATCTTTCTTCAGAATACTCAAAATAAAGAGGTTCTGCAGGCAGTTGTTCGTGATTTATCCGATTTTCCAACATCAAACACGAATGATGCTTCTGTAAAAAGTGTACAGGCTCCAAGTACGGTTTGTAAAAACAATTTCGTTCCGGTAGTTGAAGTGGCAAATTTCGGCTTGGAAAATTTAACCAGCCTTGATATTACATACTTTGTAAACAACGAACCTGCCTATAATTATAATTGGACAGGAGATTTATCGTTCCTTGAAAGCGAGATGGTGGAATTACCTGGTGTAATATTTACTGCGCTCGCAAGCAATACTTTTACTGTTGAAGCTAATAATCCAAACGGACAGCCTGATCAGTATCCGGCTAACAATACAGTAGTGAGTAATATGATTGTGGCTGAAAGTGTAACCTCACCAGTTAGCCTGGCGCTAAAACTTGATGATAACCCTGAGGAAGTTTCATGGGAGGTTGTGGACTCACAAAATAATGTTCTTTATTCCGGAGGGTCATATACGCAACAAGGGCAATACCTCATTGAATCCTTCGAACTGAATAACTCTGATTGTTATTCTTTTAATATTTATGATGAAGGCGGCGATGGACTTACAGGGCTTGGATTTTATAAATTGGTTTTTGGAAGCAGTAATACCGTTTTTGCTGATGGTACAACTTTTGGGTTTTCTGATATGGTTCAGTTTAATATTGGGCTTACAGATATTGATAAAAATTATTTCAACGAGAGCTTTACTGTTTATCCTAATCCCGTAGATGCTGCTGCAGTAGTTTATTTTACTTTAAATGAAAGTGAAACTGTTCAGTTGAATATTTTCAATACTGTTGGTGAAAGAGTATATCAATCAGCTTTAGAGATAAAGAACGCAGGAGAAAATTCCATTGTTTTTGAAAACAATAATTATGATGCAGGACTGTACTTCATTCGATTAGATTTGGGTGAAAAACAGTTTACTAAAAAATTGATCTTTAAATAAAATTTAAGATTAACTGATAATTATAAAACCACAAATTCGCTGAAATCTATTTCATGAATTTGTGGTTTTACTTTTTAAATAATAATATCCTGATATATTAAAAAATCTTTGCCTATTTAAAAAGGCCATTTATTAAATCATCTTCCGCGATATTAGGGAGGGTAACCTTTAATTTTGGTTCTTTTTCCATGGCCCGTTTTATGGCAAATATCGCCCCTTGGTTGCGGGCCCAACTTCTCCTACAAATACCATTATTTACATCCCAGTGCAACATTTGCCTGAGCCTGCGATCGGCATCATCCGAACCGTCCAGTACCATTCCAAACCCACCATTGATCACTTCGCCCCAGCCTACGCCCCCGCCATTATGGATGGATACCCACGTAGCTCCTCTGAACGAATCACCAATAACATTTTGAATTGCCATATCAGCTGTAAATTGCGATCCATCATAAATATTGGATGTTTCACGATATGGGGAATCGGTTCCTGATACATCATGATGATCACGGCCAAGGACAACCGGTCCTGATAATTTACCGTCCCGTATTGCCTTATTAAATGCCGCAGCAATCTTTGTCCTTCCTTCACAGTCAGCATAAAGGATACGTGCCTGGGAGCCCACCACCAGTTTATTCTGTTTGGCTTCCCTAATCCAACGGATATTATCTTTCATTTGCTGGGTAATTTCGGGGGGTGCAGTAGCGGCAATTTTTTCCAAAACTTCCATGGCAATTGTATCTGTAGTATCCAGGTCTTCCGGTTTGGAGGAAGCACAAACCCAGCGGAAAGGCCCAAAGCCATAATCAAAACACATCGGGCCCATGATATCCTGCACATAAGAGGGATATTTAAAATTTCCATCTTCTTTCAATATGTCAGCACCCGCTCTGCTGGCCTCCAGCAAAAAGGCATTTCCATAATCAAAAAAGTACATTCCTTTTGAAGTAAGCTTATTTATTGCTGCCGCATGTTTCCTCAATGATTCCTGTACCTTTTCCTTAAATTTTTCAGGATCATTGGCCATCATCTCCACCGACTCGTCATAACTTAAGCCCGCCGGGTAATAACCCCCGGCCCAGGGATTATGTAAAGAAGTTTGGTCCGAACCCATATCTACCATAATGTTTCTTTCAGCCAAATGCTCCCACAAATCAACAATATTTCCAAGATATGCGATGGAGTGTGCTTCTTTTTTCTCCTGAAATTCAAGGGCTACATCAATAGCCTGATCCACATTATCGGTTATGCCATCAACCCAGCCCTGCTCGAATCGTTTATACGCAGCTTTGGGATTTATTTCTGCTGTAATACTAACAACTCCAGCGATATAGGCCGCCTTGGGCTGAGCTCCGCTCATGCCACCCAGGCCGGATGTGACAAAAAGTTTTCCTTCGAGCGGTTCACCGGGTTTACCAATTTTACGACCAGCATTCATTACAGTAATGGTGGTTCCGTGGACTATACCCTGCGGCCCGATATACATAAATGAACCGGCTGTCATTTGTCCGTATTGAGATACACCCAATGCGTTAAATTTTTCCCAATGGTCGGGGGAACTATAATTGGGGATAACCATTCCATTGGTTACAATTACCCGTGGTGCTTCCTTATGTGAAGGATACAAACCCATGGGGTGGCCGGAATACAAGACGAGGGTCTGATCATCTGTCATTACCGCCAGGTACTTTAAGGTAAGGAGATACTGGGCCCAGTTTTGAAAAACTGCTCCGTTGCCACCATAGGTAATCAACTCATGAGGATGCTGAGCCACGGCATTATCCAGATTGTTACTCAACATTAGCATAATGGCAGCGGCTTGTTTCGACTGGTGTGGAAAATCATTGATGCTCCTTGCATATATTGGGTAGTCGGGCCGGAAACGGTACATATAAATACGGCCGTAGGTTTCCAGTTCTGCTTTGAATTCAGGAGCCAGGATGGCATGATGCTCTTTAGGGAAATACCTCAATGCGTTTTTAATCGCCAGCTTTTTTTCTTCAGGGTTTAAAATTTCTTTGCGCTTAGGTGCATGATTCATATTTGGATCATAGGCTTTGGGTGCCGGAAGTTCGGAAGGTATTCCAACCAAAATTGCTTTTTTAAATTCTGTATTTGTCATTTATCGTATCTTCTGTAGGATTAATGTTTTGGCAAAAATAAATAAAACTTTAAACCTAACAGGTTTTAAAAACCTGTTAGGTTTTGGAATTACCGATAACTGATTTGAGCCCACCGTAAACTGGTTTTTCATTGTTTTTACCCTATCTATTTTGTACTTTCATCATTCCTTTTAATAAGGAATTTTTTAGGCAAAAATTACCTGACTTCGGAATTTAGTACTAACTTTATTCCGAAGTCTTTAAAAAAAAGATCAAAAAAACCAAACTACTTTCGTCATGAAAAAGCTGATTTATCTGTTTCTACTGGTAATTCCAGCCACCTATCTGTTTAGCCAAAATGAACATACCATTGGTAATACCTTTTACGATATCCAAACCACGCGCTCAATGCAGGACAGGATTTGCCATTTTGATGATGGGACTATTGGGGCTGTGTATAATATGTCGCAAAACCCTAATGCCTATGATGACCTTGCCATTGGGTATAACTATTTTGATGGGGTGTATTGGGGCCCTGAACCTTTTACAAGCATTACCTCAGGAATTGCTACCAACCCGTCGTATTCAAACTATGGGGAAAACGGGGAGATTGTTGCCTCTGAAGGCCAAAATGGTTTGTATATAAACTACCGGACAGAGAAAGGTACCGGCAACTGGCAGGAAATGATATTTCCGGGACCAGCAGGATGTACAAAGCTTTATTCCCCGCAACTGGTAACTTCGGGAGCTGACAACCATATTATCCATCTTTTCGCTTTGTGTAAAGATCAAAGCATACAACTCGATTACCAGGACAACATTGCTAAGGTTTTATACTCCCGCACTTCTGATGGAGGAGCCACCTGGGATATCTTGCATTATGAAATTCCCATAACCTCAGGTTCATTTGGTTTTTCGGAATTGTCCCTGATCACCGCCCAGCCAAAAGCTAATGTGCTGGCCTTTGTAATCGGTGACTATTTTACCAACCTTTTGCTCCTGAAATCAATAGATGGTGGTGATACCTGGCAGGAGACCATGATTTGGGAACACCCCTATCCAAATATGGAATTTGGAACAACGGTAACAGATACATTTTGGGCCAATACCGGTTCGATGGATATTGCAATTGATTCCGAACTTAAGGCGAATGTCGTTTTCTCTTTATGCCATATTAGCTCGCAAGTTTTAACCATTTGGTATAGTGATACCCTTGCTGACGGGGTTGTTTACTGGAACGAAGACAGGGATGTATTTTCCAATAACATTAATGCATTAAATCCACAAGGCCATCCAGATAGCGAACTGATTCAGGATTACAGCCTGATATCATGGTCACAGGATATAAATGGAAATGGAGTGCTGAATCTATTATGGAACTTTGGTGAGTATGGTATACAGGGAATATCAACTATGCCTTCTATTTGTATTTCGGAATGGGATCAAATTTTCGTAACCTGGGCCTCAGTAACCGAAACCTATAATAATGGAATGGAGGACTATCGGCATCTATGGGCGCGTTCCTCGCCAAGTGGAGATTGGTGGGGTGGATTTCAGGATCTTACAGGGGATCTCATTCATATTTTTGATGAATGTGTTTTTCCAAATTTAGCCTCTTACGTTGATGACTACCTGCACCTGATTTATATGTACGATAGTCAACCGGGTATCCTTCCCTGGAATACCGAACCCACATTAAACACTATTACCTACATGAAGGTTCCCCTGGAAGGACCTCCCATGAGCGTATGGGCAGATTTTATAGCAGATACAACCCTTATACACGCAGGAGAATCCATTCAATTTACCAACTTATCCTATGGCTATCCTCCTGACATGCTTGAATTCGAATGGCTATTTGAGGGTGGAAACCCTGCTTCATCTTCAGATACAAATCCTGTTGTTATTTATCCTGTCGCCGGGACTTATGATGTTACGCTTACATCAAGCATTCAAACGTTTACTTCCCACACCAAGCACATGGCTGATTATATCACTGTTCTGCCTCAAACAATAATAGATGATGGGAAAGAGATAGGAATAATGATCAGTCCGAATCCAACACGGGGTGATATTACCATTAAACTCATGGAACCCGCCTTAAGTTTGAGGATTTATGATGTTATTGGATCGAGGGTTTATTATAATGGGGAATTAAGTTCTGGTACAATTCAAAAAGTTGATATGGCCCACTTTTCCAGCGGCATTTATTATCTTCAAATAGAAATGGGAAATAGGCATGTAACGAAAAAAATTATTCTCAAAAAAGACTAACTAAATTTTCTCTTTCGAATTTTTTAATATCTGGTAAAGAAATTCCCTTGCCCTGAATAGTTGCGCCTTAACTGTGCCTAAAGGAAGGTTCAGTTCATTGGCAATCTCTTCATAGGAAAACTCTTTAAAATAACGAAGCTCAATTAAGGTACGGTAGTGGGGCTTTAATTTCTCTACTACCTCACGCATCAGGATTATCTTTTGCTTCTTCACCAATTCTTCCTCAGGGTCGAGGGTTTGAGAAGGGATTTTGGAGGCCATTTCAGTACCTGTTTCATCATCATCATAATTGGCATCAATCGAAAAAGTATATTTTTTCTTTTTCCTGATAAAATCAATACAATTATTAGAAGCTATTTTAAAAAGCCATGTGCTGAAAGCATACTCGGGGGCATACTGGTGGAGTTTTTTAAAGGCTTTGCCAAAGGCCTCAATGGTAAGATCTTCCGCATCATGTGGATTGTTAGTCATTTTTAATAGCATAAAATACAGTGAGTCTCTGTAGTTTTTCATCAACTCAGCGTAGGCTTTCTGGTCGCCATCATCAATGGCTCTTTTCACCAATTGATAATCTCTTAATGCTTTCTCAGTTAAATGTGCAGTTACTTCCATCTGCTTTGTTTGAACACCAGGTTAATACCAACAATAAGTGGGTAAATTAGCGTTAAAAATAGCTCAATCACTGGCGAAATTACTAATAATTTTTTTTCATCTAACTTATTAAATGATTTTTTAAAAATAAACAGCTGACTCAGGTACCTTACGGCAAGTAAAATTAAAATAAAATATATTTTAAAATTTAATATAAGCAGGCCTACAAATGCCACCAGCATTACTATCAGGCTGGCCGTATAAGCTCCCAACACCAATTTATGTTTTCGTTTGTAATATTTCCCGGTTGATAAATGCCTTCTTTTTTGCCTCCACCATTCCTTAAAATTGTTTTTTGCCTCAGAAACGGTGAAACTTTTTGGGTGAATGCTGATGGCCGTATTTTTATTCTCTGCCATCTGGTTAACAAACAGATCGTCATCACCCGAAGAAACTTTGTAATGTGATATAAATCCTTTTGCTTTATAGAAAAGTGATTTATGATAGGCAAGATTCCGGCCTACCCCCATATATGGAATTCCACCTAAGGCAAGTGATAAATATTGAATGGCTGTGAAAGCAGTTTCATAACGGATAACTTTGTTGATCCAGCCCTTTTTTTCCCGTTGTTTTCCATAACCTAAAACGATAGACTTCCCTCCGGCGAAACCTGAAACCATAATATTTATCCATTCCTTGCTTTGAGGAAGACAATCTGCATCTGTCAAAAGAAGATGTTCATATTTGGCCGATTTGATTCCAAGGGCTAATGGAAACTTTTTTCCTTTAAAAAAATTCAAATCCTGTTGAATGCTGACCACTTTAAGATGGGGATATTGCCGGGCTAAATCTTCCAGCAAAAAAATAGTTTCATCGTCGGATGCATCATTTACAAGCACTACTTCAAATTCGGGGTACTCCTGTTCAAGGATTACCGGCAAGTTATTCTTAAGATTGATATATTCATTTTTGGCGGATATTACAATAGAAACCGGCTGGAAATATGACTGTTCGCTATCAGGAACTTTATAAAAGGCAAGTCGGGCATAAAAGCCCCAGAAATAAAAAAGCTGGATCAGTATACAAACTGTAAACACCAGTAATAATAGCCCTTCCAGCGCTTGAAAATCAATGCCCAATAGCGTCATCATTTATTATTAGTAAATACAAATGTACACCTTAGTAATGGATTTAATTTATCTTTACGCCTCGTAATACTAACATTTCACTGTTGAAGAATTTGCTTCATTAATGTTAACATTTAAACTAAACGGTAAGGACAAAAATTCCTCAGCCAGGGCAGGAGAAATAATCACCGGCCATGGAAAAATCCAAACCCCGATATTTATGCCGGTGGGAACAGCTGGTGCAGTTAAAGCCGTACATATGTCAGAGTTGGAGGTTGATATCAAGGCTCAGATAATCCTGGGCAATACCTATCACCTTTACCTAAGGCCCGGGCTGGAAGTAATTCGCGCAGCCGGAGGCTTACATCAATTCAACAGTTGGGGAAAACCAATTTTAACTGACAGCGGTGGCTACCAGGTATATTCTCTTGCGAATACACGAAAACTAACCGAAGAAGGTGTAATTTTTAATTCGCATATCGAAGGATCTAAACATCGGTTTACTCCAGAGGTAGTGATTGACATACAACGGGTGATAGGTGCGGATATCATTATGGCATTTGATGAATGTACCCCCTACCCTTGTGAATATGATTACGCAAAAAACTCGATGTACCTTACACATAAATGGCTCGATAGGTGTATATCTCATTTTGATAGTACCAGGCCCTTGTATGGATATGACCAGTCGCTTTTCCCGATAGTTCAAGGAAGTGTATACAAAGATCTGAGGAAAATTTCAGCAGAGACCATTGCTTCGAAAAATGCTGCAGGTAATGCCATTGGGGGATTATCAGTAGGTGAGCCCCATGAAATGATGTATGAGATGACGGAATTGGTATGTTCCTTTTTACCTGAAAATAAACCCAGGTACCTGATGGGTGTAGGAACTCCGGTTAATATCCTGGAAAGTATTGCCCTGGGGGTTGATATGTTTGATTGTGTGATGCCCACCCGGAATGCAAGGCACGGGATTATTTATACACAAAATGGGATCATCAATATTAAAAATGAAAAATGGAAAATGGACTATTCTCCCCTTGATGAAAACGGAACTTCCTTTGTAGACGCACAATATTCGAAGGCTTACTTACGTCATTTATTCCATTCGCAGGAAATACTGGCAGGGATGATTGCAAGTTTGCATAACCTGGCATTTTATTTAAGACTGGTTTCAGAGGCCCGGGAAAAGATTTTATCAGGTGAATTTTTCGCCTGGAAAGAAAATATGGTAAAACATTTGGCAAACAGAATTTAATACTAAGCGTGAAAAAGATTGACATCTATATCATTAAAAAATTCCTGGGAACTTTTTTCTTCGCCATTGCCTTGCTTATTTTAATTGTGATAGTGTTTGATATCTCTGAAAAAATTGATGATTTTTTGGAAAAACAAGCTTCTCTCTACCAAATACTTTTCGAATATTACCTAAACTTTATCCCATACTTTGTTAACCTGTTCAGTTATCTGTTCACATTTATTGCAGTTATTTTCTTCACCTCCAAGATGGCTTCAAACAGTGAGATTGTTGCGATTTTGAGCAGTGGAATCAGCTTTAGGAGGTTTTTATTCCCCTATCTTCTTTCAGCCGTTTTTTTAGGCCTCATGTCGTTTTACCTGGCTAATTTCCTGATCCCGAAAACCAACAAAAAAATGATGGCTTTCGAAAAAACTTATCTAAAAAATCCTTACCGTAACCGCGACCGGAATATCCATATGCAAATAAAACCAGGAACCTTTGTATATATGGAAAGCTATGACAACAGATCCAACACAGGTTATAAGTTTTCACTTGAACAATACAAAAACAACCGCCTGGAATATAAATTAATTTCAGACCGGATACTTTGGGATAGTGTTAAAGGGGAATGGAGTATAAAGAATTACACGATTCGAAAGATCTATGATAAAGACGAAAAGTTAATTAAAGGAGATGTGATTGATACTTTATTAAACATGTACCCCCAGGAATTTACGTTTATTCTTGACGACATGAAAACCATGAACTTCAGCGAGCTGCGGGCATTTATTGAAAAAGAACGGTTAAAAGGATCAAAACTGATTAGTGAATATGAAGTGGAAAAACATAAACGAATTGCTTTTCCGTTTGCCACCATAATTCTTACTTTAATAGGAGTTTCGATTAGCAGTCGGAAAGTACGGGGAGGGATTGGAATGCATCTTGGTTTTGGATTAGGTATCACTTTTGGATTTATTCTTTTTCAGCAGGTTACTACTGTATTTGCCACACGTGGAAGCATGGCCCCCTGGCTCTCAGTTTGGATACCGAACATGATCTTTGGGGTTGTGGCAATTTTTCTCTACCGTATAGCCCCTAAGTAAATTATTCTATAAATTTTTTCCAGACAAAGCAATCTTTAAATAAGCCATTTAGATTAGGTGGGTTACTGAAAATCCCATATAAAGCGGCTCCTGAGCCAGTTAAAGAAGCGTATAAAGCACCCTCATTTAAAAGTTTTTCTTTTATATCTAAAATTACAGGAAAGCGCTTGGAAACTGGGATTTCGAAATCATTAATCAATTGACCATTCCACTCACTTACAGGATTTGAAATGATATTATGAAGTGGACTCTCTTTAATTGAAGGTGTAATCCATGAATAGGCCTCCGGGGTTTTGATATGAACTTCCGGTTTAACAATAATTATATGATAGCCAGTAAGGTCGACCTTCACCGCCTTAAACTGATCGCCTTTTTGAAAAGCCAGAGCCGGTGTATTTTTTATAAAAAAAGCACAATCACTTCCTAACTGCCTGCAATACCCTTCCATTTGGTCATTAGAAAGATTTAGTTTAAACAGCTGATTCAACAGCATAATTGTATGAGCTGCATCAGCTGATCCCCCTCCTAATCCTGCGCCCATTGGGATGGCTTTATATAGATGGATATGAACATCCTTAAGGGCAAAGTCGGATTTTAACAGTTCATACGCCTTTACAACCAAATTACTTTTACGATCTCCCTGAATTTTAAGGCCGCTGTCCGTAAAGGAAAACCGCTTATCTGAGGAAGGAATGATCTCTAAAGCGTCATTTAAAGGGATTGGATACAGGATAGTTTTCACATTATGAAAACCATCAATACGTTTATTTAAAACGGAAAGCCCTAGGTTAATTTTACAAGAAGGAAAACTTATCATAATAAAATTTCGTCAAGCTAAATTATTGTAATTTTGGGAATCTTCATAAAAATATATTTTCACTAAGACTTTGGTTTAAATGGCATTTATTAATTCAGTACTGGCATGGCTAATGAAAAAACGGTTTCACCAAATTGAACTGTTTATGAAATATCCCTATGAGGTACAGGAGGAATGGTTCAAACGTTTGGTTTTAACTGCACAAAATACAGAGTGGGGGAAAAAATTTGAATATGCCTCTATTTCCAATCCTGATGTATATCGCGAGAGGGTTCCGATTACAGATTACGATACCTTAAAACCATATATCGACAGGCTCAGGACAGGAGAACAAAATCTACTCTGGAATTCAGAAATTAAACTTTTTGCAAGGTCCTCAGGAACCACATCAGATAAGAGTAAATTTATTCCGGTTAGTGAAGAAGCCCTTGAGGAATGCCACTTCAAAGGGGGTAAAGACATGCTATCCATTTATTGCAACAATTATCCCGAAACATTACTTTTTGATGGAAGAGGATTATCTGTTGGAGGCAGCCATAACATAACCGAGATCAATAACGAAAGTTATTATGCTGGTGATCTTTCTGCTTTGATAGTTGAAAAACTTCCATACTGGGCTGAATTTATCCGCGTTCCAAAAAAATCTGTTGCGCTCATGGATGAGTGGGAACAAAAGATTGAAAAAATGGCTGCCGACACCATTGAACATAATGTAACCAATATTCTGGGTGTCCCTTCATGGATCCTTTTACTTCTGCGGCGAATACTGGATATCACAGGCAAGGATAACATTAAAGAGGTTTGGCCAAATCTTGAAGTATTTTTTCATGGGGGTGTAAACTTTACACCTTATCGAAAACAATTCGATGATATCATTCCAGTAGGAAGCATAAATTATATGGAAACCTATAATGCTTCGGAAGGATTTTTTGGATTACAAGACAGAACTGATTCAGCTGATTTATTACTCATGCTCGACTATGGGATATTCTATGAATTTATCCCCATCGAAAACTTAGGGAATGAGAATCCAAAAACCTTGCTCTTGCACGAAGTTGAAAAGAATAAAAATTACGCCCTGGTTATTTCTACGAATGCTGGGTTATGGCGGTATTTAATTGGCGACACTGTTCAATTTACCAGTCTTAACCCCTATCGGGTAAAAATAACAGGACGGACAAAAACATTCATCAATGCTGTGGGCGAAGAATTAATTGAAGATAATGCCATTAAGGGCCTGGCTATTGCTTGCGAGAAATGCAATTGCAAGATTAGTGAATTTACTGCTGGCCCTGTTTATTTTGAATCTGGGAAAAATGCAGCTCACGAGTGGTTGATTGAGTTTTCGGATGTGCCAGAAAACCTTGATTATTTTGCTGAAACCTTTGATAATGCCTTGAAATCCATAAACTCTGATTATGAAGCAAAGCGTTACCACAATTTAGTTTTACGAGAACCTGTTATTAAAATAGTGCCTCCTAAAACTTTTTATTTTTGGTTAAAACGCCGCAATAAATTAGGAGGTCAAAATAAAGTCCCGCGTTTGTCGAATGACCGGAATATTGTTGATGAAATCCTGGAAATGGTTAATTAAATAATTGCCGGCTTAAATCAGTGACCACAAAAATTTTATTACTTTTATCTTTTAAAAAAATAAGAATATGCATATTGCAATTGCCGGAAATATTGGATCAGGAAAAACTACCCTTACGCGTTTATTATCAAAACATTTCAAGTGGGAAGCTCACTATGAGGACGTAGATACCAACCCCTATTTAAACAGTTTTTATGAAGACATGCAACGTTGGTCGTTTAACCTTCAAATTTACTTTCTAAATAGCAGGTTCAGGCAAATACTTTCGATTAGAGAAGGTGATAAAACTGTTGTACAGGACAGAACTATATACGAGGATGCCTACATATTTGCGCCTAACCTCCATTACATGAACCTCATGACCACAAGAGATTTTGAAAATTACATTTCTTTATTTGAGCTCATGAGTTCGTTAGTGCAACCTCCTGATCTATTGATTTATTTAAGGGCATCTGTTCCAACTTTGGTTAATCAAATACAAAAACGGGGAAGGGATTATGAAGAAGCTATCCGGCTTGACTACCTGAAAAGGCTGAATGAAAGGTATGAATCATGGATCACAAATTATAAATTGGGCAAGCTGTTAATTTTTAATGTGGATGATATTGATGTAGAAGAAAATCCCGAAGACCTGGCCATGATCATCGAAAAAGTTAATGCCGAGCTTCACGGACTCTTTTAAGCAATTGTTCATGGCAACCATTCAGGATTTTGAAAAACTTGACATTCGCACTGGGAAAATAATTGAAGTAAGTCCCTTTCCGGAAGCCAGGAAACCTGCTTATAAGCTTTTGATTGATTTTGGAGATAAAATTGGAATAAAAAAATCTTCTGCCCAACTGGTTCAAAATTATAAACCCGAACAATTATTGAATAAAAATATTTTAGCAGTGGTCAATTTCCCTTCGAGACAAATTGGCCCATTTATTTCTGAGGTATTAACTTTGGGTGTCCCCGACCACGATGGAGAAACCATATTGATTATTCCTGAGAAATCAACGCCATTAGGAGCTAAACTTTATTAAAATGAAAACACACTGTATATTACTTTATGCATCCATTATTTTAATGCTTGCTGCATGTAATGGCAGTAAACGGAAGAGCTACTTTAATACGAATAACCTTTTTGTTGAAGAAGAGTGGTATGCAAAAGACAAACTTAAATCAAGAATTACCTACCTGAATGAGGAAAAAACAGAGTATAGATTTATTGCATTTTATGAAAACGGGGTAATGAAGGATTCAGCAACTTTTGTTGACAGCTTGCTCCAGGGAAAACGAAAATATTACGATTCAGCCAGTGACTTAACGCATACCGAGAATTATGAGAAAGGGATATTTAACGGGCCGCATAAAGCAATTTATCGAAATGGTATTGCAAGTTTTGATGGTTTCCATATCAATGGGTTGAAAGCCGGAGAATGGAAATTCCATCACCCTGAAGGGAATCCTATAACTTATGAGTTTTATGATTCAGCAGGGCATATTAAGTTTTTCGTAAAGTATGATAATAAAGGCCTCCTTGAAAGAGTGGATGGTAATCCCATCATCTTTATTTCAGATTTTACCCAGAATAACGAACTTGAATATAAAGTTGAACTAACGCTTGCTGTCCCTCCCAATTTCCAATCCGATTTGCTTATTAAAGAAGGTAAATCGTCAAGCGATAAATACCTGAAAAAGTTTACCGCTACTTCCCCACGAAATAAAGTACTATTAACATTTAACAATCGGGGAGCAAAAACCCTGGTTTTCGAATTCACTTTATCCGATAAAAATTCTGATTTTAAGGAAGTTTACAGGATAGATAAAAAACTAAATATCCAGTAGAAATGAAAATTATTGGAATCATTCCATCCCGTTTTGGATCGTCCCGCTTTCCGGGAAAACCTCTCGCTGAGATAAAAGGGAAAACAATGATTCAAAGGGTATATGAGCAAGCACAACTCGCAAAATCTTTATCGGCAGTTTTTGTGGCTACGGATGATCAACGAATTGTTGATGAAGTAAATTCCTTTAACGGAAAGGTAATATTCACTTCAACAGAGCACAAAAGTGGGACTGACAGATGTAACGAAGTCATCGAAAAATTAAATTTAAAGGGCAACAGGTATGATGTGGTAGTTAATATTCAGGGCGATGAACCTTATATTAATCCTAAACAAATTAACCAGGTGAGCAATTGTTTTAATGAAGGCAGGATTGAAATTGCTACCCTTGTAAAAAAAATCACAAAGCAGGAAGAGCTCTTTAATTCAAATATTAATAAAGTAGTTTTTGACCAGTACAAGAAAGCCATGTATTTCAGCAGACATCCCATTCCTTTTCAACAAGGAATTGAAAAATCTCACTGGCTAACCCAGGGCAATTTTTATAAGCACATTGGAATTTATGGTTATCGGGCTGATGTCCTGCATCGTATCAGCACACTGCCGGTTTCTTCCCTTGAAAAAGCAGAATCGTTGGAACAACTCCGCTGGATGGAAAATGGCTTTTCCATTCACATAGAAGAAACTGGTTTTGAAAGCATTGCTGTTGACACACCAGAAGATTTATCAAAATTTTCGAACATCATTTGAAAAAACAGGTAGAAAAGATTAATTTAGCAAATCGAAACGAAAGCAAAGATGGATATTGCCTTTTATATTAGTGAGCTTCTGTATTCAAATGACTGTGTAATTGTTCCAGGATTTGGGGGGTTTGTTGGGCATTATTCTTCGGCTACAATTCATCCTATAAATCATAGCTTTAATCCTCCTTCAAAAAATATTCTCTTTAATTCGAAACTTACAAGGGATGACGGCTTATTGCTCGATTTTATTGCGCAAAAAGAAGCCATATCTTATGGGGAAGCAAAATCAGCCGTTGCTGATTTCGCATTAACAATTTTTGAAAAAATTAACAAAGGGGACAAAGCCCTGATTAGAAATGTTGGCATGCTGTTTAAAGATGCCGAGGGTAATATCCTCTTCGATCCTGATCAGTCAGTTAATTACCTGGAAGATTCGTTTGGCCTGAATTCTATTGTTTCCCCTCCTATTGTAAGGAAACCTTCTCACAAAAAACTCGAAAATAGATTTATCGACAGAAAACCTGTTCCTGTCAGCGAAAAAGAGAACTGGAAAAAATACCGGGTATTGATAGCAATCATTCCATTGTTTTTGGTGGTAGTTTGGATACTGTCAACTTTTGATTTTGACAATTCAAATACCCAACAAAGTGGAGTTATGCCCATTATCGACTCAAAGACAGAAATACCTGTACATCCTGACGAAGCTAATAAAACTACAAATCCGCCCCTGGAATCATTGAATTTTGAGGAACCAAAAAATACGGAAAACAGTGATCCTGAGGATATCCAACCGGCAAAACCATTAATGCCAGAAAAAAAATATTATATCATTGGCGGATCCTTTAGCAACGAAGCAAATGCTGATAAATTAATTGGGGTATTAAGAGAAAAGGGTTATAGTGCTGAACGGGCCGGGATATCCCCTTCTGGTTTGCACATGGTAAGTTATTATGCAACAGAAGATAAATCTGAAGCACTTCTTAATTTGAACATTATCCGCAAGGAAGACAATCCATCAGCCTGGTTAATTAAACGATAGGCAATTTTGTAGATTTCCTGAATTTTATTGCTTCAAAAACACTCCATTTTGTAATTTTGTACTTCAATCGTTGAAATAAAACACCTTGGGTAAAAACAAACTTGCACATTTTGAAGAAAATAAATCTTTTCCACATTTCTTCCAACCAAGTTATGAAGAACTTGTAAAGGGTTTTATATGGAAGGGGAACTGGCGATCAGGCTTTTTCAAAAATAATAATGCCCTGGTAATTGAAGTAGGATGTGGCAAGGGTGAATATACGGTAGGACTGGCAAAAAAATATCCGGATAAAAATTTTATTGGCATTGATATTAAGGGAGCAAGGATGTGGCGGGGAGCCCGCACAGCTATCGATGAGAATTTAAAAAATGTGGCATTTATCCGACTGAAGATTGAACTGCTAATGTTTTGCTTTTCAAATTGTGAAGTGGACGAAATCTGGATCACTTTTCCTGATCCCCAGCCACGCAAAAAAGAAATCAGAAAACGGCTCACTTCACCCCGGTTTCTTGAAATCTATCACAACATCCTTAATCCTCCGGGTCATGTACATTTAAAAACAGATAATCTGGATTTTTACAGCTATTCACTCGAACAAGTTAAATCAAATCGATTCAAACTCATTTATCATACTAATGATCTCTACCATTCAGATTTTTCAGGGGATGCTCCTATAATTCAGACACACTACGAAAAGATTTTTTTAAATGAGGGCATACCCATTAAATATATTCAATTTAGCATGAAGCAGGCAGCAATCAATACATCAGAACCTACTGAAGGTTCTTTTTTCCAAAAAGTATATGAAGTGGCGAGAATGATCCCTTATGGCAGGGTTACTTCCTATGGATCTATTGCAGCCTTTCTGGGGAGCAAGGGCTCTGCCCGAATGGTGGGATGGGCAATGAATGCATCTCATTCAGCTTTAGACTCAATACCTGCACACCGGGTGGTAAACAGAAATGGTATGCTTACAGGAAAACACCATTTTGGTGGCCCTGATATAATGAAACAATTACTTGAAAGTGAAGGAATAAACATATTAGATAATAAAATCATCGACTTCCCTAAATATTTCTGGGACCCAATGACAGAATTATGAGGTTATTCTTCTTCTTTAAGACGCCCCGTTTTATCAAAGAATAATCCTAATTTGTGTGGAGTTAAGTTCTTCTTTTTAGCCACTAATTCAACATAATAATGATCATTTCTGTCTTTCCGGGTAGCTTTTTCAGCATAAATTACTTTATAATCACTATAATTTTCATCCAGGTTTCGCTGAACTGGTGCATATAAATCTTTAATATCCAGTTCTGAAACAGTCACAACCCATTCTGCTGAATCAGTAAATTCAGCAGTTGTTGGCAAATCACGAAAAGTAAAACTGGCAATCCATTTCCCTGTTTCCCTTTCCCAGGTAACATCGCTGGCACTTGAGAAACGGCCTTTAAATTTTTTACCAACAAGGGGAGGTACATCCACAGTAAGCAAATACTGGCTTACAAGTTCTTCCGGGCGCTTTACCTTTTGTATCTGCCCCGACTTATTAAAAAACAGCTCAAATACATAAGGACGGAATTGTCCTTTTTCAATTCTCTCGAGTTTTACATAATAGTAATCTTTACGATCGGCCCGGGTCACCTTCTCACCTATGATATAATCATCGTTCCAGTGGTTTTCTTCAATATATTTTACCACAGCTGCATACAATTCTTTTTCTTTGTATTGCACTCTTGTCTCTATCCATTTACCGTTAGGCAGAAATTCTGCAACGGTCGGCAGGTCACGAAAAGTAAAAGATCCTATGTAATTGTAATCAATTGAATCACTCGGATTATTTTTCTTTGTCCATATAATATCTTCAGATTTAGGGAATCGTTTTTGCCAGCTATCAATAACCGCAGCAGGTGTTTCGGTGTTTGGGTCATCAATTCCCACCACAGTCATTTCATCTACACCTTCAGGAAGTTTTACCTGGTCGATATTTCCGGTTTTATCAAAAAATAATTCAGCAATATATTTTTCTTTTGTCTCATCATTTTTCTGTTCCACCTGAACATAATAATAGTTTTGCTTATCAGCTTTTTCTGCTTTTTCTGCAAAAATGACTTTGTCTTTTTTAAAATTTTCATCCAGGTATTTTTGAACAGGAGGGTATAAGGTTTTTAAGTCGAGGTCAGTAATGGTTATCACCCATTCTCCCTCTGGAGTGAATTCAGCATAGGTTCCTCTTTCTTTGTAAAAACAATCCGCCTTGTAATTATCTCCTACTTTATCCCATTGAATGTTTTCAGCTCTTGGAAATTTTCTTGAGAAACTTTTCTGAACAGCTTCGGGAACATCTCTTGGGTTTTCATTTTGTGCAAATACCGAACTGGCAAACAATACAACAAGTAACAGATGATAATATTTCATAAATGGGCTCTTTAATATTATTAAAATCTAGAATTACTTTATACTAAAATTACGCATTAAAGTTATAAATTTATTCGCAGGATAATAACTGGGAATATATATAAAAGTTCACATTTGGGTAAATTACAAATGAATAACCTGTTTACGATCTGGCCCAACGGAAATAATTTTTACCGGAACACCAGTCTGCCGTTCGATATAACGGGTATAATCCAGCAGTTTTTCAGGCATATCTCCGAAATTTACTACTTTAGAAATATCAGTATGCCAACCTTCCAGCAACTCATATTCAGCCTCTAGTTTGTCGTAAGAGCCTTCGAAGGGGAAATAATCCAACTTTTTCCCTTTCAGGGTATATCCTGTAGCCACCTTTATAGAAGCAAATGAATTTAACACATCTGCCTTCGTCATTAGCAGTTGTGTAACACCATCAAGCATTATGGCATATTTTAAAGCAACCAAGTCGAGCCATCCACATCGCCTTGGTCTGCCAGTGGTAGAACCATATTCATTCCCATCATCCCGTAATTTTTGTCCATCCTCGCCAACGTCTTCAGAAGGAAATGGTCCACTGCCTACTCTTGTACAATAGGCTTTAAAAATTCCATAAACTTCACCTACTTTGTGGGGTGCGATTCCCAGGCCTGTGCATACTCCAGCCGCGACTGTATTAGAAGAAGTTACGAAGGGGTAGGTTCCAAAATCAATATCCAGCATGGTGCCCTGGGCACCTTCAGCAAGAACTCTTTTCCCGCTATTTATACAGGCATTAATATAATATTCGCAATCAATTATTTTCAAGGTTTTAATCTCTTCCACAGCAGAAAACCATTTTTCCTCGTATGCTGAAAGATTTAATCCGTCCAGTTCATGCTTTAAATAATCAAACTGATAGGATTTTAGAATTTTAATATGTCTTTCTTTTAATTCGTTATACTTTACCAGAAAATCCTTCCGGAGTATATTCCCAACCCTGAGCCCGAGGCGGGCCGTTTTATCAGTATAGGTCGGGCCAATTCCTTTAAGGGTAGATCCAATTTTTTCTTTGCCTTTAGCCATTTCATAAGCAGCATCCAATAAGCGATGTGTGGGCAAAATCAAATGGGCTTTTTTTGCAACCAGGAGGTTTTCTTCAACCTTAATATTGCTATCTCTAAGGTTTTTAAGCTCTTTACAAAAAATATAGGGATCGATTATAACACCGTTGCCTACTACATTTATAGTTTTTGGATTAAATATTCCTGAGGGAATGGTGTGCAAAACGAATTTTTTTCCATCGAATTCTATGGTATGTCCTGCATTTGGGCCTCCCTGGAAACGTGCAATAATATCATAATTGGGTGTCAATACATCCACAAGTTTGCCTTTGCCTTCATCTCCCCATTGAAGGCCTAATAAAATATCAGCTTTCATTAAGTTGGTTAAATTTTTCGAAATGATGTTAATTCGTAACTGTTACTTTTTTTTGATGGCCATAAAAGGTCAATGAGTGGTGGGCAATTTTCACGCCCAATTCCTTTTCCACAGTCTCTTTGATTTGCTGAACCCTTACATCACAAAATTCAAGTACTTCACCATTATCGATATTTATAAAGTGATCATGTTGCTTAAAACGATAGGATTTTTCAAATTGGGCACAATTGTTTCCGAATTGATGTTTTGTAACGAGGTTGCAGTCTAGTAAAAGTTCAATAGTATTGTAAAGTGTTGCCCTGCTTACCCTGTATTTGTTATTTTTCATCTTTATATAAAGGGTTTCAATGTCAAAGTGACCCTCTGTATGATAGATTTCCTGCAAAATAGTAAACCTTTCAGGGGTTTTCCTGTGCCCTTTTCCTTCAAGATATTCGGTAAAAATCTTTTTTACGGTTTCCTGTGTGTCTTTATTTGAACTTTTCATTATTCAAAACTTAAAAAAATCTCAACTGTTATATATATTAATAACCACAAGGCGAACAATAAGTTTAGTTATTTATTTGTCAGTAAATTTATTGTGCCACATTCAACCGCTAAAAATATTAAATTTTTAATTAGTATTTGGAATAAATAAAAATAATTTTTTCAACCTTTCTTGAAAAGTTCGGGATTTTTAGACATTCCATTTTAGAAAGTGAAATTATGTGCCCGGATTGGCTATTCTCGATACTTTTTTAACGTTAGGCAATTTCCCAACCGTTTTCATCAAATTATTCAGATTATTCATGCTATATGCATATAACATAATAGTGCCATTGGTTAAGCCACTTTCTGTTTCCAAATGAAATGATTTGATATTAATCTTTAATTCTTCGGTGATTATATGAATGATATCCTTAATAAATCCCGGACTATCTATTCCATCAATTTCAATCCCCGTTAAAAATCCAATGGATTCTTTATCATTCCAGGTAGTTTTAATAATCTGGCTTCCATATTTCGACATCTGGTTAATGGCAACCTGACAGGTAGTGCGATGAAGGCTTATCCCTTCATTTTTTTCAATAAATCCTACGATCTCATCTCCTGGAAGTGGCAAACAGCAATTAGCTATATCGTAGCTTATTTTTTGAACATTGCCATTCTTAACCCCTTTTTCTTTTGAGGTTGATAACTGTTCAATTACACTTTCAGTTAAGGTTTTATTTGATGCCGGTTTCGACCTGGAGAAAGGCCTTTTAATCATTTTGGCTAACCAACTCGACTTCTCTTCACTGACAAAGCAATCTTTTATTTCTTTAAAACCTAAAAGTCCTATTGCTATATCATAATGTAATTCAAGCAATCCGGCATAATTATACTTTTGCTGCAGAAGTTTAATGTTACTCTCGCTTGGTTCTACATTAATTTGTTCGAAATAGTCTTGCAGAAGCTCCACCCCTTTCTCAGCATACTTTTTCTTTTCCTCCTTGATCCCTTGTTTAAGTTTAGTCCGGGCTCTTGCCGTAACTGCATATTGAAACCATTCTTCCTTAGGAATTTGTTTTTTAGAGGTAAGAATCTCTACCTGATCACCACTTTTAAGTTTCTGATTTAATGGAGTGAGTTTATGATTTACTTTTGCCCCAATACAAGTATTTCCAATTTCTGAGTGAATTGCATAAGCAAAATCAAGCACTGAAGAATGTTTGGGTAAATTTCTCAATTCTCCTTTGGGTGTAAAAACATAAATTTCATCCGTAAATAAAAAGCCGCGGAAATCATCGATAAAATCGAGGGCATCGGAATCATTACTTTGCAGCATGTCCCGAATTCTTTTCAACCAATTATTTAAGTTAGATTCTGTATTACTTGCCACCCCATTTTTATATCGCCAATGTGCTGCATATCCTTTTTCAGCAACCTCATCCATTCGCCTGGTCCTGATCTGTACTTCTACCCACTGTCCATCATTACTCATTACAGTGGTATGGAGTGCTTCATACCCATTTGCTTTCGGAATAGAGATCCAATCGCGCAACCGATCAATGTTTGGCCTGTAATTATCTGTTATAATGGAATAAACCCTCCAGCAATCTTCTTTCTCTTTTTCCGGCGATGTATTGATAATAATCCGGGTGGCCATAATATCATACACTTCTTCAAATGGCACACCCTTTGCCTTCATTTTCGACCATATACTGAAGATGGATTTATTCCTGATGATTATTTCAAAATCAAATCCCTTTTTACTGAGTGCTTTTTTAATGGGGTAGATAAACTTGGAGGCTATCCGTTTTCTTTCTTTTTCTGAAAGCCTAAGCTTCTCTGAAATTGATTGATATATTTCCGGTTCAGTAAATTTTAAAGATAAATCTTCCAGCTCTGTGCGGATGGAATAAAGTCCAAAACGGTGAGCAAGTGGAGCGTACAGGTAGGTTGTTTCAGAGGCAATTTTTAACTGTTTATGAGGAGGCATGGCATCAAGAGTGCGCATATTATGCAAGCGGTCGGCCAGTTTAATTAGGATAACCCTCACATCATCAGAAAGCGTCAGAAGCATTTTTTTAAAATTCTCAGCTTGTATGGAAGTCGTACTTTTATCTAAAATATCCTTGATTTTAGTAAGGCCATCAATGATCCTGGCGACCTTTTTCCCGAATAAACTTTCAATATCAGATAAGGTGTAATCGGTATCTTCAACCACATCATGCAGCAAGGCACAAATAATGGAAGTTTTACCAAGGCCAATTTCCCCTGCAACTATCTTTGCTACTTCTAGAGGATGGTAAATATAGGGCTCACCTGACCGGCGACGCATATCCTTATGCGCATCCACAGCAAGGTTGAAAGCTTTCCTGACCTCTTTTTTTTGTTCAGGGTCAATAGGCCTCCATACCCTTAATAAACCGCGATAACGATTTAGTATGGCTCTTTTCTCAAGTTCAGGGTCGGGTAAATACATGCTCCATAAGTTTCCTGTTGCTTCGCAAAATTAATTTAAAACCAAATCGTTTCAAACCTGATCAGCAAATATTGTTATTATCTACCATCAAAACAAATATTACCACCTTATGTTACGTTATAAAAAACAACTTTTTATAGTTATTTTAATTACTTTTGATTGGCTTTTTGGTTGAAGATATGGATTATTTATGAAGCGCTTTTTTTACATTATTTTTTTAAATCTCATTTTAATTCAATTTGTAAATGCAACGCATGAGCGTGCAGGTGAAATAATTTTCACCCATATTTTCGACCGCACTTACGAGATTAAAATAATTACTTACACCTATGCTCCAAGCCCTGCTGACAGGCCTGAACTTGAAATTAAATGGGGGGATGGGACGTCGAGCATCCTACCTCGGTCAGGCTTTGTTGATTTAACGCTTGAAATCAGAAGGAATGAATATATTGGGCAGCACACTTATGCCGGAAATGGTTCTTTTAAGATTTCTCTTGAAGACCCCAACAGAAATTATGGAATTGTGAACATCCCCAACTCCGTGAATATACCATTCTATATTGAAACTTTACTTATAATCAACCCTTTTTTAGGGGGCAACAGTTCCCCTGTGTTACTGAATCCTCCACTTGATTATGGTTGTGTAAACAGGTTGTATGTGCACAATCCGGCCGCTTTTGATCCGGATGGGGATAGCCTTTCATACAGACTTACCGTGTGCAGGGGGGTTAATGGATTACCTATTCCGGGTTATTCTTTCCCCCTGGCCAGTAGTAGTTTTTCTATTGATGAATTTACCGGAGATCTCATTTGGGATAAACCGGTTATCCAGGGGGAATATAATGTCGCTTTCATTATTGAAGAATGGCGTAATGGTCAGCGAATTGGCTATGTTACCCGTGACCTTCAAATAAAAATTGACGCATGCAGTAACAACCCTCCTGTAATTTACAGCCTGAATGATACGTGTATTATTGCCGGACAAAACCTTCAATTTGAAGTGAGTGCCATTGACCCCGATGGTGACCTGGTAGCTCTTTCGGGGAAGGGGAGCCCATTTATTCAGGAAGAATCTCCAGCCATCATGCAACCTAATCCAGCTTACGGAAATGGTGAAGTAACGGCTGAATTTAGTTGGAACACAAAATGTTCACATGTACAGAAAAACCCACATCAGCTGTACTTAAAAGCCAGAGATAGTTTGGTTTCAGATGTACAGTTAACCGCATATAAAACTGTTAATATTTCTGTCATAGGGCCATCCCCTGAAATTTCAGCCGCCATTCCTCTTGGCAACTCTATTACGCTCCAATGGGTACCCTACGAATGTCAAAATGCGACAGCTTATAGAATTTACCGAAAAGATTCATTTTTTGGATATACACCCGCTTACTGCGAAACTGGAGTACCAGCATATACCGGCTATAATAAAATTGCCGACATAAACACGCTTACACAGACGGAATATACCGATGACAACGGTGGTTTAGGATTGATTCATGGAATTGAATATTGTTATATGATTACTGCTATATTCCCAGGTAATGTAGAAAGTTTAGCTTCCCTTGAATGGTGTGCCCTGCTTAAAAAAGACCTCCCTGTGATTACCAATGTAAGTATAGAAAAAACTGATGCCTCCAATGGTGAAATATATGTCGCATGGTCCAAACCTACTGAATTAGATACCATCCAAATTCCCGGTCCTTATAAATACGAGGTAACCCGCAATAACCCTCTTCAAGGAAATGATTATATTACGGTTGGAGCTTTGAATGATCTAAATGATACAACTTTTAATGACATCCCAATTCCAACACTTATTGATAATTACAAATACAAAATTGATTTGTATAGTGGAGTCGGGCAGGATGAATTCAAAGTAGGATCGACTTCCCCAGCACCCAGTATTTTTCTCTCTACTTATGGAACCGACAAAGCCATTGAATTGACATGGAACAATAATGTTCCCTGGTACAATGAAGAATTTACCATCTATCGGCAAAATAAAGTTACCCTGGATTTTGATTCGATAGGCTCCTCATTAATCCCGGTTTTTACGGATACTGGACTGGTTAATAGCATAGAATATTGCTACAAAATAAAATCAATTGGCCGCTATGCCTCACCAGGAATAATTAATCCAATTATTAATTTCTCGCAGGAAAATTGTGGTATCCCAATCGATAATGTAGCTCCTTGTGCTCCTGTTTTGCAAGTACAGACTAATTGTGAAATTTACGAAAATGATTTGAGCTGGGACTATCCTGATAGCTGTGCAAATGAAGAGCTTACCTATTATATTTATTATGCCGGATTAAATGAAGATGATTTCCAGCTCTTTGATTCTACTCAAAACAACTACTATACTTTTTCGGTTACACCACCCACTGTGGTAGGTTGTTTTACAATTACTGCCCTTGACTCACTCTATAATCAAAGTGTTTTCAGTAATTTGGAGTGTGTGGATATTAATGAGTGCGGGCGGATTTGGTTCCCAAACTTCATGTCTCCTAACGGAGATACATACAATGATTACTTTTCTGCAGATTCAGTGAATTCCGTTCACAGCTTATCCCTCCGGATTTTTAACCGCTGGGGAAGTATTGTTTATGAAACAGAGGACCCTTTTTTCCAGTGGGATGGCCGTGATCAAAACAATAACAGTGATTGCAGCCCTGGTGTCTATTTTTATGAAGGCGTGGTGGCAGAATACACTTTACGAGGGCCTGTAGAGCGGGTAGTAAAAGGGAATGTTACATTGCTGCGTTAAACTTTTTAACTCCATCATAAAGACTTGTTTTTTATTAGCTTTTTTGCCCCAATAAATACTTTTTAGCTTTTTATATTTTTGCATGCATGATTTTTAAGGATTACAAATCGAAGGTTGTTCAGGTTGGAAATTTATCTATTGGAGGAAATTATCCTGTCCGAATTCAGTCTATGACCACGACAAATACAATGGATACCTTAGCCACCATAGAGCAATCGGTCCGTTTGTTCGATGCAGGATGCGAGTTAGTAAGAATTACGGCACCCGGAGTAAAGGAAGCTGAAAATCTTCGTATTATTAAAAAAGAACTCCTAAACCGGGGATATACCGGGCCACTGATTGCTGACATTCATTACCAGCCAAAGGCAGCAGAAATAGCTGCACACTACGTCGAAAAAGTCCGGATAAATCCTGGAAACTATGTGGACAGAAAAAAGGGCAAATTATCCTATTCAGATTCAGAATATCAGGCGGAACTTCAGAAAATCTCCGACAAGTTAAAACCCCTACTTGGTATATGTAAAGAACATGGAACTGCACTCCGTATTGGGACCAATCATGGATCACTTTCCGAAAGAATATTAATGGCCTATGGTGACACTCCTGAGGGAATGGTAGAGTCAGCACTGGAATTTGTGAAGATTTGTGAGGCTCACAGTTTTTATAACCTGGTGTTAAGTTTAAAATCGAGTAACGTAAAAGTAATGATGTATGCCAATCGCTTGCTTATAGGCAGGATGAATGAACTCGGCATAAGTTATCCAATCCACCTTGGAGTTACTGAAGCTGGGGATGCGGAAGATGGCAGAATTAAATCGGCAGCCGGAATCGGGCCCTTGCTTTTGGATGGAATCGGTGACACCATTAGGGTTTCCCTGACTGAAGAACCCGAATTTGAAATACCCGTAGCCAAAAACATTGTTATTTCTTGCAATCCCAGGGGTCTTAGTACTGATTCAGCACCGTTACACATTGCGATTCCTGATAATGAAACATTTAATTTTGTTAAAAGGAAATCAAAAGCTGTGGACAAGATAGGTGGCGGTCATGTACCAGTTGTGATTCTGAATGCCAGTTTTCTTTATGACGAAATAAGCCCGGATTTTTTTCCTGACTATTTTATCACGACGAATTTGGATATATTGGATAATAAAGGAAATAATCTCCCCCCCGGGCAAATAAACCTGGTGAATATTCAATCTCTTGAAGACTTTCACGCGTGGAACGATAAATTAAGCGGGCAATCCGATTTATTGGTATTTGAGCTGCAGGAATCCACCAATTTACTTACAATACGAAATTGGTTTGCATACCTCAGAAAAAATCATCACAAAAATCCGGTTATTCTTAAAGCTTCCCTTCAGTGCAAAACCACTGAAGAGCTAATAATTAAGGCTTCTTCCATTTTCGCGTATTTCCTTGTAGATGGTGAGGGGGATGGTATCTGGATAGAATCAGAAGGTTCCACAGCAAATCATCTAAGCCAGACCTCCTTCGGAATTTTACAGGCGATTGGAGCACGCATCTCAAAAACCGAATATATTGCCTGTCCATCTTGCGGAAGAACACTATTTAACATCCAGCAAACCCTTCAAGAAATTAAATCGAAAACATCGCACTTAAAAGGATTAAAAATTGGAGTGATGGGTTGTTGTGTTAATGGGCCTGGTGAAATGGCTGATGCAGATTATGGTTATGTTGGCGCCGGTAAAGGAAAAATCAATTTATATAAGGGAAAAATGATAGTTAAGGCCGCAATAAATGAAGCTGTTGCCGTGGAAGAACTTATTTCTGTGATCAAAGCAAACAATGATTGGCAATAAGTTTATTTCTCCTATTTTTACCAATTCAAATTGCATAAAATATTTTTATTAAAAACGAGTTTTACCTATACAATTTTTCAAAGGAAATCTATGATCATGAGCAGTAGAATTACCACCATTTTAATATACTCAATATTTTTAAGCATTTTTTCACAGGCCCAGAGCATTGGAATTGGTGAATGGCGCGACCATTTGCCTTATCGGGCAACCCATTCAATTACAGCTGGCGACAACAAAGTGTATTGTGCTTCACCTTATGGATTGATGTATTACGATAATGCCGATTTTACATTAAAAAAATTAACCAGGGTTAACGGCTTAAACGATATTGGCATCTCCAGGATTGGATATAATGACCCGCAAAATGCTTTACTTGTAGCTTATAATAATACCAATATTGACCTTATAAAAGGGAATACCATTATTAACATGGCAGATATTTACAATAGTACAGCCATTACTCCCGAAGAGAAATCGATCAATAACTTAATGTACATCAGCAACCTGGCCTACCTATCCTGTGGGTTTGGGATTGTGGTAATTGATGTGGCTAAAGAAGAAGTAGTTGACACCTGGTATATTGGCCCTGATGGTAGTCACCTCAAAGTGTTTGATCTCACTTACGACGACTCCTGGTTTTATGCTGCTACTGAAGAGGGAATTTATTATGCAAGCCAGGACAGTCCGAACCTTGCTTATTTTGGGTCATGGTCAAAAGATGAAACCCTTCCCGACGCTAATGGGGTTTATAATCACATTGCTTATAATAATGGCGTTTTATTTGCCAATAAATTTTCAGATGTATGGGCTCAGGATACCATTTTCTTTAAATTAAACGGACAGTGGCAATACGACGTTGAAAAATTTTTTACAGATGATGTGCATAGCCTAAAAACTTTCGATGGTCAACTTTATGTGGTTCAATCCTTAAACGTTAGGATATATAATCCTGATTTATCCCTTGCAAAAACCATTTGGTCATATTTTGAAGCCAGCTGTCAACCAAGGGATATTGTGGTGGATAATTCGGGTTTATGGCTTGCCGATAATGGAAATGGCATGATACTCGAAGAGAGTTATAATAAATTCCGCTTCTTTTATCCCAACGGGCCTCTCAGCACTGATGTGTTTGATATGTCACTTGAAAATGAAAATTTATGGATCGTTCCGGGAGGAAGGAATTTAAGTTGGGGGAACATTTGGAAAAGGGGAAGTATTTCCTCAATGAGGGACGAGGACTGGAATACCATTAACAAAAGTACACCTGGTGCAGAGACTCTGGACACGTTATATGACCTGTTATGCGTAGCGGTTAATCCCTTTAACACTAACCAGGTTTTTGCAGGATCATGGAGCCGTGGTTTGATTGAATTCAATAGCGAAACAATGTACAAGTTTTACAATCCCGAAAACAGTTCCCTTGAGTATAAACAGAACGAAGGCGCCCCGGTTTGTAAAGTTGGGGGGCTCGCTTTTGATGCATCAGGAAACTTATGGGTAGCAAATTCAGGGGCAAACAGCATTCTTTCTGTCAGGGTAAACGATGGTAGCGAATTAGGCACCTGGGCTTCCTTTTATCTTGGTTCTTTTTCCAGTGGAAAAGATATTGGGCAGTTGATCATCGACAGTTATGGGCAGAAGTGGATTTTATGGAGAGATCATTCAATTATTGTTTTTAACGATAATAATACACCCTTAAACCCTAATGACGACCAGGTAGCCAAACATTTAACCGGGGCTCAAAATAACGGAAATCTTCCCGGTACAAAAATATTTAGTATCGCACAAGATAATGACGGGGAAATCTGGATTGGTTCTGATGAAGGGATTGGGGTTATTTATTCCCCCGAAAATGTATTTAGCGGATTTAATTTTGATGCACAACAAATTTTAATTCCAAGGAATGATGGTTCTGGCCTGGCCGATATCTTACTTGAATTTGAAACCATCACAGCCATTGCTGTGGACGGAGATAATAATAAATGGCTCGGAACCGACAAATCGGGTGTTTTCCTCGTTTCTCCTGATGGCCTTGAAGAAATTCACCACTTTACCATTGAAAATAGTCCTCTGCTTTCCAATACTATCACAAGTATTGAAATAAATCACAAAACGGGAGAAGTCTTCTTTGGTACAGCAAATGGTATTATTTCCTATAAAAGTACGGCTACTCAAGGGGGTGAAACCAATGAAGATGTTTATGCATATCCTAACCCTGTTCGACCTGGATATACCGGCCCTATCGCCATAAAAGGGCTGGTGAATAATGCTGATTTTAAGATCACTAATGTTAATGGATCACTGGTTTACAGTGGCCGCGCCGAAGGCGGACAAGCCATTTGGGATGGGAATAACTTTAACGGACGACATGCACAATCCGGGGTTTACCTGGTATTTGTTACTGATGATCTCGGCAAAGAAACTCTGGTTACTAAAATCCTTTTTATGAACTAATGCTCCAGAAAACCCGAGGCATCGTTTTTCATCAATTGAAATATTCTGAAACGAGTATTATTGCTAAAATCTATACTGAGGCTTTTGGATTACAATCCTACATGATTAGGGGTGCCCGCAAAAAAAATGCAAGTATCCGAACAGCTCATCTCCAGCATTTGGCCCTTCTTGAAGTAGAAGTGAATCAGCGCGACAGTAAAAGTCTGCAGCATTTAAGAAACCTGAAGGTAATTCACCCTTTTAAAAGTATCCCTTTTAACATAGCAAAAAGTTCCCAGGCAATGTTCATTAATGAAGTGTTGTACAAAGTGGTGAAAGAAGAAGAAACCAATCCAGCGCTGTTCAATTTTCTGTTCAATTCTATTCAGTTCCTTGATTTAACCGAAGAAGCAGCCAGTCTTTTTCATCATGTATTTCTTATTCAGTTAAGCAGATATTTAGGATTTTATCCTTTGAATAATTATTCTGAACTCAATCGTAACTTTAATTTAGAAGAAGGAAAGTTCACCAGTAGCACCGGCCCATCCAAACTTTTTGCAGAACCTCCACTAAGCAAGGCACTGATGGAAATCCTCTCGCTTAGCTTTGAAGATTTAGGCACGATAAATCTTAAACATCATTCAAGAAACGAACTACTGGATCTGATATTAAATTATTATTTGCTTCATATTCCCGGAATTATTGAGTTTAAATCGCATGTGGTGTTAAAGGAAGTATTTGGTGGATAGAAAGTAGAATCGTTCTTGACTATTTACTGCACAATTTCATCCTTCGTTAAGTAGAACATACTCGTAAGCAAACACCTGGGCAAACTGCTCCTTTAAATTCTCTTTTACCTCCTCAAAATTAATCTTTTTACCTAGTTCTTTTTGCATACTTGTTACCCCTTTATCAATAAATCCGCAGGGGTTGATATAATTATAATACTCAAGATTAGTATTTACATTAAAGGCAAAACCATGCATGGTTACATAGCGGCTAACCTTAACCCCAATGGCACATATCTTTCTCGTTTTTCCTGGAATTTTTGTATCCAGCCAAACACCTGTGGCCCCTTCCAACCTCTCTGGCGCGATTCCATATTTTTCAAGAGTTTTGATTATCGCCTCTTCAATTTTATACACATATTGTTTTACTCCAAGTCCATGGGCTTCCAGGTCGAGAATGGGATAACCCACTATCTGACCCGGGCCGTGATAGGTGATATCCCCTCCCCTGTCAATTTTGAAAAAGCTTGCCCCCTTTTCTTTCAGGAAATTTTCATTCACCAACAGGTTATTGTCATTTCCGCTTTTACCCAAAGTATATACATGAGGATGTTCACAGAATAAAAGATAATTATAGTTAATGGACTGTTCACATGCAGGAAGAGAATGATTATAAACCTTGATTTCCTGTACCTGCCCCAATAATTTTTTCTGAAGATCCCAGGCTTTGGCATATTCTAACGTTCCAAGATCTTTAAATATGACTTTTTGTTCCATTATCTATTTCACATGTTTTTCAGCATGGTATGAAGAACGGACCAGTGGACTGCTTTCCACATAGGTAAATTCTTTTTCTAAACCAATCAGGCGATACTTTTCAAACTGTTCGGGAGTAATAAATTCCTTAACCGACAAATGATGTTTAGCAGGTTGTAAATATTGGCCAAGTGTAAGGATTTTACAATCCACTTTTCGCAAGTCATCCATTGTTTCCAAAACCTCTGCTTCCGTTTCGCCCAGCCCCAGCATCAAGCCTGATTTTGTCCTGACACCTTTTTCAGCAAGGAACTTCAATACCTTTAAGCTTAACTCATAACTGGCTTTACTCCTGACTATTGGAGTGATCCTTCTTACTGTTTCGAGGTTATGCGAAATTACTTCCGGTGCCGCATCTATCACTTTCTGAATCAATTCTTCTTTCCCATCAAAATCAGGAATTAAGGTTTCAATAGTTGTATTTGGATTGATTTCTTTAATTTTTGAAATAGTCAAAGCCCATATTTCCGCACCCCCATCTTCCAGGTCATCCCTGTCGACCGAAGTCAGCACACAATGTTTTACCCCCATCTTTTTCACTGATTCTGCGACTCTTTCAGGCTCTTGCCAATCAGCCGGTAAAGGTTTACCCGTTTTCACATTACAAAACTTACAAGCTCTGGTGCAAATATCCCCAAGGATCATTAAGGTAGCCGTGCCTCTGCCCCAGCATTCAGCCATATTAGGGCAATGTCCGCTGGTGCATATGGTATGCAAATTATTTTTTTCAACTATATCCCGTACTCCTATATATTGTTTACCAACAGGAATCTTTGTTTTCAACCATTTTGGCTTTCTTACACTTATCTCGCCCATAGAATCATTATTAATTAACTGTTCGCAAAATTATAACTTTAAAACCAGACAACTAATAGAAAAAGCAATCTGTCATTTTATAAATTGCTTATATTTGTTTAATTAAATATATCAATCAATAATTACTAACAATAAAATGCATTTAACATGAAAAAGTTTACCTTATTGCTAGCATTAATTTTTGCTACCGCGTTTTCTTTTTCTCAAACACCTCTTACTACAGCTGTTGACTTTACGGCAACAGATACAGAAGGAGTTGAACATAATTTGTTTGAGATTCTGGACAATGGTCAATACGTCTGTATTGATTTTTTCTTTACCACTTGAAGTGCTTGTAATACGACGGCCCCTATGATAGCCGAAGCGTATGAGTTATTTGGTTGCAACACTGCTGATATCTTTGTTATGAGCATTGCAACCGGAGATGATAATGCAGCTTGTATTGCATTTGATTTACTTCATGGTATAGAATTCCCAACCATTAGTGGTGTGGAGGGTGGTGGCACCCAAATCAACAACACCTATGGTATTGGGGCCTATCCTACTTACATTCTAATTGCACCCAATCATGATATTGTGGAGCAAGATATCTGGCCAATGCCAAGCGTACAAACCCTGATTAATGCCTTTCAAAGTAATGGCGTTGCACAAGCTGAATGTGGCGGGCTAACCGCCGGATTCATTTCTGATGCTACTGAAATATGTGAATATGATGCAGTTAATTTTACGGATTTATCCTCAGGTGTTATTACAAGTTGGAATTGGACTTTTGAAGGAGGCGATCCCGCTACATCCAGCGAACAAAATCCAACAGTTACTTACAATACTGCGGGAACATATAATGTTGAGCTTGAAGTTTCTGATGGTACTACTACCAATACTTTACTGATGGAGGATTATATTGAAGTGAATACCTCACCTCCTGCAATGCTCAATCCATTTAGTGATGTATGCCTTACATGGCCGGCATTTGAGCTTACCGGAGGAACACCTGCCGGTGGAGTCTATAGCGGACCAGGAGTTACCAATGGCTGGTTTGATCCGAATGTTGCCGGTATAGGCACTCATGCCATTGTTTATACTTACACAGGTTTGAATGGATGCGACAATTCAGCAGAACAAACTATCCTTGTGGATCCTTGTACGGGAATTACTGAATTTGGGAATAATTTAATGCAATTGTATCCCAACCCCGCAATTGGTAGTGTGAATATAAAAGTTAATTATAACGGGAAAATAAGTATTTCGGTGATAAGTGCCCTGGGCGATATAATTTATTTTACCGAAGAATATTCTACCCAAGATTACGTACGGACGATTAACCTTGAAAATATTTCTGATGGACTTTATTTTGTGAAGTTACAGACTGCAGAAAACACCTATACTCAAAAACTTAAAATAGCAAACTAGAAAATTTGGTTTGTATCAGGAAACTGTCCTTATTTTTAAGGGATATTTAGAGAAATCCTTTGTTTAAGGACAGTTTTTTATTTCTCATTTTTAACTACACAAATCGAGGATCTTTTGTGCAATATCTTCAAGTGGAAGGACATAATCAGGTTCACAAATATCAATAGCTGCCTGCGGCATATAATTTACTTCTGCTGTTTTAGGATCCTGAACAATAGTTATGCCTCCCCTGCTCTTTATTTTTTTCAGTCCTGTACTCCCATCAAAATTTGCCCCGGTTAATATTATTCCAATCAAGTCAGGGCCAAATACAAAAGCAGCCGTTTCGAATAACACATCGATGGATGGACGTGAATAATTTACCCTGGCTTCTGTGGAAAAGGATATTGTAACATCGTTCTCCATAAGTAAATGATAATTGGGAGGTGCTATATAGGCAACTGCCGGACAGGCTTTTTCTTTTTCTTCAGCTTCTTTAACTGTGATTTTACTCAAATCATTAAGCTGGTGAATAAAATAGTTATCTGAATGGGGGTATATATGTTGAACAATAATTATTGGAACCGGAAAGTCGGGAGGCAAAGCAGGCAGAAATTTTTTCAAAGCAGTTAATCCACCAGCTGACACACCTACGACTACTGCCCTGATTTTATTTTTTGTCATTTTGATCTTACATTTTCTTCTAATGAAGCAAGTTTCTTATAGATTTTCTCATTTTTTTCTACTTCTGAAAAGTGATCAAAATGCCGTGTAAACCTCAGGGTTTCTTTTGAACCCAGACATAAGTAGCCTCCCCTGGTCAGGCTGTCAATAAAAAGTTTGATCACTCTCTCCTGAAGAATCCGGTCGAAATAAATAAGGACATTGCGACAAACGATCATATGCATTTCACCAAAAACACCATCAAGTACAAGGTTATGATCAGCAAAGACAATATTTTGCCGCAGGGCCGGATCAATCATTACGGAATTGTATTTCGCTTTATAATAATCAGCAAAGGAATTTTTACCTCCTGATCTTTGATAATTTGAGGTAAAGTCGGGGATCATATTTATGGGATAAATTCCTTCTTTTGCTTTTTTAAGCACAATTTGATTAAAATCGGTGGCATAAATTTGCGCCTTGTCGATGAGGCCTTCTTCTTTAAGAAGGATGGCCATCGAATATACCTCTTCGCCAGTGGAGCATCCGGCATGCCATATTTTAATGAATGGAAAGGTTTTAAGAGCAGGGATGATCTTTTCCCTAACAGTTTTATAAAACCCGGGGTCGCGAAACATTTCTGTTACATTGATGGAAAGATCGAGCAGGAGTAAATTAAAAATATCCTGCTCATAGAGCACTTTTTGGGTAAGTTCTGAAATGCTCTTTATTCCCGATACCATTAACCGATGATCAATCCTTCTCTTTAAATGAGCCTGTCCGTAATTCCTGAAGTCATATCCATACTTCAAAAATATCGCTTCCAGCAAGAGTTTAATTTCGATATTCGTATTTTCCCTGTTTAATTCAATCATCGTTTAATTGTACATCCACACTCTTAATAATGAAAGTAACTTATCTGTATCTACAGGCTTTGTCAGATAGTCATTGGCCCCTGACTCAATGCATTTCTCTCTGTCCCCTTTCATTGCTTTGGCAGTAAGTGCAATAATGGGTAATTTTTTATATCTGGATTGTTTTCTGATTTCCTTCATGGCATCGTAGCCATCCATTTCAGGCATCATTATATCCATTAATACCAGGTTAATATCAGGATGCTGATTAAGCTGATCCAGTCCTTCCTTTCCGTTTCGTCCAACAATTACTTTCAGGTTGGCTTCTTCAAGCACACTTGAAAGGGCAAAGACATTCCGCATATCATCATCCACAATCATGATTTTTTTTCCTGAAAGGGTTGATTCTTTGTCATGCATCATTTTAAGAACCTTTTGTTTTTCTTTAGGTAACTTTGACTCTACCTGGTGCAAAAACAAAGTAGTTTCAGAAATCAATCGTTCAGGGGAATGTGCCCCCTTAATAATTATACTGTTGGCGTACTTTTGAAGCTTGGCTTCCTCATCCCGGTTTAGCTCCTTTCCTGTATAAATAATAATTGGTATCCTGGGAATAGAGTTGTCCTTTCGGATTTTTTCCAAAAGATCAAAACCTGAAATATCTTTTAATCCAAGGTCGAGAATCATGCAATCAAAATCACCTGATTTTAAATGGTTGATTCCTTCTTTACCAGTTTCAACACCAACAATGTAAATATTTTCTTCATCAATAAGGTCAGCAATACTTTTGCGCATTACGTCATCATCTTCTACAATTAGCAGGTTACGGACCGACTTTGAAATAGAGGTTTCAATTTTATTAAATGCCTCGTTAATCGATTCTACACTTGCAGGTTTTGACAGATAACCAATGGCTCCCATTTTAAGTGCTTCTATATTTTTATCAGATGCCGACATAAAATGAACAGGGATATGACGGGTTTCAGGATTCTCTTTTAATCTTTCCATAACTTCCCAGCCATCGATGCCTGGCAATCCAATATCAAGCACTATGGCATCAGGCTTATAAAAGTCGGCGTAGTGAAGACCTGTTTCACCATTTTTAGCCAATAAACATTTATAGTCTTTTTCGTGTGCCAGGTCATATAAGATTTGGGCGAAATTTGGATCATCTTCAATGATAAGGATAATTTTATCATCTTTACTAATATTCTTACGGTCATCTCGTACATTATCATCCTGAGCTGCGGTACTTATCTCTTTATCCATAGAATCAACAGAGTCGCCATTCACCGGAATTTTCACAACTGGTTTATTGCTTTCTGTTTTTACTTTATCCTGTTCTTTAGCTGTTTTATTTTGTGGAATAATCAGACTGAATGTGCTGCCGCTTCCATTTTTGCTAAACAACTGAATCTCTCCACCCAACAGCTGTGCAAGGTTTTTAGAAATACTTAAACCCAGGCCGGTTCCGCCATATTTACGGCTGGTGGTTCCATCGGCTTGCCTGAAGGCTTCAAAAATAAGTTCCTGCTTTTCCTTGTTAATACCTATTCCTGTATCTGACACAGAAATACAGATTGCTTCTTTGTGTTTAAGCCCACTATTGCTCAAGTCTAATTTTTCATCAGGCGTACCAAGCTTTATTTTTACGCTCCCTTCTTCCGTATACTTTATTGCATTGGCTGTAAAGTTTTTTATAATTTGCATTAAACGCATGGAGTCCGTTTGGATGTTTTCTTGCAGATTTTGATCCAAATCAACCTCAAATTCCAGTCCTTTGTCAATTGCTATCTGACCAAAATTTTTATTGATATCTTCCACTAATTGACTTAACTTAACCTGTTCAATATTAAGCTCCATCATCCCTGATTCCACCTTTGATAAATCCAGCACATCGTTAATCAGTTCCAGCAAATCTTTACCTGAAGAATTTATGGTTGATGCAAATTCAATCTGTTTGTCAGTCAGATTATTGTTTTTATTGGATGACAGCATTTGTGAAAGTACCAGTATACTATTAAGAGGTGTACGCAGCTCATGCGACATATTGGCTAAGAATTCCGACTTATACTTACTGGCAAGTTCAAGATCCCGCGCTTTTTGCTGTGTTTCCTGTTTTGCCTTTTCCAGTTCAATGTTTTTCTTTCGGGTATCATCACGCTGTTTTTCAAGATCCTGGGTCCGTTCTTCCAATTCTTCATTGATCACCCTAAGTTCTTCTTGCTGGGTTTGGAGGTTTTCTTCAGAAGCTTTTAGAGCCTTTGCTTGTTCCTGAAGTTCCTCGTTTGTTTGCCGGAGTTCTTCTTGTTGTGCCTGTAAGCTTGATTCAGACTCTTTAAGTGCCTGTGCCTGCTTTTCAAGTACTTCGTTAGATTGCTTTAATTCTTCCTGTTGCCCCTGTAGCTCAATAGCCTGCTGTTGAGTTTTAGATAACAACAACTGTATTTCATTCCTTGAGCGTGCAGCATTGTATGCGATCCCCACATTTTCAACAACAGATTTTATGAAGTTTAATTCATCAACAGAGAAATTATTAAGTGATGCCAGTTCAATTGCACCTACTACCTCCTGCTGATAAACTATCGGTATTACTGTAATTGTTTTTGGAATAGTATTTCCAAGACCTGAGCTGATTGGGAAATAATCGTCGGGTACCTCTGTCAGTGTAATATAATCCTTTTCAGCAATTGCCTGCCCAACAAGGCCTTCGCCTGGTTTAACAATATTTGTAAGTTTTTTTCTGGTTGAAAAGGCATAACTGGCCATTTGTTTGAATGAATGGTCTTCGGGCTGAAGGAAATAAATAATACCCATTTCAACGGAAAGATATTTACAAAGGAAGTTGATTACACCATTTGCCAGAGGTTGTATTTCCAGATCCCCTCTCATTTTATCATTCAATTCATTTAAGCCCGACTTAAGCCAGTTTTCTTTTTTATTTTCAGCAGACATTTGCCTGAGCGACTGTGTCATTTTTTGTATTGAAATTCCCAGTGAATCTTTTTCTGACCGTGGCTCAAGTTCTTGAGAATAATCACCAGTGGCAATTATATCTGCCTGCCGGGTAATGATATCAAGATTATCAATCATCTCGTTAGCCGCCTCTGCAAGCTGACCAATTTCATCTTTATTAAGAATAGTTATTTTGTTGGAAATATCCCCCTTAGCCATTGCTTTGACCTGCTCCATCACTTTAAGGACTGGTCTGGAAATAGTTTTTGAAATATAAGTGGTTAAAATAATTGTAAGTGAACCTAAAATGAGCACCGTAAGCACTATACCCCAAATAAGCAGTCGACGTGCAAAATCAATGACTTCATACACATTACTGGCAAAGGAGGTAAAAAACCCTGCCATAATTTCATTTGTAAGCTCAAGTTGATGAATTTGCTCAGTTGAAGAATTTTGCAGACTTTTAGAAATAATTGCATGCACCTGCTTACCGATAGCAGCCCCTTCACCAGCAATCTCCAAACATTTAATGGCTGGCTTGTTTTCAATAGCCAGCAGGAGTTTAACCCTTGAAACCAATAAATGCGCATTTGTTTTCTTATAATTAAAGGATTCAGGTGCTGCACAATATAGTGAATCAGCCAGGGCATTATCGGAATAAGACTTGATTATTTGGGCCGATCTGCTGAAAATATAGGCCAATTGATTCGCTGTGTCCAATTCTGCAAGCCCATTCCTTAAAACCAAGGTATCATTTGTATGCAAAAACTCATAATAACTTTCAATACTTCTATGGTATTTTATATTATGAATTCTCTCAGCATTAATGATAATGCTCATCACCCTTGATGTCTGATAAAAATAATGCGCTGCCAGTCCCAGAGCAGTAAGGCTGAATATAGCTATACCAATCATCATTCGATGACGTGTACTTACTTTATATGATAAAAGCCATTTTTTCATTGGTGGTATTTTATTTAATATTTAGGAAAAGAGGGAGTTGCCACTTGTATAAAAAAGTTTCACTTTATCAAGTTCCTGTTTGATTTCATAAACCAACGACATGGATTCTTCCTGCTTCAGTGATTCTGCATTTTCATGCAGTGTTATACATTTATTGCAGGCATTTGTAATGGATAGATTGGCAAGAACCCCTTTGAGTTTATGGGTACTCTCTTTCAGATCTTTTAAGCTACCAATCCAGATAGCTTGCATTATCTCATCAATAAAATCATTGTAACATCCTACAAAATCGCCCAGCAGCTTTATTACAAGATCTTTGCATTGCAAACGATTAAGCATATCCTCCATATCCACCGGAGGCATATGTGCAATACTTTCATTGTTTAAATTATTCCTTAATTGCATAATTCGAGTATTTGTTAACTTTATTAAAAATTATTTCGGAGTTTATAGGTTTTTCTACATAATCATCCATTCCCGAACCCAAAAACTGATCCTTATATCCTTTCATGGCATGGGCGGTCATGGCAATAATTGGTGTATAATAGCTTTTACCAGCTTCCATTTGCCGGATTAATTTTGTGGCCTCAAGCCCGTCCATTTCTGGCATTTGGATATCCATAAAAATCATATCATATCTATTATTTTTAACCATTTCAACAGCCTCTAATCCATCGGATGCAGTTTCGATATAATATTTTCTGAGACTTAACAGCCCTACGATAATGTCCATATTAATAGGTTGGTCTTCCACAACCAGGATGGAAATATTTTTATTTTGTTCGAAGTTTGAATTTTCTAAATGAGTTATATTTTCAGCATAGTTTTCTCCATTTAATGAGGAGCAATCTATTGTATTAATTTGCAGTGGGATCGAAAACCAGAAAGTGCTCCCTTTGCCTAATTCGCTTTCAACCTGAATTTCTCCACCCATCATATCCGCATAATTTTTAGATATGGCAAGACCTAATCCTGTACCCCCATATTGGCGGGTAGTGGATGAATCGGCCTGGGTGAATGACTGAAAAAGATCAGATATTTTATTAGGGTCTATACCAATTCCAGTGTCAGAAACTTTAAAGTTTAAGTGGATTTCATTTCCTTTATTTGAAAGTATTTCAACATACAGACTAATTTTTCCCTGTTTTGTAAACTTAATGGCATTGCCGAGGAGGTTAAGCAATATCTGGCGGATCTTTGTGGGATCCCCAATAAGGGAATCAGGGATATCAGGATCTTCAGAAACGGAAAAATCAAGCCCTTTCATTTCTGCTTTACCTGAGAGGGTTTGTTTTACCTGGCCAACGATATCACTTAAAGAAAAGGTAATTTTTTCTAGTTCAATTTTACCCGCCTCAATTTTCGAAATATCAAGAATTTCATTAATAATATCCAGCAAAGATTCTCCGGACTGCTTGATGGCATTGACCCGTTTTCTTCCCTCGTCATTCATATCACCAAATAAAACCAGTTCTGCCATTGCAATAATTCCATTCAATGGCGTCCGGATTTCATGGCTCATATTTGCCAGGAACTCACTCTTTGCGTTGTTTGCTTTCTCCGCAAGCTCTTTGGCATTATTCAGCATTTTCTTGGATTGGATCAATTCCGAAATGGTCTCTTCCAATTTTATAGTAAGTTCTTCCAGGGTGTTTTTTTGCTTATACAACTCAATAAATACTTTAACCTTGCTTTGTAAAATTTCTGTATCAAAAGGTTTAAAAAGATAATCAACAGCACCAGAATCGTAACCTTCAAAAATATTTTTATTCTCTGTACTTATTGCGGTAACAAAAATGATGGGGATATTTTTAGTCCTTTCGCTCCCTTTCATCAACCTGGCGGTTTCAAAACCATCCATCTCAGGCATTTGCACATCTAAAAGTATTAGTGCAAAATCATATTGGAGCATTTTGCTCAGCGCTTCATTTCCGGAAGTTGCCTTAATAATATTGATATCAAAAACCTCTAAAACTGCTTCAATTGCGAGCAAATTTTCAGGTTTATCATCAACAACGAGGATGTTTATTTCACTCTTGTAATTCAAAACTACGATTCTTTCAATGGGTTGAATGGCTGTGTATACGGTAATACAGAGAAAAAGGTTATTTTTTTAAATCATATTTTTTGGTTAATTTTTTATACATTTATAGAGTAATTAAATTAACACATCATGAAACTTATATACCAATGCCCAAAATGTAAAGCTGCTCTCAACGCGAAACGAAATATTATTTTAGCAGCTTCCAGTTCATCTGTTAAGGAAAATAAAGGGCTTGTCCTTTTGCACGAGGAGTTGGGCAATTATACTGTTGCTACTACACCCAGTCTTACTGTGGAAACAGGAGACAAGGTGAATTTCTTTTGCCCGGTATGCCACGAATCTATTGATTCAAGAGAAGGTGAAAATCTGGCAAGCTTCATTAGAATAGATGAAAATGGGGAGGAATCTGTAATTGTTATTTCAAGAATTTACGGAGAACGGTGCACCTTCCAGGTGGACGATAAGAAGGAAGTTAAATCTTATGGTGATAGTGTAAAGAAATTTCTGAATCCAGAGTGGTTCCTATAAAAAAGAATCCTCACTATCCATTCTTTTTTTATATTTTTCATATAACCCGTATACCAAACCATCGGCAAGCCCAATTTTGGGTACAAGAATTTTATTTACGTCAATAATGTTGAGGATATATAAAAAGATTTCGGCAGCTGGCACAATAACATCTGCCCTGTCGGGGCGCAATCCCAGACTTTCCATTCGTTGAGCAAGGGTAAATTCTTTCAGGTAATAAAATGCATCAGATAATTGCTCAGTAGTTAGGGTATACGAAACAGGGTCACCAAACAATTTATTAATCTTATTAATATTACCCCCTGACCCTACTACATTAATTTCACTAAAATACTCATTGAAACTCTTAAGCCAAACATGCAAATCTTCCCATTCAGTGTCTTTTACCTTATCATTTAATAACCTTAGGGTTCCTATTTTAAAAGATCTTATACCTAAAATTTCATGGTTATTCAAAATAGAGATATCTGTACTTCCACCTCCTACATCAATATACATCGAAATTTTATCAGGATGTTCAAACCCGATTTTATTGGTACGTCGTATGATGTTGGCTTCCTCAATACCATCAATAAGCCTAACGTTAATACCGACATCATTGCGGATCATCTTAAGCACTTCCATGCCATTTTCTGCTTCACGCATGGCTGCGGTAGCACAAGCATCAAAAGCAACTGGATTATACACTTCAAGCAAAAGTTTAAATGCTGTCAGCGTTTTTTTGAGGTTTTCAATTTTCTCGGAAGAAATTCTATTGATGCTATAAACATCCTCACCTAACCTTGTAGGAATGCGGAGCAGTGTAGCTTTTTCAACAAGGATTTTACCTTCCAGTTCAAACACGTTGGCAAAAAGCAACCTGGCGGCGTTTGACCCAATATCTATAGCGGCAAATATCATTTTGTATTTCTAATAAACTATCGACTAAAAATATGATGGTAAAAGTATTAACTTTTAAGAATTGTTTTGAAATAATTATACGTTTCAAATTGTGATCTGATCCTTTCCCCTGAATTTGGCTTTTTGTATTTATTGATAAACTTTTCACTGCTTATTCTAGCCTTACAATTATCTGCAAACTGTATTTGAAGCATGTCCCACAATTCCTTCCTTAAACTTTTATCATATACCGGAGTGGTCACTTCAATCCGATTATCAAGGTTCCTGGGCATCCAATCGGCAGAACCGATATAATACTGAGGATCATTACCATTACAGAAAACAAAAACTCTTGAGTGCTCTAAAAACCGATCAACAATACTTACCACCTCAATATTCTCACTTAAGCCTTTAACCCCTGGTATTAGTGTGCATATACCCCTTATTACCATTCGTATTTTCACACCTGACTGGCTGGCTTCATAAAGTGTTTTTACCATTTTCCTGTCGACCAAACTATTTAGTTTGATAATAATCCATGCTTGTTTTCCTGATTTTGCATTTTCAATTTCATTACGAATTGAAGAAAGAAAGAAACTCCTGGATGCAAAAGGTGATACAATAAGATTTTTAAAAATGGGTGGGTTATACCTGGTTTCGAATAGTTCGAAAACCTTATTTACCTCTGCAGAGATTTCCTGATTAGCAGTCAATAAACTATCATCAGCATATACAAAAGCAGTAGATTCATTAAAATTTCCAGTGCTTATGTTAGCATAATACACATCTTTATCATCCTCTTTTCGGGTAACACAAATTAGCTTACTATGAACCTTATAACCCGGTATAGTAGGAATTATTTTTACTCCTTCATCATTAAATTTTCCGGCCAGGTTTATATTTGCCTCTTCATCAAAGCGGGCCTGAATCTCCAGGAATACCGTCACCTTTTTCCCATTTCTGGCAGCATTTACCAATGCGTTAACAACATTAGAGTACTTAGCAGCCCGGTAAAAAGTCATCTTAATTTCTGTAACTTTCGGATCGATGGAAGACTCTCGCAGAAAATCAATAATATATTGAAAAGACTGATAAGGATAATGCAACATGATATCCTTTTCACTCAGGAGTTTAATTATGCTTTGATTAGGGCTAATGTCCTTGTGGGGAAGTGGAGGAAATGCCGGATATAATAAGTCTGGAGAGCCGACTTTAGGAAACGACATAAAATCTTTAAAGTTGTGATAACGCCCGCCTCCTCTCATATTGTCCTCGTCGGATATCTTTAACTTTTTAGTAATTTTTTTTAAAAAATCAGGAGGAATATTAGAGTCATACACAAAACGAACCGGCACACCCTTTTTCCGCTGTTTCAGGCTTTCGCTTAATTTTTCCAGAAAACTTTTTGATACATCCAGGTCGATGTCCAATTCAGCATCCCTAGTAATTTTAACTGTATAGGCTTTAAAGTTATCATAACCCAGTAAAGCAAATATGTCTTCAAGGCAATACCTGATCACATCATCAAGAAGTATGATATAATGATCTTCTCCCTTACTCGGAAGGATTAAAAAGCGGGATTGGGATTTTGATGGCACTTTGATGAGAGCATAACTCTCTTCCAGTTGGCCATTTGAACATTGAAGTTCAACTGCAAGGTAAATTGATCCGTCTTTAATCGATGTAAGTTTTTGGAAATTATTGAGCATGATCGGGAAAAGGTACTGCCTCAACTCTTCCTGGTAAAAACGTTTGACAAAGGCACCCTGCTCTTCATCCAATTGCAGTTCATTAATAAGGTGAATATGTTTTTCTCTTAACTCGTTTACGATATTATGATAGGTTTGAGTAAAAAGTTTTTCCTGATCGCTAACTATTCTTTTAATCTTGTTTAATAAGGTTCTTGGATTATCCTTCAAATTTGTGGACTCTTTTTGGTATTTCACAATGCGGTTCAGCGAAGCCACCCTTACCCTAAAAAATTCATCCCGGTTATTTGAAAAAATACCTAAAAATTTTATCCGTTCAATAAGTGGCGTAGAAGGATCAATCGCCTCCTGAAGTACCCTGGCATTAAATTGTAACCAACTTATCTCCCTGTTGATGATAAAACCATCACTATATGCTTCTAAAAGATTATCTAACATGTTCTAATAATATTATCAATAAAGCTAAACCTTACGATCCACTAAGCTTGTCTTTCAAAATTTTTGGTGAAATTATAAATTTTGTTTTTCTATCTGAACTAAACACATCCTCCCATTTATCGGTTTTAAACTCTATACAAACAATGCCAGAAGTAGGAAGGTTGTCAATTTTTTTATCGAGAAACTGATTTGCAAAATAAGTGAAAGTTGGATTATGTCCAACCAGCATCAAAGAATTAACTCCATCAGAAAGATCATAAAAATAATTATTCAGGCTGTCGGCGTACCCATGATAAATATTTTTTGAGATAACAATTTTGTCTTCAGGATAACCGATGCCATGCGCAATTATTTTTGCAGTATTTAAGGCTCTCACAGCATGGCTTGACATGATCAGGTCAATCTGAACGTTTTTCTCCTGAAGATAATTTACCACATACCTTGTTCTTTTTTTCCCCTTTTCAAGCAATGGCCTTTGATGATCATCAATTCCATGATAATCCCAGGAAGACTTTGCATGCCTCGCTATATATAACGTTTTCATTAGATAATTTAAATTTAGCTCAAATATAACCTGAAAAAAACAGTATTTGTTTAAGTTCACAGTAAGATAATGTAAACTTAATCAAAATATAGGCTTTACATTATCGTGGTATTAGCAACCTAATTTGAAAATTAGTCAAGTCTTGGAAAGTTAATTTCATCCGAAACCACAAAAGCATTCGGATAATCCGATTCAATTTCTTTTTTAAATTTTTCGGCCTCCATCTTGGTCCTGAAGTCGCCAACCCTCACTTTATAATAAGGTTGTTGGAACAGCAAATAGGATGGAGTTTCAGAAAATTTATTTATAAATTCTGCCCGGGCTTCCATGGCTTGTTTTTTTGAAGTATTCCCGGCTTCGAAGAAAATTTCAATTCTCCAACCTTCAATCGCGGGATTAATTTGATTGACTTCAACATATTTTACAAGCAGCGAATCTATCCTGCTATCCTGAAAAACCTTGACCTTACCCTTCAGACTGTCTTGAGCAATGGATCCAAAATATACTCCTGATATCAGAACTGCCGCAAATAATAATTTCAACTTCACAAACTTATTGATTAATGGATTTATCTTGATTGAATTCTAATGTACTCTTTAGCATGAATGCTTAAAACCGGAATTGGCGAATGGTTAACCATCTGCTGTGCATAGGCACCCAGAAAAAGGTTAGCCGTAGTCGTTTCCTGTTCCGTCATTATAGTGATTAATTCAGCTCTCACACTTGTTGCATAATTGATGGTAGAATTTGTAATATTTTCTGCTTCAACAGATGCAATGGTATATTTAACGTCTTCTTCATCAAAGTATTTCGCAACTTGTTTTGAATAATTATCTACCCTGTACCTTACAGCTTTGATGGAGGTGGAATACAAGGAAAGAATATGCACTTCTGAATCAAAATATTTGGCAATTTTTGTTGTAAAAGGAATTTTCTGTCGCGTCTCCAGGGTACTATCTATAGGGAGAACAATCGTATTTATTCCATTCTCGAAACTGTAAGATGTACGGATAGTAATAACCGGACAAGGTGAATAGGTAACAATCCGGTGTGCATTGCTCCCAATCCAAAACTCCTCAAAACCCGACACGCCGTGTGTTCCTAAAAGAACCAGCATCGCATCACTATATTTTGCCTGGTTCGCAATTTCAACATGCACTTTCCCTTTCCTGATCTTAAAGGTCATCTCTCCGTGTTCAAGCATAGGCTGATATTTTTCGATCAGCTCGTTAAAGTTATTATTGATCTCTTTTCGACCCACATCATACGGATTTGAAAACACATTTTCATCTGTACTGGTATTGTCAACCCAAACCAGAGTGATGTTTGACCTAATTTGGTTTGCAAAATGAATAGCATATTCCAATGCGTTGACGGAGCATTTGGAAAAATCGATGGCAACCAAAATCTGTTTCATGGCCGTGGGGTATTGATTTGAATTGCTAAAGTACGAATTTTTTTATTGCTACCTTTGCAAATTCTATAATAGTTACTCTTTATTTATGAATGAAAACCTGGATGCAAGCGGAAAAAACTTTTCAAAATCCGAACTGGAAATTGAAAAAGTACTCAGGCCAGTAGAATTTACAGATTTTGCCGGCCAGCATAAAGTAGTGGACAATCTTAAGGTTTTTGTTCAGGCAGCCAGGCTGCGAAACGAATCACTCGACCATGTGTTATTACATGGCCCTCCGGGATTAGGAAAAACTACCCTATCCTACATTATTGCCAATGAATTGGGAGTAAATATTAAAGTTTCCTCAGGGCCGGTTTTGGATAAACCGGGTGACCTCGCTGGGCTTTTAACCAATCTGGAAGAAAATGATGTACTTTTTATTGATGAAATTCACCGCCTGAGTGCTGTTGTTGAAGAATACCTCTATTCGGCAATGGAAGATTACAAGATCGACATCATGATAGAAACCGGGCCAAATGCACGGAGTGTTCAGATAAATCTTAATCCGTTTACCCTTATAGGCGCGACTACCCGTTCAGGTTTACTAACAGCACCTTTGAGGTCAAGGTTTGGTATAAATTCACGTTTATCCTATTATGATTCTAAAACATTAAACCATATCATTAAACGCTCCGCTTCTATCCTGCATGTTAAGATTTCCGAAGAAGCGGCCTCAGAATTGGCCCGTCGCAGCAGGGGTACACCCCGGATTGCCAACCTATTGCTTCGCAGGGTGCGTGATTTCGCTCAGATAAGGGGAGATGGATCAATTGATATGGAAATTACCTTGCACAGTCTGGAGGCATTAAATGTAGATAAAAATGGCCTCGACGAAATGGATAATAAAATCCTGGAGACGATTATTGAAAAATTCAAAGGAGGACCAGTCGGGTTAACAACTATTGCCACAGCAGTTGGGGAAGATGCCGGCACTATCGAAGAAGTTTATGAACCCTTCTTGATCCAGGAAGGATTTTTAATGCGTACCCCAAGGGGACGCGAAGCCACTGAAAAGGCATATGTTCACCTTGGCAAGTTTAAATCGGGAAGGCAGGATGGTTTATTTTAGACTAATGCAGATAATCATCTAAAATTAGTTATTGCCCAAAATAGCCACTCAATTCGTACTATTTTTACAACTTACTCAACAATCCGGGCGTTATATTGTAGTATAATCAAACAATATAAAACAAGATTTATGAACGTTAAAAATATCGGGTTGTTTATTATTTTATTAAACGTACTTATTCTATTATCTTCTTGCAACAAAAGTGATGAAGAAACTCCGAAATCAATGGAGGTCGAGTTGAATTTTCTTTTAACCCACTTTGTTGATGCTGAGGAATTGTATTTTAATACCATGCAATATACCAATGCATTTGGAAACTTATACAGCATTGAAACCCTTAAATATTTTATATCAGATATTACATTATACAAAATGAATGGGGATTCATTATTAATAGATGAAGAGCATTATGTAGATGCTGCTGAAGAATCCACCCTTTCATTTATTCCGGGATTAAAAATACCCGTGGGTGAATATAGTTCTATCTCCTTTATTTTTGGATTAAATGAAGCAAAAAACGTGAACGGGCGATACCTTAACCCACCTGAAAATAATATGGAATGGCCCCTGGCGATGGGCCCCGGATACCATTATATGAAACTGGAAGGAAAACATGACTCGACTGGAGTTATAAAAAATTTCCAGGCCCATACCGGGGCAACCATGGGAAACCAGAATTATATCCGGGTTAATTTGCCTTCCTCTGATTTTAAGGCCAGTGGAGCTAAAAAAACCATTACTATAAAAATGAACATCAATAACTGGTGGGCTAATCCCTACACCTTCGACCTGAATATGATGACCATGGTGATGGGTAATCAGCCTGTTCAGGAAATGTTGCATGACAATGGTGCAGATGTTTTTTCTATTGTATCTATCGAATAATGATTTTCTGCCAAAAAATATCAATGTACATAAATCGATCGAGAAGCAGATATTTTGATTTCACGGGTACACTGCTTTCTTTGATTATGATTATCTTTTTGTCAATTTCCTGCACCAAGTCAGATGAAGACCCGGAACCACCATCAAAGGTTTTCAACCCCACACCTTATAACCTGATCATTCCACAAGGTTTTCCAGATTTGGATATCCCGTCAGACAATCCAATGACAGAAGAAGGAATAGCGCTTGGAAGAAGACTTTTTTATGACCCCATCCTTTCAGCAGATAATACTCAGTCATGTGCTGATTGTCACTCCCAGGCTTATGGATTTACCGATAACCTGAAAAAATTCAGTACCGGTATTGATGGTATCAAAGGCAACCGAAATTCAATGGCCATCATCAATATCGGCTGGATGCCTTTCTTATTTTGGGATGGAAGGGCGAATGGATTAGAAGCCCAGGCACTTGGGCCAGTTCCGAATCCAATTGAAATGCATCTTACATGGGTGGAAGCAGCTAATAAATTAAATGCTCATGCAGAATATCCGGATCTTTTTTTTAAAGCATTTGGTACCCGTAAAATAGATTCCACATTAACCACAAAAGCCATTGCACAGTTTGAACGAACAATGATATCTTCCAACTCAAAATGGGATAGATACCTGCGCGGGGAAGTTCAACTTTCCCAGGCTGAATCCAAAGGCTTCGAAGTTTTTTTTACAGAAAAAGGAGATTGCTTCCATTGCCATACAACCATACTTTTTACGGATAATCTATTTCATAACAATGGGCTGGATTCTATTTTTACAGATAGGGGATTGTTTGATGTAACCCTTGACGAAAACGATAAAGGGAAGTTTAAAACTCCCACACTCAGGAACATTGAGTATACAGGTCCTTATATGCATGATGGAAGATTTGAAAGCCTGGAAGAAGTAATCGAATTTTATAGTCATAGTGTAAAGTTTTCCCCTACGATTGATCCTCTTATGAAAAAAGTAAACCAGGGTGGCATCCAGCTTACCGATGAAGAAAAGGAAAATCTGTTAGCTTTTATCAAAACACTTAATGATCCCGACTTTATTGAAAACCCAGATTTCTCCAATCCTTTCGAAAATGATTGATTCAATCGCCAAATCCATATTACAATTTATTCTCTCATTTGTTGTTTTAGTTTTCTCTGCAACAGCCCAAATTCATCTTGTTCCTTATGATACTGTTAACCTCATCAGGAATAGTGAAAGTTTGCAAAATCCCTGGGCTGGTGGCCTGAACTGCCCGCAGTTTTCTACCATAGATCTCAATAATGATGGACTGGAAGACCTGGTGGCTTTCGAACGAAATTTTTATGGAGCAGTGAAAACTTACATAAATACTGGCGATCAAAATGCGCATGCGTATAATTATGCCCCTGAATATGCATATGGTTTTCCGGCCATGCACAACTGGATGTTATTGCGTGATTACAACTGTGATGGGAAAGAAGATATTTTCACCTCGGTGCCGGCTGGAATTGCCGTTTATAAAAATGTAACGATTGAAGGTGGCTTGCCAACCTTCGAATTGGTAACCTCCCTATTGCAAACCATCGGATTGGAAGGAGTTACCCCCTTATTTGTCAGCCCACCTGATGTGCCTGCCATCGTAGATATTGATAATGACGGGGATTTGGATATCCTCACCTTTAATACCCTGGGAAGTACTATTGAATATCATAAAAACATGACGATTGAAAACAATGGTAATTGCAGTCAGCTCGACTTTGAGTTGGCAAATGCTTGTTGGGGTTATTTTTCTGAAGATGGGAACAATAATTCGGTAACACTTTACGATACCTGCGATTCGAAGGCATCTATTCCAGAAAAATCAGCTAAGCATGCAGGTTCCACCATGCTTGCCATTGATCTTTCGGGCAATGGTGTAAAGGATTTGGTATTGGGCGATTTAACCTATAAAAACTTAATGATGCTGACCAATGGGGGTACCACAACAAACTCAATAATGACGGCATTTGATGATGCGTTCCCTTCAAACTCAACTCCGGTTAACCTCACTGTTTTTCCGGCAGCTTATCATTTCGATTATAACAATGATGGACTAAAAGATTTGGTCGTAGCACCAAATAATCCAAATACATCTGAGAATTATCAGAATATTTGGTTTTACCAAAACAACGGCACCCAGGATATTCCTGAATTTGTATACCAGGGAAACTACTTTTTGCAGGAAAGCATGCTTGATGTGGGTGAAAGGTCGTACCCTGTTTTTTTTGACGAGAATGGAGATGGATTGATGGATATCATTGTTGGCAACTATGGCTACTTCATCGAAACTGGAAACTACTCCAGCCGGTTAATGTTACTTAGGAATACAGGTTCCATTGTCTTGCCTGAATTTGAAATAATCAGCGATGATTATTCTGCTCTTGGACAACTTGGTTTTGAAGGAATTTATCCTTCATTTGGGGATATGGATGACGACGGGGACATGGATATGCTGATTGGTGATGAGGAAGGAAGCCTCCACTATTTTCGTAATGATGGAGTAGAGGGTGACTCAGCCATTTTTACGCTTACACAACCAAACTATAATGGGATTGATATTGGGCAATCTGCAAAACCGCAAATCATCGACGTAAACCGGGATGGCCTTCCTGATCTGCTGGTAGGAGAAAGAAGCGGCACTGTCAATTACTTTGAAAATACCGGAACTCCTGAAAACCCGGCTTTCAACACTTTACCAAGCATTGAAGAATTCGGGCAGGTAGATGTGATGCCGGAGTGTTGTACTGGTTACAGTGCCCCACATTTAGTGGAAGATTCGCTGGGGAATTATATGCTTTATGTGGGCTCAGAGCAGGGATACATTTACCAGTTTACCAACATAGAAAATAACCTGAACGGCTCTTTCTATCTTATGGACTCATTATACCTGCATGGGGTGAACATAAGCCTCAATGGATTTGATATCAACAATGACGGGAAAAAAGAATTTGTTTACGGTGAATTTGCTGGTGGTATAGGATTGCTTAAAGATGGAATACCCGGAGGTTTAGGTGTTCGTGATCAAAGAGATGATTTAGGAATTAATATTTACCCAAATCCTACATCCAATCTGTTAATATTGAATTTTGAGGAAAACAACAATTTTGAAGTAAGTATTTTCAATTACCAGGGAGAGGAGGTTTTCTTAAACGGTTTGAAAAAAAAGGAAGAAAAAAACCTGGAATTAAATGTTATGCATTTAACTCCAGGTATATATTTTATCATCCTGCAAAATAATGAGAACGAAGTTTTTTCAAAGAAGTTTATAAAAAAGTAAAACCTCTAAAATAACTTTCAGCCTAGTATTTTACTATTCTTTTTGTAATGTTCAGTGATTGGCCATCTGAAATATTTACAAAATATATTCCTTTTGAAAGCTCGGCCCCCATGGATAGTACGCCCTTATTTTCTGAAAGATCCCTTTCCAACATTTTATTCCCTATCATATTAAAGACCTGCACTTTTATAGCACCTGTTGGTGTGTTTTCAAAGTTAAATTCAATTGAAAAATTGGAATTGAATGGATTTGGAAATACGGCCATTTGATCTTCTGCTATTTGTGAATTGACCCCTGTGATTGTGGTCATTCTCATTTCAACATCCAATTGGGTAATTTCTCCATTAACAAAATTCACATCTTCGATAATTTTGGTATTATAATCTGCCTTACTGAACTGAACATCAAACGTCCCGGAGAGGGTGGTCCCAAAATCATAGGTTCCATCAAAAGCTGTTTGGGTGGTAAGAAAAGTATTAAATATCTCTACCTGTACATTAAATAAAGGATCGCCTGAAATGCTATCTTTTACAGTTCCTTCAAGAAATGAAGCACGCAGGTATTCTATGCTCAAAATAAAAAGTCCTTCTTCAATATCGGAAGCCAGAATATTTCCGCTGGGTAAAAAAGGATAGGCACCCCAACTGCCGTTATAGCCGCTTCCGGAGTAATTAGGTGAAGTATCATAATTAGCTACTTCAATCAGGTTATTAGGATTGGAGGCGTCATGCACTACAATCCCATCCGTATAATAGGAAGTGATCAAATAGTCGTTCAATACGTGCACATTATGGGGGATAACATTGCTGCCAGGATTCGATTGAATCCTATCTGTTTCATACATATTTGAAAGGTCCGTAACATTAAATGCACCAACATAACCGCTGCTTACTTCGTCGGTTGTAAATACATGACTACCATCATCCGAAACCCAGGCATTGTGGCAAAATAATCCCGGTGTGTTCACTGTCCCCATAACCGATGTACTGGAAGGGTCTGAAACATCAATAGCTGCTAATACCCCTATATATATTCCACCACCCCACAAAGTATCGCCCCGAGCCATTCCATCGTGGAGGTAAAACTCATTAAATCTTCCCAGTTCAACCGGGTTCATAGGATCGTTGGTAAGGTCACAGATGATAGCACCGCCTGCACCGTTATCAGCACCAAAAATGTACATCTTACCCGATTCATCAATGTATAAATTATGGACGGAGGAAAAGGGATAATCCGATCCGGTAAAATTTGTTGTACTGGTAATTTCCCCGGGTAAGGCACTTAAATCAACTATATAGACCCCTTCATCCGATTCATTGGAAACATAGGCATAATCGCCCCAGGTTTTAATATCCCGCCAGATTGATCCCGGCCCCGGGCCAAAAAAGACTTCTGATGGGTTGGCAGGATCGGTTACATCAACTACGGACAATCCGCTAAATGTACCTACAAGCGCATATTCATTACCCTCATTGTCCACATAACCCCAGATATCACTGAGGGATTGTGCGTAAGGCAGATGGCCAAGCTGGCCCATATTTAGCTGCCCGAAAGACAGGGAAATAGTAAATATCATTGCAATGGAGAGAATAGTTTGTTTCATAGTTTCAAGAGTTATTAATATTTATTTGAAATATCGCCTGACTGCATTGAGTGTTTTTTAGACGCGCCGAACAGTAAAACTTTACAACAAGGATTTAAGTAGATTGTTCAGGGATTGAAGATATTGCATCTAATTCAGGATCTGGCAATATTGATTTCTATTATTGATAAAAAAAGGCCGTCTTGCCGGTATAGGGATCATTTATCGTTAGGGAAATTTTCTCCTCCCCCCAACTCAAGAGGGGGAGATTTGTCAATTACTTTCATCGAAAAAAAATTATCGATCAGTTTTCCTTGCTGGCGTACTTTCCCCGGAATATTCATCGGGGGATTATGATGTGGAAATAAAACAAGTTAAGCCTTTAATGACTGTAATGAAGGTTATACTTTATTCTTCAATCCGTTTTTATCTCACTGTAAACTTTTTAATCTTACCAAAAGTTTGGTTCCCCAAACGGAGCAAATAGATGCCCTGGGGTGCATACGACATATCGAAATCAAAAGTATAGGTCCCGCTTACTTTGATAATACGGTTTTCAATCAACTTTTGCCCCTGGATGTTATGTACAGTCACGATCAGGGTTTCATCCTGTTGATCAGATGAGTAACTTAAACTGAACTCGTTCTTGCCTTTGTTTATCAATACCAGCTCATTGGTTTCAATCGAGGTTGGTTTAAAGCCGGTACCTAAAATAATGTTTACCATATAATCTTCCGTTTCACCGAATATCGTGGCTTCGCAAGGATCAGCCGGAACCCCTTCATTATAATTTAACTTTATTCGCATAAAATGTTCACCCATGGAGGCATCCACCGGAATTTCAAGAGGCAGGGTTTCGGTATAGGTTCCCGCTCCCTGCCCATCAGCAATTTCAAAATCATTTATCACTATTTCATTCTCTTCATAGAGAAAGTTGTCGTTAAAATCAATCCATGTTTTGACAAATACATTTCCATACCCGGTAGTAATGATCATATCATTTGAGCTCCCCTGTGCTAAATCAGTTGACATATCAGTATAATTTCCATATCCACCGGGGTCACAACCCGATTCATTTAAGATGGAACCCAACTCAAGTGCCCAAACACCTACTCCCTGAGTACAAAGTAATTCAGGCTGGCAAAGGCTGTTTATTACCATTACTGTTGTGGTATCATTACTATAGTTCTCATCTCCTGCTAAAGCAGACATAACTTTGATTTCATGCTCCCCAATATCCGACAGGTCAACCGGGGTAGTAAATGAATAATCAATGGTCTCTCCGGCAGCTAAGGGGCCAGTTACCTGTTCAGTAACCGGGCTGGCATTGTTATGTTTATAGGATACATTAAAATCCTGTTGTGTAGAAACCCCATAATTATAAATGGTAGCAGTTACAATTTCGTCATCCGAGAGGTAGGAACCCGAAACCGGTGAACTTATGCTTGTAATACCCAGATCATTGGCAAACAAATGGGTTATATCCACCGAGATGGTATCATTTTCTATGTTCTGATCGGAAATTAAATTTGTAGCTGCGTGAATATGATAAATTGCGCCCGGTATTGAAAAATCGCCGGTTGTAGCAAAGGTATAATCCACTTCTTCATTGCTGGCAAGGGTTCCTGAATAAAGTTCATTGACCATTGTACCTTCATCAATTTGGTAACTTACCGGAATATCTACCTGTTGATCAATACCAAAATTTCTAAGGGTAACAGTAACTGGTTCCGAATTTGAAAGTATCCCATTCTCTGGTGATTCAATACTTACTATTCCAACATCATTAGCTAATTCAGGAGCAATTTTAAAAACACCCACTTGGTTTTTTCTTGAACCCCCTGTAAAATATTCACCTATCGACCAAAAGGTAAGGTCATCAGTAGGGTCAATCGTCATTTGGGAATAATCACCATACCTGGTAGAAGGGTCAGATTGAGTACCTTCCGCATAACTATCTTCGGCTATGGTCATCAAACCAGGAGGATCAGAGGAAAACCGACCAGTGTACCTTAATGAAGGATATTGTGAATTGCTGACTATCGTATAGGCTAAAGCTATATTTCCCTGGGCATCCATACACATATTCCCTGAAAAGGCACTATGGCCATCAGGTTGGGAATAAGTCCCTTCCTGGTAAATTTCCCAGGGATCGCCATCGTTCGGTTGGCGCAATTCATACCAGCGGATACCTGCATAATTATCACTTCCGTTCAGGTCAACCACAAAATTAAAAACCACAGAATTATAGTTTGAAAACCTGCGATATTGGGCCATATACATGATCGTGGCCTGCAAAGCGTCGATATCAGGTCCCGAAGGCTGGGGGAGATTTGAAAATGATCCTCCATCAAAAAGCCCGTCGAATGGCGTAGTACTAATGATCTGTGGGCTGGAAATACTTGAATTCCCGGGCGTATCCCAATCCACATTAATCGACCATATCTTTAAATGATCTGTTGACACTCCACTCCATGAATCATCTTGCATGTAAACAATAGGTGCATTGCCCGGTGGGGGCATTTCATTTCCATTTACATTAAATCCCAGGGGACTGTAAAATCCACTTGTAGTAATCGAAGGTAATGGAAAACCAATCATCATAGCCGAAGGGTCACCGGTTAGCATTTTATCCCTTTCAATGGCAAATACCACCTGACTGCTTCCTGCAGAAGAGGAGTTTTTGTTGGCTGTAATGTAGTATCCATCTGACCAAAGTGAAAACTTTGGATAGTCAGGGAAGGAGTTGGTGGAGAAATAGTATGTATACCATCCGCTGCTAACCGGGTCAGGGCCTTGGCTTACTGCTACTAAAAAACCATTTTGGAAAGTAAACTCTGTAACGATAAAGCGGTCGGCTATGTGGTCGTAAATCACAATTGGGTCACCAGCAGTTTCCCCTGGGAAAATGGTAGAAAGTGAAGCTACAGGGGTAAGGGCATTTCCAGCTTTATCCCATATTCTGAAAGCCGAATTCCAGGAATTTACAAAATGATTGGGGCCTACAGCTCCTGTAGGATCGGTTGGTGTGGTACCCGAACTTGCAGCAGTAAACGTAAGAATGGGTTCCTTGCCTTTGATTTTGCTGTTTTTATTTTGCATCTGCCACAAAGGGTCGACGCCTTTTGGCAAGCCTTTGCCAGGAACGGCTTTATTAGCATCCCTTCTTTTGGGATTAATTTCTATACTCAAATTATCGCCAGGAATAAATTCACCCGATTCTATTTGTGAAGCAATGGAAGGGACTTCAATTACCCAATCTGCCTGTTGGATTAAGGTAGGCGCGAGTTTTTCATTTGATTGCCCAAAACCATTTAAAGTGATCAGTCCAATGGCGAGAAGTAAATAGATGCTTTTCATTTTTTTATTTATTAAAATAGAGGAAATAAATTTAACAAAAGTTGCATTTCAGACATAAATCTTACAAAGTATTTATTTCGTTGACAAGTTTTTGAAGGGAATCCTTCGCATTGCCAAAAAGCATCCGTGTGTTATCTTTAAAAAATAATGGATTTTCAATTCCAGCATAACCCTTTCCCATACCCCGTTTCATCACGATCACATTTTTTGCTTCAACGGCATTAATTACCGGCATCCCATAAATAGGACTTCCGGGTGTTTCATTAGCAGCAGGATTTACCACGTCATTAGCTCCAATTACGATCACTACATCCGTGGAATTCATTTCTTTATTTATTTCTTCCATCTCTACAAGCTTATCGTAGGAAACATCGGCTTCGGCGAGCAATACATTCATATGTCCGGGCATACGTCCAGCCACCGGGTGGATACCAAATTTAACCTGGACACCTTTCGCTTCAAGTACCTTTTCAAACTCATGAGTTACATGCTGTGCCTGAGCTACCGCCAGGCCATACCCGGGTACAACTACAATTTTCTGGGAATAGGCAAGCAATACAGCCGCATCGCTTAGTGAGACTTCTTTTACCGTTCCGCCCTCTTCTGATACAGCTCCACTACCACCACCAAATCCCCCAATGATCACATTCATCAAGGAGCGGTTCATGGCTTTGGTCATTAGAACAGTCAGGATGGACCCTGCTGCTCCAACCAGGATACCACCAAGGATCATCGCCAGGTTATGATAAATAAAACCGGCCATGGCAGCGGCTATACCTGTCAAAGAATTGAGTAAGGATATTACCACAGGCATATCTGCTCCTCCAATAGGCATCACAAAAGTGATCCCATATAAAAGGGCTATACCAAAAAGGATATACACCAGCATAGGAATACTTTGCGGATCGGGTAGCAATAATATATAAGCTGTAATTCCTACTACAGTAAACATTAACACAAAATTGACATACTTCAGTATCCCTGCATGCAAGCTCCCGATTTTCCCGCTAAGCTTGCCATAGGCAATCATACTCCCGCTAAAAGCAACTGACCCAATGATGAGTCCGAGCAGGGTAACCAGAAGGGATTCATTCGCAGGATTCCCGAACTCCAGCAATCCTACCAGTGCTGAAGCTGCACCACCGGTTGCATTAAAAAATGAAACCAGTTCAGGCATGGCTGTCATTTTTACTTTTTTTGAAATAACCAGCCCAATGATGCTCCCAAACACAATAGTCACAATGATAATAACCACATTCATTAACCGGATACGATCTCCATTACCGTCTTCGTGCAAAAAGAGAGTGGTGATCATAGCCAACACCATACCTGCTGCAGCCCAGAAATTTCCTTTCCTTGCGGTTTCTGGATGACTTAGCAGCTTCAACCCCCAGATAAAGAGCACAGCTGCCAACAAATAGCTGAATTCGAGAAAGGCATGGCTTAATGTAAATTCAACCCCGTTGGTTGTATGTAATATCTTCTCCATAGTTTATGGTTTGATGTTGCATTTTGGCATTTACTAAAAATCCAAGCCAGTTGCAACAAGGTTTTATTTCTTTTTTTTCTTAAACATTTCAAGCATGCGATCGGTAACTGCAAAGCCTCCGGCGACATTCAGGGTGCCAAAAAACATGGCCAATATCCCCAACACCAATTCCACAGAAAACCTGCTGAGGTCAGCATGCCCTACCAGAATTATCCCTCCGATAATAATGACACCACTAATGGCGTTGGCTCCCGACATCAAAGGAGTATGCAATACTGAGGGCACATTGGAAATTACTTCTATGCCTAAAAAAATGGCAAGAACCATGATAAAAATCGGTTCGCGGAATGAATAAAAAAATACAATGATATCTTCCATTATTTTAAATATTGAATTTTGAACGATGAATTAGAAATTCCGTAATCTATTTTGTGTTTTCGATCGCTGATTTTACTCTTTCATTGATGATCTCCCCCTGATGTGTAATGCAAGCACCTTTGATGATCTCATCTTCAAAATTGATCTTTAGCCCGCCTTCTTCATCAATCATCAGCTTAAGAAAATTGATGAGATTTTTACCATACATCCTGCTGGCATCAACAGGCATTCCTGAGGGATAGTTTGAATTCCCAATGATTTTAACACCATGGGCTATCACCGTTTTATCATTTTGAGTGAGTTCGCAATTGCCTCCTGACGAAGCAGCCAGGTCAATAATCACTGAGCCGGCTTTCATTTCACTAACCGTTTGTTTTTTGATCAGTAAGGGGGCTTTTCTTCCCGGTATTTGTGCGGTACAAATTACCACATCCGATTTAATTGCATGATCCTGTATCATCTGGCTTTGCCGTTGTTTAAATTCTTCGGTTTGCTCTACTGCGTATCCACCAGCAGAAGCATCATCCACTGCACCTTCCACTTCTACGAATTTTGCACCCAGGCTTTGAACCTCCTCCTTAACAGCACTTCGTACATCAAAGGCTTCAACCACTGCACCCAATTTTCGGGCAGTAGCAATAGCCTGCAAACCTGCCACCCCGGCACCCAAGATCAAAACCTTGGCAGGTTTGATGGTTCCGGCCGCTGACATAAACATAGGAAAAAAAGTAGGGAGATGAAACGCTGCATCCAAAATGGCCCTGTAACCTGCTACTGTAGCCATCGAAGATAAAACATCCATGGCCTGCGCCCGGCTGATCCTTGGAATTGCATCCAGGCTGAAGGCAGTGAAGCCGGCCTCCTTCAAATTTTTCACAAAAACGACATTGCTTAACGGATTAAGTGTACCCACCAATATTTTTTCGTTGCCTATCAATTTAAGATCGTCCGGTGCGGGTGGATTGATCATTAAAAACAAAGCAGCCTTTGCGTATAGTTCTTTTTTATCAACCACTTTGGCTCCTGCCTGATGGTAAGCTTCATCAGAAGCGTTGGCAAGTTCACCAGCAGATTTTTCAACCAGTACGCTAACTTTTAAAATATTGAGTTGAGAGATGGCTTCCGGGAGAAGGGAAACCCTTTTTTCAGGCAGGGATTCCTTTAGTATACCAATTATCATAGTACCTGTTTAAGTAATTATAATACTTCATTTATCAAATCATCAGCCCCAAAAACTGCCAATGAATTTAATTTATAGTTAAAAAAATGAATGTATTATCTCCAAAAAGAAGATATTTGAAAGTGCAACACACAATGTGTATCTTTGTTCAAACTGTTCATTCAAATATTCAAAGTATTTATTCAAAGTCTCAATATATCTATTCAAACTGTATATAATAAATTACAACATTTACTTTTGATGCATAAATTAAAACTATCAGCATGAAAACTTTACTCAGCATTTTAAGCCTCCTGTTTTTTCTAATCAGCAGTGTGAATGCCCAATGGCCAACTGATCCAGGTGAAAATTTAGCATTATCAACCAACCCCGGCGAGCAAGCTATCCCTAAAGTGGCCACTTCAGAAAATGGGGTAACCTATGTTTCGTGGTTTTCGAACGAAAGTGGAAATTACAATGTCCGTCTGCAAAAATTGGATGTATTTGGAAACATCCAATGGGATGAGGGAGGAATTCTGATAAGTGATCATCCAGCCATGACCTGGTTAACCGACTGGGATATGACTGTTGACCAGGAAGATTGCGCTATTTTAACATTCCAGGATATCCGGAATGGTGATAATGACGTATTTGCCTACCGCATATCGCCCGAAGGACTTTTTTTATGGGGAGATGATGGAATTGAAATGTCGACAGGCCCGGCCTTTGATGTCGCTCCCAAAGTATGTGTTACAACAGCAGGCAATGCTGTTTTTGCCTGGCAGGCCGATGAGGTAGTGATCCTGCAAAAAATCTCACCGGATGGTGCCAAACAATGGGGTGGCAATGGGATTGTCCTTACGGGAAGCAATACCTATTCATGGCCACAATTACTAGCCGTAGGGGATGACGATGTGATTCTGAAATATTTTGAAGATTCAGGTCCCGTTTGGGCTCCCACCCGCCATGTATTTGCACAACGATTTGATAACGAAGGAAATATGGTTTGGACCGAAGATGCTATCGTCTCCAATGCCGGGGGTATATCCGCTTGGACACAGGTATTTTCAATGATCAGTGATGGGAATAACGGAATGTTTATTGCCTGGTACGACGACCGCGATATGAATAATCTCTCCAGTGCATTTGTACAGCACATCAGTGCAGACGGACAGGTCCTGTTAGGAGATGATGGCACAGAAGCCAGTACCCAATTGGGGAGGCATCACTTTTACCCCTACCTGGCTTTGCCTGAAGGATCGGATGAAATTTTTATTTTCTGGAATGAAATGGACGGGGACCAAAATAACCGGGGAATCTATGGGCAAAGGATAAATGCCAATGGGGAAAGATTATGGACTGATAATGGTAAAACCTTTATTGAAATTTCTGCTGTAAATGTTTACCCTTTTGCAGCAAGCCAATCAGAAAACGAACTCATTGTTTTTTATGAAGAATACAGCGATGCACTTAATGCTTCAGTTAAAGCCATGATGCTGGATAAAGAGGGTAACTTCGTTTGGACAAATCCACAAATTGCTTTATGCACAGTATTCTCCGAAAAAGTGCATACCGTAGCAAGTAGTTTTAATTCCAACCAATGGATCGCTTTATGGGAAGACAGTCGAAACGGAGGGAAAGATATTTATGGGCAAAACATACAACTGGATGGGACCCTGGGTGCACTTCCTTCACAAGCTGAAATAGAAATCACTCCCGACACCCTATTCATTGAAGAAAACGGTATGGTATATTATATCTATATTGATAATGTAGCCTTTGCAAGTTACACAGCGGATACGGTTTATGCCAATTCTGATTATTGGGAATTTTACAATTTACCAGAATTTCCAATTACCCTGGGGGCAGATGACACCCTGACCCTGGTTATCGATATTGATTATACAGGTTCAGGAGGCTCAGGAGTTGGTTATGTTTACGACACGGTTTTTGTGCATGGAGAAGAAGAGATAAATACAAGTTTGGTAGCCTTTAATCTCGATGTGATTCCCGGGGTTAAGCTTCCATTGAATCATACCATTAAGGTTTATCCTAACCCTGCCCATGAGTATATTCAAATTACTTTACGGGAAAACCTTTTGCTAATAAGTGCAAAACTATTGAATCTTGAAGGGCAGATCCTTTACGAGGGCGTTCCAAAAAACAATGCTATCCAGGTTTCCCGATTTAATAAAGGAGTTTATATCCTTGAGGTGGAAACAAAAAACCAGGTATTCAGGAGAAAAGTGGTTGTGAAATAGATTTCATAACCTAAGCCAAAGTAAAATGAAAGGAATCTTTCCTTTTGAAAAGCAAGAAATACTTTTTAAAATTCCAATATCTATGATAATTTATAATCTAATCAAAGGGAGGGATTTTAAAGATTACTATGGACCTTTAGGTTTTATTGCATTATTTTTTATTTTTTCAAACTTTGGATTTTTTATGTCATTGGAGCAGACATCACAGGCTTAGACAGAATACTTAGAAAGATAATGATTTCTGCCAATAAAGGCCTATAACCATATCTGCAAAAGGGGAATAAATTGAAAAATATTAAAGTAAACTACCAGGAAAGGGTTAAATAGTTCGGTAAGGTTTATTGTGCAATCCAAGGTAGATTTATTTTGACCCATTATTATATTTATCTCTTCAAAATATAGTAGATTTGGATAAAAATATTTACGAAGGCGGACCATTCCGTAAAGCTAAAAAATTGTTTTTTGGGCTATGGCTAAAAATGTGTTTAAAAATATACACTATGTATATACTGGAGAGGTTCGTTCAGGGGGAACCGATACCATATTAAATTCGGGAGCAATCGGCTCGTGTGTAGTAATTACGGCACTAGATCCTGAAAAAAAATCGGTGCGATGGCTCATGTATTATTGCCTGGAACTTTTCCATTAAAAACTCAGTTACATTCGACAAAGTATGCCAATAATGCCATAGAAGAAATGTTAAAACAACTCTATAGTTTTGACGTTAAAAAAGAAAATATTGAGGTTTGTTTAGTTGGAGGAGCAAATGTGCTGAAACGAAAGGGCGACATCATTGGAAAAGATAATCTGGATGCTGTGGAGAAGTTGCTCAGGGAAAAACACATAGAAATTAAAGCCAAAGCAGTTGGAGGCTTCGAACGAAGAACAGTTATTTTCGATATTGAAAATGGATGCATTTCCTATAGTGTGGGCAATTCGAAACAAAATATACTTTGGCAAACTTTGCTTAAGCGATAATAATATATATTTGTTCCTACAAAAGAAAAAGATCAACTTATGGAAGAGTTAATTCGGCTACGTAATAAAATTTCGGAGTTAGAACAGACTGATCACCTTTACAAAGAAACAGAAAGAGCCGGAAAAATTGGAGGTTGGCAATTCGATCCGGCAACCTTGAAACAATCCTGGAGCGACCAGGTATTCCGAATTCTTGAAATGGATTTAACAAAGGGTGCTCCTGAAGTACCAAAAGGATTGGAATTTATTGATCCTCAGTTCCGCACTATGGCCGAAAAAGCAATTCAACGGGCAATGGAACATGGGGAACCATACAACCAGGAATGGATTGTTACCACCGCAAAGGGAAATAAAAAGTGGGTTAATGCTGTTTGCATTCCCAAAATGAAAAATGGCAAAGCAGTTACAATTTCAGGTTCCTTCCAGGATATAACCTCCAAAAAGAAGATGGAAGAGGAATTGAAAAAAAGTGAAGAAAAACTTAAAAAAGTAATTGATAATAGCCCCTTTCCAATAGCAGTGGTTGATGAAAAAGATCAAACCATTTTGTTTTGGAGCGAAAAGGCTATTCAATTGTTTGGCCATATTCCAAAAACAACAGAAGAGTGGTATAATCTAGCCTACCCCAATCCGAAATATCGGCAGGCAGTGATTAAACGCTGGAAGCCTTTTTTAGAAATCGCCCAAAATACTAGAAAAGCGATCAATACTGGAGAATATAAAATATGCTGTAAAAATGGAAGCGAAAAAATTTGTGAACTCTATGCCCAATTCATCCCGGGTAGCCTGATTGTTACTCTAAACGATATTACTGAAAGAAAAAATTCGGAAGAGCAGTTAAAAGCCCTGAATCAACAATTGCTGGCAAATGAACAACAACTGAGGGCTGCAAATCAACAGTTGCAGGCCGGGGAGCAGCAACTTAAAGCAGCTAACCAACAGTTAAGTGCCAGCGAACAGCAACTTATAGCCACAAATCAACAACTGCTGGCAAATGAACAACAACTCAGGGCTGCAAATCAACAACTGCAAGCAAACGAGCAAGAACTCCTGGCTGCAAACCAGCAGCTAAAAGCCAGCGAAAAACAACTTAAGGAGGCCAACAAAAACTTGCTTGAAGCCAAAGAAAAAGCAGAAGAAAACGAGGAAAAATATCGCACTTTATTTAATTCTAT
>JAIOZL010000080.1 GCA_021740645.1 Bacteroidales bacterium
GTTCCTGCTTTCAATATAGAGCCTTCAAATAATAGGTATGCCCTGTCGGTTATCGATAAGGTTTCATGAACGTTATGATCGGTAATCAGAATCCCAATATTTTTCTCTTTTAGTTTGGTAACAATAAACTGAATGTCTTCCACCGCAATTGGGTCAACTCCGGCAAAGGGTTCATCCAATAATATAAAGTGAGGATTTAAAGCCAGAGCGCGTGCAATTTCAGTTCTCCTTCTCTCGCCACCACTTAGCTGAATACCTAAACTTTTTCTGATTTTTTTGAGTCCAAATTCTTCAAGGAGGGACTCAAGTCTGTCCTTTTGTTCAGATTTACTCATGTCAGACATTTCAAGAATGGCTTTTACATTATCCTCAACACTTAATTTTCTAAAAACGGAAGCCTCCTGAGCAAGGTAGCCAATACCCATCCTGGCCCTTTTAAAAACCGGCTCGTTGGTTATGTCGATATCATCGAGAAAAATTCTGCCTTCATTTGGGGTGATCAATCCCACAATCATATAGAAAGAAGTGGTTTTACCTGCACCATTCGGACCGAGCAACCCAACTATTTCGCCTCTTTCTAATTCGATAGAAACGTCCTTAACCACGGTACGTGAATGGTATTTCTTAATTAGATTTTTTGTATACAGCTTCATTGGAAATAATTTAAATACAAACTAAATGTTTCTCTCTTTCTTTTATTTTTCTTTCTCCCGTCGGGCTTCTTCTTTTTTCTGGGCTTTAACGATACGATTAGAAATCATTATTCCAACCTCATACAATACTATTAATGGTAAGGAAACGAGAATCTGACTAAAAATATCAGGGGGTGTAATTATTGCTGACAATACTAAAATAACTACCAGAGAGTGTTTACGGTATTTTCTCATGAATTCAGGTGTAATTAATCCTGCTTTTGTAAGAAAATATGCCAATACTGGCAGCTCAAATATTATTCCTGAAGCAAGAATAACTGAAGCCAATGTACTCACATACGAAATGAGGTTGATCTGATTGGTTACTTCCGGGCTTACGGAATAGCTCCCCAGAAAATGAACTGTAAGAGGAGATATAATATAATACCCAAACAATACTCCTAAAATAAATAATAATGAACTATATACAACGGCTCCTCTGGAATACCTTTTTTCTTTTGAATGCATAGCCGGCACAACAAAACTCCAAAATTGGTAAAAAACATAGGGGAAGGCCACGATCAAACCTGCAATAAGCGACACCATAATATGCATGGAAAACTGACCCGCCATTTTAATAGAAATAATCTCAAGCGGCAAAGAATTAATACAGAGCTTTAATATTCCGAGCATCTTCCCAACTTCGCATAAAAATACATTTGTTGGGAATTCAGGCGATTTGGGACCAAGAATTACCGTGGTAAAAATAAAATCTTTAAAAATAAAGGCTACAATTGCCATTATAAAGACACTTAGAAAAGCTTTCATGATATGCCATCTAAGCACTTCCAGATGCTCGAGGAAAGACATTTCCTCTTCGTTCTTTGCCATAAAAATTAAATTACAAGAAAATTTTACATTTTTAAAAACGTAAAAGTAAATAAAATATCATAGTAACATTTGAAAAAAAAATATCTAAGTTTTTTTTTATTTTTGAAATTTTATTGTAAATTTATTTATTAACCCACTTCTACCGCTATAACTCCTAAAAACTTAAATTTTTTGTAAGTGTAGGGAAATGAATTTGTATGATTATAATGAATAATAAAAAATGGCACTAGGAAGTGATACTAATAATTTGCGTATTTCTCTGAAAAAGTATTTTGGATTTGACAATTTCAAAGGAAATCAGGAGAATATTATCCGGAACGTACTATCGGGTAAAGATGGTTTTATATTAATGCCAACCGGAGGCGGGAAATCTCTTTGCTATCAGTTGCCTGCTATTATTATGGAAGGAACTGCCATTATAATTTCCCCTCTTATTGCTCTCATGAAGAATCAGGTTGATGCAATGCGAAGTTTCAGTACCGATGATGGTATAGCCCACTTTCTAAACTCTTCCCTTACAAAAATGCAAATATCGAAAGTAAAGGAAGATGTATTGTCCGGCTCTACAAAACTTCTCTATGTTGCACCTGAATCCCTTACTAAAGAGGAGAATATTTTATTTCTTCAAAAAATAAAGATTTCATTTTATGCAGTGGACGAAGCTCATTGTATTTCTGAATGGGGACATGATTTCAGACCTGAGTACAGAAGAATAAGACCAATAATTAATAAAATTGGAAACGCTCCAATAATTGCACTTACGGCAACAGCAACGCCAAAAGTTCAACACGATATCCAAAAAAATCTTGATATGCTTCATGCTGAAGTATTTAAAGATTCATTCCGCAGAAAGAACCTGTATTACGAAATTCAACCAAAAATTAACGCCACCAAGGAGATCATCAAGTATATCTCAAACAATAAGGGTAAATCAGGAATTATTTATTGCCTGAGCAGAAAAAAGGTTGAAGAGCTGGCCGAAAACCTCGTTGTTAACAATATTAAGGCTCTGCCATACCATGCCGGAATGGATGCAGCCACCCGCTCCAGAAATCAGGACATGTTTCTCATGGAGGATGTTGATGTGATAGTTGCAACAATTGCATTTGGCATGGGGATAGACAAACCTGATGTACGATTTGTTATTCATTACGACATTCCTAAATCTTTGGAAGCATATTATCAGGAAACCGGACGTGGTGGCCGTGATGGTGGCGAAGGCAGATGTATTGCCTTTTATAGCTATAAAGACATACAAAAACTGGAGAAGTTTATGCAGGGAAAACCTGTGGCTGAACAGGAAATTGGCAGACAACTGTTGCTCGAAACTGTTTCTTATGCTGAATCTGCTGTTTGCCGGCCGAAAGTTTTGCTTAACTATTTCGGCGAAGTGATGGAGGGAACTTGCGGAAATTGTGATAATTGCTTGCACCCAAAAGAGCAATTTGAAGGCAAGGATGATATCGTTAACGCACTCCGGGTAATTCTGGAAGTAAAAGAAAAGTTTAAAGTCGATCACATCGCAAGTATTCTTTCCGGAAAAGTTAATTCAGCTCTGAAGGCTTATGATCATCATAAAATTTCACTTTTTGGCATTGGCAAGGACAAGGACGAAAAGTTTTGGAACGCTGTTCTAAGACAGGCTCTTATTGCACGATTTATATCAAAGGATATTGAAAGTTACGGATTATTGAAAGTTACAGATCTTGGACACGAATTTTTAAAGAATCCGGTTTCCTTTACGCTTACTTTAGACCATGACTATACTGCCCGGCAGGATGATTCCGATACAGGAGCTGCAGGGGGAGGTGCCATGGACACCGAACTATTTAGCATATTAAAGGATCTTAGAAAAAAGATTGCCAAACAAAATGAACTTCCTCCTTTTGTTATTTTCCAGGACCCCTCTCTTCAGGATATGGCCATTCAGTATCCGATCGATATTGATGAGCTGATAAACATTGCCGGAGTTGGTGTGGGAAAAGCAAACAGGTACGGAAAAGAATTTGTTGAATTGATCAAAGTATATGTAGAGGAAAAGGATATAATCCGGCCACAAGACATGGTTGTGAAATCGGTTGTCAATAAATCGGGATTTAAAGTATATATAATTACCAGCGTCGACAGACAGATTTCTCTGGATGATATTGCTAATGCTAAAAATCTTAGTCTTAAGGAACTCCTCACTGAGATTGAGGTTATAATTAATTCCGGCACAAAATTGAACCTTGATTATTACATCGATCAGGTAGTTGATGAAGATCATCAGGAAGATATTTATCAATATTTTTTGGAGGACGCAAAAACGGAATCGATTGAGGAAGCTCTGGCCGAACTGGGTGAAGATGAATATACTGAAGAAGAAATCAGGCTTGTGAGAATTAAGTTTATGTCGGAAATGGGGCAATAGGGTGATGGGATCACATATAGCCATCGGGTGCGTTGTTATAATAATCCCGAATTTCCAGTTTCTCTTTGAATAAAATCTTTATAGTTGAATGAGGAAGGGTTGTTGAATGTAACAACTGTATATTATTGGTTAAATACCTGATTCAAATCATTAGAAATTGCACCTTCAAAAAATTATTTTCATAAAAAGCTCCGGATAAATAACAATTCCAATTTAATTCGGTTATTTTAGGATGTCATGTATTTCAATTCCATGAATAATACTGTCGTATTTAAAACCAAAAATCTTTGTAAAGCATACGGTTCAACCATTGCGATTAAAGATGTTTCCCTTAGAGTTGAAATGGGTCAGATATTCGGGATTCTCGGGCCAAATGGTAGCGGCAAAACTACAACTTTATCAATTGCTACCGGTATAATCGATGCTGATAATGGTGATTTTCAATGGTTTGACTCATTCCCTGATCATAACAGCAGAAAAAAAATCGGCTCCCTAATAGAAATCCCTAACTTCTATCCCTACCTTAATCTTGTCCAGAATTTAAACCTTATTTCGAAAATAAAAGACTTAGGCACTGATGATACTAGTAGAGTTTTAAAATTAGTGAAACTTTACGATCGCAGGTATTCCAAATTCAAGACTCTGTCTCTGGGAATGAAACAGCGTTTGGGAATAGCTGCTGCTATGCTAGGAGATCCTGAAGTTATGGTTCTTGATGAGCCAACCAACGGACTCGATCCTGAAGGTATTGTGGAAGTAAGAGACCTAATTATTTCCGAAGCTAAGCGTGGGAAGACAATATTAATGGCTTCACATATTTTAAGTGAAGTTGAAAAAGTTTGCAGTCATGTGGCTATACTCAAAAACGGAAAGCTACTGGAACAGGGAAGCGTAAGTTCTATTATAAAAGGTAAGGTAAGTCTTGAAATTTCTGCCGATGATATAAATGCTTTATATGAAGCTTTAAAAGCTTGCGAATTGGTTGATAGCATTAAGCATGAGGTAGATGGATTTCTGATTGAACTTAATGATGACTCAAGTGCGACAGAACTTAATGCATATTTGTTCTCAAAATCTATTATCCTATCCAAAATTATTCATCATAAAAAATCACTGGAAAGTCAGTTTCTGAAACTTGTGAAGGACAATCAAACATAACATTGACCTTGAAATCCAGCCTGTCCTTTTCATAATACTAACCACAATAACACATAGTTTACAGTGAAAAAAATAATTAAAATAGAGTTCATTAAAACTATTAATTACGGACCGGTAAAAATTCTGATTCCATTACATATTTTGTTCTTCTTTTTGGGGTTTTTTGCCATCCCAAGAATTAAAATAGATTTCCCATTTCTGTCGGTACTGCCTTTATATCAGTTTCCACATGTTTGGAATTTTATTACATGGGTCGGTGGATTTTATAATCTCTCGCTGGTTTTGCTTATTATAATGCTCACTTGTTTAGAGTTTACAAATAAAACATATAAACATCAGGCTATATTTGGATTAAGTCGCCGGGAATTATTTTTACAAAAGGTATTTCTTGCCGCATCCTTTGCATTTTATGTAGTAATTCTGACTGTAATAACGGTATTGATTTCTGGGTTGGTTTACAGTTATAAGATCACACTCTCAATAATTTTAGACAGGTCATGGATAATTTTTGCGAGTTTTTTACAGAACTTTATATGGCTGATGCTTGGGGTTTTATTTGCCCTGATATTTAAAAATATGATTCTTGCCGTAATAAGTTTTGGCTTCTACAGGGTAATGTTGGAACCCATTATTCGCAGTCTCGTTGAAAAGGAACACAGCTGGTATTTCCCTACAAAATTTGTTACCAAACTTACACCCGAACCCGACATACTAAATATTGTTAAGGAGAAAATTCAAGCGGCAGATCAGGTAAGTCCGGATGAACTGGAAAGCATCGGAAAGACAATATTTCCAGATATTCCAATAGTTCAGAATGTAGTTTTAAGTCTTATTTTTCTATCTGTCATTCTTTTTTTCAGCTACTATATCTTTCAGAAAAGACGACTTAATTAGTCCCTTAATCTTGTAAGCGAACGATTTAAAAATCCCAATTATTGAAACGAAAAGTATATAAAATGGATAAACCAATTGCACTACCGGGAACATCCTCATTGCTTTCCCGTCCCGAATAAATTTATGAAAATCGTTCAATATCATAAAGTCGGCTATTGATTTAATACCGTATTGGAAAAAGACTAAATACAACCATTTTATATTACCAACACTTAAACCGGTAGTTATTACAATATTTAAATTTACCAGGAAAACCAGACTTGATACAAAAATCATAGCCGGATCTTTATAAAATAATGATTTTGAGGTCCATCTGATTCTCTGCTTAAAGAATTTTATATAACCAGATTCAGCGGTTGTAGATACGATTGCATTACGATCCTTCAGGAAAATAATCTCTTCAGGATAATGTTTCTTTGTAAATTCCAGCAGAAAAATATCGTCACCTGTTTTAATATCGGCCATCAGTTCCGGAAATGCTTCAATAAAAAGCTCCTTCTTAAAAGCAAGGTTTGCCCCATTGCACATAATAGGCATTCCTGCAGCAATAGATGCGGCGCCCGAAACAACCAGACTTGAAAATTCAAAACTTTGAAATTTCTGCAAAAACGATTTGTCATGAGTCATTACCACCGGTGCGGAAATGAGTTTGGCTTTATGTTTTATAAAACCCTGCTGCAAAGTTTCAAGCCATTTTTTGTGAGGTAAACAATCGGCATCGGTGCAAACTATAAAGGAATTCCTGGCATGCTCTACTCCAGTTAAAAGTGCGTTCTTCTTCCCTTTTTCATACTGATTGTGAATTAATCTTAATTCCAAGCCCGGAAATCTCTTTTCGAGAAGTAAATCGCGGGGAATATTTATCGAATGATCGTTAATAATAACAATCTCAAAATTATTAGAGCCAATACTTTGTTTGCTAAGTGAAGCTAAAAGTTTTAATAAATCTTCCCATTCATTAAAAACAGGTATTAGCAGAGAAATTTGGGCAGCTTTTTGAAAAATATTAGATTCTTTTAGTCTGTAGTGTGCCCATTTATAAAGAAAAAATATGATCAGACAGAAATAGCTGAGTGAAATAATCAAAATATAGAAAACCAATAACTTCATTGATTTTATAATTGTTGTAAATAAACTTGTATTGAATTCACAAGTTTACCTTATAAAATAAAATGTATGTTTTTGCTATTTGTTAGCAAAGTAGTAGTTAAGAAAGGATTATTCCGACAATGGTTGCGGATAATAATGAAGCCAGAGTGCCGGCAATCAAAGCTTTCATACCATACTTAGCCAGAAGAACCCTCTGAGTTGGAGCCAGTGCCCCAATCCCTCCAATCTGAATTCCCACGGAAGCAAAATTCGCAAAACCACATAAAATATATGTTGCCATAATAATGGACTTAGGATCGGTAAATGCGCCAATAGCCTTCATATCCCTCAGACTAACATAACCCACAAGCTCTGTCATAATAATCTTTTCACCAAGAAGAGACCCTACCAAAGAAATATCAGCAAAGGGAACCCCAATAAGCCACATCAGGGGTGAGAAAATTAAGCCTAACATAAATTGAAGAGACAGACTATCGTATCTTCCATGAGAAATATTTGCCGCCCAATCATTTAAAGTTGTCCACTGTCCAAATTTGCTAAATATGTAATTTGCCATGGCTATGAAAGCCAAAAACACAAGTAACATAGCGGCCACATTAACAGCAAGTTTTAGTCCTTCGAACGTACCATTATTAATAGCGTCAAGAACATTCTTGCCAATTTTGTCCTGAGTTATCTTTACTTCTGTATTTATAGCTTCCTCCTGGGGCACCAACATTTTAGAAATTACAACCACACCAGGGGCTGCCATAACAGAGGCCGCAAGCAGGTGTTTTGCAAATTGAAGTTGTTGAACCGGATCGTCACCACCAAGGAAATTTATGTAAAGAGCCAATACCCCACCAGCCATGGTTGCCATTCCTCCCGACATAACCAAGAGCATCTCCGAACGATTCATTTTTTCCAGATAGGCTTTTATCATAAGAGGAGATTCGGTTTGTCCCAGAAAAATATTCCCTGCAACAGACAAGCTTTCAGCTCCGGAAAGTTTGAATACTTTTGTCATAAACCAAGCCAAAACCCATACTATTTTCTGGATAATTCCAAAATAAAACAAAACTGAGGTGAGGGCTGAGAAGAAAATTATTGTCGGAAGTATGGTAAATGCAAAAGTCTGAAGTGGCTGTTCAATTCTCTGGGTATCAAGTGCACTAAAAAGAAATGCCGATCCGGCATCTGTAAAATCAAGAATCTTAACAAAAGC
>JAIOZL010000041.1 GCA_021740645.1 Bacteroidales bacterium
CTACTAAAGATGCAATTCATTTATATAATCATAAAAGATTACATTTATCTTTGAACTATAAAACACCTGATCATGTGTATAAATTGGTCGCCTAATTTATTTTTTAACCTGTAGACTTATTTTAGGACTAGACATTTTATCAATAGATTGCACCCCTCCATTGATAAACACTTCAGTGATTGAGTTAGTGATGTGGGGCACGCTATTGGGGTCATTTACAAGAATATCATATTGTATGGAGTTATTAATAGTACAGCTGTCAATCCTGGGTTGAATACTTCCATCAATAAATATATTGTAGTTATTCCCCTTTTCTATAACACAGTTTGTAAGTTCAGAAACGGAACCAAAACTATCACTGTTATAATGAAAATATATTCCGGGCCATCCTCCAGGAAGTCCATTGATTGAAGTAAAAGTGATCAGGCTGTCTGCAGTGCCATTAGCAAACAATTCTCCACCGTATTCATTTAAATAATGGATATAGTTTCCAACCTGCAGTTGTGCAAGTGAATCAAAATAAATAGTATTCCCAGGGGCAATTGTCAATCGTACTTTTGAGTTTTGCTTCACAATTTTTATTCCCCCCAAAACTGCATAACCCAGGGAATTATAAGGCCATGTTTGATCGCTCGTAATATCGCCGCCATCCATGGCAATCCCACTTACCGTATTTGTGTAGTTATTTACCCCGGTAACAACAGGAAAAGAAAAGTTGGGTGAAGGATAATAAATCCCATACAGATTATTATAGATATTACAATTAAAATAGTTTGGGACAGATACCAGATCAACTATCTTTATCCCTGCAATACCGTTGGACGTAAAATCTGAATTAGATAAGGAAGGGTTGGAATTTATAAGGTAAATGCCATTCTCTGTATTTTGGCTGAAAACGCTTTGATCTATTGAAAGGTCAGAATTGTTAAGGACTAATCCATGACCATCTGCCAGGTTAATAGTACAATATAGAATTTGTGGTTCGTCGGTATTTGTACAATAAAGATTGGCATTTCTTGTCCCATTTCCTGCTTTTTCGATTGTTACATAATTAAGGGTAGAGGCTACACCATTATCACTGTTGGTGTTGAAGTGAAGGCCGTTCCAAACTCCCTGCTCATCTGAATAAGAGGTGAGAACAATTGGGTCAGCAGCCGTACCATCGAAATTCATATTTGCCTGCCCGATTTCTAATCCTGTATTTGGAGAAAAAAGAATATTTACTCCTGCTTCAACAACATGAGTTCCTCCGGTAAAAGAAATATCTCCTGTGACCCAATAAGGACTCTCAGTCAGCTTTAAGGTGTCAATTCCATTTAGACTACCTGACAATTGAGTATATCCGTCAATATTGATAGTCATATCATGTAAAATTACATTATCGTCATCTGTTCCATCATAGGTTATCAAATATTGAAGATATTGTTGAGTTTGTCCAATAATTTCAGGGTTATTTTGCGAGGCATCTATCCAGCTTCCCCATTGTTGATCAGCAGTTGCAAGCCGATAATACAAATTGTAATTGTTGAAGGCAGGATTATAAGTAATAGAATAGGACAGGTCTATGATATCTCTGACTTCTCCTAACTGAAGAAATGGATTGGATAAGAAACTCCCGTGATGAACCTTATTGCTTGTAAGGTTCAGGGTAACATAGCGGGTATTATGAATAGGTAATGTGGAAATATTTTCCCCTCCGGCAAATATTACCTGGCCGTTCGAAGTATAAGTTGCACCATCTTTTCTGGCTTCGTATAATAAATCGACCGCTAAATTCCAGCTAAGTGCAGGAAGATCGTCAACATTAGCATAATATACTTCATCATTTAATCCTAATGATGTTTCACCACCAATTACAGTTAATAGTCCATTATTACAAGCAAATCCGTGGTTACTTATTGCTGTAGGAATAGCCGTGGAAATATTCCAGGTAGTGCAGCTTCCGTCCATATTAAGGGAAGAGTAATAGACCGTGCTTTGTTTAGTCCCGCTATTGTCAAATCCACCTGTGACAATTAAATTATTGTTATAACATACTAAACCATGCCCATTTCGATTGTCAGGCAAACTATTTGTCGCTGTAAAGCTTGAAAGTTCCCCATCCTGTCCGGTTTGTTTGGCATAATAAACAGTGTTTAATGCAGAACTTGTACTAAGTTGATCAGAACCTCCAACCACATAAATAAACCCATTTTGATAAATAGCTTTATGGCCCCAAAGCCCAGCAGGCAAGGTGACGCTGCTTTCAGTCCATGGCCCTAATGTTCCATCTGCATTAATTAAGGCAAAATAGATCTTGTCTGAAATTCCACTTTCTGTTTTTCCTCCAATAACGTAGATATACTTATGACCGGTGATCATGGCATGCATGGATAAGTTAGTGGGAAGTATGTTGTATGCCGTCCAGGCAGAATTCCCGCCAGCCTGCATGGTGGCGCGGTAAACAGCATTCGATAATTCAATTCCATTATATCCTCCCGACAGATAAACATAACTGTGCCATGTGCAGGTTTGGTGTCCGGCTAATGTTTGAGGCAGTTCCGTGGTACTCAACCAATTATTTATCCCGGATGCTGCCGTGGACAGGTAAACGTTATTTCCAGATATTACCGCATTCTCCTGATATCCGGCTAAAAAGTCAGCATCACTAGTTTGGGTAAAGCTCACCTGGGAATAACCTGAAAAGGGAGAAAGCACAATTATTACAAAAAGGCTGTTTAATAATATTTTAAAATAGGATCTTAAATTAATGGATGGGAGGTAATTTTTCATTTTTCTTGTCTTTAATTATATAATCTGTTAATATGTATTTGGCTTGGGATAAAAATAGAAAAAATATTTCAATTCATTGTTTTTCCCTATATTCCTGTTTTTGATTTAATTTTGACCACCTTAAATATTTGTAAAAGTTAAAATATGAGCAGAAAAACAAGTGTTGTTTTTAGCATAGCCAGTCTTCTTCTTTTTGGCCTTTTCTTGAATAGTTGTTCAACTAAGAATGAAAGAAAGTCATCTAAACAGGTTATTTTAATTGGTATTGATGGGATGGGTGTAACCGGATTCGAACAGGCTAATACACCCTATGTTGATAAGTTGGTCAGAAACGGTGCTTTGTCACTAAAAACAAGGGGGGTTATGCCCACAGTTTCCGGACCTAACTGGAGCTCACATTTACTGGGTGCCGGACCTGAACAACATGGTATCACTTCCAACGGATGGACGAAGGACAATTATACTGTTGATGCCACAGTTAAAGATGAGAATGGTTTTTTCCCTTCTGTATTTTCTGTGATAAGAGAGAAGAGATCAGAGGCATTGACAGGTTTTTTTTATGATTGGGATGCCCTGGCAAACTTCTATAATGTAGAGACAATTAACAAGGTAGTGTTCTCGAAAACCTATCAGGAAACATTTGAAAAAGCAACTCCATGGATCATAGAAAATAATCCGGACTTCTCCTTTATCTATATTGGACATCCTGATGAAGTTGGCCATGAACACAAATGGTATTCACCTGAGTACTTTGAGGCACTTGAAGAAGTGGATGAAGCAGTTGGTGTTTTTTTAAATGCTTTGGAAAATGCCGGATTGATTAACAATTTTCACTTTATTATAGTTACTGATCATGGTGGAGTGGAATACGGCCATGGGGGGTTAAGTATGGAGGAGATTCAGGTCCCCTGGATCATTTCAGGGCCGGGGGTGGTTAAGGATCGAATTATTGAGCAACCCAATAATGTTTTTAACACGGCCTCAACTATCCTTTATATCCTGGATATTGAACAACCGGATGCATGGATTGGCAAACCCGTTTATGGTGCCTTTGCCGAAAATCCTGTGTCCCGTGAAAATACCAATTCATGGGTGGCACCACCAATATCTTCAGCTAAAAGTGGTATTTATTCTCAATCCATTGCACTGGAATTTAATTCAGTGACTAAGGAATCAATAATCAGGTTTACCAGGAATGGGGAATTGCCAGATGAGAATGCAAGAGCCTATTCCAAACCTTTATTGCTTCTTAACTCCTCTAAGATTATTGCAATGGCATTTGAAAGAGGATACAGGAGCCGGCCCGTAGAGGTTAATTTTATTTTAGCGAAAGCCATCGAAAATATTGATTTGCTTTATTCCCCATCTGCAAAGTATTCAGGAGAAGGAAATATGGGGCTGGGAGATTTTATTATCGCTTCAGCGGATTTTAAAGATGGGAAGTGGCTCGGTTTTGAAGAGAATGATGTAAATGCCCGGATAACATTATCAAAGCCGGAAATGCTTCAAAAAGTGAGTATTGGTTTTTTAAATAATCCAGGTTCATGGATTTTTCCACCGGAAAAAATTGACGTGTTTGCATCTGTAGATAATATCAATTTTAAAAAAGTAGGGAGTAAAATCCTTGCAGAAAATATAAATGAATTACAAGGCGGCAGAAATCTTTTATCTGTAAATATTACCCCTGCCGAAACAAAATATATAAAAGTGGTTGCATCCAATATCGGCTTTTGTCCTGAAGGCCATCCCGGACAGGGAAAGCCTGCCTGGTTGTTTGTGGATGAAATTATCATTGAATAAGCTGCATTCATGGCAATAAAAAACATTGGAATACTTGCGCATGTGGATGCAGGTAAAACTACCATTACCGAAAACCTCTTATTCGCAGCCGGCGCTATCCGGAATCCGGGATCTGTAGATAAAGGCACTTCTGTAAGTGATTCAATGGATGTAGAAAAAGAAAGAGGAATTTCAGTTAAAGCTTCCTGCATTTCATTTCAATGGAAAAAAAATACTATCAATCTGATTGATACACCAGGCCATGCAGATTTTTCATCAGAAGTGGAACGTTCGCTTGCTGTAACAGATGCAGTTATACTCACTATTTCTGCAGTGGAAGGTGTTCAGGCTCACACCCTATCGCTATGGAACGTGATTGAAAAGTACAAAAAGCCATGCCTGATCTTTATCAATAAAACGGACAGGGAGGGTTCCGACCTTGTAAGGGTTATCCACCAGGTAAAGAGGGAGCTCTTTCACCATATTGTACCCTTATATGCCGTAGAAAATGAAAATGACCCAGCCTGCTCGGTAGTGGATCTATTTGATAAAAATGTATCCATGCCTGATGCCAATTTTATCAGAGATATAGCAATTGAAAGTCTTGCAGAATATGATGAGTCTGTTCTTTCGTATTTCGTTGAAGGGCAGCATGTGGTCAAAACAATGATCACCTCCGGATTATGTGCGTTAACTTCATCCTTCAAAGTGATACCCGTTCTTTGTGGCGTGGCTAAAACAGGGCAGGGTATTGCGGAGCTGCTGAACGCCATCGATCATTATTTGCCTTCAGCTTCTATCATTGCAGCCAGTACTGGTGGTTTGGTCTTTAAGGTTGAGAGAGATAAAAATCTAGGTAAAATTGGCTATTTCCGATTATTTGGTGGAAGGATCAAGGCAAAGGATCAATTATTTCATTTTCGTTTAAAGAAAGAGGTTAAAATTGCCCAGCTTAAAAAAAGGAGTATTAACAAATTAGAAGATAAGCAGGAGTTGACTTCCGGTGATGTGGGGGTAATTTCCGGGATAGAAGATATTGTCGCAGGAGATATATTGGGAGATTCTTCCATTGTCCCGAATATTTTACCGATTCAGGAAAGTGTGCTTGCTATATCAGTTAAACCAGTTAAGCCTGGAGAGATTTCCACACTTGCCGGGGCACTGTTTGAATTAAACGATGAAGACCCCGCCCTTAACTTTCAATGGGATAAGGAGGAAAATGAATTGCAAGTGAATTTGATGGGTTATATGCAAATTGAAATATTGCAACGTATTTTACAGCAGCGTTTCGGCCTGGATGCCATATTTGAAGAGCCTTTGGTAATTTATAAAGAAACTCCTGCAGCTTCTGGAGAGGCAACGGTAAATTATACCATGCCCAAGCCTTGTTGGGCGGTGATGACTTTCGGCATAGAACCAGGCCCTCCGGGAAGCGGTATTGTATATTCCTCCAGGGTAAGTGTAAATGATATCCAACGAAAATACCAGAATGAAGTGGAAAAAACAATTCCAAAAGGTCTTCTGCAAGGGATCAAAGGTTGGGCAGTTACGGATATTAAAATAAGTTTACTAAGTGGAGAAGACCATGAAATACATAGCAGGCCCGGGGATTTTATTTTAGCGGCCCCAATGGGAATAATGGCCGCATTGAAAAAGGCTGGGACCAAACTTTTGGAGCCGGTATATCTGTTTGAAATTTTTTCTCCGGAAGAATATCTGGGAATCATAGTAAGTGATCTAACGAAAATGAGAGCAATCCATGAAAGTCCTGTTTTTGAAGGGGATAACTTTAGCCTTAAAGGTCAGGTGCCTGTGGCTGAAGCTATGAAGTACCAGATCCGTTTAAGTTCGCTAAGTGGAGGAAAAGCCAAATTACGCTTGAGATTTGGTGGTTATATTGAATGTCCTGACGGATATGGAAAGGAAAGGCCTTACAAAGGGGTCAACCCACTGAACCAAAGCCAGTGGATATTGCATCATCGGGGGGCCTATAAGGCAAATGAACGAAGGTTTTAAAATCTTCCCTGTTATTTTTTCACTACCTTAAATGTCCGTGTTTTATTCCCATCATTTACATTCAGCAAATACAAACCAGGTTTGATAGCTCCGACCATCAATTCTTCGTGATGCTTATTCTCTGTAATTTGAAGAGATTTGCTTAAGAGTAATTTATCATTTACATCAAAAAGTTCAAACTTTACCCGCGAGTTACCAAATCCTTGCAGATCAATATTAATGATATTGCTTGCAGGGTTTGGATAAACACTTGTTACCCTGTTTTCTTTAACTTCTGATGTGCCTGAAATATCCCAAACGGCAAATTCATATTCTGCCCACCTCCCAAACTCAGGTTCAAGGTTTTCAAGAATATAACCAGCACTGTTTTTTAGTCTAAGGTAACCAGCTCCCTGACCAGTATTATACCAATAATAAAGGCCATCGTCGGCCGAATCATCAATATGAAGTGTATAGCAACCGGGTGAAAGAGAAAGGACATCTGTATAAAGTGTATTGTTCTCCATATCAGAATTTTCAACAATGATGTTCCCTTCGGAGTCCATCAGGTAATAGGAATTCTGGTAGCCATAATTATTAGTCAGGCAATGCAATTCCATTTCTTCACTTATGTCGAAAATGTCGGTCATGTCAAAGTCCGCCTCATAATGGTTATTATTAGGATTTTCATCTGTTATACCATTCACCTGCAAAATATCTACGTAAAATTTATTTTCACTCCCCAACCAAAAAGTATAATCATTGATTGGAAGATTCACATAAGTACTATCCAAAAACCCCAGATTACCTGTCCAGAAATGAGTCATTACGTCGCCACCTTCCACAAAATATTCAAATTTAACACTCACAATTGTTGTCGTTCCTGTATTCCTGAATAATACTGTGGGTTCCATACAGGCAGGATTAAAGCGCATGTGTGCAGCAATTTCCCTGTTTGGATTCACCACCCCAATTAAGTCCAGGTCAAAGTCGTAATTGGGCCCGCCATAAAGTACAATCTGATTAGAAATACGGTAATCAGCATTGCTAAAAGGGTTTTGTGCCAATAAACCATAATCAATGACATGAGACTGCCCGGGTGTGATATAGGGCGTAATATCAAATTCATACACATTGGTTGGGTCTCCGGGACACCAGCCTGCACGGTCGAAAGGCCAGGTGCCGCCCTGGGGGTATACCGGAACAGTGGAACACTCCTTCCAGACTTTATAATTAAATTCCCAATCACCTCCGTCGATATCCATATAATGCCATTTGGGTGAAAATTCTCCGGTTTGCCCGTGCCCCGTAATAGCAGATTTTATTTTGGCAGAACTCACTTCAGCTGGAAAGTAAAATTCTCTGGGCTCAAATTTTTCGTCATTAATAATGGCAGCAGGCCCTACACCATACCACAACTGGTTAGGATTGGCAATAGGCCAGATTGAATGTATCCCGATAACGTCCCTGAAAGGTGTGCCTTCAATAAATAAAAACCGGATATCGTATTCTTCACTCCATCGTCCTACCCCTTCAATGGATATATATTTGTCTCCTTTCAACACTGGTGCAAAATCAGAAACATCAAATTCCCACATTACCCCTTCCTGGCCCAAGTCAAGCCCATTGCCGTAGGGGGTGATAAATGAGACCAATTCAAAGCGGGAGGGCCATTTTTGATAATATTCAAGTGTTTCAATTTCGATGGAATCCTCAGCTGTGATATAAATCGAATCGATCAGGACTCCACTTTCATCATTAACCGGCATGTACCCCGCTTCCCAGTATATATTCGTATCATTGGCGATCAGGTCATTATTCAAAACATAATAACTGTATACTGCATTATAGGGGCGCTGTAAAGAATCAAGGTAGTCTGTTTCGAGGATATTTTGAGTGTAGGACCCTTGCACAAATTCAGTATTGGGCCTTTCATAATACGGGGTGAAATCCTTTAGGAGCTGGTGTCCCTTGAAGTTGATGAACAATGGCTGGCCAACTACAGTCCCGTCATATGCATTATCCGAAAAGTCTTCTACAATACCATTATTTGCTTCATCCAGTTTATAATAAAATAACAAATCACTCCAATAAGGATGGGAATTGTTGATGCTCTTAAACATCCAGTCTTTTATACTTTGCTCATCAAGCTCCGCATTCCAAACTGCAAAATCGTTTATATAACCCGCATATTGTCCGCTACTTTTGTTTCCGGCAATATTAAAGCTGGTAATGCCCTCCATGGTTTTGAACTTGTCGGTTCCGCTGTGCCATAAACTTCCATTCAGGTATATTTTCATTTCTCCAGAGGTGGCATTTTTTGTGAATGCCCAATAATTCCATTGGCCGGCAAAATCCCCGAAGTTGGCTTCTTTATCAATCCGGTCGTATGCGTTGGTGCCTGAATTGCCCGCATCCCAGTAAACACGACTGTTACCCCATGGGAGATGTGAATTGATAACACGGTTATTGCCAGCGTCACCTCCTTCAAAAATATACGAATTAAAAGGTTGAAGTTCAGGATTCCCATATTGCCAGAATGCCAGGGTGATCACATCTGAAATATCATTAAAGGCCTCAGCTGGCACCGATATATATTCACCCTGGTTGAAGTTAGCAAATCCATCTGGTGTTGTTGTATGAATACTATACAATTCCGGTGTTGTTTCTCCTAGAATATATGTGCTTGTCCCCGGGTTGTTTTGAGTAAATGAATATTCAACCAGTAGATTATCTGAACCGTTCCAATCAAACGGATTGTAAAAATTGAAGCTGTGTTTATCGCTATTACCAATTAATGTATTCAAAAAGTAAACCTCTGTAAATCCATCAATTTCGGGAGCGAGTTCATCAAGATAGGTTTTGTCGGTATGTTTCATTTTAATTTTTAAAAATTCAACTTCACTTCCCGTATTTTCAACAAAATGACGCAGGCCGGTAATCTCACCTTGGTTTAGCCCCGAATTACTTAATTCAGACGCCAGATACAAAACCTGGGTTTTTCCAATATTTTCTGCCGTGCTAAACGGAATGTCCACATCATTGAGCCCTGTACCAATAAGTACAGAATCTTCCGTAATAATTGACGTATACAATACTTCATGCTGGGTATATAACAAATAGTTGAAGGTAGGTGACGTAATATAAAAATATGGATTGGAGGAGCTTCCGGTTATGACATGATCAGGGTGAGTAGCCCAAACAGAATCGGTCAGGCTGCTGTCTGTTACTACTGTATTGCAATGATAGTCCCACTCATAACAGCCAATGTTACCATTTCCGATGGCTGCATCATGACATCGCATGCGGTATTGCATAATGATTTTCTGGTAAGTAGTACCCGGATCATCAGGAAAACTAAAAACTCCTTCACGAACTGTGGAGTCAAGCGTAAAAGTTTGTACAATCGTGGTGTCCTGTCCAACAGAAAAGAACGAAATGCTAATTGCAAATAAAAGGAAGTATAAGTATTTCATAGTGAGTTTTTTTCGTTTGCTAAATTCAATATGCTTTTTCAATAACAATGGCTTTCATTTAAGGATTAAGTCATATTATTTTTATAGCTACGCACTTAATATTTACAAATTTAATTTTATTCATTTAAAAATGGGTGAATTCATTTGGATTAATAATAAATCAGGGTTTCCCTAAGGATGAATTGCAGAATCCTAAAGAAATATAAGAAATCATTTCGTAATAGCCGGTTTTAATTCTCTTTGTTAACGATTTGGATAATGGATTGCCTTTCCCTGTTTATGTTCAGGCTTAATACGTCGGGCCTGGAATAATGTCCTGAGGGATCAAAATTTTGTCTTTCTTCATACACCCTGTCAATATCTATGGTTGCAGTAATCAGGCCTTCTTTCCCACATACCGGTTCAACGATCCATTCTCCATCAGGCCCGGCAATACATGAACCACCATCGGTAAGTTGCTCTGGTGCGTTTTTAACGATCTTATCATAGTGAGGGGTATCCGCAGGAATGTCTTTTAGCCTCATGGGTACTGATGCTGAGGCCACAAACGACCGTGATTCCTTCGCGATAAATTGGCTTATATCACGGGTATTTCTTTCAGAGCCTGGCCAAACGGCAATATGTAAATTTTCTCCCAAACCATATAAAGCTGAACGTGTAAGGGGCATCCAGTTCTCCCAGCAGTTAAGCCCACCTACCGTAAAATCCTTTAATGAGTGAACCTGAAGTCCATGGCCATCTCCGGCAGCCCAAACCAACCGCTCATCGTAGGTGGGTTGTAATTTTCGGTGCACCGATTTAATCTGGCCTTCCCGGTTTATATAAATCAAAGCACAATAAAGACTATGTCCACCCCTGTTTGCAGCTCGTTCGATCATTCCAAGGTAAATAGCGATTTTAAGTTGTTTGGCTAGTGTGCAAATTTCATCAAGGTCGCCATTTTCAATCTGAACGGCATTTTTCAGATAATGTGCATACAATTCTTTTTGCACTTTTGAGTTAAATTCAGCCCCATTGGTCAGTGAAAGCCACAAAGGATATCCGGGTAAAAGCGCTTCACCAAAAACCACCAGGTCACTTTTCCCCTTACCTGCATCATTAACATAGGCCTTTATTTTTTCTATGGTCTTTTTTTTATTCAGCCATATGGGTGAAATCTGGGCAATTGAAAGGCACAAGGTGTTTTCCGTTTTCATTCAATTTTTTTTAATTGCTTAACTTATTAATAAATAGTGAAATCCCTAGTCATGGTGAATGTCTTCATAAATGGCCCGGAGCACATCCACATCAATGGTATTAAATTCTGCTTCTTCTTTGGTTAAATATCGAAGAGAAACTTTTGTATACCTGTCGCGCTGCCATTGAAAATCATTTTTTGGTTTTACATTTAATACCTGCTGACTACCAACCGGTTGATCACATAATAATTTAACCAGTAAATTTTCCTTTTCAGCCATTTTAACGATGATGCGGCTCAAGGTTTTATTCAGGTTTGACGGGTCATTGAGGGCATAAACCTGCCAGGCCAGCAAATGGACTGCATAGGCGGGAAATTTGCCTTTGGATATGTTGCTGTTGTTCCATAGTTGGTAGGTTTTTGCAATAGGGATCTCCATGAGATAGAACAAGGTTCGGGCAAACTTATTTCCTCCAAGTGCTCTCATCCATAACCACATGTCGGGGGTAAGCGAGTATCGTTTACTTAACCTCCATTTAGTTGCTTTCACATATTTCTTTACATCTTCACCGCCAAGTGCCATCGCTGAAAGGAACATGCTCACCTGGTCGCGGCTTACTGTTTCATCATTTTTTGAAGTCGAGCGGTAATATCGTACACTGCCATCGGCATTCCACTCCAAACATTGAAGCATCCCTTCCTTTAAAGCAGGATCGCGGTAAGCAATAAAAGCAAGGGAAGTCCGCCACAAATTATCGCCCTCATCAAAAGTCCGTTCCCACATCATCCCGTCTTTGAAATAAAAACGGGTTTTTCCATTATCATTAAGTAATAGTCCTTTCGATGCCATAGGTGTTAGTTTTAGTCCGTTCTCCTGGCTTGATACTTCATTGCCAGAAAAGATTAGTAATAAAAACAGAAAACAAATTGTGCCAATTTTCTTTACAAGCATGTTAATTCCTATCATTAAAGGATTGATGAATTTGATAATTTTAGTCAAAGATAGAAAAATGGCAATTTATATCCTCCTGTAATTTGTTTGTATACTTTGGAATTATCCAATAGATCATTATTCAGTTTTATCTCAGGATAATTTTTTTGTTTGCGACCAGATAATTATCGCTGTTCTTTACTGTAAGAAAATAAATTCCTGGCAAACCAATTTGGCCGCTTTGAATTTGTAGGTTCTTTTCTGAATTTTTTGTTTTATAAACTATTTGTCCGCTAGTATTAAGTATTTTTATGGTATAAGCCCCTCTATCAAACCGGTCGGTAAAAAAAATGTTTATTAGATTTACAGCCGGATTGGGAGATATTGTAACTTCACCCGGTGTGTGCACAGCAAGGTTCGTAAGCGTTGTATCCGGGATATGGAAAGGAAACGTACATGCCATCTCATTATAAAAACCGGTATGTAGCTCGAGGTAGCCGTCAAAAGGAAGACTGAAAGGGGCTTTTAATTCAAGCATATGTGCCTGGTAGAAATAGCCGATCCCAAAGTAGTTCACTGCTTCCTTTGCAATGGTATCATTGTTTGCATCAAAAAGAATAAAACCCGGGTAGGGGAAAATATACGATGCATGATTGGCTGCCTCAATAGTAATTGCTTCGGATGTGATGCCCCCCGGCGGACAACAATTGATAAACACGGAGTCGCAGTCAGAAGGACTCTGCGACTTTCCGGCAATTGAAAGAAAAAAAACTGCAAGAAATAGCGGTAAAGATCTCATCGGTTAGTTTAATTTGAAATGTAACAGTTAATCCAAGGCTTTGTTTATTTTCATCAGGGTAATTCTCTGAGATAAAAAAAGCTGAATTTATTTTTTTTGAACAGATTATTCTACCTTTGAGGGAAACAAAAAATTTAAACGCATGAAACCACATTTATTACTTCTTATTACATTACTCTCAATAACGGGTTTTCTTTCTGCCCAGGTTATGTTTGTGGTGGATTCCCTGCCCGATTATACACCTCCCGATGATATCCTCTATATAGCTGGTGATTTCCAGGGTTGGGACCCTGGCGATCCGGCTTATGCTCTTCAAAAAAATGCAGAAGACAAGTGGTTCATCCAGCTTGATTCGATGGCTTCCGGAACTACATTACAATTTAAGTTTACCCGTGGTGATTGGGGCAGGGTGGAAAAAGGTGAGTTTGGTGAAGAAATACCCAATAGGGAATTTACCTATGGCAACGGAGAAACAGTTCATGTGATCATTTATAACTGGGCAGATGGGGGAGGAGGCAACAGCACAGCCGCAGAAAATGTAATAGTTATGGACGAGGAATTTTTTATGCCTCAATTAGAACGTAACCGGCGCATTTGGTTGTACCTGCCACCCGATTATAATGCCAATGAAGACAATTACCCGGTAATTTATATGCACGACGGGCAGAACCTTTTTGATACCTACACAGCCTTCGCCGGCGAGTGGGAGGTGGACGAAACCCTGAATGACTTGTTCGACCTGGGCTATAAAGTGCCGATTGTGGTGGGAATAGATAATGGCGGAACCGAAAGGATAAATGAATACACACCATGGGTTAATCCGGGGTATGGCGGTGGTCAGGGCGCTTTATATATTGATTTTATTGTGGAAACATTAAAGCCTTACATCGATGAAAATTACCGTACAGCTCCCGGCCGTGAATCAACCGCCATTTGGGGCAGTTCACTCGGAGGGCTCATCTCACATTACGGAGCGATGAAATTCCAAAATGTATTTAGTAAGGCAGGAATATATTCGCCGTCCTACTGGTTTTCCGATTCAGTTTGGACATTTACCAATGATATGGGGCATCAGCAGGCAATGCGGCTTTATCAGATGACGGGCAGCCTCGAAGGGGGAAGCATGGTTGCAAATACCTGGGCAATGCAGGATACGCTGGCTGAACTGGGTTTTGGTTCAGAAGAAATTACTACAAAAATTGTGGAAGGAGGCCAGCATAACGAGCAATTATGGCGGGAGGATTTTGCTGAAGCCTATTTATGGTTGTTCCAATCCTATGCGGATGATATCCATGAAAACATTGCACTCGACAATATTATTTTTTCACCAAATCCCATCCAGAATACACTGGTTCTTCCTGCTGGGATTGTAAACCAAAGTGGGAAAATAAAAATATACGACATGCTTGGTAACCTGGTGATGAGCAAGGATTTAGTTCACGCACAGTCTTTTGATGTATCTGCATTGGAAACTGGTATGTATATCATTAAAATCCAGACCAAAGCGGGCTTATTCAGGGGGAAGATCCAGAAAGACTAATTTGTCTTCAACTTAAAGGATCATTTATGTGTTTGATGATTTCACTGAAAAAACTGGATGCTTAATCTCGTAATACTATTTAGTGCTTGCCACCGGATTTTTTACACCTTTAATTAAAAACCACAGCGTAATTGAAATTTCACCAATGGCTACGATTAATAGTGTAGGTTGGTTTATCCATGCACTAAAACCGGGGAAAAGCAGACCTGTAAAGCTGTCAATGATATAAGCTATGCCTGCAATGATGAGCAATACCCCAAAAATACGGGGAATAAACCCCGACTTGTTGACCAACAAGCCAAAAGGCAATAGCCAAAGCCCCCAGAAGGTTTCTAAAACCAACACACCATAATCATTCATTTTAAGAAATAGCATGGCTAAATCCTGACGCTGGCTAAGCTCAAACGTTTCCAGCAGTTCACCTTTTAAAAGCATAAGGGAAGTTATATTAAATGCTTCCATAAAAAAAACGGCCGGAATCTGAACGATGACCAAAGCAAGCAAAAGTTTTGACTGCTGCTTGTTTATATGTTTGAATAAACGGTACAGGGTCAATGCTAAAAATATCCAAACGGTATTGCTGATAATGTCATTAACTATACCTGTCCGGAATAAAAATTCATTGGCGAGGATATTTACGGCTGTGCTAAGCACATCTCCCTGTACAATAATTTTTGAGGAAACATAGATAATACTGTAAACACCAGTTATTATCAAAATAAGATAAATTAAGCCGGCAAGCCGTGCGGTTTTTTTGAGTGAGTTCGTTTTATTTTCCATCATTGTCTGGTTTAATTTGGTTTTAATAATTATTACGACAGTCCTGGTGACTTTTTCTGCCCGGATCTCTTAAATGCCCCTAAGGATCATCCTTGTTTGCCGCACTGCTGGGCTGGCTTAATCAAGGATGGGTTGGGTTTAAAGTTAGTCAATAAATTCATTCGCTTTTTGTTTAACAAGGCCATAAATGTCATGGCCCTGGTACACCGCATTGGAATGTTTATTGCAAAAAATAATCAGGCCGGTTTTATTTTCCGGATTTATTTCTGCAGTTGTAGCCGCTCCTGCCATCCCGCCTGTATGTCCAAACCAGCCTCCCAATGATGCCCGCCATAGCAGGCAGACGCCTGATATTTTGTTTTGAATTTCAAACATCTTTTCTACGGTATTCTCCTGTAAAACCCGCTGGCCATCCAATTCGCCTTTGTTGATGTAGGTTATCATAAACCGGCTTAAATCCTGGATCGTTGTTTTAAGGCCACCCGAAGCATAAATCCTGTCATCAAAGGCTTGCTGGATGGTGTTGTTATCATTGTATAAAACTGCCATTTTACTTAATTCAAGATCCGCATAATTATAACTTGTATTTTGCATATCAAGCGGAAGAAAAATGTGCTCCATACAATATTCCCTGAAATTGTGGCCGGAGACCTGCTCAACGATATAAGCCAGGACATTACTGCCAATGTTTGAATATAGTTCAAAAGTTCCGGGAGCGGTGTGTTTCCATATGAGAGGATTGTAATGCTCACCCGATGGGATTAAAAACTGCGGTACCCATTCGCTCGGTGGAGGGGCCTGGTCAGGTTCAAAATGTTCCCATATGCCAAGGGCTTCCCGGTAGGTTTGAGGCCATGCAATACCGGAAGTATGCGTCAGTAACATCCTTACTGTAATAGGAGTGCCGGGGAAATGAGGATTACGGATAGAAACAGGAATGAAATTATTTACATCCTTATCGATATTAATTAATCCCTGTTCTTCCAATTGCATGATTGCAGTGGCAATAAATAGCTTTGAGATGGAAGCAATATGATAAATCGTTTCATCGCTCGCCTTTAGCTGGTTTTCCTTATTGCTGTATCCGTAGGATTGTTGCCAGACAATGGCATTGTTTTTAATCACACAGGCCGAGACAGACGGCAGCCCTTTCTCTGCCATTACCTTTTGAATTTCAATATCAATATCATGTGTTGGGACATCTTTCCCGCAGCCTGACAGCAATAGGGTAGTGGCTAACAAAACGAATAAGCCGCCGAAGGTCTTTTTAAAATTCATAACCCAGAGTTAAATTCAATCCTGTATTTTTTGTTTTTGGAGTAGTGTAATATAGTTTTACCTGATCTTCCGGCATATAAAAAATATTGCTTAATCCGTTGAAAAACCGAACATCCAACAGTATAAACTTTTCGAATATTTTATACTTGAAATTTAATCCAAGATGTAACCCGGTTTCAAAATTTTCTACACTCTTAAGTTGGGTTTTCTCCACCTCTGAATTGTGTGAAGCTACTTTCTTGACAGCATTTATTTTAATCGCCCCATATCCTCCGAGGTAAAGCTCACTGATGAATTTTTCCTTTTCGATATATTGACATCCAACCGACAAGGGAATTTCAAGATAGCTGATCTTTACTGTATAAATTATCCGTTCATAATCACGTTGACTAAAATTTACCCCTTTTTGGGTGAAACTTAATTCAGGCCGCAGGCTCAACCTTTTGGCAAAGGGATAATTATAATAAACGCCAATAAAAGGGCCGAAAACAGGTTTTTGGTCTCCCAATTGAACCCATTCGATATCGTATCCGAGGTAGGGCCTTAAATCAATATCGTATCCGAGGTTAGGGTTTATAGTTTCATCAGAATATGAGAAACTCGAAAAAGTTGTACCTGACTTAAGCCCGATTTGGCCCTCTGTTGTCTTAGGAAAAAGATATAGGATGGGAATTAAGATAAAAATGAAACTATTTGATTTTAGAAATTTCATTCCGGGACTTTTTAAATTGTGTTGTATGAAGCATGCACCTCTGTCCACACAGGTACAAATATAAGGTTTCAATTTGGGTATTACAAGTGGCCCGTTAAACTATGCTTGTTGGGTGGGGTGATGGGGTGGATAAAAGGAAGAGGGGTCATGGGATTATTCCCATAGTTGTCCATAGCGTCCTTCGACATAATAACCCAGGCATAAATACTTAAGCCCTTTTCCCTTTGGCAATAATTCAAATTATCCACTACTATTTCTTTGTAAACTTGTCGTGTAAACAAATCAATCCAATTTACTACGCTGAATGTTACATAATGAATGGCTTCCTGGTTTTTTATTTTATACCCGGTTTCTTGCATTAATTGCTAAAATAGCTAAATTTCATTCTGGTATTTTGAAAAAATGCTTCGTATTATTATGCTAAGAAGTGCCCTTTTTGTGAAGGTCCGTAGCTGAGGACGCTACGGACAACGTGGAAAAAACAGAGGTTGTTCAAAAATCTGAATGACTTTTTTCAGACTATTGCACAACCTCTTTTAAATATGATTATCACTACGACAAGCTTGGAAAAACTTTTTTATCGGTAAATCTTAGCTTTGAGTCTTCTCAATCATATGATTAATAACATGAGTATGCTCATGTTGTGGACTGAACATGATTATCTCTGCATCAGCCTCCACTTTCACATTATGACCCGATGGCCAATAAAACATATCATTTTCGTTTACAGTTTCCTGAACTCCTTCAGCATCTGTGGTAATAAGCTTGCCCTTCATAACATATCCCCAGTGCGGGCATTGGCACAGGTTACCTTCCAGGCCAATGAAAAGAGGCGTGGTATCTACTCCTGCTGCAAGACTGAAATACTCTCCACTTATTTTTCCTAATCCGGATGCATCACCGAAATTTGTTCTCTGACGCAGTGTCGCGCCAGGAATTTTCAATTTTACCTCAATATTTTCTTTAGCAATTTTCATTTTTAATCCTCCTTCGTTTAATTATTTATGCATTATGGTACCTTTTAATGACCAGAGAATGGCCAAAACATCTTTTTTTGATTCTTCATCAATTTCATGTTCATCTAAAACACTTAAGATATCGTCCATTACACACATGTATTGATGCGCAGTAATGTCCATCCCTTTATGTGTCGATGGCATATCACGTCCTTTATATTCAACAGGGCCTCCACTACCTGCACTAAAAAAATCTATTGTGTGCTGCCGGATGGAAGCCAGAAGTTCAGGTTGTTCCTTATAGGGAATAAAAATTTCTTTAATCTCAGGATTGTTCATATGTGCTTCAATCACATCGTCAACGATCAGGGTAATTCCTTCAACTCCTCCAAGTCTTTCAAAAAGACTTTTGGGAGTAACATTCTTAGAATCTTGTGCTACTGTCATATTTACTGATATTAAATTGATTAATACTAAAAAAATCAGACTTCTTATACCTTTAATTTTTTATGAATACTTGACTATTACAAACGTAAAAGTAGAGCATTCACCATCAGTAGATATGCACATTTGGTTTTATTAAGTGAACATTTAATTCAAATTCATCGGGCAAGAATAAGTAAGACTTTTAGCTCAGGTTTTAATGTAATCGGAAGGCAAAAGATGAAACCTACGATAGAAACACTTTGAAAAATAGGATTGACTGTTAAAACCGGTTTCATAGGCAGTTTCTGAAATAGTTTGCATGTTCTTATTGATTCTCTCTAAGGCTTGATTTAAACGATATTCCTTAAGAAAACTATTTGGCGATTTTCCGGTTAAAAGCATAAGTTTTCTATAGACTTGCGTTTTGCTCATCCCTAACGGTTGTTCAAAATCTTCAACTTTGAAATCAACATTCTGCCATTTTTCTTCGATGAAATTAATAATAGCATTCAAATGTTTTTCCTCCGAAACCGGCAAAGTGTAAATCCTGTCTTTGTCGTAGGTGGCATCCAGGTTTTCTGTAATAAACAGATTTTCAACTTCATTGGTCATTACAATATTGGTTTTATCGATAAAGCAAAGTCTGTATGCCATTTTGATTGTATCCCCAAAAAATGCTTTATTCGCTTCAACAGGCATGCCTGCAGCCAATCCAATTTTAACGAGAACATTTGAATTGTAAAATGGCGCAATTTTATCATTAAAAAAGCTTTTTAATTCAAAAGCACATTGAACCGCATTGTAGGCAGACTTAAATGAAATTAACAAATAACCATAATTGTGTTCGATAAGTTGCCCCTCAAAGTTTTTAAATAACTTACCGAAGACTTTAATCGTCTGTTTCATGTTGGAGCCAGACTTAGAATTGCGGATGCCATTAAGTGACAATGTTTTATATCGAACAACCATTAATGTTCGTTGAGCTGGGTCATTAATTATATTCAAATCAGTTGACGAAGAATTTTGTGGGTCTTCAATGCGCCCTAGAAAAGATTCTACAATATTCTCATCCACCTCTATGATTTGATTGGGAACTTCGCCATGTGCACTATTATGCATTTTGTGGATTGAATCTTTATCGGGAGCTTCGATTAAACAAAAGGCAACTTTTTTAATATCATCGTACCAATAGGTTAAACCCCGACAGTTAAATTGCTCCTGAATTTTCAAATCTTCTTTATGTAAATGCGCAACATTTTCCGCATTTACAGATTCCGAAACATCATGACGGTCCATGTATATTGGCATATCAGTTATCTTAAGTTATCAATCATGGTGATACGATTCACTTTCAAATGATTAACAGTTTTTAGAATACTTTGTTTAGGATGGTGTTAATTTGCCCATAACGTTATTGTGGTATGGCCAGTTGGCATTTATTTGTTTTTGGTGGAACTAAAATAGAAAATATTGTATTTAAATTGATTCTAAATTTTGATGTAGTATATTTGATGGCTAAAAAATTATTCGGTTTATGAAACGTATTTTTCCTTTTCGTATAGTATTCTTTTTCGTTTTTAGTTTCTTGTTCCAAACAGCCTTTGGCGCCTGGATCAATCAAATACCCCAAACGCTTATTCAACCGGATGGCAGTAGCATCCAGTGTTTTGCTACCGGGGATGAGTTTTATAACTGGCTCCATGATGAAGACGGATATACCATCATCCAAAATCATACTAGCGGCTGGTATTATTATGCCCAACTTGAAAATGAAGTGCTGGTGCCTTCAGCCTGGAAAGTAGGGGAAACCGATCCGGCCACGACCGGCCTTTTGCCCTGGACCAACATCCATCCGGATAAAATGAAAACGTTCAGGGAAAATTTTTATGCAACCCAAATGCCGGCCAGGCCTGCCATCCCGGGTTACCTGTCACCCAAAGAGGTAACCAACGAAGGGGTGCTTAACAACCTGGTGGTGTATATCCGTTTCAGCGACCAGCCCGAATTTACCGAAGACACCCTGTTCTACTACAATATGTTCAACAACAATAATACGGGCCAGAACTCCATGCTGAATTATTTTGAAACGGTATCCTACGATATGATCTCCATCCCTTCGTGGTTTTACCCCATCCCGTCGGGGCCAACGGTGATCTCCTACCAGGACATTTACCCCCGGAGTTATTTTATGCCTTACGATCCGGTGACCAATCCCAACGGTTACCAATCTGGGCAAAGCGGCACCCGCGAACACGCGCTGCTTAAACGGGCCTGCGAGTTTGTCGAAGCAGAAGTACCAACGGGTTTGATCATCGATAAAGACAACGATGGTTATGTGGATAATATGGTGTTTACGGTAAAAGGAGCCACCACGGCCTGGAGCACGCTCTTATGGCCACACCGATGGGCATTGTATAACGAAAATGTTTATATCCATGGCAAAAGGGTTTGGGATTATAACCTGCAGGTGGAGGACCATCTGAATGGTTCGGGAGCCGGGGTGCTCTGCCACGAAATGTTCCATTCATTAAGTGCCCCCGACCTGTACCATTACAACAGTGCACCCTATACTTCGGTGGGCCCGTGGGACCTGATGGACAATGCCAATAACCCCCCCGAGTCGATGGGAGCCTATATGAAATACCGCTATGGCGGATGGATTGCCGATATTCCTGAAATTACCCAGTGCGGAACCTATAATTTATCCCCGCTGACTGAAGCGGAGAACAATTGTTTTAAGATAGCGTCGCCAAACAGCCCCTCCGAATATTTTGTGGTGGAATACCGGGTAGCAGAAGGCATCTTCGAGGGAGGACTGCCGGGAAGCGGTTTGCTGGTTTACCGGATTGATGGTTCGCTCAACGGAAGTGGAAATGCACAGGGCCCGCCGGATGAAGTATATGTTTACCGTCCGGGTGGCAGCACGACTACGAATGGCAACCTGAACCAGGCGCATTTTGCAGCCGACTATAACCGCACTGCCATCAACGACAATACCGATCCCGATCCTTTTCTCCAGAACGGAAGTGCAGGAGGATTGAACATTGCCAACGTCGGCTATATCGGGGAGACCATTTCTTTTGAGGTGTTTTTTGAAACAGCGCCCACCGCAGCATTTAGTGCATCACAGCAATTGGTTACCCCAAACTGTACGATCGACTTTTTTGATGAATCGGTCTGCGAGATCAATTCCTGGGCCTGGACCTTCGAAGGAGGTACGCCAGCCACATCCACCAGCCAGTTTCCGGAAGGAGTAAGCTGGGATACACCCGGCAACTGGGAGGTAAGTCTTACGGTGACCAATGCCTGGGGATCGGATACCTTTACGGCCACAAATTATATTGAAGTAAGCAGCGATGCCACCCCAACTCCGGAATTTTTTGCTTCGGATACTGTGGTGTGTTGCAGCACACAGGTGAGCATTCAGGATTTTTCTGGAGTATGCCCCGACTCATGGGAATGGGTTTTAACGCCTAACAGTTTTGGTTTTGTGAATGGGACCAGTGCCACCTCCCAAAATATTGATGTCATTTTGCTGGAACCGGTGGCTTATACGGTAAGCCTCAATGTAGGGAATGCCAACGGCACAGCCAGCCTCACAAAAGAAGAGTATATTTTAGCCGGGGGAGTGGATAACTTCTTCGAAGATTTTGAATTGGATGATCCCGAATCGAATGGCTGGACCATCATCAACGACGACAATGCCATTACCTGGGATTATTATCCTGTGAACGGGAACGGCGGTGAAAAGGCCGCCGGGATCAAATTGTTTAATTATTACAGCATCCTTAAACGGGATCAGTTGATCAGCCCGCCCATCGATCTTTCCAGTGCGTCGCAGGGAATATTGACTTTCGAACATGCTTACGGACAATCATGGAATACGAATTACTCCGACTCACTGATCGTGTACATCTCTACCGATTGCGGCAGTAGCTGGACGCGTATCCTGGAGTTGGGCGAGGACGGCACATATAATTTTGCTACCATCGAGCCTTTCAATTACAGTTTTACTCCTGAAGTGGCGGACGATTGGTGTGGGGGCCAGTATGCTCCCTGCCAGGAGGTGGATATATCTGCCTTTGTGGGCTTTGCCAATACGAAGATCATGTTTGAATCGGTGCGGACTACCGGGAACAATATGTACATTGACAATGTGGGAGTGGATATTTCTACTTCCTTGAAGGAGGAAGGGTATAAGGGAAATAAGGGATATAGGGTTTATCCCAATCCTGCCAGTGGGATGGTTAATATAGCAATTGACCCCGGAAATCATTTTGATTTTGTGTCGGTGTATAATTCTTTGGGAACGCGGGTATTGACCCAAAAGCTTGACGCTAATAATTCCATTCATTCTTTCGACCTAACAACCCAGTCCGGGGGGATTTACTTTATTTCGCTTTCTTCCGGATCCACAACCGTTTTTGAGAAGATAGTTTTGCGATAGCAGTTCTCTCATTCCAAAATTTCAGGTCATCCTGAGCCTGTCGAAGGACGACCGTCATTGTTTACTTTACTACCCCCACACACTCTTCGACGAAGCTCAGAGTGACCCAACGCGGAATGGCTATTGGCTTATTAGCTGTTAGTTTTTGGCAAATTCCAGGTCATCCTGAGCTGTGTCGAAGGACGACCGTCATTGATTACTCTACTGCCACCACACACTCTTCGACGAAGCTCAGAGTGACCCAACGCGGAATGGCTATTGGCTTATTAGCTGTTAGCTTTTAGCAAAATCCAGGTCATCCTGAGCTGTGTCGAAGGGCGACCGTTATTGATTACTTTACTGCCCCCGCACACTCTTCGACGAAGCTCAGAGTGACCCCAAGCAGGACGGCTATTGGCTATTAGCTGTTGGCTGTTAGCTTTTAGCAAAATCCAGGTCATCCTGAGCCTGTCGAAGGAGACCGACATTGATTCAAAAATAATTTAGTAATTTAGGTTCATGGTTCTGATCGTATATATACTTCAGTGCTCGGATGGTTCCTTTTATACCGGAATTACAAACAACCTGGAAAGAAGAGTTGCTGAGCATAATGAAGGAATCAACCCGAAAGCATACACCTTCCGGCGCCGACCTGTGAAGCTTGTTTATTTTGAAGATCATTCTGACCCCTATTATGCGATTAGCAGGGAAAAACAGATTAAAGGGTGGTCGAGGAGAAAAAAGATTGCTATGATAGAGGGGAATTGGCATTTGCTTCCAGAGCTTTCAAAATCAAAAACGAAATAACAAAAGGCCCCCACACACTCTTCGACGAAGCTCAGAGTGACCCCAAGTTGGACGGCTATTGGCTATTAGCTATTGGCTGTTAGTTTTTAGCAAAATCCAGGTCATCCTGAGCTGTGTCGAAAGAGACCGTCATTGATTGCATTAATGCCACCACACACTTTTCGACGAAGCTCAAAGTGACCCCAAGTTGGACGGCTATTGGCTGTTAGCTATTGGCTGTTAGCTTTTAGCAAAATCCAGGTCATCCTGAGCTGTGTCGAAGGACGACCGTCATTGATTACTCTACTGCCACCACACACTCCTCGACGAAGCTCAGAGTGACCCCAAGTTGGACGGCAATTGGCTACTGGCTATTAGCTTTTTGCTGTTAGCTTTTAGCAAAATCCAGGTCATCCTGAGCTGTGTCGAAGGACGACCGTTATTGATTACTCTACTGCCACCACACACTCTTCGACGAAGCTCAGAGTGACCCCAAGTTGGACGGGTATTCGTTATTGGCTATTAGCTTTGGGCTCTTTCCCCTCTGCCCCAGCTCTTATTGCGGTACTTGTGAGCCTTTGCCCAGGTTGGGGTGCCAAAAATCATCCTTGTCCTTATTATCCACCTGGCCATCGAGGTTGAAGTCGCCCTGCAAATAGGCTTCCTGGCCAGCCTCTGTTTCCCAGCAGGCATCTTTATCCTGGTTGTCGATAAACAAATCAACAATACCATTACCTGCAGTCATGCCCCATATGCCCGGGGCCATTTCGGTATGGCCTGCATTGTTTCCATAAACCTGAGACTCCCCCGAAGTAAAATCATAAGTGAGGACACCTCCCAGGGTCGTTACCGGGTTGGCCGATAAAATATCCAAATGATTTCGGTGACTTAACACTACAAAAAGATTATCAGACACCGAGGTATTCATCTGGATATAAGACATACCATCTATACCTACGATCGAACCATTTTTTAACAGGAAGGCTGCCTGTCGCTCCATTCTGGTTGAAAGGTCAGCCGATGCAGCATCCAAGGCATCCCTGAATTCCACCAATATCCAGTCGGTAATGTTAGCATTGGGAATGCTTGTCACGGATTCAGTCCCTGAATAGTTCCAGGGTGCTACGTTAAAGGGTTGGTTAAAGGGGATCAAGTTTGAAACATTTAAGGCCGTACTCATTTCCGAACCCTCAAAAGGACCTTGTAAAAAGACTTTCAGGTCAACCCCCGGGATATCTCCAACGGTGAGTATTACAGGTATAGCTACCAAAGGATTTGCGTCATTGCTGTGAATCAGGATATCAGCATTGTATGTCCCCTGACTAAGGTTGGCTGCATTTATATTTATTCCCACATCAATGGAAGCTTCGCTTTGTCCGGCCACCACACCCGATTCATTGCTTTCGATGCTTAACCACAGGGCGCTGCTATAAAAATTAACAAGGTCAAGAAGGAGGTCCGAACGGGTTGTGGGATCATCGATAAGAGCAAAGGAAACCCCTGTATAAACTGTTTTAAAATTCCCTCCATCATATTGTACTGCACATATACCTTCAGGTATCGGATTGGTAATTTTAAAAAGATCCGTTCCCGAATGATTTAAGATTCCGGGAGGATAAAGGCCGGAATTATCATAAGGATTAAAGAAATTTACATTATATGACTGGGCAAATGAACCCTCCATTCCTTCCATACTACCCATAAACCAAATATCCCAGTTTTCCAGCAAAACTTGCTGTACACCAAGATAATCGTAAGGAAAGTCGCCCGGATCAAGGCTCAATGGAAAGGACCACCCGAATTTTGAGAAATAATCATAGCTTGCCATAAACAGGTTTCCTCCATTGTCCATGTAGGATGCAAGGTTGATCTCATCAATAGTTGAAACAGCATCCCCTCCATAAATTTCCCCTGAAAACCATAGGATAAGGTCGTAATTAAGCATGGTTGCCAGGTCGGGGCCATTATCCCACGGATACCATACCTGGTAATAGGTATAAGAAAAATTATTGTCGTCAAGTGCCATCTGGTAAGCATACCATTCATCAAAAGGATATTCATCCCCTGTGCCAAAGTAATCCATATGACTAAAGTCCCTGTCGACAACCAGTATTTCAAAATTATCTTTTGATCCCGGAAAGGTCACTTCGCAATTATACACCAGGTCGCCGGTTCCATTGTTGGCAATTGAAAAACTTGTCTGGAGAAGATTGCCTGGTGGGACCGTTACATTGATCTGGGGTGGATTAAGCACCATGTCTGTCCACTTCAGAAAAACGTTTTGTTGTTTGGTTATGCCACAAATAGGAGTATCCGTCAGGGTATCGTTAATATAATCGGCTGATTCGCAAATAAGGTCCCATGTGCCTATGGGAATTCCGGAAATTGAGTAATACCCGCTTTCATCCGTAATGTCAGAATTTCCATCGATGCTAAGGATAGCATTTTGAATTGGGTCTGTTGTCCCGTATTTGTATACATAACCTTCGATATCACCCTGGGTGTAATTATTGGTCATGGTCACCGGAACGATTTCCGTTGTTCCTGCATTATGGCTGATTACCACGTTGGCACTTTTACTTAATGCCGTCATTTCTCCCGCATTTATTTCAAGGTTTATATTTAAGGAGCCTTTTGCAGAGCCCGAAACCATCCCTGATTTATTCGATACTACCTGTAGCCAGGTTTCCAGTTCAAGGGCAAAGAAATTGTTTATCGGGTTCCCATAGGTTAGCCCGCATAATGCAGATTTACCCTGAAATAGATCAGTGGTAAAAAAAACGGCTGCGGTAGATTGAAAAGAGCAATTGGGGAAAGTAGGGACTTCGTAGAAAAGGCCTGTCAGACTTTCCGTAAGCAGGTCGTATTGGTAATAAAAATTGGTGCTGTTTTTGGCCAGCCAGAGACAATTGTTTATATGATCGTATGCTATATCGCTGGCGTAAAAATTTTCTCCCGGAGTGGCTAACCTTCCAAGCACTTGCCCGGTATAATCAAAAATAAAAAGGTCTTCATCTTCATAGTTTGAAATAAACCCCAGGCCCGGAACCCATGTCAGGCCAGCCATGGTGTAAAGCCCGGTAGGATAATCTGTGAACAGGGTGGTAATGGTGCCGTCTGTCGGGTCGATCCTGTAAAAGCCAAATACATCGTAACTGTAAATAAAAGTCCCGTCGAAGGTCATCCGTTTCATTCCCCATTGGCTGGTAGTACCCTGGGAATATGTTTGTAATAATTCCCCCTCTTTACTTAGTTTATAAAGTTTATGATCGCCGTATGATGCAAATCTACCAGTGATCCAGATATATTCCCCATCGCTTACACAGCCGTATATAACATCATCGCCTGTTGCTGCCTCCGCATCCCAACTTTGGAAAATTGGGCCCATCGGAGGTTCCACATGGCAGGCATATTCAAGCATGCCCGGACCATTGTTAGTGATCGCAATTTGTGACTGTTGGATTTCGAAAGGATCAATGGAAACATTGATATTCTGTGGATTTAATTCAATTTCGGCCCATTTTATTCCAATATCCAGTTGTGTGGTTTGCCCATCAGAAATAATTGCCGGAATGGTATAGATGAAGTAGGGATTACCGTTAGCGTTTGCCTGTCCATTTGGATCAATCATCACATCATATGATCCGATCGGTACATTCTCCAGTTTGTAGTAACCGTTTGATGCGGTGGTGTCGGAATAGTGACCGATGGTGACGAAAACATCTCCAACAGGTGTGGATGATCCGAATTCTGTCACATATCCTTCGATGCTGCCATAAGCAGTATAATATACCCGGAGGTAGGGTGGATTGGCCTCATTCCAGCCATGGAAGCGGATATACCTCAGGTAGCTGTTGTAATCATTGGCAATACCAAGGGTGAATTTATCCAAAACCAGGGCAGCTTGTAAATCTGAATTTGCGTAACCAGCCAGCATATAGGTTCTCCAGTCGACAGGGTAATTGATATTGGCTTCATCCCTGCGATAATAATACCCTGCTGATTGTTCTGCGATAATGTCGGCATGCAGGGTGGCGGCATCGGTTGTTACCGGGTCACTGTAGACCGGTGTGATCGACCAGTTTGGTTTATAGCGTTCGTAAACATAGCCATTAAAGCTCACCGCATAAATTTCTGCTCCATCGGGGATCGCACTAATATCAAATGACATCCAGCCATCTTCCGGGTCGGAAGCTTTTACAGGGCTTGTTTCTATTTTGGTGGAAGATGTTGTACTGCCTGTCTGATAATCTGAATTACCGGGATAACAGGTAAGGATATTTGTGGCAAAAGGGGTAATATTAAATATGGCCTCCTGACCGTCGGTATAATTTTGCCCGTATCCTGGGCTAAGGTCATCGAGGTAATAGTATCCATTATAGGAGCCACCCCATCCCCAGTTCATATGGTAATGATACTGGTCGGTCACTTTTTCGTATCCATCGAGGTTCCATGCATGTCCGGTCCAGCCATCCCAACCACCGTATATTACCGGGAAACCCTGTTCAAGGTCGGTGATGATCATTTGCCTCCATACTGAATCTGCAAACTGAAATTTCTTTTCATGGTGTAAAGATGGGTCAAATTTGAAATAGGATTTTAAGGCATTCTCCGCCCCATGATACCCATCCAGCAAGGAACCCGAACTTGTGGGAGTATAGTTCATCTCTACCGCTACCCCACAATGAAATAAAAGGGTTGCCAGGTCGGGATTGCTCACTGTTTCATCGTGGGGCATATTAGCGAAATTATAGGTTGTTGCGCCAAAGTCAGCAAACAGATACCCATAATTATAATGCGTATAACCATGAGAGCCTTCACCCTGTGCCGGATGGCTCCAGTATTTCATGACCTGCCCCATACAGATGGCCACACAGCCTACCGGTGTGCCCGAAGGACAATATTCGTTGTAAGGAAACCATTGGTCCCAGGTGGACGAAATGAGTGGGGGCACCTCATCCACATAGATATCCGGAATAAAATCTATTGGCTCCATATCCAAACGGGCCCATTCGCTCAGTACAGAAGCTGGCGGATTTATTTTGTTTTCAACGGAAAATAAAATCTGATCTTCATATGTGGTGAGAAGATATTGAAGTTGGGAAGGAATCTTTCCCGCTTGAAAATGACCATTCAGGCTATAGGCAATAACAGGAATGATACTGTTGTCGGCTGCCACCATTATAAACCCCTCAATGGGCGATTCAAAATTTAAAATATAAATTAGATCAATATTATTGTGTTGGATGCTGGTGATATTAATGGTTTTCGTGTGAAGGAAATCAGCGGATACCCTCTCCTGAAGCGCATTTATGGCAACTTTTTGGGCCGTTTGTTTAGTAACCGGATCAGCAATACATGTAATACTTAATAGTAGTAAGGAAATCCCTGTATATAATTTAATATTTTGGTTCATGAGTCCTCTTATTTTTGTCAGCAAAATATATTATTGGTTGTTTCGATGCTCAGAGGGTTAAAGAACAAATATATGTCAAAATTCAGAATGCCCAATACTATGCTTTTTTATTTATAAAAGTTCTAATTTATCGTTTTGGATAAATAAAAGCATGCCTCAATTAAAGATTTGTGCGTATATCGTACTCAAATTTCTATATTTGCTCTTCCAACGAAATGAAGCAATTGTATGAACAATCGTAAAAATGAATACCTGGTCCCCATCACCATCATTGGTGTTTTGTTTTTTATCTTTGGGTTTGTTACCTGGCTGAATGCCACGCTGATCCCGTATTTGAGAATAGCCTGTGAGTTAACAGCTTTCGAATCCTTCTGGGTAACTTTTGCTTTTTATATTTCCTATTTTGTAATGGCCCTGCCTTCCAGTGCTGTGCTCACCAAAACAGGTTTTAAAAATGGGATGTCTGTCGGACTGATCACCATGGCTGTTGGGGCACTAGTGTTTATCCCTGCAGCCATTACCCGTACTTACGGACTTTTTCTTACTGGTTTATTTATCCAGGGAACCGGCCTGGCCGTATTGCAAACCGCATCTAATCCATATGTGACTATTCTCGGGCCGATTGAAAGTGCAGCAAAGCGGATCAGCATTATGGGTGTGGCCAATAAATTTGCCGGGATATTAAGCCCGATCATTCTTGGGGCCGTTGTCTTGCAGGGTATTGATGACCTGGTGATTAAACTTGAAGGAATGGATGCCCTAAGCCGGGCAGCGGAGCTGGATATACTGGCAGAAAAGGTGATCTGGCCCTATGTGATTATGGCGATTGTGCTTGTAATCTTAGCCGGGCTTATCCGTTATTCGTCCCTGCCTGATGTGGAAGGGGACAAGAAGGAAAATGAAAGTAGTAAGCACCTTGAACGGAAAAGCATTTTTGATTTTTCTTATTTGTGGCTGGGTGTTTTAGCCATATTTGTATACGTGGGTGTTGAAGTGGTAGCGGTAGATACCCTGATCAGTTATGGCAACTTCCTGGGGTTTGAATTTGCTGAAGCCAAGATTTTTGCAAGCTTTACCCTGGGGGCCATGATCGTAGGTTATTTTGTGGGAATCATCACAATTCCGAGATTTATTTCTCAATCGGCAGCCCTTAAGTGGTTTGCCGTGCTGGGTGTGATCTTTTCCATTATTGCCATATTTACCAGTGGATATACCTCTATTTTAATGATTGCCGCCCTGGGATTTGCCAACTCCATTATGTGGCCGGCCATCTGGCCTCTGGCTATTGACGGTCTGGGCAAATATATGAAAATAGGCTCTGCCTTGCTTATCATGGGGATAGCCGGTGGTGCCTTGCTGCCTCTACTTTACGGTTATTTATCTGATCTTGAAAGTGTAGGATCGCAACAAGCATATTGGATTATGGTGCCCTGTTATTTGTATATTTTGTTTTTTGCAGCTAAAGGGCATAAGGTGGGGAAGGGGATGAGTAGTGATGTGTGAGTAGTGAAGAGTGAAAAGTGAAGAGTGACTAGTGACTAGTGACGAGTGACTAGTGACGAGTGAAAGGTGAAGAGTGGTGCAACTAAGGGAGGCTAAAGGTATGGGAAGTTGGGTTAACAGTTTAGGAAATAAAAATAGAAATTTGTAAATTTTTGAATAAAATGAAACCAACATTATTGATATTAGCAGCGGGAATGGGCAGCCGTTATGGTGGCTTAAAACAGGTTGATCCGGTTGGCCCCAATGGGGAGGCCATTATTGATTATTCAATTTATGATGCCATCAGGACAGGATATGGAAAGGTGGTTTTTGTGATCAGGGAGAGTTTTGCGGAGGCTTTTAAAAAGACTTTTGATGAAAAACTTAAGGGTAGGATAGAAGTGGAATATGTTTTCCAGGAACTGGATAATATCCCTGAAGGAATTCCATTAAATCCTGAAAGAACAAAACCATGGGGTACAGGCCATGCAGTGCTGGTAGCCAAAGATGCCATCAAAGAACCTTTTGTCGTAATCAATGCCGACGACTTTTACGGAGCTAACAGTTATCGTCTGCTAAAGGAATATTTTGATGAAGTGGAAGGTAAATCAGGCAATCATTATTCCATGGTGGGTTATGGCTTGCAGCATACGCTTTCAGAACATGGCCATGTGTCAAGAGGGGTTTGTGAAACAGATAAAAATGGGTATTTACATACCGTGGTTGAGCGCACACAAATTGAACGGATAAAAGGAAAGATCATAACGAAAATTGATGAGGATACCTCAATGGAACTTACCGGCAATGAAGTGGTCTCGATGAATACATGGGGATTTCTTCCTTCTTTCTTTCATTACCTGGAAACCTACTTTACGGAGTTTATAAAGAAAAATTCGGCTAACCCAAAGGCAGAATTTTATATTCCTTTTGTGGTGAATGAGTTGATCAGTAAGAACGAGATTACCCTGAAAGTGCTTGAGTCGAAAGACAGGTGGTTTGGGGTAACCTATAAAGAGGACCGTGGATCAGCGGTGGAAAGCATTCAATCGCTTATCGACAAGGGTATTTATCCTGTGAAGTTGTGGACGTAAGCAGGTTCCCACATTTTTTTAACTAGGCAGAAATTGAATGGAATATACCAGGCAAAATCTTTCAGCTATTTTTTCAAATTTCAGGATAGAGGATGAGGTGTTAGATATCCATCCATTTGGTTCGGGGCACATTAATGATACATTTAAAGTTGCGGCCCAAAATAAGAACTACCTGCTGCAACGTATCAATCATTCGATTTTCAAAAATGTAGAGGGATTGACAAAGAACCTTGTCGGCATAACAAATTTCCTAGAGGAGAAAATAGCATCGGAAGAGTCACAGATGCAGGTTCTGTATTCGTATAAAACCAATAAAGATAAATTCATACACATTGATCAGGACGGGAAATACTGGCGGGTATTTGATTTTATTGAAAACGCTTATAGTTTTGATCGGGCCGAAAATGCTGACATTGCTTTTGAAGGAGGTCACACATTCGGCTGGTTTGTCAGAATGTTGTCGGATTATCCCGCAGGTACTTTAATTGAAACCATTCCAGACTTCCATAATGCGGATTACCGTATTAAAGCCTTTAAAAAATCAGTGTTGGATAATAAAGCAGGCAGGGCAGGAAGTGTAAAGCCAATAATTGATGAATTGCTTATGCGGGTAGAAGAAATGACACTGATCCATCAGCTTGGAAAAGAGGGTAAAATTCCTGTAAGGGTGACCCACAACGACACCAAGATCAACAATATTCTTTTTAATGAAGGCGGAAAAGGTATATGTGTGATCGACCTGGACACGGTCATGCCGGGGTATGTCCATTTTGATTTTGGTGATGCCATTCGTACGTTTACCAATACGGGAGATGAAGATGATGATGAACTGGATAAGATATCAATGGATATTAATTTGTATAAAGCTTTTACAAAGGGGTTTTTATCGGAAACAAAAAATATTCTTAACCCGGCTGAGATTGAATTCCTTGCCTTTTCGGCCAAATACATCACTTATGAACAAACAATCCGGTTTTTAACGGATTTCCTTAACGGGGATATTTATTATAAAGTAAAATCACCCGGTCATAACCTGATTAGGGCCAAAGCGCAATTTGCTTTACTGGAAAGCATGGAAGGCCAATACGAGGAAATGCAAAGAGCAATCAGGGAGCGGGCATAAAAAAACCGGCTGGATATACCCAGCCGGGTTTACCTAATCAATAAATTTTTTAACCAAAGGCTAATATTGATTTTTTAATTCGTGAAATTGCCTCCCTCAGTTCTTCTTCTGAAATAACCAGTGGTGGAGCAAAACGGATAATATCGCCATGGGTTGGTTTCGCAAGCACTCCGTTATTTGCCATTTCGAGGCACACATCCCAGGCTTCTTTGCCATTGGTTGGCTTTATAATCACAGCGTTTAGCAATCCTTTTCCCCTAACAAGCTGTATCATGGGTGAATCGATCTTGCGCATTTCATCCCTGAATATTTTACCCAGGTATTCAGCCCTTTCAGCAAGGTTTTCATCTTTAACTACTTCGAGGGCAGCCACAGCTACCTTAGCTGCAATTGGGTTTCCGCCAAAAGTAGAACCATGTTCGCCGGGTTTTATACAAAGCATGATATCGTCGTTAGCTAATACCGCAGAAACAGGATAAACTCCCCCTGACAATGCTTTACCCAGGATAAGAATATCCGGATGTACATTTTCATGATCACAGGCGAGAAGTCTGCCAGTCCGGGCAATTCCGGTTTGTACTTCATCTGCAATGAAAAGCACGTTATTGTCTTTACACATTTGCGAGGCCATTTTTAAATAGCCATCATCAGGAACAAAAACTCCTGCTTCACCCTGGATAGGCTCCACTAAAAATCCAGCTACATTTGGATCGTTCAGCGCTTCCGCGAGGGCATTTAAGTCGTTATATGGTATAGTTATAAACCCGGGTGTATAAGGGCCAAAACCTTTTCTGGCATCAGGATCAGTTGACATGGAAATAACCGTCACGGTCCGTCCGTGGAAGTTGTTTTCGCATACAATGATCTTGGCCTGGTTTTCTGGTACGCCTTTTTTCTCATAGGCCCATTTCCGGCAAAGTTTGATGGCTGTCTCATCGCCTTCGGCACCGGTATTCATGGGCAATATCTTATCGTATCCAAAATACTCAGTTATATACTTTTCATAAGGACCCAGTGCGTCGTTAAAAAATGCCCTTGAAGTGAGGGTAAGGGTTTTTGCCTGCTCGTAAAGTGCTTCCACAATTTTGGGATGACAATGCCCCTGGTTAACGGCAGAATAAGCCGACAAAAAATCAAAATATTTTTTGCCTTCTACGTCCCACATAAAAGCTCCTTCACCTCTTGCTAAAACCACAGGTAGCGGATGGTAATTATGTGCACCGTATTTATTTTCCAGTTCAATTAAATCATGGGATGTTTTTGTTTCTATCATTGCGCTAAATGTTAATATTATTGAAATTTGTCTGGAGCAAAATTATAATATATACAGACGTTAAAAAAATTTTTAAAAAAATAATTACAATGAATTGCATTGCATTGGAATATTTATACATTTGCAGTGTTTATAAACAATAAAACTTAGAGTTATGGCTTACGTTATTACAGATGATTGTACTGCATGTGGTACTTGTATAGATGAATGTCCTGTTGAGGCAATATCAGAAGGTGATATCTATGTGATTGATCCTGATATTTGCACTGACTGCGGTTCTTGTGCAGATGTTTGCCCAGTTGAGGCTATTCATCCGGAAGAGTAATAAAGATGACATAGAAGGATATTTAAAAAGTCCCGAAAGGGACTTTTTTTATGCAAACTCTTTTTTAACCCCGGTGGTCCATTTTTTTATCCGTTGAGGATTTAGCTCTGCCTGATTGTCGTTGTCAATAACCAATCCTACAAATTTCCCATCTTTTTCTGCTGTAGAATAATAATATTTATATCCTTCAATGGGGAAAGATCCCACGATGTTTTCTTTATTGGGTAAACGGCAATAAAGGGTACCTAATCCATCGGCGAAACTCTCAGGATACTCCTTTTGATCTCCCAGTCCAAAAAGTGCAATCTTTTTACCTGACAGGTCCAGGTCAACAATGTCGTCAATCAGGGCTTCCCAGTCATCCTGCATATCTCCAATTCCCCACGCGGAGGTGCCAAAAATCAAATTGTCATACTTTAATAAATCTTCGGGTTTAATATTTTTAATGTCAAATATTTCAATCGGTGTTTTCCCAAACTCTTTTTTTATAAGCTCAGCAATTTTTTTTGTTTTTCCTGTTGTTGTTCCGTAAAACAGTCCTGTTTTTTTCATTATCTTTAAATCTTATTGAATGATGAACAAAATAAATGGTAAATCGTTTACAAAATTAACTTATTTAGAATAATTTCAAATGCAAAAAGGTCCGGTTTTAATCAAGAGGTTTTTCATAAGCTTAAGAATTGGCCTTTTATATATTGCATTTTTACTTGGATTTACCCATACCCTAATTGTTCATTCACACCATGCTATCCAAACTGAAAACAGCATAATTATAGCCGGGCAGGAGGAATTATCATGGACAAATATTATAACCACTATTTTTAAATTTGACCTGGGTAACAACCATCTTGATAACTATAAGGGTTCCGATGGTTCTTCAATCTCTTTTTGTGCTGATATCTCCTTATGCCATTATCAGCTTATGCAGGTTTATCATCCCCATAATTTGGTTGCCTTTCACCATTATCTATATGATGTTTTTCTTCCCAATCTTTACTGGTTCAATCAATCTTCAGGTTTAAGGGCCCCTCCTAAACAGATAAGTTAATCCCGCCTAATTTCTTATTGCTTTTGTAGCATTTCAATTATTTATTTATTTTGAACTTATTTAATTATGGTTGAAAAAATAATTAGTTTTTCATTAAATAACAGATTAATTATTGGCCTGTTAACCTTCGCTCTGATTGTATGGGGTGTATATAATTTTACAATTTTACCGATTGATGCGGTGCCCGATATTACCAATAACCAGGTGCAGGTAATTACCACTTCACCCTCACTGGCGCCCCAGGAAGTTGAGCAATTTATTACCTTTCCTGTTGAAATCGCTATGGCTAACATACAAGATGTAAAAGAGATCAGGTCGATATCCAGGTCGGGTTTGTCCGTGGTAACCATTGTATTTAAAGATAAAGTTAATCCTTACCTGGCAAGACAGCTTGTGAGTGAACAGATTAAAATTGCGGAATCGGATATCCCGGACGGTTATGGTTCGCCTGAAATGATGCCAATCACCACAGGTCTGGGAGAGATATACCAATACGTTATTGAACCCAAACCCGGATATGAAAATGTTTACGATGAAATAGAGATCAGGACAGTTCAGGATTGGATTGTAAAGAGATACCTCTCTGGAATACCTGGTATTGTGGAGATCAGCAGTTTTGGCGGTAAATTAAAACAATATGAAGTATCCATCACACCCAAAACGCTGGTTGAAATGGATATAACTATTTTGGAGGTATTTAATGCCCTTGAAAAAAACAACCAGAATACAGGTGGAAGTTATATCGAAAGAGGGCCGGAGGCTTTTTATATCCGGGCTGATGGACTCATAAAGGATAAAGATGATATTGGGGATATTGTTGTTAAAAATATAGGGAATATTCCCATACTGATCAGGGATGTAGCTACCGTTAAAATATCCTCTCCTCCACGTTTTGGGGCGATGACTAAAGATGGCAAGGGTGAAGCAGTAGGTGGAATAACGCTTATGCTCAAAGGAGGTAATACTTCGCAGGTAATCCAGCGGGTGAAAGCAAGAGTTGCTGAACTGCAGGAGTTGCTCCCGGCAGGACTCGAAATACATCCTTATCTTGACAGGTCGAAACTAATTTCAAAAACCACGCGAACTGTTTCTAAAAATTTAATTGAAGGAGGTTTGATTGTAATTTTTGTACTGGTGATTCTTTTAGGCAATTTCAGAGCCGGGTTGATTGTGGCATCTGTGATTCCCCTTTCGATGCTATTCGCTTTTTCAATGATGAACCTGTTTGGTGTCTCGGCCAACTTAATGAGTCTTGGTGCCATTGATTTCGGACTTATCGTGGATGGTTCGGTGATTATTGTTGAGGGTATCATATATCAAATGCATAAAGTCAAACAGAATACCTTGCTGACCCAGGCAGGCCTGAATGATAAAATACTCCTGGCGGGTAAAAGAGTTAGCCGTTCTGCGGTGTTTGGTGTTTTAATCATCCTTATCGTATACATTCCGATATTAGCCTTTACCGGCATCGAAGGTAAAATGTTTAAGCCAATGGCACAGACAGTTAGTTTTGCATTATTGGGCGCCTTATTGTTGTCATTGACTTATGTTCCCGTTGTATCCTCCATATTTCTTAGTAAAAAGGTGAAGAATAAAGTTACTTTTTCAGATAAACTGGTAACTTTCCTTGAGAAAGCTCATTATCCGGTATTGTTCTTTTCATTAAAGAACCGAAAGCTATTGCTTGGATTGACTGTAATTGTGCTGATTGCCAGTTTTTATTTGTTCAGCAAAATGGGAGGGGAGTTTATTCCAACGCTTGAGGAAGGCGACCTGGCTGCACAAATGACCCTTTCCCCTGGTTCATCACTTAGTGAAAGTATCGCTTCTTCAACAAAAGCCGAAAAAATTCTTTTAGATGCATTCCCTGAAGTATTAGAAGTGGTATCTAAAATCGGAACCGCTGAAGTGCCCACAGATCCCATGGCCATTGAGGATGCGGATATTATGATCATCCTCAAGAAAAAAGATGAATGGACCTCGGCTAAAACGAGGGAAGAGCTGGTTGATTTAATGAAGGAAAAATTAAGTGTACTTCCCGGTTTGACATTTGAATTCCAGCAACCTATACAACTTAGGTTTAATGAGTTAATGACAGGTGTAAAATCTGATGTAGCAGTAAAGATCTATGGCGAAGAACTTGAAGTCCTTTATGAAAGGGCAAACAAAGCTGCGGCAATTATATCAAAAATTGAGGGTGCCGGTGATGTTAAGGTGGAACAAATTGTAGGACTTCCCCAACTTGTGATTAATTATAAACGGGATGAAATCGCTAAGTATGGATTGAATATATCTGATATAAACCGTATTATTAAAATGGCATATGCTGGTGAATCCACAGGTGTAATCTTTGAAGGAGAAAAAAGATTTGACCTTGTGGTTAGGTTATGTGAGGAATGCCGGAGTGAGTTCAAAAGTATTGAGAATTTGCGCATCAATCCGCCCACAGGTGAATTAATACTGCTGAGCCAGGTGGCTGATATAAGCTTTGTGCAAGGGCCAATGCAAATTTCGAGGGATAATACCAAACGACGGATTACGATCGGAATAAACGTTAGAAACAGGGACATTGAGTCGTTTGTAAATGAAGTGAATGATCAATTAACAGCTGATTTATCTTTACCTGCAGGTTATTACCTGACATATGGCGGCCAGTTTGAAAATTTGAAAGCTGCACAGAAAACCTCCAGTGTGGCTGTTCCTATAGCTTTGATTACAATTTTGGTGTTGTTGTATTTTGCATTTTACTCGCTCAAACAATCTGTCATGATCTTTTCAGCAATCCCATTAGCGGCAGTAGGAGGGATTTGGGCTTTGTATCTGAGGGGTATGCCATTTAGTATTTCTGCCGGAGTAGGTTTTATCGCCTTATTTGGTGTGGCTGTTTTAAATGGAATTGTGCTTATATCTTATTATAACCAACTTAAAAAGGAAGGAATGACAGATGTGGTAGAAAGGGTGCTTGTGGGAACGAGAAGCCGCTTACGGCCAGTTATCATGACAGCTTCTGTGGCTGCACTGGGTTTTTTCCCAATGGCCTTATCCACAGCTGCTGGTGCTGAGGTGCAGAAACCCCTGGCTACTGTTGTAATTGGAGGACTTGTTACGGCTACCTTTTTAACCCTGGTTGTTTTGCCGGTAATTTATGTAGTATTTAACCGATCAGAAAATAATGGAAGAATGAAAAAAGTCATTCCTCTGTTATTGTTGTTGGTATTCCCTTTCTCCGGAATTTTTGCCCAGGAAGAAAAACTGGTTTTGAGTGTGGACAAAGCGATTGAAATAGCCCTGGAGAAAAATCCTGAAATAAAAAAGGCTGCTTTGCAATTTGATGCTTCAAACCGCATGAAAAAGTCCGGGTTTGAATTGAATCCGCTGGAATTTGATTACCAGGATGGTCAAATCAACTCTCAGTTAAGAGATAGGTCATGGTCTATCAGTCAGCCATTCAGGTTCCCGAATTATTATTCTGCCCGGAGCAGGTATTTAAGATCCTATGCTTCACTTCAGTCTAAAAAACTAAGAGTAGTGACGAATGATATTGTAAAGGATGTGAAATTGAGTTATAATGACTGGAATCGCTTAGAACAAGAAAAAATAATTCTTAGGGAAAAAGATAGTTTATTCTCAAAACTGGTTGAAGCGAGCTTGTTAAGATACAAGGCCGGCGAAATTGATCAACTGGCATATTTTATAACCCAAACTGAACTTTCTAAGATCCACCAGGCTTATATTGAATGTAAATTAGAGACCGAGACAAAACGAAATGATTTGAGTCAGTTGTTAAACCTCAATGCTGAAATTCTGCCTGAGCCAAGGATAGTGGTTTACCAGGCTCCTGAATATTTTAAGGATTCACTTAGTCCATATTCAAATAGCATGATGGAATATTATCAGCAACTTTCAGAGGTAAAAGATAAAGAAATAAGGCAACAACAATCTCAAAATTATCCCGACATGTATGTGGGGTACTTTAGTCAGAGCATTGACCAATCCAAAGGTTTTGAGGGGTTTCAGCTTGGGGCTACCCTGCCTTTGTGGTTTTGGTCGAACTCCGCAAAAACAAAGTCCTTAAAGATTGAAAAGGAGATCAACGAATATTCAGTGGAAATATTAACAGAATATTTAAGAAGAGAAATAGATTTGCAAAGGAAGGCATACAATAGCCTTAAAGAGACGATTGCCTATTATGAACAGGGTGCACTTGAACAGGCCGAACTGGTGATCAATAACGCACAAATTAGTTTTGGGTCAGGGGATATCGGATATCATGAATATGCGCGAAGTCTTGCTATTGCTTATGAAATTAAGATGGATTATTTAGCTGCAATCAGCAGGTATAATCAAACAATTGTTGAACTGGAATATTTATTAGCCAAATAAATTAGATATGGAAAAAAGAATAATATTTATCGGATTAATTACGCTCCTGGCGTATTCATGCAGTCAGCCTGAACAGATTGAAACAAAAGATACTTTGTCGGAAAATGCGAATACAATTAGCTTTTCCAAAAGTGTGATGGATAAAAACCATATTACCCTAGGACACATTGAGCAAAAGACTTTATCGAAAGATATCAGTGCACGCGGGCAGGTAGTTTTACTCCCGGAAAAAATGGCTGATGTTTCTGTGTTAATGGGTGGTACCTTGCAGTCCTTTAAAATTGCAAGAGGGCAAAAGGTTAACAAAGGAGATGTTTTAGCTACCTACTCAAATCCTGAATTTATTAATATACAGCAGCAATACCTTATAAATAAAGCTGAACTTGATATGAAAACAATGGACTTCAACCGGCAAAGAGAGCTTTGGGAGCAGCAGGTAAAATCGGATAAAGAATTTCAGCAAGCACAGGCAGAATTTAGTATTGCCAGGGCCAATTTTGAAGCAAGCAAAGCTAAATTGAAAATGCTCTCTATAAGTGAAGAAAAAGTGCAAAATGGGATGATCAAATCGGAAGTAAGTATTCTCAGTCCTATCGGTGGGACCGTTGATCGTATTTTTGTAAAAATGGGTGAATATCTAGATGTAAATCAGGCATTTTGTCAAATAAATGACCTGTCGAACCCGATCGTACAACTGAATGTATTTGAAAAGGATATTCAATATATTAAAACCGGGCAGCGCGTAACATTTCAGCTTACGTCATCGGTGAACAAGGAATATGAAGCAAAAGTAAAATATGTGGGAGTATCGGTAGAAGATGCGGGCCGGGTAATCAACGTGATGGTAGAGATAACAAATGATATCCCGGACCTGATCCCGGGAATGTTTGTAAGTTCTGTTATTCATACCGGGGAGTCGGTTATGGATGCGTTGCCTGAAACTGCTATTATAATTGAAAATGATACTTCAAAATACAGTTTCTATACTTTAGGCCCGAACGAGAATGATACGTACGAATTTTTTCGGTTTTATTTAGAAACAGGATTAGTTGAGGACGATTATGTACAGGTAAAACTTGAAAAACCTTTACCTGAAAATGCATTCGTAGTTACCCATGGAGTTTATTATCTAAAATCGGAAATGCTTAAAAATCTCGAATAATAAATTATATTCTCCACGAAAACCCTGTGCTAATAAAACTTTTGGTAATGTTAGCATTCAGGCCGATTCCAAACGAGAGATCAAGTTGAAAGTTGTCTTTTACCAGGTATGTAAAACCTGCGTCGACTTTATGATTTGGATTATCTCCATGATCAAAGTTTCCATATATTTCAATGAATGTTCCTAAATTCGAAGAAACACTATAGCCTGTGGTAAAAGAATAAATAAAGAAGCCATCAGGTTTTTCGCCATTATACCCGAACCCTGCATTATAACCTATATTCCATTTCGGGCTCAGCGTATGGCTTGCCAAAATTTTAGCAGTTGGGTAACTGTAGGTAGGCCTGATGGTTTCGTTGCCCAGGTGTCTTAGCGTCATGTCAGCAAGTATCGAAATTTGAGGGCGCAGGCCTTTTTCTCTGACAACAAAAACTTTAAATCCTGCTACCAAAGGGCCAAAACCCTGTAAGATTGAATCAGAATCAATTTCATTAAAATGCGATTTTGATGTTTGATAGTAGGTGGCCAGGCGAAGTTCAAGCGTTTTGAATAGGCCATACCTGATAAGTGTAGTACCTATTCCCCAGTTCTCCGTGTCGTAGGAAGCTGCTTTTTCACTTTCAAACACAATTCCTGATTCAATTTGAAGGGAGTATTTAGGAATGTTTATGGATGACTCCGTTTGGTCAGGCCGGTCTGTAATCATTGGCCGGATATCCGGAGGTGGCTGAGGAGGAGTGGTTTCCTGTGCAAATAAATATAAAACTGATAGTATTCCGATAAAAGTTGTAAATAATTTTTTCATCCAATAATTTTTTTAGATAAATAGTAACAAACTGATAGCCATTACAACCATACCAGCTATTAAACCATAAATAGATAAATGGTGTTCACCATATTCACGGGCAGAGGGTAAAAGTTCATCCAGTGAAATAAATACCATTATGCCAGCTACACCGGCAAATAAAACTCCGAATAAAACTGGGCTCATAAAAGGCATTAATATCAGGTATCCTGCCAAAGCACCGACCGGCTCAGCAAGACCGGAAATAAATGAAAGCCAGAACGCCTTTGATTTACTGTTTGTGGCATAATATACAGGCACAGATACTGCAATTCCCTCAGGGATATTGTGAATAGCAATGGCCACGGCAATGGCAATTCCCAAACTTGGTTCATTAAGTGCAGCAGTGAAGGTAGCCAGTCCCTCCGGGAAATTATGAATAGCAATTGCCAGGGCAGTGAAAAGCCCCATACGCATGAGTTTTTTATTTTTTTTAGGATTCTCTTCACCCATGTCCTCAATCCGTTTTACCTCATGCGGGTTTTCTCCCGATGGCACCATTTTATCAATCACGGCAATAAAAAACAACCCACCAAAAAAAGCTGCAGTAGTTACCCAATGTCCGCCTCTAACTCCTAAATCAGCAATGAGCACATCACGGGCTTTAACAATGATCTCAACGAAGGAAACGTAGATCATAACCCCAGCTGAAAAACCAAGTGCTACGGATAAAAATTTGGTATTTGTAGTTTTGGCAAAAAACGCAATAGCGCTTCCAATACCGGTGGATAGACCGGCAAAAAGGGTCAGGGCAAAAGCGAACATTACTGTTGAAAAATCATATTCCATAATATTAGCTGATTTCTTTAATGAAAATGAATTTTGCAATATGCTTGTCTAAAAGTAGTTTTTTGTCATTGATGATAACTGAGAATAATTTTTCGGTATCATAATATTCTTCCACCAAAATCAAATTATTAAGGGCAATCCCGTTGTTCGTAAAAAACGTTACAAGCTCTTCGGAGATATTTTGAATCCTGGCTATTCGATAGGTCTTATTAAATTCAGCCTGGTGTAAGGTGTAAAAATCCATATCCGGCAAATTACCATTGGGATCAGGTATAGGATCTCCATGAGGATCAAATTGTGGATATCCAAGATGCTCTTCAAGCTTCGAAGCCAGTTTATCGGAAGTTTGATGTTCCAGCATTTCAGCCTCATTATGTATCTCATTTGGTTGTAAATTTAAAACTTCCGAAAGAAAGGTCTCCCACAAACGATGCCTTCTGATAATTGAAAGGGCTAACTTATTTCCACTTTCGGTTAGCAAAACTTCTTTGTATTTCTGGTACCTGACCAGCCCTTTGGTGCTCAGCTTCCTGGCCATGTCAGTTACCGCAGACCTCGATATGTTTAGCCGTTCAGCTATGTTTGAGCTGTTCGTCCTTTGCTGATAATCATGCTTAAGCTGATAAATACTTTTAATAAAATCTTCTGTGCTTACCGACATCGTTATACATAATAGTCGTAATCATTTTCACCTTTTCTTGGTGTGTTTTTACGAATTTTTGCGTCCTTAATTGACTGTTCTTTTTGTTCATCGTTCATAAATAACCATTGGGTAATTTCTGTCATTGTCCTGTGGCAGCCCATACACACGTGATCTTCGTCATATTTACAAACATTGATACAGGGACTTTCAACTTTGCTTTTCATTCTCTCTCAAATGCTAAAAATTCATAATTAAGTATGCTTAACTTTTGCAAAAATAGTACTTTTTTTAGAGGTCATCATTTAGCTGCTTATTAATTGCTGATGCGTAATATTGTCGGCAGCAACCATTCTTCTGATCAAATTATTAAAGATAGTTTCTTTGTTTTGTGAGCGGTTAATCCGATAACAAAATTCATTAAAATA
>JAIOZL010000081.1 GCA_021740645.1 Bacteroidales bacterium
GCAACGGCCCTACAAAAAACCGGCCCTACAAAAAAATTTGCCCCTCCGCAAACGATTGAAATCTACCTTTTATCCAATCCGCCTTGCATCCATCATATTTATTATTGCTAATTATTTGGATTCTATATCTAAATTTTCATATTTTTGATAGCTGAACGACATCTTTCCCGATAAATAATTTTTCAGATCTCTTTTATTGTTCTGCTTGTGTGGAGACATTATACTAATGTTCCAATGCGAGATGTATATAATTGTTTAAACAAATTTTTGTTTGAAACTTAATTATCTTAACAATGAAAAAGCCTAAGTTATCCTTCTGGCAGATCTGGAATATGAGTTTTGGATTTCTCGGAATACAATTCGGATTCGGATTGCAAAACGGGAATGTAAGCCGTATTTTTCAAACCCTCGGTGCCGAAATTGATCAAATCCCCATTTTGTGGATTGCCGCACCCGTTACCGGACTGATTATGCAGCCTATTATCGGACATTTAAGCGATAATACCTGGAACAGACTGGGCAGAAGGCGTCCGTATTTCCTTATTGGAGCTATACTGGCTTCCTTATCTCTTATTCTTATGCCTAATAGTCCAAGTTTGTGGATGGCAGCAGGGATGCTTTGGATAATGGATGCTTCCATTAATATTTCCATGGAACCCTTTAGGGCTTATGTGGGCGACATGCTCCCGGAAGAACAGCGTACTCTCGGCTTTACCATGCAAAGTTTTTTCATTGGAATTGGTGCTTTTGTGGCCAGCTGGCTGCCCTATATGATGGCCAATTTTCTCGATATTTCTAATGAAGCTGCTGCTGGCGAAATTCCTCCAACCGTAAAATTCTCCTTTTATATAGGTGGAGCTGTATTTTTGGCGGCCGTACTGTGGACCGTGGTTTCATCCAAAGAATACTCTCCTGAACAAATGGCTTCATTTGAAGAGAACATGGCTTCAAACAAAACGGCTGAAGAAGTTAAAGAAAAACCCGTGGGGAAATATCTTCGGGCTGGAATTATCTGGACCCTCATTGGTTCGCTTGCTGTTTATCCTATCTATCATTTTAAGTTGGAAAAAGAACTATACGTTCTGGCTTTTGGTGTGGGAACCTTCGGTGTACTGCAGCTCTTAACCGCTCTTTTTGTAAGTACCGGGAAAAGAAAAAATGGTCTGGTAAGCATTATCACCGACTTATACGATATGCCCGCCACAATGAAACAATTGGCCATGGTGCAATTTTTTTCGTGGTTTGCCCTCTTTTCCATGTGGATTTATACTACTTCAGCTGTTACGAAGCACTTATACCTAACGGTTGATACTACTTCAGCAGCATACAATGAAGGAGCTAATCTGGTAAGCGGAATGTTCGGATGGTATAATTTATTTGCGGCCGGTTTCGGTCTGATCGTCCTGCCTTTCATTGCCAGAAAAACGAACAGAAAAATAACCCATATGATAGCTTTGGTTGCGGGTGGAATCGGCCTCGGATCAATATTTTTTCTTAAAAATCCTGATCATCTGATCTATTCCATGATAGGAATTGGTTTTGCCTGGGCGTCGATTTTGGCTATGCCTTATGCCATGTTAACCGGATCGCTTCCTCAGAATAAAATGGGCGTTTATATGGGGATATTTAATTTTTTCATTGTCATTCCTCAGATATTGGCGGCAACCATACTGGGCTTTATGGTTAAAGAATTATTTAATGAAGAAAGTATTTATGCATTACTGGCAGGAGGCGTCTCCATGATTATAGCTGCCCTTCTGGTGGTTTTTGTAAATGATGTGTCGGGAAAACCGGCAAATAAAATATAATGAATGCAGTGTAAACTTCATTCAATAAAAAATTTAAGACAATATCCATGAATAACAGATATTATAAAGTTGATGAATGGAAAGTAATAGAAGAAGGTTTTAATCCCGAAATGCAGGAAGCCTCCGAAAGTCTGTTCAGCCTTGGAAATGGGCGAATGGGACAGCGGGCTAATTTTGAAGAAGCGTATTCAGGAAAAACCTTTCAGGGAAACTATATTGCCGGGGTTTATTATCCCGATAAAACCCGCGTAGGCTGGTGGAAAAATGGTTATCCCGAATACTTTGCCAAAGTTCTGAACGCTCCGAACTGGATCGGTATCAACATTGAGATAGACGGGGAATCATTGGATCTTGCAAAATGCAAGCTGAAAGATTTTACCCGCGAACTGAATATGAAACAGGGTTTTCTTCTCAGAAAGTTTACCGCAATTCTCTCCGGAGGTAAAGAAATAAAGGTTGTAGCTAAACGCTTTTTAAGCATTGCAAATGATGAAATGGGCGCCATACATTATAGCATATCCTCGGTAAACTTTAGTGGGAACCTCTCTTTTACTCCCTACCTCGATGGTGATGTAAAAAATAAGGATTCAAATTATAATGAAATCTTTTGGGATATTTTAAATTTGAAGGCGGAGAACGGTTATGCCTGTCTTCACTCGAAAACCAAAAAGTCGGGTTTTGAAGTATGTCTGTCAATGAATTATAGCATTGAAAAGAACGGCTCTCCTACTGAGTTCTCTTCAGAAATAATTCAGTCAGATAAACTTGTTGGCAACAAAATAAACCTGCAAATATCTGAAAATGATACAGTAAGCATTAAAAAGTATGTTTCGGTTTTGAATTCCATGAATCATTCCACAAAAAAATTGATTCAAAATGGAAAGAGTATTGTTGAAGAAGCAAAAGAAAGAGGTTTCAATAATTTGTTTGAAGACCATGCCTCCCTCTGGGATACTAAATGGGCCCATTCCGATATAATAATAAAGGGCGATGATGCCGCGCAACAAGGTATCCGTTTCAACATTTTTCACCTTAACCAAACCTATACCGGACAAGATGAGCGATTGAATATTGGTCCCAAAGGTTTTACCGGTGAAAAATACGGGGGAAGTACTTATTGGGATACTGAAGCATTCTTAATCCCCTTTTACCTAAGCACGGCTCCACAGGAAGTTAGCCGCAACCTATTAATATACAGACACAAACATCTGCAGAAAGCCATTGAAAATGGTAAAAAGCTGGGCTTCCACTCAGGAGCAGCCTTATACCCCATGGTAACCATGAATGGAGAAGAATGTCACAACGAATGGGAAATAACCTTCGAAGAGATTCATCGTAATGGGGCCATCGCTTTTGCGATCTTTAATTACATCCGTTATACCAACGATAAGGCTTATCTCGCTGAATATGGTCTTGAAGTCCTGATTGCTATTTCGCGTTTTTGGCGACAAAGAGTGAACTGGTCCGATGTAAAAGGAAAATACGTTATGCTGGGCGTAACCGGTCCAAATGAATACGAAAACAACGTAAACAACAACTGGTACAGCAATAAAATGGCCGTTTGGACACTGGAATATAGTATGGATGCCCTCAATTATGTTATGGATGAACATCCTGCAGACTATGCCCGTATTGTAGATGAGACAAAGTTCAATTATGAAAAAGAAATAAAAGAATGGAAAGATATAGTAGAAAGTATGTACTTTCCTTATTCCGATAATTTGAAAGTTTTTCTTCAGCAGGATGGCTATCTGGATAAAGATCAGATGAAAGTTAGCGAATTAAAAGAATCCGATAAGCCCTTAAATCAGAATTGGTCGTGGGACAGAATTTTACGATCTCCATTTATAAAACAAGCAGATGTATTGCAGGGAATATATACTTTTGAAGAAGAGTTTGATCTCGAAACAATAAAACGTAATTACGACTATTATGAACCCAGAACTGTTCATGAATCTAGTCTTTCGCCTTGTATTCATTCGATCCTGGCTTCTAAAATCGGATATAAAGATCAGTCTTATAATTTTTACCTGCGTACATCCCGACTGGATATCGACGACTACAATCATGAAGTAGATGAAGGCCTTCACATCACAAGTATGGGCGGTACCTGGATGTCGGTGGTTTATGGATTTGGGGGCTTACGAATTGTGGATCATTTTCTTCATCTGAATCCTTCGGTTCCGGAAAAATGGGAGTCCTTATCCTTTCGTATTGTCTTCAGAGAGAACACCTTAAAAATAAAAATTTTGAATTCATCGGTTGAAGTGATTAATGAATCCGGACCCGATATGTTATTTTTAATTCGGGGGAAGGAGTATCGGGTGAATAAGGGGGAGGTTGAGATGTATTCCTTGGGCGTTGCCCAAGGTAGGTGATTTCGCCCCTTTGGGGCTGGTGTTGGGGGAAAAAATATTTTTTCGGGGAAATGTTGGTATTTTCGCTACTAATCATTAATATTGCAGTCCTAATTTTAGGGCCCATAGCTCAGCTGGTTTGAGTATCCCGACATAGAATGTCGGGAGTGTCCCTTAGTTCGTTGAAAAAGTATTATATTACCAGCACATTGCTCCTAAGCAATTAAAATTTTAGGGCCCATAGCTCAGCTGGTTAGAGTACCCCGACATAGAATGTCGGGAGTGTCCCTTAGTTCGTTGAAAAAGTATTATATTACCAGCACATTGCTCCTAAGCAATTAAAATTTTAGGGCCCATAGCTCAGCTGGTTAGAGTATCCCGACATAGAATGTCGGGAGTGTCCCTTAGTTCGTTGAAAAAGTATTATATTACCAGCACATTGCTCCTAAGCAATTAAAATTTTAGGGCCCATAGCTCAGCTGGTTAGAGTACCTGACTCATAATCAGGGTGTCCCTGGTTCGAGCCCAGGTGGGCCCACAAGGGTTGCGAAAACGCAACCCTTTTTTTATACCTATGAAATACTACTTATATATTCTATACTCCTTTTCTGCCGACAAATATTATATCGGACATACAGCAAATTTATCAGATAGATTAGTCAAGCATAACGCTAATCATAAGGGATTTACTGGCAAACAAAATGATTGGACTATAGTATATTCTGAAGCTTTTAATTCCAAAACAGAAGCATACGCCCGGGAACGCCAAATCAAAAAGTGGAAAAATCGTACCAGAATTGAAACAATTATAGCTAAGTCTAAAAAATAGCTCAGCTGGTTAGAGTATCCCGACAATCCTTGTCGGGAGGGTCCCTGGTTCGAGCCCAGGTGGGCCCACAATTACTAATAATAAACCCCTGTAATTTAATTAATTACAGGGGTTTTAACTTTTAAGGGGACGCTAGGGGGGATAAGTTTATTGATTTAATCTGAGATTAAATAACAAACTTAAAGTTTTTCTGGGTTTAATAATATTATCTGCCTCCCTCAATAATAATTAAATCAAATCTATCAGCATCAAGTTCATTTGGAGGAAGGAACCCATCTGGTTTTGCTTTTTTTAGGAGTTCAATTAGTTCTTGATCTGTTAGTTCAATTGTCCCACTAAAAGCATACTCAAAATACTCTTGGGTAATTTTTTTAATGGTAATAAAACCTTCTCCTAATTCAATAATAGATACATACGGAACATCCTTGAATTTACTTGGGATTTTATTGTTTAGAGTTTTTAGTTCTTTGAAATATACCCTTTTGATAATCCTATTATCTTTTATCAAATCTTCAGGAATTTTAATCTCCTTTATAAAATAGGTTTTTGCATTTAGTCGATAATCATTCTGTAATTCCCGTAATTTTTCTTTGATATCCTTAATTTCTTCATAATTGAGATTTAAAGAATCATTAATACTTTCCTTAAAATTATCTAATTCGCCTAATATAACTCTATAGTTATCAACTATTGTAGAATCTTTTTCAATCTGCTTTTTATAGTTATTAATCTGCTTTTCATAGTTTTCATTGATTGAATTAATAGAATCATAGCCCAAAAAACCACCTATTAAAAGTAGTATTGAAGAAACAACTGTTAATAATTGAAATTTATTATTTAATTCATGATATCTTTCATCAGCAATTGTCCTTTTTTCGTTACTCTTTGTTAATCTTGTAACTTTAACTAAAGTGGAAATGTTTAATATTAATAAGAAAATTATAATCCCTGATATTGCAATTAGAATTATGATAAATGGTTTTTCCATACTATTTGTATTAAAGTACTTTTAATAATTAATTGGTTAAGTTATGAACTTTTTTGTTATTGAGTTAAAGAAGAGTATTATATTAGGATTAATAGCAAATTTACATATAAATTCTATAATAATTTTATCATTATAATGTGGTTCTTGGGGATTAAATTCTGTTTTATTAAAATTATTTATATACTTAATTGTATTTTTTCTTGACTTAAGCAAATGAAATAATGATATAATTACAAAAAACTCTATTCCGTTTCTGTTATTATTCTGACTTTTTCCTGTCTTTTTCCTGTCTTTTCTTGACTTTTCATTTTAAAAGACAAGAATTTCCTGACTTCACATTGTATTTTACTTGTCCCGCTGTCCTATTTCCTACTAGTGGGACACTGGGACACCTAATTCTTTGTTGTCTCTTTATATTTCTTAATCCATCTTCCAATATTAGATTTTGGAATTTCAGTCAATGTTTCAATCTCTCTTATTGATTTACCTTGTTGATGTAGTTTAATAACTTCTTCTTTTTGATGTCCTGATGAAAATTCCCGAGTCACTGAGCACCGAATTCCGGAACTCAATGACCACCCAATCCGGAAATGACTGAGCTCCCTATACCGGAACCGATCCGCCCTGGCGGTGAGCTCAGCGAAGCTAATGTAAGTATTTCTATATCAATAATAAGTGATTTGCTGATTCTTATGAAAACCGCCTGCTCACTGCAAACCGGAGAAGGGTGGTCAATACCTCCGGTTTTTCAACCTCTGGGAGGGCGTCTTCTATGAAAGGAAATAGGTAAAATATCATAATTTAATTGACTTATACAAAAATTTGCTTTAATTTTAATCTTATTATCCTCTCATCATTCTGTCCTTGACAGAATCGTATTTTTTGCTATTAGTAGATGTATATTTTACGTAGATAATAAACAATGCGATGATGAAAAAAATATTTCTATTTGTTATCATCAGTATGATGATTTCAGGGTCACTTCTTGCCCAATCAGGATTTACCTACCAGGCCGTTTTACGCAATGCCGACGGATCATTGAGAGACAATGAGAATATCAACCTGGTTGCGGAATTAATACAAAATGATGTAACTGTTTACTCAGAAACCCATGCGGTCACTACAAATGATTTCGGTGCATTTACCATTGTTGTGGGTCAGGGAGCGAGTGAGCAATCATACTCTTCTTCACTCTTCCTAAATACCGATTCAACCGCTTTAAATGAAACCGTTTTAAGAGTTTCTGAAGATGGTGGGAATGTCCTGAGCGAATCTGCGATTCTGGGTGTTCCTGTGGCAGAGGTTGCCAAAGTGGCTCTCTCGGCTCATATTGAATTTCCGGCAGGAGCCATTATCCCTTTTGCCGGAGCTGAGGATAAAATTCCGGTCGGATGGCTGCTCTGCGATGGCTCCGAGTACAACCAGTCCGAATATATGACCCTCTACAATGTGATAGGTACCAACTGGGGGAGTTCATCGGCAGGCACATTCAATGTTCCTGATCTGCGTGGAGTATCACTTAGAGGAGTAAATGGTACAAGCGATGATGACTTTGCCGATCCTGATTCTGCAACAAGAATCAGCAGACTTGCCGGAGGAGCCGTTGGAAATAGTGTGGGCACTTACCAGATGGATGCTATGCAGAACGTAACCGGAGTAATCGGGGATTTTGATACTTATGCGGCCATTCACGGGGCGTCAACCGGACCTTTTAAGCAAACCTGGGTGTATAAAAGTACCGGAATTGGATCAGGACAGAGTCACAACTATAACAGGGTAGATTTTGATCTTTCCCGCGCCGCCAGAACGTCTTCAGAAACCCATTCAAAAAATGCTTATGTGACTTACAGAATCAAGTATTAATGTACAACAGTTGATTTTTATAACCTGAAAAATACTTGAAATGAAAAAGAAACTATTTATATTGTT